>JBIKKX010000019.1:0-63178 GCA_044360135.1 Cyanobium sp.
GGTATCGGATCTCCAGGCCATCAGGAGGCCTGGAATCGGCATCAGGTGTGCCGCGTTCGGCGCGATCCACAAGGTCTTGCAGGTCGACGCCAAAGCTACCCCTGCTGTAACGGTTTCGGGAACGCTATAGCCGGGTATTCCGGCTACGCATAATTGCTGGTCTGTAGTGCTTGCCACTGTGATTGCCCGGCTTCTCGTGCTGCCGGCAGGCTCAGATGGCAGTCGTGTCTGCCCCAGGTGTGAGCAGCTCTGGGGCGGCTTCCTGCATCCAGGCATCGAGGGCCTGGCGGGCGATGGGCAGGATGGCCGCTGGCAGCCGCTCGCCGGCAAAGAGCGCGTTCTCGATGGCCACGACCTGCTCCATCGGCAGATCACCGGCCTGCCGCAGCACCTGCATCGCGGCTGATACCGGGCGCATGCCGGCGCTCTCTGCTGCCTGCTCGAACAGCGTGCGCAGACGCTTGGTCTCGATCTCCGCGTCGATGTCGTCCTGGCGGGGCCAGAGCTCAGCCGGACCCTCCAGCTTGCCGATGTAGCAGGCGAACCAGTCCTCTGCTCCCCAGAGGCGGCCGTCGGGGTGCCGCACGGGCTGGGCCCGCTGCACCCGGTCGCGCAGGGTCTTGTCCTTGATCGGCCCCCGATCCTCCAGGGCCAGGCACTCGTTGAGCACGCCCAGCTGGATGAAGGTGCTGGGCTGGGGCTGCTGCACCTTGCCGTTCTCCAGGTTCCCCCACTGCCCTCCAGCCACCCGCAATGGCCAGGGGATCAGAGCAGGGCAGGCCTTGGCCCAGTCCTGGGCGGTGGTCACCGACCAGTCGTTGCTGCGTCGCCAGTTGCGCAGGAATCTTCCGAACTGCACCCGGGCGGCATCGAGCTTGTGCTGAAGGCTCTGCACCGGGTTGCCGTTCGGGAACCCTAAGAGTATGTCTGGCCGCTTTGCGAACGACGCGGGCTCGGTCGACGTTTCACGCAAACTTTTACAAGCGGCGTGGACTGACTGGCCCCTCCCACCCGGCCTGCCCTCTCCCTCTCGCTCTTCCCCGCCCGGATGGGGGGGGCGCTTTGGAGCTCCTTCCGCCGAGCCATGACGGGCGGGGACTGCGGTCTGGTCGCTGGGTTGGGGATGGAAGGCCTGTCGTGGCGTTGGTCGCCCTCGCAGGGTTCATGAAGGATATCCCTGCAGATTGGGCATGGCTCTGCACTCAACTTCCCTTGATCTGCCTTCTTATGTGTAGTCAAGTACATGGCGGCTCCCTTTCACGGGCAGGCCGGTGCCGGAGCGGGGGTCTCGTCTGTCAAGTGGCCCCACCTGATCTCGATGCCAGCAGATGTCTGTCGTTCAGTTGGCTTGATCGACACTCTGTAGATTTCGAATTCACGCCAATGGTTCTAAGAGTCTTGTGAGTCATTCATAGGCAGCTTGACTAGGGATTCTGAAGTATTCCCTGCTGGCCCTGAACCTAGTGCTGACAGGGCTTCTTGCTCTGTCGCCATTCGGGGAGCCGTGCTGGCTGCTGCATTTGGGGTCCGCAGCGGTGAATGTGGTTCCCACGTGCATTCCTGAAGGGCGTCGCAAACAGGAACCTGTGCTAGTGTCTTATCGTGTCGGAGGTTGTCATTTGTGCTTTCTCTGTACCTCCTGAGACTCAACCCTGTGAGGAAAAGTATCTTTAGGTCTCCAAGATTGGCTTTTAACCGATTGGTCCTGAGTTCGAATCTCAGGCGACCCATTCCAGTCGCAGTCTCAATTCAGCCCCAGATCCCTTTCAGGGAGCTGGATCTCATGAATCGACAACATCCGTCAGGGTTGGACCTGAGATGCGTTGCGCCATGCGGAAGGGCCACCGATCGGACCCATTTTGACCGTTTTCTGTACCTAGGACCAGACATCCAGGCGGTCTCGTCCGATGAGAGCGGGAGGGCCTGATGTTGCCCCGTGGCGCTCTTCAGCAGGCCTGCAGCCGCCTGCGGCTTGCCGGCTGTCCTTATCGGATTCGGCTGCATCCGGGCCGGAACAGCCCATATCACTATGTCTATGAAACTCAGCGTGGTGGACGGAGCCAGTCCGCCCGCGGTTTCGCGTCGATCAGGAGGACGATCTTCCCGCGCTGGTGGAGTTGCTGCTGGCGGCCCATCGCGATCTGCTTCGTGGCGGCGCCGGCCTCGACTGGCGACGGCTCGGCCTGGCGCCGGGTGAACAACCCCCTGCAGATTGCGGCCCCTTGCAGACATGGGGGGAGATCAGAGCGCTGATCAAGGCCGACATCGCCCCCGGCGGCCCAAAGGCCAAGGACCGCAACATCTTTTCCTGCTTCAGCGACAAGGGTACCTTCGGCAGAACCTTCGCCGATTCCCACTTCGCCCGCACCGATGACCTGGAGCTCTTCTGCCTCCACACCCCAGGCTCGCTGGACGCGCACCGCCGCGACCGCTCACAGCCGCTGGTGCCCCGGCAGACCAACACCAGCAGCTTCTACGGGGTGGTGCAGATGGTCAACTATCTGGCCAGGCGGGTAATCAGCATCGCCACCCCCCAGCTGCGCGCCAAGCTCGAGGCCATCAAGAAGGCAACCGGCAGGGTCCCAGGGCCTATTAGAAGTCTGTCCCAGTAGGTATCGCCTGGCAGCCGCGCCCACGGTGAGCTGCGCGGGAACCACACCTGACCCTTGGCTTCCGAGCCCGCCCCCCCCTGCTGCCGCAAGCGATCTGATCAGGTTCCTCAAGGTGCTGCCGGACTGCCGGATCCGCCAGGGCAAGCCGACCGATGAAACCCGCTACTCCGTCTCGAGTTTGCGGACCGAAGCCTAGGCCCTGCTGCGTCACGTCAGAGATCGGTGGTCAATCGAGAACAGCTGGCACTGGGTGCGGGACATGCCGCTACGAGAGGACGCCCATCGCTACCGAGAGAACAACGGCGTCCAGATCCTGGCCACCCTCCGCAGCCTGGCGATCAATGCCCTGCGGCTCGAAGGCATCCGGTCGATTACCGAGGGCATCGCCGCCCTGGGTCACGACATCAAAGGGCTGCTGAGGCTGCTGGGGTGGAGACCGGCTGCGGAGGGACCCTCACGATGACTTCTAATAGGCCCTGGCCTCGAGGCGCTTGTGGCCCTGATCACTGAGGCGGACATCAAGGCGAGCGGTGGCCATAACGTACCTGATCCATTTACCGCAATCGTACGGTGGTTTACCGGCGAAGTGATTGGAGGGGCATGGGGTTCACCCCTCGAGAACCTCCACCGGACACCGCAATCCCGGCGCCCTGGCGATACGGGCATCGGCGGTGAGCAGGGGCGCCTGGAGCTGCTCGGCCAGGGCCACATACAGGGCGTCGTAGGCGGAGAGGTTGGTGCGGAGCTCCCAGGCCCGGGGCCAGAGGGAGCGGCTGGGGTGGCGGCGCAGGCCCAGTCGGTCGGCCGTAGCAAGCGCCTGCAAGGCATGACCTTCCTGCAGCTTGTCGGCCAGGACCAGCCTGCGCAGCACCGAAAGCAGCTCGGCATCAATCAGCTCGGGAGCCTGCAGGTTGTCGCGCGCCAGCCGTGCCCGCGCCGGGCCTGCCACCAGCAGAGCATCAACCAGCACCGAGGCATCGATCACCAGCATCAGCGCTCGGCGCGGCCTTCGGCCAAGGCCTCCAGGATGCTGGCGCGCTCGATCGGCAGGGAGGGCAGGGCGTTGAGCAGCTCGGCGTTGTCGGCGCGGCGGGTGGATTCGGTGAGTTCCTGGAGAGCGAAGGTGCTCAAAGGCAGGCCTGCTTGAGCGGCAAGCTTCTCCAACCGTGCGGCCACTTCGTCGGGAACGTGGCGGATGTAAAGGGTGCGCATCGCTAGCCTGCTTGCTGATTGCTAGCAGTCTAGTGGGATACGGCGCTGCCGACCCGCCCCCAGCACTGACCCCGTTGCACGAACCGTTGCACGAATGGCGCGTTGGTGATCGGCGTGCGGATGGAGCCCAAGCTGGAGCGCAGGCTCAACCAGGTAGCCCATCAGCTGGGCACGAGCCGCAGTGCCTGCATCCGCGCGACCATCGGCACCTACCTGCTCCGCCACGGCGACGACGAGGTAGCCCGCCGCCAGTTGCAACGATTGGCCAACCTGGAGCTCGCAAACTGGAGTGGGCAGGTGCCCGACTGAAGTGAATGGACCGCATCACGGAGGCTCGGGCGGCGCCGATCCGGATCGCAGTGGCCCCTTCAGCGCGCAATGTCTTGCGCAAACCGTCGCCGTTGATGGTGGATCTGGCCCTGAGGGGCTGGCTGAACCTGCCCTGATCAGGGCGAGGAAGGCCCGCAATCAGGCTCGGGCGGAAAGCACGCCCGCTGAATGGAGGCATTCAAGACGTTCCACCTGGCGCTTTGGCTTCGAGCTGATCGATCTCGCGCACGGGACGCCAGCCAGCCGGGCGGGCCTCAGGCGACAGGTGGACCCGCACTGGAAGCGGGGCATGAGCATTCTGCGCCTCGGCCTGGGTGCTCTGCAGATGCACGCCTCAGACGCCGCGAGCCGATTGATGGCCTGGATGCCGATCCCACTCCAGGAACTCGAACCCTGTATCTCCAGCCGCAAGAGCAGGCAAAAGCAAGTCCAAGCCTGGTTTTCACGGATTGAGCTGCCGCCGCGATCCCGATCAACCGACCGGCAGACACCGCGGCTGGCTGTCGCGTGAATCTCGCGGCCGAGATATGTCGGGCAGCCCGGAGTGGCACATATCATGCCTTTAATTTCAAGAAGCATGGAAATCACTGTCTTTCGGAGGTCGCTTATCGCTTTAATCGCCGATTTAATCTAAAGGAATTGCCGAAACGTCTACTCATTGCTTGCATCAATTGCACGCCTCAGCCAGAGCGCCTGCTTAGGTCTGCGGAGCTTTGTTGCTGATCAGGAGGTGGCATGCCACTTCGCGCCTTGGTGCTTACCAGCCCGCTGATCACCATCCCTGCCCACTCTTCATCCACATCAACGCCCCGGCCCCCAGCCACCGCCATGACCCCTCAAACCCCTCCCTACACCATGCGCTCCGGCCGCACCAGGGCATCGAAGTCTTCGCCGCTGAGGTGGCCAAGCTCCAGGGCCGCCTGCCGCAGGGAGAGGCCGTGGTGATGGGCGTGTTCGGCGATGGCGGCAGCCTTGTCGTAACCGATGGCTGGGGTGAGGGCGGTGACCAGCATCAGGCTGCTGGCAAGCAGGGCGTCAATGCGGTTGCGGTTGAGCTCCAGGCCCTCGATGCAGAAGCGGCGGAAGCCGTCGCAGCCGCCGCTGAGCAGGGCGATGCTCTCGAGCAGGTTGTGGGCGATCAGGGGTTTGAACACATTCAGCTCGAAGTTGCCCTGGCTGGCGGCCATCTGCACCGCCGTGTTGTTGCCCATCACCTGCACCGCCACCATCGTCAGGCTTTCGCACTGGGTGGGATTGATCTTTCCGGGCATGATCGAGGAGCCCGGTTCGTTTTCCGGCAGCACCAGCTCGCCCAGGCCGCAGCGCGGGCCGCTGCCCAGCCAGCGAATGTCGTTGGCGATCTTGATCAGGCTGCCCGCCAGCACCGTCAGGGCGCCATGGGCTGCCGCCAGCGGTTCGTGGCCCGCCAGGGCCTGGAATTTGTTGGCGGCGCTGCGGAACGGCAGACCCAGCCGCTCCGCCAACCGGGCCGCCACCGCCTCGCCGAAACCAGCCGGCGCGTTCAGACCTGTGCCCACCGCCGTGCCGCCGATCGCCAGCTCCAGCACCGCCGGCAGGCAGGCCCGCAGCTGGTCGAGCCCCAGCCCCATCTGGGCGGCATAACCACCGAACTCCTGGCCCAGCCGCAATGGCACCGCATCCTGCAGGTGGGTGCGGCCGATCTTGATCACCTCATGCCAGGCCTCAGCCCTGGCCGCCAGTTCCGCCCGCAGCGCCTCGACGGCCGGGATCAGCCGCCGCTCCAGCTCGATCGCCACCGCCACATGCATCGCCGCCGGGAAGGTGTCGTTGCTGGATTGGCTGAGGTTCACATGGTCGTTGGGATGGACCGGCCGCTTGCTGCCCAGCACGCCGCCGAGGGCTTCGATCGCCCGGTTGGCGATCACCTCATTGGCGTTCATGTTGGTCTGGGTGCCGGAGCCCGTCTGCCAGATCTTGAGGGGAAAGTGCTGATCCAGTTCCCCGCTCGCCACCTGCTCCGCCGCCGCCACGATCGCCGCGCAAAGGGCTGGATCGAGGCGTCCCAGATCGCGGTTCACCTCCGCGCAGGCCGCCTTCAGGGAGCCGAAGGCATGGACCACCTCCAGCGGCATGCGCTGCCCGAAGGGAAAGAACTGGATCGAGCGTTGGGTCTGGGCGCCCCAGTAGTGATCGGATGGCACCTCCACGACCCCGAGGCTGTCGCTCTCTTGGCGCATGGCGGCGGGAGCTGGGGGGGGAGTCATCGCGGGGCGCTCACCACTTCGCTGTTGAGTTCGTTGAAGCTCTGCAGGCCGCCCGCCGCCGCCAGGGGGGGCAAGGGCAGGCCGGTGGCCTGGCTGAGCGCCGCATTGATGCCATCCACCGACACCTGGCCGCTGGCATCAAACACCACCTTGCCCTGCTGATCAAACACCACCACCTGGGGGATCAGCCCGCTCCAGTAGCGGGAGGGATCGCCTACCGGCAGCCGGGCCCGAGCTCCCTTGCCGGCCTGCTCTGCCGGCAGCAGCGGATCGGTCACCAACGGAATCAGCTCGATCGCATTGCCCCACACCCGCTGCAGCTCCGAGACCACCGCCGCGAAGCGCTTGCTGACGCTGCTGTCATCGAGGTAGTAGATCACCACCGTCACCCGGCCGGCGTCCAGGGCCTGGGCCAGGCTGCTGCGGGGCGGCACCAGGGAGCCATTGCCGGCGTAGAGGGCGAAGATATTGCCGTCGAAGCGGTCGTTCTCCAGGCTGGCGGCCGCCGGGGCCAGGGGTCCGCCCAGCCAGCTCACCAGCACCAGGGCGATGCAGGCCAGGGCCTGGACGGTGCGGCGGCGGATCAGCCTGCCAAAGGATGGTCTGGCGTGGGGCGGCAGGGAGGAGGGCAAGGCCCGGGGGCAGTTGGCGCCATTGTGCCCCCCGCCGCTCAACTGCGGCCGAGGCTGCGGCCCATCCCCTGGGCGATGCCCCGCCCCACCAGGCCGATGGCCCGGCCCACCACCTGGGTGAGCAGCACCACCAGCAGATCACCAAGGCTGCGCACCAGGTTCTGCACCTGCGGCGCCAAGGCATCGCGGGCTTCCAGGGCCAGGGTCACCGCTTGCTGCAGCCAGCCGAGGCGACGCAGCTCCTGGTCGCGGGGCTCGGTGATGTCCACTGTATCGATTACCCCGGACTGCAACCGGTAGAGGGGCCGGCGGCTTTCATAGAGGCGCATCGGCCTGGCGATCCAGCTGCTCCAGCGCTGCTGGGCATTGAGCTGGTTGCGCAGGCGCTCCAGGTTGCGGGTGGCCAGCAGATCGGGGCGGAGCAGGTAACGGCGCAGTTCGGGCCAGCCGGCCGCCACCTCCAGCACTTCCGCGCTGATCATCTCGGCCGAACGCACCAGCCAGTTGGCCAGAAGCAGTTCGAGGTAGAGCACCGCCTGGGGTTCGTCGGGTGCCAGCAGCCGACCTTCCACCAGCAGCGGCCGGGCCTCCACCAGGCTGGTGAGCATGGCGGTGGGATCGGGCAGGTCTGGGTCGGCCAGATCAAAGCTGCCCACCTGAAGCAGGGTGTCGGCCACCGGCCGCAGCACCCCCTCGGCGGGGATCTGCACGTAGGACCCGGCCATGCGGCGCAGGGCCTGGCGGCGCAACTCCGGCTGCAGGTCCTGCCAGGTGTCCAGCACGGTGGCGCTGGGGACGCCCTGCTCCTGGAGCCGGCGCCGTAACAGATCGAACTGTTCCAACAACGCCAGCAGCAGATCACGACGACGGTCGCTCTGCAGGCCGTCGAGGGCAAGAAGCTGGCCGCTGCCGTTCTGCGGGCCTTCGGCAGCGGCGGCGTTGAGCCGCTCCCGCAACGCCTCCCAGATGCCATCGGCGCTGCGCTGGCGCAGGCTGAGCCGCACCCCGCCGCGGCTGCCGGCGGCCTCCGCGGACGCCAGGGCTGCCGGCGCCCCTGAGCCGCCGCTGGCGACCAGGGGCGCGGAAACGGAGCCGCCAGGGGAGGAGCGGCCCGTGGCCGACGACGGGGAGGGGGGCTCGATCCCAGAGGCCTCGCTCCAGGCCAGCGACAGAGGTCCCCAGAGCCAGAGCAGCAGCCCTCGAGCCGCCCGCAGCTCCCGCCGGCGCCCTTCGAGCAACAGCTGGGCCAGGGGGTTGGCGGCGGTGGTCTGGAGCAGGTGGTCGCAGACCCGCAGCTCGGCATCGATCTGTTGCACGCCGCTGATCAGCAACCACTGGCCGAAGCCCATGGGTTCATTGGCGCTGCTGGGAGGTTGCTCCGCTGGATAGGGGCCGATCTCCACCACCCGTCCGCCCTGGAGCAGGGTCGCCACTGACTCCAGCAGCCCCGAGCCATCCGGCTCCTCGACGATTCCCTGCAGGGGCAGGCGGAGC
Organism: Cyanobium sp.; assembly: GCA_044360135.1. Taxonomy (GTDB): domain Bacteria; phylum Cyanobacteriota; class Cyanobacteriia; order PCC-6307; family Cyanobiaceae; genus Cyanobium. Next base: position 8,527 of record JBIKKX010000019.1, read on the forward strand.
AGGAAGCGCTGGGGGTAGCGATGGCCCCGGGGCAGGAGCAGCAACAGCGGGGCTGGCTGCCATCGCTCCAGCAGCTGCTCCACCTCCCGTTCGAGCCGGTCGGCCGGTGGTGTGCTGATCAGGCTCCAGATCACCAGGGCAGGGGCCGTGCTGGCGGCTTCGGCCTCATCGACCAGTCGGTAGCCAGCGGGGGAATGCTCCAGCCAGCGGCCCAGACCCTCTCGCTGCAGCGGTTCCGCAAAAACCAGCAGCGAGGGGCCGGGCTCGGCTCTGCGGCGGCTCACGGGGAACGATTCAATCTCGTCAACCATAACGAGGCGAGCCGCGACGTTCCAGCCCAGGTCAGGGGATGGACCTCAGTCGCGACGACCGCTGAGGTTGAGGGTGTAACTGGTGATACGAAAGCCGGTCTGATGTTCGATGCTACGCAGCAATTCAGCCGGCAGCACCACATCGAGATCGTGGATGGCACCGGTGTCGAGACAGGTGAGGTGACTGTGGGGGTCAGCGCGGTAGCCGTAGAGGCGACCACTGGCCCGATCGAGACATTCGATCACCCCGGCCGATTGCAGGGCTTCAAGATTCTGGTAAACAGACGTGTGGCCGATGTTGCGGCCGAGGTTGTTGAGCTTCTCGAAGATATCGCGAGCACTGAGATGGTTTTTCTCCGCCCAGAGCAGGTCAAGAACCATGCGCCGCTGGCGACTCAGCCGCATGCCCAGCTCGCGGCAAAGGCGGTAGACATCATCGAGGCTGGCCATCCCGCCCGCCTGACCGGCCTGGGAGTGGTGATCCACCTCCTGAGCCGCTCCACCCGAAGCCACTGACCTGGAAACGGCCGTCTGAGCCTTGGTTGGGGCGATGGAGGTGGGGGGCGTCACGGCTGACGGCGGCACGGCGGTGGGAGCGGCGATGGAGGGGATCGATGCCCTCGCGAGCGTTGGATCGGAAACCGCTGGAGAGAACCTGCAGCCGCTGGGTCGGGAACAACCAGGAAGGAGTGGTCTGGCTGGATTGACGAAACCGCTGCTGATCGAAGCAAGAACTGGAATCTGTTATAGGGCAGTTGGACCGGCTCTGCCGAAGCTCCGGCCCCGCCCCTGACCGCCGCCAGCACGCAGGCGCCCTCAGGCGATCGGCAGCCCGCCGGGGTCCTGCAGCCGGGCCGGCCCGATCGCCTGCAACGCTTCGGCCAGATCGACCCGGCCGTCGTAAAGAGCCCGGCCGACGATCACCCCCTCCACCCCCAGGGGCGCCAGGGCCAGGAGACTGAGCAGGTCGCTGAGGTCACCGATGCCGCCAGAAGCGATCACCGGCAGCGAGGAGGCCTGGGCCATCCCCCGCAGGAAGGTCAGGTTGGGGCCGGCCAGGGTGCCATCGGTGGCGATATCCGTGCAGATCAGGGCGGCAACGCCGCTGCCCTCGAAGCTGGCCGCCAGGGTGGTGGCCTCCACCGTGCTCGCCTCGATCCAGCCGCGGGTGGCCACGCGGCCATCGCGGGCATCGATCCCTACCACGATCCGCTTCGGGTGACGGCTCGCCAGCTCCCGCACCAGCTGGGGTTGCTCAATCGCCACAGTGCCGAGAATCACCCGATCGAGACCGCAAGCCAGCAGCGACTCGGCCCGTTCGGCGCTGCGCACACCGCCGCCGAGCTGCACCGGAATCCGCAGCGCCGCCACGATCGCCCGCACCACGGCGTCGTTGACCGGTTCGCCGCTGCGGGCGCCATCGAGATCGACCAGATGCAGGCGCTCCGCACCCTGCTCCTGCCAGGCCAGGGCCTGGGCCACCGGGTCAGCGGAGAAGCGCGTCACTTGGTCGTAGTCGCCCTGGTGCAACCGCACGCACTGGCCGTCGAGCAGATCGATGGCGGGGATCACCTGCATGGCACGGCGCAGCGACTGCCAGCCAGGCTGCCAGAAGCGCCGATCCCGGAGCTGCCGCAAGGGCACGAGCAGGCGGAAGCTGCGATCCAGCACCGCCGCCAGCTCCGCGCTGCGGTCGGCGCCCCGGCCCCGTTCCCCGAGCAAGGCGAAGTGGCGGAAGCCGGAGGTGCTGGACAGGGCGGCAGGCTGGGCGGTCCAGGCGCTTCCAGTGGGCATCGCTGCTGAAACCGTGGCGAGGGCAACCTCCGCACTCTCCCCGACGGCCCCCCCGGCCGGGGGCTTGAATGGCGAGCGGTTTCAGGCCCGCCAGCGGGTAACGGCATGGACATCCTGGTGATGGGGGGGACCCGCTTTGTGGGCAAGCCGCTGGTGGCCTTGCTGCTGCAGGCCGGTCACCGGCTGACCCTGTTCAGCCGCGGTCGCAACCCGGTGCCGGCGGGAGTGGAGCATCTGGCGGGAGATCGCAGCAGCCCCGAGGGACTGGAGCTCCTGCAGGGCCGCCGCTTCGACGTGATCGTCGACAGCTCCGGCCGCAGCGAGGCCGACAGCAGCGCCGTGATCGCCCGCACCGGGGCCCCCAGCCATCGCTTCGTCTACGTGAGTTCTGCCGGCGTCTACGCCGACAGCGAGCTCTGGCCCCTCGATGAGGAGAGCCCGCTCGATCCAGCCAGCCGCCACGCCGGCAAGGCAGAAACGGAAGCCTGGCTGCGCGCCCAGGGCATCCCGTTCACCAGCTTCCGCCCCACGTACATCGTCGGGCCGGGCAATTACAACCCGATCGAGAGCTGGTTCTTCGATCGCATCGTCCATGGCCGGCCCGTGCCCCTGCCTGGAGATGGCACCACGATCACCCAGCTCGGCCATGTCAACGACCTGGCTGCCGCCATGGCCCGCTGCATCGAGGTGGAGACCGCCTGCAACCGCATCTACAACTGCAGCGGCCGTCAGGGGATCAGCTTCCGCGGCCTGGTGCACGCCGCCGCCCGCGCCGCCGGCAAGGATCCGCAGGCTGTGGAGATCCGCAGCTTTGATCCCTCCGGCCTCGACAAGAAGGCCCGCAAGGCCTTCCCCCTGCGCCTGGCCCACTTTCTCACCGACATCACCCGGGTGCGGCGGGAACTGGCCTGGGAGCCGACCTTCGACCTGGAGGCCACCCTGGCCGACAGCTACAGCAACGACTACGCCCTGCGAATGCCGACCAACCCGGATTTCAGCAGCGATCAGGCCCTGATCGGCTGAGCGTCAGCGCCGGCGCAGATAGCCCCAGGCCGAGCTCAACGCCAGCAGCAGCGAGGGCCAGAACAGCCACCAGCCGATCAACCGCAGCAGCATCGGCACCGTCAGGCCGATGCTGGCATTGGTGTCCAGGCCCAGGCTCCAGGCACTGGGCCAGAGCAGCAGCAGCAGGGAGCTGAACTGCAGGATCGTCTTGGCCTTGCCGCCGGCGCTGGCGGGCCCGCCACTGCCCTGCCCGGCCCGCCAGCCGGAGATCAGCAGCTCACGCGCCAGCAACAGCCACACCGCCCAGAGGGGCAGCAGCCCCCGGGAGGCCAGCCAGAGCAAGGGCGCCAGGATCAGGATCTTGTCGGTGAGTGGGTCGAGTCGGGCCCCCCAGACCGACCCACCTCCGGCCCGACGGGCCAGGGCCCCATCGGCGGCGTCGCTCAGGCCGCCGAGCAGCAGCAACAACCAGGCCAGACCCTCGCGCCCATCGGCGAGGGCGAGCAGCAGGGGCAGGCCGAGCACGGCGCGGCCGAGGGTCAGCAGATCGGCGAGGCGGCGCAGCACGGTGGACGACCTCTGCATGGCGGTGCATTCAGGCGTGTGACCATCCTGCCCTTCACCGGTTGGCGGGCTCTCGCCATGGTCAGAATGAAGCCAGAGCCTGGAGCTGAAGCCCGATGGTCGTTGAACGGACGGTGGCGGAGGTGATGACGAGCCCCGTGCTCAGCGTGCGCCGTGAGGCCCCGCTTCAGGAGGCTGTCCAGCTGATGAGCGACCACCATGTCAGCGGGCTGGCGGTGGTCGGGGACGCGGGTGACCTGGTGGGCGAGCTCACCGAAACCGATCTGATGATTCGGGAAAGCGGCTTCGATACCGGCCCCTACGTGATGTTGCTCGACGCGGTGATCTATCTGCGCAATCCCCTCCAGTGGGATCGCCAGGTCCACCAGGTGCTCGGCAGCAGCGTGGCCGATGTGATGAGCAGCAACGCCCATTCCTGCCCCGCTGCCACCGCCCTGCCAGAAGCGGCGCGTCAGCTGCATGACCGCTCCACCCAACGGTTGTTCGTTCTGGACGGGGAGCGCCGGCCGGTGGGGGTGCTGACCCGGGGCGATGTGGTGCGCGCCCTGGCGGCAGCTGGCTAGCCGGCCGACCGGCGTTTGCAGCGACGGCTGCGCGCCCCAGCCCCCGCTGGGATCAGCTGGCCTAGTGCCAGGGCACGACGCGGCCCTCCGCCAGCAACCAAAGGGCGTCGGCGTTGGCGCAGGGATGGCCCCCCGTCAGGGCGCCGAAGGCGGGCAGCTGCAACTGTTCGGTGCGGCGGTGGTAGGCGAAACAGGGCAACCGCAGCCGGTCCGCGCCCCGACCCACCACCGCCACCGGATGGAGATGGCCGCAGAGGTTGAGTCGGCCTGGCGAGGGTTCGGGGGCATGGCTGAGCCAGAGGGGCCCCAGGGCGGTGGAGGGCTCCTGCGGTAACCCCTCCAACCAGCTGCCGCGCTCATGGTTGCCCTCGATCAACCGCAGGGGGCAGCCCAGCAGTTCGGGGAGGGCCCGCAGCTTGGCGCGCAGCTCGGCCGTCAGGCCGGCCCGGCCATGGACCAGATCCCCGAGCACCACCACCTGGCGCGGCTGGAAACGGTGGGCCAGCTCCAGCAGCGCATTGAGGGTGGCCCGATCACCGTCGCTGGGCAGGGCGATCCCCTGGCTCTGAAAGCATTCAGCTTTCCCGAGATGCAGATCCGCCAGCAGCAGCAGCCCCTGGCCCGGGTCCCACACCCCACGCTCCGCCAGCAACTCCAAGCGGTGACCGCGCCAGAGAAAGGGCTGGGAGGGAGCGGCTGCGATCAAGCGCCCCCCATCACCTTGGCGTAGGCGGTTCGGGCCGCCGTGGCCGCGATCAGAGCCTGCACCCGGGGGTAGGGGCTCAGATCGAAGTCGGCACAGAACAGCGGCAAATAGGCCAGATAGGCCTGCACAGCGCAATCGGCGGCGCCCCAGCCGGGATCCCCCCAGCTGCCGGCCAGGAGATGCTCTCCCTTGGCCAGGACCCCTTCCAGCGTGGCCAACAGGCGCTGCAGCTCCTCCGGTCGCGACGCCGACTGGAGCATGGCCGGCCCGAAGCTGGCATTGGCAAACAGGATCCACTGGGCCGTGAGGGCACGGCGCGCAGCGGCCGCATCGTCGCCAGCAGGGCCATCACTCTGGAACTCGCCGCCGTAATGCTCGGCCAAATAGAGCAGGATCGCTCCGCTTTCGAACAGCTTCAGGGCCTCCCCATCGGGTCCGCTGAAGGCGTCATCGATCATGGCGGGGACCTTGCCGAAGGGGTTGATCGTGGTGAACGGCTCGTGGCGTTGCTCGCCATTGCGCAGGTCGAGCAGCACCGAGGCGTAGGGAATGCCCTTCTCCTCCAGATACCAGCGCACGATCGAGGCCCGGCTGCGGGCGGCGCCGTACAGGGTGAGGGTCATGGCAGGGGACGGGGAGACGCTTCCATCATCGCCATGGAAAGCATGGAACGCCACGGCCAGCGAGCAAGCGCCGCCGCACGCTGGCGGCAGCCAACAGCAGGGATCTGATCACCGCAAGCACTGCTGATTCCAGCTGTCCGAAAGGCCATGGTTTTGATGTGATCATCCTGGTTGCGTGCCGCAAGATTGAAGACCATGGGCCGGTACTGCGCTTCGAGATTGAGCATCGGCGATTGGAGTTGCCGCATCACCAGAAAAGCTGTGCAAAGTTGTAATATCAAGGTTCGTTGGGCTCGAAGTTGGCCAGGGCCCCAAACGACTGCCTAGGCAGCTTGTTGCCGGCGTCATCGTGTTCGAGGGTCGAGTCCTTGTGTGTAGCCCACCAACCCTTGCATCCTTGACGAACAGCTCCCTGCTGCGCCTCCAACAGCGGGCCGAAGCAAGCCTTGATGGGCTTATCGCCGCCATCGAGCAATGCCGACCCTGAGCAAAGCCCCTTCAACCAACGCGGCATCGCTTCCACTGGAGCGCCGATCGGATCCGAATCAACCCATCGGCACCCCCCCGCCCATCGCTGTGTCCAGGCCTTGCCCGGCAGTCCCTGATGAAGTGCTTTGGAGCGGCTCCAGCTCCCGATGACTCGGATTCCGCAACGCCGCCGCCCAGGACCAGCGACCCGTGAGCAGGGATCCCTGGGTCTGCCTGCACCACGCCGCGGGGAGTGGGCTGCTTCGTTGGTTGGTCGGGGTGCCCACTGATCACCACCAGCAGCCCGCGGGTTGGATGATGGACCGATGACCACTGCGCCCCAGACCAGCGATCCCGCCGTTGTGCCGGATCCCAGCCCCGAACTGCTCAGCCGCGCGGCCGCCGTGCGCCGCGCCGCCATGGCCCTGGCCCAGTCCAGCGATGGCCAGCGCCAGGCGGCCCTGCAGGCGATGGCTGATGCCCTCCAGGCCGATGGCGAGGCGATCCTGGCGGCGAACCGCAGCGACCTGGAGGCGGCGAGCGCCGAGGGCCTGGCCCCTGCCCTGGTCGCCCGCCTGAAGCTCGATCGCGCCAAGCTGGAGGCCGCCATCGCCGGCGTTCGCCAGGTGGCGGCCCTGCCGGATCCGATCGGTCGCCGCCAGCTCCACACCGAACTCGACCAGGGGCTGGTGCTGGAGCGCCTCACCGTGCCGCTGGGGGTGGTGGGGGTGATCTTCGAGGCGCGCCCCGACGCGGTGATGCAGATCGCCGCCCTGGCGATCCGCTCCGGCAACGGCGCCTTGCTCAAGGGGGGTCGCGAGGCCAGCCACAGCTGCGCCGCCATCCATCGCGCCCTGCAGGCCGGGCTGTCCGCCAGCGGCATCGATCCGGCGGCCCTGGAGCTGCTCACCAGCCGCGCCGAAAGCCTGGCGCTGCTGAAGCTCGACGGCCTGGTGGACCTGATCATCCCGCGCGGCAGCAACGCCCTGGTGCGCTTCATCCAGGACCACACCCGCATCCCGGTGCTCGGCCACGCCGATGGCATCTGCCACCTCTACGTGGATGCCGCCGTTGATCTGGAGCAGGCCCTGCGGGTCGCGATCGACAGCAAGACCCAGTACCCGGCCGCCTGCAACGCGATCGAAACCCTGCTGCTGCATCACTCCGTGGCCCCGGCGTTCCTGGCCCTGGCGATCCCGGCCTTCGCCGCCGCCGGGGTGGAGCTCCGCGGTGACACCGCGGCCTGCGCCCTCGGGGTGAGCCAGGCGGCCAGCGAAGACGACTGGGGCACCGAGTATTCCGACCTGATCCTCAGTGTGCGGGTGGTGGACGATCTGGAGCAGGCCCTGGAGCACATCCGCCGCCACGGCTCCCGCCACACCGACGCCATCTGCACCAGCGACCCCCAGGCGGCCGATCGCTTCCTGGCCGCCGTCGACAGCGCCGGGGTGTATCTCAATTGCTCCACCCGCTTCGCCGATGGCTTCCGCTATGGCTTCGGCGCCGAGGTGGGGATCAGCACCCAGACCCTGCCGCCCCGCGGCCCAGTCGGCCTGGAGGGATTGGTCACTTACCGCTACCGGTTGCGGGGCGAGGGGCACATCGCCGCCGACTACGCCACCGGCGCCCGGACCTTCCGCCACCTCCCCCTGCCCCTGTGACCAACCCGCCGCCCCACCCTCCCCAGACCGCCCCCCAGCACGCCGCCACTGCGAGCACCCTGCCCGGGGCCGAGGGCGACCGGATCCTGGTGCGGGATCTGCGGGTCTGGGCCCATGTGGGGGTTCTGGAGGAGGAGCGGCGCCTGGGTCAGTGGTTTGCGATCTCCTTTGCGATCGCGGCCGATCTTTCCGCCACCGCCCGCAGCGACGACCTCGAAGGCGGCTACGACTACGGACTGGCCATTGCCGCCCTGCAACGGCTGGCACGGGACCTGCGCTGCCGCACCCTGGAACACACCGCCGATCGGCTGCTGGATGCCCTGGAGGCGTTCCATGGACCGGTGGGCCTGGCGCTGGAGATCCGCAAGTGCCAGGTGCCGGTGGCGGGCTTCGGCGGCAGCGTCGCGGTGCGGCGCCAGCGGCGCTGGCCAGCGGGGGGCGATCCCCTGGACGGCTTCTGAACGCCGTTCGCCGTCCAGGCCTTTCCTGACTCCTGTCCTGTTCTTGCGCTCCAGGGCTCACCCTCGCCGGTTTTCCGCCGCAGCGGCCTGGTCGTCAGAACGGGCGGGCTGATCATGATGGTCAGGCGAGGGGCAAGGCCTCTCCAGGGCCCTGGTCCGAGTGGGCCAGGCTCCCTTCTACCCTCCCCCTCCACGCCCAGCCCCCGGATGAGCCTCACCCCAGCGGTCGAGCCGGCCTCCCCGCCCCTGGTGCTGGTCCACGGGTTGTTCGACACCCCCCGGCTGTTTGACGGTCTGCGCTGGCGCCTCGGGGGACGCCGCTCCCCCCTGCTGGTGCCCCATCTGCCCCATGCCCTGGGCTCGGTGCCGCTGGAGGAGCTGGCGGCGGAGCTGGGCCGCCAGATCGAGGCCGCCTTCGGCCCCGACCAGCCCCTGGACCTGATGGGCTTCTCGATGGGAGGGGTGATCGGTCGCACCTGGATTCAGCTGCAGGGGGGGCACCGCCGCACCCGGCGCTTCACCAGCGTGGCCAGCCCCCAGCGCGGCACCCTGGCGGCCCTCCCCTGGCCCCGCTGGCCCCTGGCCGGCATTGATGACATGAAGCCCGGCAGCGCCCTGCTGCGGCGCCTCGCCGCCGTTGACCTGCTGCTGCAGGGGATCGACTGCTGCAGCTTCTACTGCCCCACCGATCTCACCGTCTTCCCCGGCTGGGAGGCGGTGCTGCCGGTGGGGGTGAGGCGGCCGTTGCCGGTGTTCTGGCACAACCGGCTGATGGCCGAACCTGCCTCGCTGGATCCGGTGGTTGAAGAGTTGCTGCGGCCTTAGTCCTCAGGGCTGCGCGGCCCGGGCATGGTTCTGGCCCCCTCCACCAGGCCCGCCACCGCCAGCCCCGCGCCGCGGCTTGGCGCCAGCAGCTCGGCACTGGTGTGGATGGCCAGGGCGGTGGCGATCATCAGGGCATCGGCGGTGGAGCCGAGGCTGAGCCCATGGCTGCGCCCGCAGGCGAACACCAGGGGCTCCAGCTTCTCGCGGGTGTCCTCCAGGCTCAGCTGGGCCAGGGCGGTGCCCTGCTCGGGTGCCTCAATCTCCCCCTCCTCCAGGGGCGTGCCGAGGTGGGCCAGGGTCAGCAGCATCAGCCGCACCAACCGTGGCCCCTCCTGATCCACAGCCTCCGCTAGCACGGTGCTGCCGGCTGCTGCGACCGCGTCCTCCGGCAGCCGGTCGATCAGGATCACGGTGCCGGCAATTCGGGCCACGGCCACGATCCAGGTTTCGACCTGGAGGGCTCCCTCCTGGCTGAGGAACAGGCGGATGGTGCGATCCAGGAAGGTGGCCGCTTCGATCAGGGGTTGGCAGTCCTCGCTCATGGTGGGCGTTGTGTCAGGCATCTCAGGGTTCCCCGGGGCGGACATCAGCACCATCGGCCCGGTCGATGGCATGGGACCAGCGCACGGTGAGCACGGCCGAGGGTTGCAGGGCCCGCCAGCTGTGCTCCAGACCCTCACCCCAGAGGGCGAAATCGCCAGGCGTATCGAGCACAAGCCGGCAGTGACGATCGCCCTGCCGGAAGCGCAGCTCGAAGGCGCCAGGCCCGGCCAGCAGCGACAGGGTGCGGCCGCTGCTGAGCGGCTTGGCCTCACCCCAGCTGGGATCGTCGCCGGGCTGGTGTTCAAACCACTTCACCGCCAGGTTGCAGAGCCTCTCGCCTGTCTGGCCGCCGGGATCGCCATGCCGGAGGAAGCGCAGGGATTGCGGGGGAATGGCGGGATGGTCGCCCACGAACCAATTGCTGGAGGGCTGCAGCGGGCTGCGCAGCGCCCAGGCGTTGCCGTAGTCCAGGCCCTTGAGACCGTCGTCTTGGCTCTGCATCGAATCGCGAGCGTCGTGGGGGGATGGGGGGACGGCGGTCAACCGGCCGGCACCAGTCCGCTGTGGCGGATCAGGGCCTCGGTGGAGGGGGCCCGGCCGCGGAAGGAGGCGAACACCTCGGTGGGATGGCGGCTGCCACCCTCGCTGAGCACGGTGTCGCGGAAGCGGCGGCCGGTGGCGCGGATCGCCTCCTCGTTCTCCAGGCCCACCTCCTCAAAGGCGCCGAAGGCATCGGCACTGAGCACCTCAGCCCATTTGTAGGAGTAGTAGCCAGCCGAGTAGCCACCGGCGAAGATGTGGCTGAAGCTGCAGAGCATGGCGTCCTCCGGCAGCGGATCGAGCACGGTGGTGGTGCGGGCGATCTGGCGGCGCAGCTGCTCCGGTGTGATCCCCAGCTCAGGCCGCCACTGGCTATGGAGTCGCAGGTCGGTCAGGGCGAAGTGCACCTGGCGCAGGGTGGCTGCGCCGGCCATGAAGGTGCGGGCCGCCAGCAGCTTGGCGAACTCCGACTCCGGCAACGGTTCACCGTTCTGCCAGTGCCTGGCCATTCCCAGCAACGTGGCGCGGTCGTAGCACCAGTTCTCCATGAACTGGCTGGGCAGCTCCACCGCATCCCACTCGACGTTGTTGATGCCCGCCGCCTGCGGCCGCTCGACGGTGGTGAGCATGTGATGGAGGCCATGGCCGAATTCGTGGAAGAGGGTCTCCACCTCCTGGAAGGTCATCAGGCTCGGGGTCTGGCCCACCGGTGGGCTCTGGTTGCAGATCAGATAGGCCACCGGCAGCACGGGGCTGCCATCGGCTGCCCGGTGTCGCACCAGGCATTCATCCATCCAGGCCCCGCCGCGCTTGCTGCCCGGGCGGCTGTAGGGGTCGAGGTAAAAGGCCGCCAGGGGACGGCCATCGCTGCCATCGCAGACCCGGAAGAAGCGCACATCGCGGTGCCAGATCGGTGCCTCCCCATCGGCGGCCTCGATCCGCACCCCGAACAACCGGTCGCAGAGGGCAAAGAGGCCGTCGAGAACGCGGGGCAGGGGGAACCAGGGGCGCAGGGCCTCGCTGTCGAGTCCGAACCGCTGGCGGCGCAGACGTTCGGCCCAGAAGCTCACGTCCCAGGGCTGCAGGTCCGCTGCCTCTGGAGCGCCGGCGGCGGCGGCACAGCCGCGCAGCTCCTCCAGCTCCCGCAGGGCGGCGGGGTGGGCCGCGGTCCGCAGCTCCTCCAGCAGCGTCTCGACCTGCTGCTCCGATTCGGCCATCTTCGAGGCCAGGCTCAGGGCCGCCCAGTGGCTGTAGCCCAGGCGGGCGGCCTGCTGCTGGCGGAGGGTGAGGATCCGCTCGATCAGAGGGCCGTTGTCGCCTCCCTCCCCCTGGCCCGAGGCCCGGCTGACGAAGGCCCGGTAGAGCCGCTCGCGCAGATCGCGGCGCTCGGCGTATTGCAGGAACGGGCCATAGCGCGGGAAGTCGAGCCCGAGCAACCACGGTCCGGCCTCGGCGCTGGCCTGCTCCTCACCGGCCTGGCGCGCCGCTTCGGCCAGCAGCTGCCGCAGGCTGTCCGGAAGGCCCGCCACCTCGGTGGGGTCGCGCAGCGGCAGGGTCCAGGCGTTGGTGGCATCGAGCACCTGGTTTCCGAAGCGGGTGGAAAGTTCGGCCAGCTCCTGGCTGGCGGCATTGAAGGCCTCCTGGCTCTCCCCCTCCAGGCCGACGCCGCGCAGCTCCATGGCCCGCAGTTCCGCCGTCAGGATCCGCTGCTGGGTGCCGTCGAGCTGGCCCTGCTGCTGAAGCCGGCGCAGGGCTCGATAGAGCACCTGGCTCTGGCCGCTGCGGTTGCCGAAGGCCACCACCGCTGCCTGCTGGCTGGTATGGGCCTCGCGCAGCTCGGGGCTGTTGCAGACGCCGTTGAGATGGCTCACCACCCCCCAGCTCCAGCGCAGTCGCTCCTCCAGGCGCTGGAGCGGATCCATGACCGTCTCCCAGGGGAGGGGGCCGTCGGTTTCGAGGGCGCTCTGCAGGGTGTTCTCCAGGGCGATCAGGTCGGCCTGGAGCGACTCCAGCAGCTCCGGGATGTGTTGGCGCACCTGCTCGGGGCTGATCGCACCGAACTCCGGCAGCCCGGCACCGGCCAGCAGGGCGGGCTGATCGGCCTGCGGGGCTTGGGCGGCGACGGCGGTCATGGGGCGGACGATCCGGTGAGGGGCGAAACAACCCAGGCAAGGGGTGGCGTCGCCGGGATGCCATCCATTTCAGCGCGGCCCGGACCCGGCGGAGGCTCAGCCCAGGGCGGGGATCCGGCCCAGGGCCAGGGCTGCCTGGGCCGGCAGGTTGTTGACCAGGGCGGTGGTGCTGGCCTCGTAGAGGTCGATCGCCACCCGCGGCCAGAAGCCGATCGCCAGGGTCGGCACCAGCAGGCTCAGGCCGATCAGGGCTTCCCGGGGCTTCATGTCACCCAGCACCGCCAGGGCCGGGATCCTCGGACCGAAGAACACCCGGCGGCAGAGGGAGAGCAGATAGACCGGCGTCAGCACCACCCCGATCGCCGCCAGCACCACGGTGATCACCCGGAAGCCGGTGGTGAAGGCGTCGTTGGCGGTGATCCCGAGGAACACCGTGATCTCGCTGACGAAGCCGCTCATCCCCGGCAGGGCCAGGGACGCCAGGGAGCTGGCCAGGAAGAAGGCGAAGGTGACCGGCAGCACCTTGGCCAGACCACCCATGTTCGGAATCGAGAGGGTCTTGGTGCGCTCGTAGAAGACGCCGGTGACGAAGAACATCGCTGCGGCGATCAGACCGTGGCTGATCATCTGAAGCATCGCGCCGCTGAGCCCGAGCGCATCGACGGCGCCGATCCCGAGCAGCACGAAGCCCATGTGGCTGACCGAGCTGCAGGCGATCCGGCGTTTGACGTTGTCCTGGGCGAAGGCGTTGAGCGCTCCGTAGACGATGTTGACGATGCCGAGCACGATCAGGGCCGGGGCCAGCTGCTGATGCACCCCGGGCAACATCTGCACGTTGAAGCGCAGCAACGCGTAGCCGCCCATCTTCAGCAGCACGCCGGCCAGCAGCATCGACACCGGAGCATTGGCCTCGCCGTGGGCATCGGGAAGCCAGGTGTGCAGCGGAAACATCGGCAGCTTGACACCGAAGCCGATCAGGAAGCCGAGGTAGCAGAGCAGGCCGAAGCTGCCCCCTGGTGAGCGGGTCGCCAGCTCGGTGAGGTTGAGGCTGAAGTGATCGCCGGAGAGGGCCAGGGCCAGGCCGCTGATCAGGATCAGCAGGGACGCGGTGGCGGTGTAGAGGATGAACTTGGTGGCGGCGTACTGGCGCTGGGCGCCACCCCAGATCGCGATCAGCAGGTAGACCGGCACCAGTTCCAGTTCCCAGGCCAGAAAGAAGAGCAGAAAATCCTGGGAGAGGAAAACCAGGGCCTGGGCCGAGGCCTGCACCAGCAACAGACCGAAGTAGAGCCGGGTCTTGCGGGCCACGTTCCAGCTGGCGGCGGTGGCCAGCAGGGTCACCAGGCCGCTGAGCACCACCAGGGGGGCCGAGAGGCCATCGCTGGCCAGGGACCACTCCAGACCGAGGGCCGGAACCCAGGAGAAGCGCTCGACCAGCTGCAGGGAGCTGGAGCTGCCATCGAAGTGCTGGCTGAACACCCAGAGCATCAGGGCGAAATCCAGGCCCAGGGCCACCAGGGCGAGGGTGCGGGGCAGCCGTGGGTCGTCACCGTCGCCGGGGAGCAGCGGCATCAGCAGAGCCGCGGCTGAGGGCAGCAGCACAATCAGGCTCAGCCAGGGAAAGGACGCCTCAGCCGCCGGCAGGGAGGCAACCAGAGCGGGGAAAGCGGCAACCATGGCGTGGGTGGCAGACGTGGCGGGCGGGAGGCTGGAGGCGGGACGAAGCGGCTTGAAATCGGGCCAGGATCTGGGTGGACAGCCGGAAAGCGGAGCGGAATCTAACAGTTACGAAACAGGTACAAGTACCTAGCGCCCTCCGACCGGAGTGGCGGCGGGCAGGGTCTCCCAGCGGCTGCCCCCCATCTGCAGATCGAGGACAGCGCCATGGCTGCTCACGTCCTCCTGGCGCCAGGCTTCCACCATCGCCGCACTCACCGACTCCGCCACCGATGCTGATGTCAGCGCCAGCAAGGTGGGCCCGGCGCCGCTGATCACGCAGCCCCAGGCGCCAGCGTCCAGGGCCGCTTCACGCACGGCACGCCCCCCCTGGATCAGTCCCCAGCGGTAGGGCTCGTGGATGCGGTCGTGCAGGCCATCGGCGATCAGGTCGCCGTTGCCCGTGCGCAGACCCTGCAGCAGCAGGGTGAGGGCGCCGAGGTTGAGAACGGCATCGGGGATCGGGATGCTGCGTGGCATGGCGCGGCGGGCTTCGCTGGTGCTCAGTCGGATCGTCGGAATCGCCACCACTGCTTTCACGGTTGGATCCCACTCGCAGCGCACCACCCGCCAGCGGTGGGAGGCGGCCCTGGCCGTGAGGCACAGGCCCCCCACCAGGGAGGGCACGACATTGTCGGGATGGCCCTCGATGTCGATCGCCAGCTCCAGGAGTTTTTCGCGGCTGAGTGGCTCTCCCACCAGGGCATTGGCGCCGATCAGGCCCGCCACGATCGCGGTGGCGCTGCTGCCGAGGCCCCGGGCGGGGGGCACGGCCAGCTGGACACGCGCTTCGAGGGCCACCGGCTCCAGCCCCGCCTCCCGCCACACCCGCTGGGCGGAGCGGTAGACGAGGTTGTCGGGACCACCGCGCAGGTGACTGCCCTCGCTGCCCTCGATGATCAGATCGAAGCGCTCAGGGCCACCCTCGATCACCCGCAGCTCGAAGCGGTTGTTCAGGCTCAGGGCGGCTCCGAGGCAGTCGAAGCCTGGGCCGATGTTGGCGGTGGTCGCCGGCACATCGACCATCACGCCCTGGCCGATCCGGGGCCTCACCATCGCAACACTCTCTCTGCAGTCAGTGTTGCAGGCAGGGTTCCCGGGCCCGTCAGCCGAGCAGCATCCGCGCCCGGCAGGCGGCGCTGAAGCTGCCCACCGCCGGATCGGTGATCGCCTGGATCGGGATCGGGCCAAGGGCCGGCTGCAAGCGGCCCTTGGCCAGAAACGCCTCGCGGAACCGTGCCGAACGCAACTCCCCGAGCAGCTTGGCGGCGGTGCCCCCTGCCAGCCAGATGCCGCCCCGGCTGAGGCCAGCCAGGGCCAGATCTCCCACCACCGAGCCGTAGGCCCCCAACCAGAGGTCCAGGGCATCCCGGGCCAGCTCGTCGCTGGCGGCCGCTGCGGCCAGGGCCGCCGGCAGATCGGCACTGGGATCATCGCCCCGCCGCCAGCGCTCGGCCAGCGGCGCCAGCGGATGTCGTGCGTCGGGATCGCGCCGGGCCAGCAGCCAGCGGCCCACATGCCCCAGGCCGGTGCCACTGACCACCCGCTCGATCGACAGCCGCTCCAGGCCAAGATCCTGGCGGAGCCATTCGCGCAGGTCCCACTCCTCGGCGTTGCGGGCGGCGAATTCCCCATGGGCCCCCTCGCTGGCGATCGCCTGGAGACCGTTGGCGGTGGGCACCCCCAGGGCCACGCCTAAGCCGGTTCCCGCCCCCAGCACCAGCAGAGGCTCCCCCGGCTGGGCTTCTCCAGAGCTGACCGTCGCCAGCTGCTCCGGAGCGAGCAGGGGCAGCCCGTAGATCAATACGGCGAAATCGTTGACCAGCTCGACCCGCCCGAGCTTGCCCCCCTGCGCCAGGACGCGCTCATCGAGCTGCCAGGGCAGGTTGGTGAGCCGGGCCCTGCCGCCCTGCACCGGGCCCGCCACCGCCAGGCAGGTGGCCTGGGGGCTGGGGTGATGCCCCGCCACCACGGTCGCCAGGAAATGGTCGAGCATCGGGGCCAGATCGCTCCACTCCGCCGACGGGAAGCGCTCCTGCACCAGCAGCTCGGGCCGTTCGGCGCCGACGACGTAGAGGCTGAGCAGGGTCTTGGTGCCGCCGATATCGCCGGCCAGGAGCGTTGGCGTAGGGCTCGTGGACTGCATGGCTGCCGCGGCTGGGTGGTGAAAGGACCGCTCCCTGAATAGCGGTGCACCTGGCGCCCGGCCAGCGACCTTGGTCAGGGGCCGAGGACTGGTGTTGCGGCCTGGATCGCCGCCGACTCCAGTGGAAGGCTGGCCAGCCGGTCCCGGTTGGCGGCGACCGCCGCCTCGACCAGGTCGGTGGCCGCGACCATCCCCAGATCCCCCTGGCTGCGGCTCCGCAGGTTGGCAGCCTCAGCCTCGGCCTCGCGGGCGCCGATCACGGCCAGCACGGGAATCTTCATCGTTTCGCCCCGGCGGATCAACTTGGCCAGACGCTCCCCGGAGGCATCGATGCTGGAGCGGATGCCGGCCTGGCGCAGCCGCTGCTGCAGGCGTTCGGCCCAGGGACGAACCTCATCGCTGACCGGCAGAAGACGGATCTGCTCCGGAGCCAGCCAGAAGGGAAAATCGCCGGCGTAGTTCTCGGTCATGATCCCGAAGAACCGCTCCAGCGAGCCGAAGATGGCGCGATGGATCATGATCGGGCGCTGCCGGGTGCCGTCGGCCGCGACATACTCCAGAGCGAAACGTTCAGGTAGATTGAAGTCGAGCTGAATCGTGGAGCACTGCCACGTCCGGCCGATTGCATCTTCGATCTTGAGATCGATCTTTGGACCGTAGAAGGCTCCGCCGCCTTCATCGACCGTATAGGCCCAGCCCTTGCGCTCCAAGGCCTCGATCAACCCCTTGGTGGCGAGCTCCCAGACGGCATCATCACCGATCGACTTGGCGGGACGGGTGGAGAGATTGATGGCGTAACTGCGGAAATCGAAATGGGAAAGGATGCGCTCCGTCAGGTTGAGGATTGCCAGGATTTCATCGCTGATCTGCTCCGGCAAGCAGAACACATGGGCGTCATCTTGGGTGAAACCCCGCACCCGCATCAGCCCATGCATCACGCCGGGTCGTTCGTAGCGGTACACCGTTCCGAGCTCGGCCCAGCGGATCGGTAGCTCGCGATAGCTGCGCAGGGTGCTGGCGTAGGTCAGCACGTGGAACGGGCAGTTCATCGGCTTGAGCTGGTACTGCCGCTCATCCACCTGCATCGGGCCGAACATCGACTCGCTGTAGAAATCGAGGTGGCCGGAGGTCTTCCACAGGCTGATGTCAGCCACGTGGGGCGTGTAGAGCAGGTCGTAGCCCGCCTCGAAGTGGGCCTGGCGCCAGAAATCCTCGATCAACAGGCGGATGCGGGCGCCGCGGGGATGCCAGAACACCAGGCCGGCGCCGGCCTCGTCCTCGATCGAAAACAGGTCCAGATCGGTGCCGAGGCGGCGGTGGTCGCGGCGCAGGGCCTCCTGCTTACGGCGCTGGTGTTCCGCCAGCTGCTCGGCTGTCTCCCAGGCGGTGCCATAGATGCGCTGCAGCTGGGCGTTGTTTTCATCGCCGCGCCAATAGGCACCAGCCACGCTCTCCAGGTCGAAGGCCTTGGCATTGAGCTCGCTTGTGTTGGCCACATGGGGGCCGGCGCAGAGATCCCACCAGCCATCGCCGAGGGTGTAAAGGCTGATCGGTTCCTGGATGCCGGCAAGGATTTCGAGCTTGTAGGGCTCGTTCTGGGCCTTGATCCTGGCCTCGGCCTCGGGGCGGCTCACCTCGATGCGCTCGAGCGGCAGCTTCTGGTTGATGATCCGGATCATTTCCTTCTTGATCGCCTTCAGATCGGCCTCGCTGAAGGGTTCGGGATGGTCGAAGTCGTAATAGAAGCCGCTTTCGGTCCAGGGTCCGATCGTGACCTGGGCGCGGGGGAAGAGTTTCTGAACCGCCATCGCCATCACATGGCTCATCGAGTGGCGGATCCGCAGCAGCGCGGGACTCTCGCTGGTCTTCGGCAGGACGATCGGGGCTGCGGCGGCCTCGCCTCCGGTTCCTGCCGCTGCGGCTGCGGCGGCTTCTGGGGCGGCGGGCGCGGGGGCAGGCACGGGAATCCGATAGGGGAGACCAGACTTTACGCAGGCCAACCCGAGAGAATTCCAGCGTTCCCCGTCATCGCCGTGGCCCGCCCCCTGCCGTCATCGCCTGCTCTGCCGGGGGCGCTGCTCCCGGAGCGCCGCAGCGTGGCCGTGGCCTATCTGCTCTGGGCCCTGGGTTTCTTCGGCGCCCCTTTCGGTTTTCCGGGGCTCCACGGCATCCATCGCTTCTATTGCCGCAAGCCCGTCAGCGGCAGCCTCTGGCTGCTGAGCTTCGGGTTGCTGGGCATCGGTCAGTTGGTCGATCTGTTGTTGATTCCGCGTCTGGTGGAGGAGGCCAACCAGCCCTGGGTGCTGCAGCAGGCGGTGGCTGCCGCCGAAGCGCGGGCCCTGCCGAGCCTCGAATACCAACTGCTGGCTTTGGCCCGGAGCCGTGGTGCGGCCGGCTTCACCCTCAACGATGCCCTCCTGTCCCTGCAGCTGCCCCACGGTGTCGACAGCGAGGGGCTGCGGGCCGAGATCGAGCGGTTGCTGCATCGCGACCTGCTCGACGTGGGCAACGATGAGCGGGGCCGGTTGATCTATCTCGAACCATGAGGATGCGGATCCCTGGGCCTCCGAACCGGTCAGTCGCGGATCCGAGCGCTGCGGCTCAGGCCGATTGGGTGGTGCCTGAGGAGGCCCGTTCGCGGGCCAGCTGGGCGCTGTAGAAGCGCAGCAATTCCTGGGCGTCGTGCACCGGTTGGCCGTAATCGCTCTGGCCGGTGCGGGTAGGCAGCGAGGCCGATTCCGGCGGCAGCCGGGCCAGCACCTCCTGGCAGAGGCCCTGGCGATCGAAGCGCTGCGGTCGAACGGCCTGGACAACGCCAGAGACGGGTGCCTTCCGGATCAGGGACAGGCTGGCCATGTCCTGCCATCCCAGGCGGGACCGATGACCGGAACGCTTGACTCGATCCCTGGACCGACTTTTGTCAAGGTTCGCAAATGCAGGCCGTCTTATCAGCAGGGCTGATCATTCGGGGCTGCATCCTTAAGTCCGGGTCCGGATTCCTCAGCGGCATCGCCTCTCTCCGGGGCCCTCAGCCGGGTGGCAGGAAGCCCAGGGCATCGCGCACCCGCTTCAAGGTGGCGCGGGCCACCGCATCGGCTGCCTCCGCACCCCGATCGAGAACCGTCTGGAGGGTGGCGGGATCGCGCCGCAGCTCGGCGTAGCGCTCCTGCACCGGTCGCAGCGCCTCCACCGCAGCCTCAGCCAGGAGCGGCTTGAAGGCACCCCAGCCCATGGAGGCGCACTCCAGCGCTGCCGCCTCCCGTCCACGACCGCTGAGCAGGGCGTAGAGACCCAGCAGGTTGTCGGCCTCGGGCCGCTCGGGGTTGCCGAACTCCAGACCGATCACCGGGTCGGTCTTGGCCCGCTTGATCTTCTTTTGAATCAGATCGGGCGGATCGAGCAGGGTGATCCGCGATCCCTCGTTGGGGTCGCTCTTGCTCATCTTGCTGCGGCCGTCGGTGAGGCTCATCACCCGCGCCCCCTCCGGCAGGATCATCGGTTCAGGCACCCGCAGGATTGCCTGGCGCTCCCCATCGGGGCCCTTGGCTCCGAAGCGGGCGTTGATCCGCTGCTGGGCGATGTCGCGGGCCAGCTCGAGGTGCTGTTTCTGATCCTCCCCCACCGGCACCCGAGCAGCGTCGTAAAGAAGGATGTCGGCGGCCATCAGCACGGGATAGTCGAGCAATCCCGCCGAGACATCCGCCCCCTGCTTCAGCGCTTTCTCTTTGTATTGCACCATCCGCTCCAGCCAATTGAGCGGTGTCACGCAGTTGAGCAGCCAGCAGAGCTCGCTGTGGGCACTCACATGGCTCTGCACGAAGACCGTGGAGCGCTGCGGATCAATGCCGCAGGCCAGATACAGGGCCGCCGTGCTGAGGGTGTCCTCCGCCAGGCGGGCTGGATCGTGGGGCACGGTGATGGCGTGCAGGTCCACCACGCAGAAGAAGGTGTCGTGGCTGTCCTGCAGGGCGACCCAGTTGCGGATCGCCCCGAGCCAGTTGCCGAGATGCAGGGCTCCGGTGGGCTGGACGCCGGAGAGGACCCGTGGCCGCGCGTTGTCGCTCACCGGCGGCTCAGGCCTCGCTGGTGGCGGTGGCCTCGGGGGCGGCGCCCTCAGCAGCAGTGGCCTCGCTCAGTGGAGCCTCGGAGCTGGCCGCTGCCTCGATCGTTGGATCCAAGGCGGTCTCTGTGCCGTCCTCGGACCCTGCTTCGGCAGCCTCGGGGCTCGCTTCGGGTTCCGGTTCCGGGGCGGCCGGTGCCGGACGGCTGGGACGGGCGAAGGGATTGGCCCGGGCGGCGCGCGCCGGTTCGCCGCCACGACCCTCCTCCCGGCCCTGGCGGCGCTCGCCGTCGCGGCGGCCAGCGGCCGGCGCGCGGGAGCCGGCTTGGGCGCGCTGCTGGGCCACCAGCTCATCGAGCTGGCCGGACTCGAGCTGCTGCGCCAGGGTGCGCAGCGAGAAGCCCAGCACGGCAACCGTGGAACGCAGGCCAAAGGCTTCCTGCAGGGCGCGGGCTGCCTGCATCTCGTTGTCGCTCAGGCGGATGCGGAAACCGCCGGGCTCTCGGCCCTCACGGGGACCCCGCGGATTCCCGCGCGACGGCTCGCGACCAGCTTCGGGTTGATCGGAGGTGGGGTGGAGGGTGTCGTCGGCCATGCCGCAGCCTGGATTCAGGGGCAAGTGTGGCGCATCGGCCCTCCGCTCAGCTCTGCCCAGGGCCCAACCACACCAGCTGATGGCGAGCGCTGGCGGCTGGCTCCCCCTGACGGGCCAGCACCAGCAGCGGCAGGGGCCTTTCGTTGCCCGCTTCGACGCGACGGCGATAGTGCTGGAGCAGATCCAGGTAGGTCGACAGGGTCCAGCCCTGGTTGCCCCGCTCCTGCTGTTGCCAGAAGCGGTGCTGGGCCTGGCGACAGGCCTCCATGCCGAAGTCGAGCCAGCAGAGCTGCTCCGCCTGATGGGGGGGGAGGCCCTGGGCCAGCAGCTCCCGGTAGCGCACCAGCTCGGGCGCCTCCCGACTGCAATCGGGGGGCAGCCGTGCCGCCAGCTCCTGGACCGGTACGGCGCTGAGCCGCAGCCAGCAGCGCTCCAGCAGAAACACCGGCAACTCACCGTTCCAGCGGTCGGCACGACGAATGGCCTCCAGGCCCTGGCGTAGCAGGAGTCGGTGGCGCGCGGTGATCAGGGGGGCGATGGGGGCTGGAACGGCGGCAGCCGTGGCACCGAGGTCCGCACACGGTTCCGGGGGCTCGCGGAGGCTCATGGCGCGCTCGACAACCCTGCAACCCTATGGGCATTCAGCCGTGGGGGCGGTGTTCCCCCCGACTGGCGTCTATCCAAGCCACGGCCGCTGAGCTAGGAATCGCCTACCTCAGGACTGCGGTCCCTTCCACCCGCTGCCGATGCCCCCCTCTGTCGCTTCGTCGGATGCTTCATCGGGATCTGCCCTGCCACCGGTTCGGCCCCAGGGCGAGGCGTTGGTCGGTGCTGCCGTCGCCCTGGCCGGTCGGGTCGGGGGACTGGCGGCCTGGACCCGGCCGGCTCTGCTGGCGGCCGGGGGTCTCGTCGCCTTCGATGGGGTGACCCATCTGCTGGCGCCGGGATCCGGACTGGTGGTGGGCCTCGGGGCCTTGGCCGGCGGTTGGTGGCTCCTCTCCGGCCGGTCCCCGGCTGCCCCGGCCTTCCGGCGTCCGATGGATCTTCAGGGCTGGATCGGGCGCTGCGAAGGCCTGCTGTCCCAGTTCGAGCGACTGGAGGGCGACCCTGCAGCGTGCCAGCGGCGCCGCGAGGAATTGGCGCGGCTGGCACTGGATCGAGCCTGTGTTCCGCTCCAGATCGCTGTGGCCGCTGGTGAGCGGCCCCCCGCGGCCCTGGGTGAGGCCCTGGCCCTGGGGCTGCGCAGCAGCCGTCCCCTCCAGCTCCAGCTCGGCCACCCCCTCGCCGGAGCCAGCGACGACTGGACCTGGCCCGAGGGCCTGGCCGCCGCCGACGTGTTGCTGTTCGAGTTGACCCCGCCGCTGCGGGCTTCGGACCTGCGCTGGCTGGAGTCGGTGCCCGCCGGCCAGCCGGTCTGGCTGCTGTTCCGTACACCCGCTCCCCGGTCCGACGCGGAGCCGGAACTTGATCCTGGAGCCGAGCTGCTGCGCCTCTGGCCCGAAGCAGACCCGAACCGCCTGTTGCCCTGGGACGGGGAGCTGGACAGCCTGGCCACAGCGCTGGCGCCCCTTGCCGGTTGGATCCAGCGCGAGGGGGCCAGCCTGCGGGGGCGGACCGCTCTGCGCCGGATCGAGAACCTCCATGGTCGCTGGCAGGCCGATCTGGAACGGTTGCGTCGCCGTGAGGCCCAGGGGCTGCTGCGCCGCACCCAGTGGGTGGTGGCCGCCGGGGTGGTGCTGGCGCCGCTGCCCAGCCTGGATCTGCTGGTGGTGGCGATCGCCAATGGCCTGATGGTCCGGGAGATGGCCCAGCTCTGGGACTGCCCCTGGACCCTGGAGCAGCTGCGGGCTGCGGCGAGCGAACTGGCCAAGGCGGCCCTGGCGCTGGGGTTGGTCGAGTGGAGCAGCCAAGCCCTGGCGGCGGCCGTGAAGCTCCATGGGGCCACCTGGTTGGTGGGGGGATCGATGCAGGCCCTGAGCGCCGCCTATCTCACCCGGGTTGTGGGACGAGCGATGGCTGACACCCTCGCCTTGGCGGCGGGGGTTGCGGAGCCCGATCTGGCCCGGATCAGGCGGGAGGCGCCGCTGCTGGTGGCCAGAGCTGCCGAGCAGGAGCGGCTCGACTGGGGGGAGTTCCTGCGCCAGGGGCGCCGTTGGTGGGAGCAGACGTCCGCCCTCTGTTGAGTGCGTGAAGGAGTGGCAGCGAACCCTGACGGCCGTGGGTGCGGTGTGGCCCAATCGTTTGGAGATCCGAGTGGAGAACCAAGTGCAGATCCGCGGGCCAGGTCGCCGGCTTGGCTGGTCGGCGGGCGATTGACGCCGAGCCTGGTGCAAGCATCGAAGGGGCACCGTCTGCCTGGAAGAAGCGGCTGGACGGGGAGGGGCTCGACCGAGGTCAACCTTGCTTCATGAACTTGTGTCTCGCAAGCGGACGTTTGATTGCACCTTCTTGCGGTAAGTCACCACAGACCTAGGTTCAATGGGCACCCCGATTGAAACCTGGGTGCATCTTTCCGGTCCCATACCTGCACTCCTCTCATGACCACTGCGATTCGCAGCGGCCGTTCCCAGAGCTGGGAAACCTTCTGTCAGTGGGTCACCTCCACCAACAACCGCATCTACGTCGGTTGGTTTGGTGTGTTGATGATCCCCTGCCTGCTGGCCGCCACCATCTGCTTCATCGTGGCCTTCATCGCCGCTCCCCCGGTTGATATCGATGGCATCCGCGAGCCCGTGGCCGGTTCGCTGATCTACGGCAACAACATCATCTCCGGCGCTGTCATTCCCTCCAGCAACGCCATCGGTCTGCACTTCTACCCGATCTGGGAAGCCGCCAGCCTCGATGAGTGGCTCTACAACGGTGGCCCCTATCAGCTGGTGGTCTTCCACTTTCTGATTGGCATCTCCGCCTACATGGGCCGCCAGTGGGAGCTCTCCTACCGGCTTGGCATGCGCCCCTGGATCTGCGTCGCCTATAGCGCGCCCCTGTCGGCGGCGTTCGCTGTGTTCCTGATCTACCCCTTCGGTCAGGGCTCCTTCTCCGACGGCATGCCCCTCGGCATCAGCGGCACCTTCAACTTCATGCTGGTGTTCCAGGCTGAGCACAACATCCTGATGCACCCCTTCCACATGCTCGGTGTGGCCGGTGTGTTCGGTGGCAGCCTGTTCTCTGCCATGCACGGTTCGCTGGTGACCTCCTCGCTGGTTCGTGAAACCACCGAGTCCGAGTCTCAGAACTACGGCTACAAGTTTGGCCAAGAGGAAGAGACCTACAACATCGTGGCTGCCCACGGTTACTTTGGTCGGCTGATCTTCCAATACGCCTCCTTCAACAACAGCCGCAGCCTTCACTTCTTCCTGGCCGCTTGGCCGGTGGTTGGCATCTGGTTCACTAGCCTGGGCATCAGCACCATGGCCTTCAACCTGAACGGTTTCAACTTCAACCAGTCGATCCTCGATGCTCAGGGCAAGGTCATCCCCACCTGGGCTGATGTGATCAACCGCGCCAACCTGGGCATGGAAGTGATGCATGAGCGCAACGCCCACAACTTCCCCCTCGACCTCGCCGCCCTCCAGGCCACCCCTGTGGCCCTGACCGCGCCCGCGATCGGCTGAGCCCTTGGCCTGACCAACGTGGCCCCGGGCGCTTGCTCCCGACCCCGTGGCCCCTTGCCCCCGCTTCGGCGGGGGCTTTTTGCTGTGCAGCGCCCTGGCTGCCATCATCAGTGAGCGCGTCCCTTTCCCTGGAGGACCCTTGCCGGGCCTGGATCAGCACGTTCCCTTCGCCCTGATGCTGACCCTGCTCACTGGTCTGTCCACCGGCATCGGCAGTCTGCTGGGGCTGCTCAACCGCAGCTTCAACCCCCGCCTGCTCGCCCTGTCGCTGAGTTTCTCGGCCGGTGTGATGATCCAGGTCTCCTTTCTGGAAATCTTTCCCAAGGCTCGGGCCGCCCTGGCCTTGGCCCTTGGGGATCGTGCCGGCTATGTCTGGTGCACCGCGGCCTTCTTCGCTGGCATCGGCCTGATGGCAGCACTGGATCAGCTGGTTCCCAGCCACGGCATGGAGCTGCCGCCCGCCAGCGATGCCGGCTCGGGGCCCGCTACGCCGGAGGAGGCCCGCCAGCTGATGCGGCTCGGGTTGTTTTCGGCCCTGGCGATCGCCATCCACAATTTCCCCGAAGGTCTGGCCACGTTCATGGCCGCCCTCAGCAATCCCCGGCTCGGGCTAGGCATCGCCCTGGCGATCGCGATCCACAACATCCCCGAAGGCCTGGCGATCTCGGCGCCGCTGCACTACGCCACCGGCAGTCGGGCCAAGGCGTTCTGGCTCTCCTTCGCCTCGGGCCTGGCCGAACCTCTGGGAGCCCTGCTCGGTTACAGCCTGTTGCGCTACCTGGCGACGCCGCTGGTGATCGGGGTGATTTTCGCCAGCGTCGGCGGGGTGATGGTTTATATCTGCTTGGATGAGTTGTTGCCGGCGGCCCAGCGCTACGGCACCCATCACCAGATGATTGCCGGGGTGATTGCTGGCATGGTGGTGATGAGTTCCAGCCTTCTGCTGCTGGCCTGACGTGGACGCCTCTCTCACCGCACCGACGGACCCTCGCCAGCAGCGCTGGCCCTGGTGGCCCCTGCTGCCCCTCTATCCCTATGGCCGCCGCCTGACTCTGGTGCGGGAGCTGGTTCCCGGCAGGGTCTGGAGCTTCGAGCAGCTGCATGGGATCTGGTACGTGGCGGTGCCGATCCGGATGACCGTGATCAAGGTCGACGGGGGGCTGTTGCTTTATGCACCGCTGCCTCCCACCGCGGAGCTGCTGGTGTGGCTGCGGCAACTGGAGGCGCTGCATGGACCGGTGGTGTCGATCGTGCTGGCCACCTCCTCGGGGCTGGAGCACAAGCTGCCGGTGGCTCCTCTGATGCGGGCCTGTCCGGGGGCCACCCTCTGGATCAGCGAGCGGCAGTGGAGTTTTCCGCTGCAGCTTCCCTCCAGTTGGCTGGGCTTTCCGGCTGGACGCACCAGGACCCTGGGGCCGCAGGGCTTCCCCCATCCCGACCAGCTCGACTGGATTTCGCTCGGGCCGATCGACCTCGGTCTGGGCACCTTCCACGAGCTGGCTTGTGTCGATCGGGCCAGCGGCACGCTGTTGGTCACCGATGCGCTGGTGTCCATCCCTGCTGCAGCCCCGGTGATTTTCGATCGTGATCCCACGCCGCTGCTGTTCCACGCCCGCGAGCGTGGGGCGGAGCCCTTGCGCGACTCCCCGGAGCAGCGCCTGAAGGGCTGGAAACGGATTGTGCTGTTTGCCAACTATTTCCGGCCCTCGGCGGTGAGCGTGCCCGCCCTTCCCGATCTGGTCAGCGACGTCTGGGCGGCGGAGCAGCGCAGCCCCCGTACCCATTTCGGCCTCTACCCCTTCCGTTGGTCAGAGGACTGGGAGAAGCAGGCCGATCGTTTGATGCACGACCAGGACGCTGCCATCGGTTTCGGGGTGGCACCGGTTCTGGAGCGGCTGGTCTTCGTTCGCAACCGATCGGTCGTGCTGGCCTGGCTGCATCGCCTGGCCAAGATCGACGATCTGAAGCTGCTGATCCCCGCCCACTACGGCGAAGTGGCACTACCCAGCTCCCAGGCATTGGCGGATTTTGCTGATCAGATCGAGGCGCGATCCTGGGCTCCATCGGAGGGCTCCTGGGAGCTGTTGGCCTCGATCGATCAGGTGTTGGTGCGCACGGGCCTGGTTCCTGACCGCTGACGGCCAGGGGACTGGCCGGCCGGGCTGGGTCTGGCCGGCAGTGCAGCGAAGCAATGGTTGAACTGGTATCGCTCTGGTACTGGCATGCTAAAACCTGCGCTATTGATCGGTCCCGCCGATCAGCCGACGCAGCAGGCATTTGGTTTCGAACACTGACCGCTTCCAGGCCCGCTGCCATCGGGGTGGTGGCAGATCATCAAGGGGTTTGCTGGCCCAGGGTGTGTGGGCTTTGGCCTGTCGATAGAGCTCGCGCCAGGGGTGAGGACACGCCGCATTCCAGGGTTTGACAGGGCCGGGGCCAGCAAAGTGGATGATGGCGGGATCGGTGATGGCCTGCTTTTCGGTGTTGGTCAGGCCGCTGGGATCCAGGCTGAAATCGGGGAGGAGCCCGTAAAGATGGGGGCAGGCATTCCAGCGTTCGCCAATTGATAGCCAGTCGTTCTTGAAGACATGGTTCAGCACATCCTGATCCCAATGGCGAAGGCGATGGGGATTGGCCTTCGCAAAGGCGCCACCGATACCAAGAACATCGGCCTGGCGCCAGCGCTGCAGATCGATTAGCATGATGCCGGCATTAAAATATTCGCCATGCACATAGCCATGGTCGCGACATGATATCCAATGATCGGGTACCGCCGCCAAGGCTTTGCCGTTTAAATCCAGATTCCAGAGAGGTTCAAGAGAACTGTTGACGATCGCATCAGAATCGATGAAAATCAGCCGGCTGAGCTCTGCCGGCAGCAGCCCTGGCAGGAGCAGGCGGAAGTAGGTGGCAACACTGGCATGCCCATTGACCGGGAATTCGCGCACGGGTGCCATCTCGGCCTGCAGGATCGAGAGGCAAGGCAGGATACTCTGAAGATAAGGGATAGCAGCGGCGTAGACCTCTGGGTCGACGCGATCGAGAATCAGATAGACGCGTAAGTCGTCGCCGGGAGCGTGCTGCCGCAGCGATGTAAGCATGGCTGCGCAATGGGGCAAGTAGTTTGTATCCGTGGCGCAGACGATGTCCACTTTGGGTCAATCATTCTCGCAGCATCTTAGCAGCCTCGTCAGAGCGGCCCCGTCATCCAGCAGCGCAGATCAAGCAGATCAGACTTTGGCTTGCCAAGGGACTCGCTGCGCAGTTGCTGAGGGGCCCGGGCTGTTGTCGCAAGGATGGTAGATTCTTGATGTCATGATTTCGGGCGAGTGGCGCGCATCTTTCTTACGTTCACCGATCGCCGCATGAAGGCTGCGCGCAAGCGAATCTGCCAGCAAGCCCGGGATCTAAACGTCTACTCGCGGGTCATCGGCAGCTCAGAACGATCTCTGGACAGGGATTTCAGGCAGCGGTATCGGCACATCTTGACTCCCGATCACAAAGGCTATGGTTATTATATCTGGAAGCCTCGCATTGTGAAGCAGGTATTAGCCACCCTTCAGGAGGGCGATATTCTGCACTGGCTCGATAGCGGCTCCCATCTCAACCCCCGCGGTCTCTGGAGATTGGAGGAGTATTTCCAGTTGGCTGAACAGGTCGAGGGGGGCTTCCTTGGCTTTGAAAATAAGCCTCCCAATGGCCCCCTTCACTACGATGGCAGACCCCTACCAGATAACGCGGAGTATCTGCTGACCAAAGGCGATCTCCTCGACTGGTTCCAGGTGCGCGATCGCCCTGAGATTTCTCGGAGCCAGCAGATTGGCGCCACCACCTTCATGATTCGCAAGTGCGAGCAGTCTGTTGCCTTCGTTGATCAGTGGAATGACGTCTTTGAGGGCCATCTACACCTGATTGATGACACGGCTTCGATCGCGCCCAATGAGCCTGGCTTCATCCAGCATCGCTGGGATCAATCGATCCTTTCGATCCTGGCCAAGCTCCATGGCGTTCCCACGGTCTCGGTGTTTGAATGTTGGTATCCGAGCCTTGACAACTGCTGGCAACCCGACTGGGAGTATGTGCGGGACTACCCGATTTTGATGAAGCGTGATCGTCAGATCCCCCCTCCGAATCCTCTGTATCTTTACTACCTAAAGATAAAAGGGAAGCTGAAGGGGCTGATCAGCAACCGCGGCTCCTAATTTGACACATTGGGTATGAGTTCATCCTGTGCACAGAGCACCATTTATAAGCTACGCAAGGTTATTGGGTTGAACGCTCCACAATCCTGGCGAACCGTGATCCGCGAAACGGAAATCAAAAAGTGGCGGGTGATTCATAGCCGTAAGGGTCCGGGCTCGTCGTCGAGATCGTGGCCAGAGCCAGAGGCGATTAAGGTTGTTTCTAATTCCATGCGCTGTTCCATCTGGCGAAGGAAATAACCGGTCATCATCGCCGAAGCCAGGAGCCCGGCGAGACTATCGCGACTGGTCTGAATCTTCACATCAAACTGTTCGCCAGGCAACATGCCGAGCAGGCCATGGACGTTGTGGCGGATGATGTCTTGAATCTCGCCACTGGCTGAGCGGGCCACACGCTGAAGAACGTCGGGAGACTGTTCCTGCAGGTACTGGATCAGGGAATTGCCGCTGATCGCCTCGTTATCACTGGTCAGGAACTCCGGATTGAACATGGATGGTCCTCGGATCAGTCCAGGGAGCAGGGCCGTGAGCCACTGACTGGCTCTGACCCTAACGCAGCTGATCAGCTGCTCCCAGCCTCGGCGATGGGTGAGAACCGAATCGGTCCGAAGCGATTCAGGGGCCAATAGCGCCAGATCGCCGTTCCGATCACCTCATCCCGCGGCAAGGGTCCCCAGATGTGGGAATCGAGGCTGGCATTGCGGTTGTCGCCCAGCACCCAGAGCTGGCCCGGGGGAACTGTGTTGATCTCCTGACTGTAGTTGATCGTGGTCGGCGTCCAGTCCGGCTCGATCGCCACGCCATCCCGCAGCAGCCGGCCCCCTTGCACCGCCACGGTGTCGCCGGGTCCGGCCACCACCCGCTTGATCAGGGCCGCCCGGGGGTCGTAGCCGGCCGCCACCAGGCTGGCGGGGGGATGGAACACCACCACGGTGCCGGGCTTCAGGGGGGCCCCCAACCGGGGCGTGAGCTTTTCCACCAGGATCCGGTCCTGGAGCTGCAGGCTGGGCAGCATGGACCCGGATGGGATCCAGCGGGGCTCAATCACCCAGGTGCGCAGCACCAGCGCCAGCACCACCCAGATCAGCAGGGAACGCACTTGGCGAGCCACACCGCTCCAGGGTGCTTGTCCTTCGCCAGCCCCGGGGTCTGGAGGGGGTGTCCCCTGGAGCTGAACGTCGGGTCCGGCAGCCATCGGTGCGCGCCTGAGGATGATCGCTGCACCATCCTCGCCCTGCGATTCGCCGCGGTGGCTGTCCCCACGGAGTCCAACCCCCTGCCCGATCCCCCCCCTGACTCGGCGTCAGCCGCGGTGACGACGGCGGCGGATAACCTCGCCGCCGCCCTGACCCTGCTCGCGGCCCTGGTCCGCGCCGGCATGCGTCACCTGGTGCTCTGCCCCGGCAGCCGTTCGGCTCCCCTGGCGGTGGCGGCCTCCCTGTTGGAGCCCTGGGGCCCGCGGCTGCACACCGCCATCGACGAACGCTCCGCGGCCTTCTTTGCCCTTGGCCTGGGTCGGGCCGAGGGGGTGCCGGCTGCGGTGATCACCACCTCAGGCTCGGCGGTGGCCCAGCTGTTGCCGGCCTGTGTGGAGGCTGACCACGGCACCATCCCCCTGTTGCTGATCAGCGCCGACCGACCCTCGCGGCTGAAGGGCTGCGGCGCCAACCAGAGCGTCAACCAGGAACGTTTCCTGCGGCCGTGTTGCCGTTGGTTTGGGGAGGGACCCGCCACGGGACTGGCCGGCCAGGCGGCCTCGGCCCTGGTGGACCTGGCGCAGGAGGCCATGGACCACTGCCTGGGACGGCGGGGCGGGGCCCCAGCCGGTGCCGTGCACCTCAACCTCGCCTTTGAGGAGCCGCTCCATCCCGATCCGGCCGCTCTGGCGGCCGTGGCGCCCCTGCTGCAGCATCTGGCGGACCTCAGCGTGACGGGGTCGCAGGGGGCTGTTCCGGGCCTGGCTGCCGCGCGGGGGGATGGCGTTCGCCCAGCTGCCGCTGCCCTCGACCCCGACCGCCCTGGCCTGGTGGTGGCGGGCCCCTGGCGGGGGGCTAGCCAGAGCTGGCCGGCCCATCGGGAGGCCCTGGTGAGCTGGCAGCGCCGCACGGGCTGGCCGCTGCTGGCCGATGGTCTCTCCGGCCTGAGGGGTTGGCCGGATCTGGAGTGCGTGGCTGGCTACGACCTGCTGCTGGAGTCGCCGACGGCGTCCCTGGCCGCCCCCCAGGTGCTTCGGCTTGGCTCCCTGCCCGCCAGCCGGCGACTGGAGCGCTGGCTGGCGGGCCTCGGCGGCCACCAGGTGTTGGTGAGCGAGGGGGATGCCCGTCCCCTCGATCCGCTGGGGGTGGTGAGCGCCCAGAGGCCGGAGGGTCTGGCCGCCTGGGTGGCCGCCCAGCCCGACCTGGCGACGGGACAACCGGCCGCCGCCAGCGAGCGGCTGCGTCAGGCCTGGGGACGGGCCGAGCAGGGGTTGCAGGCCCGGCTGGATCAGGCCCTGGGCGATGGCGCCCCCGCTGTCGCAACCTGGAGCGAGCCAGCCCTGGCGCGCCAGCTCAGCCGCCTGCTGCCGCCCGGCCTGCCGCTGATGCTCGCCAACAGCTCGCCGGTGCGCGACTGGGAGTGCTTTGCCGATCCGGCCGGCCCGGCTCGGCCGCTGTTCGGCTTCCGCGGCGCTTCAGGGATCGACGGCACCCTCTCGGAGGCCTGCGGACTGGCGGAGGCCCTTGGGGCCTGTGTGCTGCTCAGTGGTGATCTGGCCCTCCTGCACGACAGCAACGGTTGGCTCTGGAACCGGCAGCTGCGTGGACGGCTGACTGTGGTGGTGATCGACAACGGCGGCGGTGGCATTTTCGAGCAACTGCCGATCCGCTCCGCCGGCGAGGCAGGGGTGGCGTTTGAGCGGCTGTTCGCCATGCCCCAGGCGCTGGATCCCCTCGCCCTCGCCGCCGTTCACGGGGTGCCGGGGCGGCGATTGCTGGCGCCAGCGGAGCTGCCGGCTGCCCTTGGCTGGGCCCTGGAGCAACCCCTCAGCCTGCTGCTGGTGGCCACCGATCGCCAGGCCGATGCCGCGCTGCGCCGACGGTTGCGCACAATGGCCTCCCAGCTGCCTGCGCCGTGATGAGCGAGCCCGCCGCTGCCCCATCTCCGGTGCGCTGGAGCCGTGTGGGCGACTACCGCGATATCCGCTTCCTGCGCAGTGACGAGGGGATCGCCCGGATCAGCATCAATCGTCCGGAGAAGCGCAACGCCTTCCGCCCGGCCACGGTGCAAGAGCTCTGCGATGCCTTCACCCGGGTGCGGGAGGACCCGACGATCGGCGTGGTGCTGTTCACCGGGGACGGCCCGGCCGCTGATGGGGCCTGGTCATTCTGCGCCGGAGGCGATCAGAGCGTGCGCGGGGATGGCGGTTATCTGGATGACGCCGGTCTGCCGCGGCTGAATGTGCTGGACCTGCAGCGGCTGATCCGCAGCCTGCCCAAGGTGGTGATCGCCCTGGTGGCGGGCTATGCGATCGGCGGTGGTCAGGTGCTGCATCTGCTCTGCGATCTCAGCCTGGCGGCGGACAACGCCGTGTTCGGTCAGACGGGGCCGCGGGTGGGCAGCTTCGACGGTGGTTTCGGCGCCGGCTACCTGGCGAGGGTGGTGGGCCAGCGCAAGGCGCGGGAGATCTGGTTTCTCTGCCGTCGCTACAACGCCGACCAGGCCCTGGCGATGGGATTGGTCAACGCGGTGGTGCCGCTGGAGCAGTTGGAGGCGGAGGGAGTGGCCTGGGCGCGGGAGGTGCTGGCTCACAGCCCCACGGCGATCCGTTGCCTCAAGGCGGCCTTCAACGCCGAGACCGATGGCCTGGCGGGGTTGCAGGAGCTGGCGGGGCAGGCGACCCATCTCTTCTACCGAACCGCTGAGGGCCAGGAGGGGCGCAACGCCTTTCTGGAGCGCCGCGATCCCGACTTCTCCGACAGCCCCTGGCTTCCCTGAGCAGCCACCGATCGGTAGGCCCCGATAGCGTGATGCGCCGCAGCACCGCACCGCGCCCTGCCGCAGCCAGCGACCCGCCAAGCATCGCGTTGAGAACCGCAGTCTCTATTGCGCCGACCTTGTCGGCGCCTGCCGCTGCCCGATCGGTCCCCGTCCGATCCAGGCCGGCGGCCGCCACTGGCAGCCTACGCAGCGAGGGTGTCCAGCCCACTGGGGCCACTGCGGGGTGTGGAGCCGCTGGCGGGGCTGGTGGTTCGCTCGCCGCCGGGCTGGGTCCTGCCGTGGAGGTGGGCTTGGGGGCGGGAGCAGGAGGTGTTGAAGGCGTGGGCGATGGGGTTGACCTCAGCGCTGATGTTGGCGGGGGCGGTCCCGTCGCTCCAAGGGGGCGGCGGCGAGCAGGCGGTGCGGCTCCGCTCCGACGCCTGCTGGGGGTTCCGCTCGGGGGGCTGCTGGGGTTGCCGCTCGGGCTGGTTGCCGGCCTTCCCCTGGCGGCGACCGCCGCTCCCGGGGGAGCAGGGGTTCCGCTGCCAGCGGCTGGAGGCCCCGCAGGGACGGCACCTGAAGCGTCGCGGCAGCAGGCTCCGCAGCCGCCACTGCCCCGTTCACCGGATGGCTCCGGCCCGGAGCGAAGCGATCGGGGAGCTCCGGGGCCTGGGGCGCCGAGCCCCATCGTCCCCGCGGCCTCAGGCGCCGCCCTGCTGGAGGGTGACGGCCCCCTGGTGATCGGTGTTCCGGGGAGCCTGGGGGGGGCTGCGATCGGCGGCGCCGAACCCCCATCAGGCGGTGGCTCATCCGGATCTCCGCCCGGTTCCCCTGGCGGCGGCCAGGGCCTGGGGGTGTTGCCGCCGCTTCTGGCGCCCCCCCTGGCCCCGGCCCCGGCCGCGCCCCCTGCGTCGTCAACGCCCACCCCGTCGTCGCTGCTCCCGTCCGTGACGGCTCCGGGGCCGACGGTTCCGCCACCGCCACTTGCGGCGCCCCAACGGGAGCTGGTGCTGGAGCGAAGCCGCCGGCTGTTGACGGTGATCGAGAACGGACGTCCCCTCCAGCGGTTTCCGGTGGCGGTGGGCATGCCTGGATGGGAGACGCCCGCCGGCCGGTTTCAGGTGCTGGAGATGAGCGCTTATCCCACCTGGGAGCACCCCCAGACGGGGGTGCGAACGCCACCGGGTTCGTCCAATCCGCTCGGCAGCCGCTGGATCGGCTTCTATCGCGACTGCGCCGGACGCAAGGGCTGGGATGGGGAGCAGATGCTCGATTTCAGCGGTTGCGTGGTGGCGGGCTTCCACGGCACGCCCCACCGCTGGACCGTGGGGCGGGCCCTTTCCCACGGCTGCGTGCGGCTCTATGACGAGCATGTGAAGGTGCTCTACGACCTGGTCAGGCTCGGTATGCCGGTCACGGTGCTTCCCTGAGGTTTGAGATCAGCAGCAACAAGCCCCGTACAGTGGCGCCCACTTCATCCCGGGAAGATGCGCATCCTGTTCGCCGCCGCCGAGTGCGCCCCGATGGTCAAGGTGGGTGGCATGGGGGATGTGGTGGGATCGCTGCCGCCGGCCCTGGCAGCCCTCGGCCATGACGTGCGCATCATCATGCCCGGCTACGGCAAGCTGTGGAGCCGCCTGCAGATCAGCCCCGAGCCGATCTGGAGGGGCCACACGATGGGCACGGATTTCGCGATCTTCGAAACCCGCCATCCCAGCAATGGTCTGCCGATTTATCTGGTGGGCCATCCGGTCTTCGATCCGGAGCGGATCTATGGCGGTGAGGATGAGGATTGGCGCTTCACCTTCTTTGCCAGTGCCACGGCGGAGTTTGCCTGGAATGGCGGTTGGAAACCCCAGGTGCTGCACTGCCATGATTGGCATACCGGGATGATTCCCGTCTGGATGCATCAGGATCCGGAGATCAGCACCGTATTTACCATTCATAACCTCAAGTATCAGGGTCCCTGGCGCTGGAAGCTCGACCGCATGACCTGGTGTCCCTGGTACATGCAAGGGGACCACACCATGGCGGCGGCTCTGCTCTACGCGGACCGTGTTAATGCGGTGTCGCCGACCTATGCCCAGGAGATCCGCACCTCGGAATACGGCGAGAAGCTGGAGGGTCTGCTCAATTTCATCAGCGGCAAGCTGCGCGGCATCCTCAACGGCATCGATACCGAGGACTGGGATCCCAGCCGCGACAGCGCCCTGGCGGCACCGTTCAGCAGCAACGACCTGAGCGGCCGGGCGGCGAACAAGAAACTGCTGCAGGAGCGGATGGGTCTGGCGGTCAATCCCGACACCTACCTGATGGGCATGGTCAGCCGTCTGGTGGATCAGAAGGGTGTGGATCTGCTGCTGCAGGTGGCGGATCGGGTGCTCGCCTACACCGACAGTCAGTTTGTGGTGCTGGGCACCGGCGACCGGGGCTACGAATCCGGTCTCTGGCAGATGGCAGCGCGCCATCCGGGGAGGTTCGCGGTGT
This sequence comes from Cyanobium sp., assembly GCA_044360135.1. Lineage (GTDB taxonomy): Bacteria > Cyanobacteriota > Cyanobacteriia > PCC-6307 > Cyanobiaceae > Cyanobium. Next base: position 43,521 of record JBIKKX010000019.1, read on the forward strand.
TCCTGACCTACGACGATGGCCTGTCGCGGCTGATCTACGGCGGCTGTGACGCCTTCCTGATGCCCAGCCGTTTCGAGCCGTGCGGGATCAGCCAGCTGCTGGCGATGCGTTATGGATCGATCCCTGTAGTGCGCAAGGTTGGTGGCCTGGTCGATACCGTGCCGCCCCATGATCCCCGCGCCCAGACCGGGACCGGCTTCTGCTTCGACCGCTATGAGCCGGTCGACTTCTACACCTCGATCGTGCGCTCCTGGGAGGCCTATCGCCATGCCGACAGCTGGCGCGCTCTGCAGCTGCGCGCGATGCGGCAGGACTTCAGCTGGCAGCGTTCGGCCAAGGAATACGACCAGATGTACCGCGAGGTCTGCGGGGTGAAGGAACCTACCCCCGATGCCGAGGAGGTGGAGCGTTTCTCCCAGGGTCAGGGCGCCGACCCGAGCCTGCGCAAGGGCGATGCCCCCGAGCCCGATTACCCCGCCCCCACCCCTCCGGCCCGCTCCCGCAACCCCCTCTCCCTGTTCCGCCGTCTGGGTGAAGGATGAGACCACCGCGGCTGGAGCCTGGCTCCGGCCTGCCCGCCCCCTACGAGGATCCCTGGCGCCGCCTCGGCGCCGCCCTGGGCGATGTGATCGCCTCGATCGGTCTGCGGTTGCGGGAGCTCTGGCGGCGTAACGGTGAAGGCAGCCTGCCCCGGCCCCGCTTCTGGCCAGGAGCGTTGGCGTCGCTGTTCTGGCCGTTGCTGCTGGCGGTGCTGCTGGCCGGGGTGCTGGTGCCGGCGGGGATGGTGCTCTGGCGACGGAGCGCACCCATGGCCTCGGGGGCTGCCCCTGCGGCGACCGCCACCGCTTCGCCGCCGACCTCCGCCGTGGCGGATGGGGCGACCAGCCCCACGCCTGAGGAGACACCCTCCGCCTCCGTGGCTGCCGCCGCCCCAACCCAGCCAGCCCCAGGGCCTCCCCCAGTGTTGCTGGATCAGTCAGAGCCACCTTCCGCCCCCCCTGTCCTGGCCGAGGCTGACGACCAGGCCGGGCCCGACGACGTCGCAAGCGCAGCTGGCGATCCGATCGCGGCGGCCCTGTTCCAAGGCCTGCTGGAGGATGGGCCCCCGCCGGCCTGGGCGATCGGGGTGGAGGCCCAGGCGGCGGAGGGTCTGCTGCGCCTGTGCCTCGACGACGGTTTTGCGGCTCTGCCGCTGGCGGAACGGCAACGTCTGGCCGATCGCTGGCTGGCCAGGGGCCAGGAGCTGGGATACGAGCGCCTGGAGCTGGTCGATGGCCGCCATCGAACCCTGGCGCGGACAGCCCGGGTGGGCTCCGGCATGATCCTGCTCGACAGCTTCGAACCGCAGCGATGACACTGCCCAGCGACCAGCTCAGCGCGCTCTGGGGTCCACCGCTGGGGAATGGGGTGGTGCCGGCCTGTCTGAGTCGGGTCAGCACCGACAGCCGCGCCGATCTGGAGGGGGCCCTGTTCGTGGCCCTGGTGGGGGAGCGGTTCGATGGCCATCGCTTTCTGGAGGCCGCCCTCAGCGCCGGTGCGGCGGCGGCGGTGGCCGGGCGGGATCGGCTCAGCGAGGGGCAGTTGGCGGGCCTGGTGGCCCTGGGCCGTCCGATCTGGCTGGTGGACGACACCCTGGCGGCCTACCAAGACCTGGGTCGGCTTTGGCGCCGCAACCTGGGGGTGCCGGTGGTGGCCGTGACCGGCTCGGCGGGCAAGACCACCACCCGAGAATTGATCCGCGCCGTGCTGGCGCCCCTCGGCCCGGTGGTGGCCAGCAGCGGCAATGACAACAACGACATCGGTGCCCCGTTGACGCTGCTCAGGGCCGATGGCGCCAGCGCCGCCCTGGTGGTGGAGATGGGCATGCGTGGGCTGGGGGAGATCGAGCGGCTGAGCCGCTGCGCGGAGCCCGATGTGGCGGTGATCACCAACATCGGCACGGCCCATATCGGCCGGCTCGGCTCCCGGGAGGCGATTGCCACCGCCAAATGCGAGATCACCGGCTCGCTGCAGCCCGATGGGCTGCTGGTGATTCCCGCCGGCGATCCGCTGCTGGAGGCAGCCCTGGCCCCGGTCTGGGCTGGGAGGGTCTGCCGGGTGGCCCTGGCTGACGATGCTCTGGCCCCGGGAACGCCTGCGCCCGACCTGACGGGCCATCTGACGCTGGGGGGAGAGGACGCCGCTGCGAGCGGCGACTGGCTCGTGCTACCCGACCGCCCCCCCCTCGCCCTGCCCCTGCCCGGGCGTCACAACGCCCGCAACCTGCTGCTGGCCCTGGCGGTGGCAAAGGAGCTCGGGGTTGCTCCGGACGCCCTGACCGAACTGCTGGTGGAGGTGCCGGGAGGTCGCAGCCGCCGGCTGGATCTCGGTGGCGTGCGGGTGCTGGATGAGACCTACAACGCCTCCCCCGAGGCGGTGCTTGCCGCCCTCGATCTGCTGGCCCGCCAGAGCCTTCCGCCGGGCGGCAGGCGCTGGGCGGTGCTGGGAACGATGCTGGAACTCGGCGAGCAGAGCCTGGAGCTCCACACCGGCGTGGCCCGCCGTGCCGCCGAGCTCGGGCTCGACGGTCTGCTGATCGTGGATGGGGGGCCCGAAGGAGAGGCGATGCTGGCGGCGGCGGCTGGCCTGAACCGGCTGGAGCGGGTGGCTGATCCGCTGGCGGCAGTAGCGGTGTTGGCAACCTGGTTGCAACCTGGCGACGCGCTGTTGCTCAAGGCCAGCCGTGGGGTGGCTCTGGAGCGGCTTCTGCCTGAGTTGGAGCGGTGCCTGATCCCCTGACGCCCGGGGGGGGGGTCTGGCTCCTCGTGCTTCGTTGAGCCCCGTGGCCTCAGAGGGCGCGGATCGCGGCCTCCAGGCCGAGGGTGACGGCGGCGTGGAAGGGGAGATCGAGGCTGGCGATGGTATCGCTGGGCTGGTGGTAATTGGGATTGCGCAGGAACGACGTATCGGTGACCATCACGGCGTTGTAGCCCGCATCCCAGAACGGACTGTGGTCGCTGCGCCGTGTCACCGGCAGCTGCTGGCCGCCAGCCAGCACGGGCAACACTTTGGTGCGGACCGAACGCCCCAGGGTCCGCGAGAGGGTGAGCATCGGCAGGGCTCCTCTGGCATTGCCCACCACGGCGATGAAATCACCCCGCTCGCCATACAGGTGGCGCATCGACGCCAGGGGATAGCGCTGCTGGGGGCTCGTGTAGCCGAGCATCTCCAGGCTGAGCATCAGATGCAGCCGCTGCTTTACCGCCTGGAGCCTGCGGGCCAGGGCGCGGCTGCCGTGCAACCCGCTTTCCTCCTGATCAAAAGCCACCAACCACACCGGTCGAGGCGCAGGACGCTCGGCCAGGGCGCGGCTCAGCTCCAGCAGGCTCGCCACCCCGGTGGCGTTGTCGTCGGCGCCGGGGCAATGGATTGCGGCGTCGTAATGGGCGCCCACCAGCAGCGGATCGCGCTCGGGATGGAGGCCCGGCAACCGCACGATCAGGTTCACCCCAGCCACCCCCTGATCCTCAAAGTCGTGCTCTTCCACGGCCCCATAGCGGCAAAACTCGTCCCGGATGGCCAGGCGCACCGTCATCAGCCCGATCGCATCCCAGTTGGCGTGGCGCAGACGTACCAGGTCGTGGAGATGGTGCAGAAGCCTCGCCTCCAGATCGGCTGGAGCGGCTGGCCTGGCAGAGCCTGCCTGGGCAGTGGCGGGTGGGACGGATAACTGTGGACGGGACATTAGCCGGCGGTGGTGTGGGCGGAGCAGCCAGGACCTGGGTTGGAGAACAACCGTGGGCGGGCTTGTTGGCCTGGCCAGAGCGGATCAGGATCCAGGGGATGGAATCGCCGCTGTGGCGAGCGTGGACAAGCGCCCTGAAGCTAGGCATGTCCGCACCTCCCCACCTTTATCGTTACAAGCGGAAAAGCAAGAGGCTGGCGCATCTCTCGATGCGAGGCTGTGATCACCACCTCTTGCCATGGATCGATGGCGCCACCCAGCACCGATTCAAGGGCAGCACCCTCAAGTTCATCTGGGATGCTGCCAATGGATGCCGATGGCTCTGAGTAAGGTTCCGCAGCATCGGAGCCTTTGCTCTGGCTGCTGCGGAACGATGGGCGATCAGTTGCAGTTCGAGGGATTGGCGAAGGTGAACGACTGATAGCGGTTGAACGTGGTGCGCACATCCACACAGCTGCCACCGCGTTTCCAGAAGGAATCTTCGCCGTTCTCCCGCGAACTGGTGCGGATGTAGGTGTAACCAGCGCCGGTCAGGCGGCTTTCCACATATCCGGGATCACTGCCAATCAGATTCTGAAATTCAGCCACCGGTTGGCCCACACCAGCCACCGGGGTAGCGGCAGGTTTGCCTCCGGTCAGCAAGGCGCCAATCAAAGCCCCCACCGCAGCGCCTGCCAGCGACGATCCGGTGGCGGTGCTGGGGTGGTCATCGAACTGGGCATTGGGATTGGTCACCTCATCGGTCTTGACCGACAGGCGAGTGGTGCTGCTGCCGTCATTCCAGGCGAACACGCCTTTGCTGCCGTGGTCCTCGAACAGAACATTCTGCTGAATTCCAGTGGTGGTTTCCACATGCAGCTGTTGACGGTTTGGTCCTGAGAAGCGGAAGTGGTTGCCGTTATCAAGATCGACAACAAAGACCGTCGTCGGACCATTCTGCTTTTGCTTCACCGTGCAGTAGCCGTTGAAGGCCTCATAGCCATTCTGCTTCAGAACGCAACGGCCATTGGCGCGAGCCACAGTCTCTGCCAGGGCAGCTGATGCGAAGAGGCCATGAAGCATCAAGGCGGTGGGAAGCAGAACAAGCTTGCGTTTCAGTGACATTGGCTCCAGATGTGTATCCAGGCAATGGTGACATGCCTCTGCCTGCCTCCCAACTGCGTCTTCATGGGTGTGGGCTTTGGTATTAATCCATAATCGCGGCACTCGGGCCATCGGGGGAATCGCCAAGTTTTCGTCCTCTCGACCCCTTCAGGTCGGCCAGCGCCAGGCGGCGCGCTCCAGCACCGTTTGGCCCGGCAACACCGTGGCCCCCAGCTCCCGCTCCAACTGCAGCAGCCTGCAGCCAGGGGCGTTGGCCAGGGCGCTGATCAGAGCCTCGGCATGGGCCACCACCCACACCTGGGTGCGATCGGCCGCAGCGGCGATCAACCGCGCCAGGGGTGCCAACAGATCCGGGTGGAGGCTGTTCTCCGGTTCATTGAGCACCAGCAGCGGCGGCAACCGCGGGCTGAACAGGGCCGCCGTCAGCAGCAGATAGCGCAGGGTGCCATCGGAGAGCTCGGTGGCGTCGAGCGGCCGCAGCAAACCCGGTTGATGGAGCTGCAGGCGGAACACCGGCGCTGTGGTGTCCACCGTCAGCTGGCAGCCAGGGAAAGCGTCGGCGATGGCGCCCTGAAAAGCCTCGCGATCGCCGATCTCCAGGATCGTCTGCACGGCAGCCGCCAGATCACCGCCATCGCCGGCCAGCGAGGGGGTGCGGGTGGCGATGCTCCCGGTGCGGGCGGGAGCGTGGCGGTCGGTGCGGAAGCTGTCGTAGAAGCGCCAGCTCAGAATCGTGCGCCGCAGCTGAAACAACTCCGGGGCATCAAGCGGATCAGACACGGCGGTAAACAGGCTCTCGTGGGGAGAGACCGCCAGGGCGATGTGCTGGCTGCGGCCCCCTTCCCCGCAGCGCTCCACCACCGCACCGGAGCGCTGCACCAGCAGGCTGCGGGGATGGAAGGGCCCGCCGGCCCAGATCCACTCCCGCTTGATCTCTGGATCGAGCACGAAGGCACTGGTCTGGTCGTCGGCCCGATAGCCCAGCTCGATGGCGTAGGAGAGGTTTTCGCTGGCAATGCCCAGCTTCAGCCGAGCCGCCTCCCGCCGCAGGCTGCTGCCCTGCACCGGCAGCTCTCCGCGGCGCATCGCTGCCGTGGTGCGCTCCGGCCCGGCCCAGAACACAGCCGGCAGGCCACCTTCGGCCGCAAGGGCCGCCACCAGATCACCGCGGGCGGCGGCGGCGATCAGCCCCAGGGAGCGGTAGAGGTTGCTCTTCCCACTGCCGTTGGCGCCGCACACGAGTGTCAGGCCCCCGAGCGGCAGGGTGAGCTGTTGCAGGGAGCGATAGCCGGCCACCGCCAGGTGGGTGAGGGACCCGATGGGTGAGCTGAGCTGTCGCCGATCGGCCGTCACGGCTGACTGAGGATCCGGCTGCGGTTGTCAAGCATCAGGTGGGCATAGCGGGCCACGAGATCAGATAGCCGTTGCTGCCATTGGCCCGCCGATCGGGGCAATGGCTCGATCACGCTGAGCGTGGCCACCGGCAGCAGCGCCTGGGAGGGGCCGACCCTGGGGCTCAGTCCAAGGGTGATGGCCACCAGAGCCTGGTCGGCGTGGGCATCCAGCAGGAGATAGGTGGTCCAGCGCTGGTCGGGGAAGCGCTGGTCGAAAGCGGCCGGCAAGGCGTTGCTGAAGATCCGGCGCAGTTCGCTGGCCGAAAAGCTGGTGCCGTTCTGGCGGTATTGGAGATCGTAGGCGCGGGAGGGGAGCGTCACAGATGCACCGATCAGAGCCGACGCAGCGAGGCGGCGGAACAGGGATCGGAGGGGGGTGAAGGGCGCCTTAAATCGTGGCTGGCGTTGCAGCGATGCAGCGCCAGCCGATGCGGCCCGGGGTGCCGGGGTCATCAGAACTTGAGCACGCTGGTCGGCTTCAGGATCCAGCTGGCCTCACCGGAGATGAGCTTGAAACAGATCTGGCGTTCACCACCAGTGGCTTTGGCATTGGTGTCGCCTGGCTTGTAGATCGGGAAGCGACGCACCAGGCACCCCTTTACCACCTCGAACTGATCGTGGCCCTGGTAGCCCTTGGCGATGGCACCGCTCAGCTCCTGCAAATAGATCGGTGCGAGATCACTGCCGCTGGTCACGGCGAAGGCCGCCAGCTCGCCGTAGCTACCGCTGCCGGCACCTTGCACGAACACGTAGATCTCAGGCATGCCGTTGCCGTTGAGATCAGCCACCTTGGCTCCCACCACCTGACCATTGACCATCTGGTGAATGGGCTTGATCGGGGGCCTGGCGCCGGTTGTGGTGGCGATCGTGAGGTGCTGCTGGGAGCCCTCGCCGCTGCTCTGCACTTGGAAACTGATTCCCTGGAGCTTCAGGGTCTGGCTGAAGGCGCCGGCCCAGGCACGACCCGGCAGTGCGGTAGCCAGGAGCAGGGCGGCGGCGGTGAGCTGGGGAACGAAGCGCTTCAAGGAGAAAAGAGATCAAGGGAAGAAACCTTCATCAGCATGAAGGCGATCGCCGCTGCAGAGAAAGTTTGCAACGGCCTGTAGCAGGTGGGTAGTCCTACGGCCTTCAGGCTGATCCCAGCCTTGACGCTTCAACCCTGCCCTTTGGGAAGAGCCCCGATACGGTGACGAAGGCGACGGCTCCAGCCCAGGGCTGCTCCGACTCCCAGCATCGGCAAGGGTGAAGGCACAGGTGCGACATAAGCGAGGCTAAGGAACCGCCCAGAGCCAACCGTGCCATTGGGTCCATCAAACATGACGGGGTCCCGCAGGGCTTGAATGTTGGGAGAGCGGTAGCTCTGGAATTCAGTAAGTGTCTCAGGGCCGTGCACAAACAAATCGGCGAACGAAAAGGGATCGCCAGAAGCGCTCGTATCCAAAATCAGCTGGCGCGAGGCAAATATGGGATTGTAGAAATTACTGTTGTAAAGATTGAGCCACACACGATTCACCGGAGAGCCTGGTGTGTCATCGCGCGCCTCAAGTGTGATGTGCTCGCCGATGCAGGAATACACGTCGCAAGGCGCAGCCGGTGGGGGCGGAGGCTCATTGGCATCCACCGCTCGAGCCCAACTCAAAGTGGGGTCAAAATTGAGGCCCGAAAGATCAAGGGTTCCTACACTGGTGGGATCGAGAGTTAGCCGAAACGAGAGGATGGGGCCGCTGAAGCTGCCCATCGTGGTCAATCCACGAACGTCATTGAGGTTGGAGATGTCATTTTCGTAAACAGTGTGGTCGGTATCAAGAACATCACCATTCAAGACAAAGTCAACGAAGTAGCGGGTGTGCTTTGGCGCCCCGACAATGCTACTGCTATAATCAAGGTCAATCAGCCCATGGTACTGATAAGACCTGGCATGAGCAACCTCGCTTGCGCCCGTCAGCAGCGCTAAAGCAACCATGATTCTGGATCCAAACTTGGACAAGCTTCGGAGCGATTGCCCGAGCATGGAATGCATAGCAAGACTGACTGGTGCTTTCATTGAGAGACATTGGTTTGCAACACCATAAATCTTGAACGGACCTAATCGCAACCACTCGAATGAAGCTCCTGCCAGAGTCTCCATGCAACTTGCGTTTCGTTGACATCTGGGGTGACACGCTGGCTGCTGGGTCTTGGTGGTTGTCACCACGGCCGAAGCATGGGCTTCAAAATGCTGCTTGCCGCTTGTGGTTCCAATCCCAGGGCTGCAGAGTCATTCACAGCGACGTCAGCACCATCCAGCCGTGCCCCGCTCACCCGGCCAGTCCCCACAACAGGATCCGCTCCATGGTGCTGGGCTGGCCACCGTGCTGAACACCCATGACTTCGGCTGCTGGGAAACAGCCGTGGCCAACACGCTTGGACACCACCGCAGCGAGCTGCTCACACCGTCGGAGTCGTTTGAGGCCCGCATCCGCAGCGGTCAGCTCGGGGACGTCACGGTGGTACACATCCAGGGACGCGGCCGTCTGCGGCTGAGGCGTGAACAGTGCCATCAGAGCCTGCTCTGGCTGCCGCTGCGGGGGATGAACCAAGAGCGCATCAATGGGCGGGAGTGGCTGGCGGAACCGGGCCACGGCCTCCTGTTTCGCTCCGGCGACGCGATGGAGGGGGAAACCAGCGAGGAGCTCGAAGGGCTCTCGATCCTTTTCCCTTGCGATTGGCAGCCCGATCCCACCGTGGTCATTCCGTCGCTGCTGGCCGCCGGATCCCAGAACCAGGCGGTGCTTAGGAAGGCGCGTGAATTCGCCGCCGCGATCGCCCAGCGGCCTGCCGGCACCATCCACGCCGCCGATCAGCTGCGCGAATCGCTCCGGGATTGGTTCGATGGACTGGTTCCGGCTCAGCGCCGGGAGCGGCTCACCAGCCGCCGGCGGCGGGCCACGGTGAACGAGGCGCGCCAGTGGATGGCCGAGCGGCTGCAGGAGAGGTTCAGCGTGGTGGAGCTGAGCCAGGCGGTGGCCGTCTCTCCCCGGCAGTTGCAGTACCACTTTCTGCAGGAGCTCGGCCATTCCCCGATGGCGGAGGCCAAGCGGATGCGGTTGCATCGGCTTCGCGGCCTGTTGCTGGATCGCGAGCGCAACAGCTGCAGCGTGGCGGAGATGATGGCCGCTTCAGGGCTGATCGCCTCCGGTGTGACCTCGGCCGATTACCGCCTGCATTTCGGTGAAAGCCCGCGGCAGACGCGGCTCCGCTGCAACGATCTCCCATGAACAACCGTCTGGTAGCGCAGCGGGGCAATTGGAGATGGGTTGTGCTCCATCTCGGGCTGGGCCTGGCCTGGTGCGCTGTGCTGGCCAGCCGGGCTCCTGCCGCCTCAGGGCCGGGCGCCACCGGGCCCCAGGTGTTCGTGATGCTGATGGCCGCGGGCTGGCTTCCGTCCTGGGCGCTGGCCTGGTGGCAGGTGCGGCATCGCCGCCTGGGATCGCTGCTCTGGAGTGATTTCCTAGCAGCCGGACTACTGACGCTTCTGGCCTGCAGCCTCTATCTGCCGCTGTTTTTCTTCAACGTGGCCTGGTTCCTGCCTCTGGCCCTGCTGCCGCGGGGGCTGCTGACGGAGCTGCTGGCGAGGAGGCTGCCGGGAACCAGCCCATGACCAGTGGGAGACGAAAGCGATCCGGAGAACAAGGCCGTCCAGAGGGGCGCGCGGGAAAGGCTGGTTCCTGATCAGCGCCGCCCGGGAGGGATTGGCGTCAGGCAAGGGCCCTGATCTCCTGGTGGGATCCGATGATGGGTTCACGTTTGACTGAGCAGGAGCAAAACATGCCATGAGCTACCGATCCATTGCCCAGCGATTCGGCGATTGCCTTGCCAAAGGTGATTATGGTGCCGCCTATGCACTCTTGGCCAAAGAACTGCCATCGACAACGACCCCTCAAACCATCAAGGATGCGGTCGCCACAATCACCAGCTACGCATCCGGTCCAATCCTGAAGGCGGAAGTCATCGACGACTCTATTTTGGAAGATTGGCCAGGCAAACAAGCTGGCGATCTGGCGGTTGTTTATGTGGCCTTGAATGGCGATAGCTTCAGCGAGGCTGTCACGCTGACCTTGGCGACGTATGGTGACGAGGTCTTGATTCGTCATCTTGAGTGGGGAAGGCCATGAATCGTGAATCGTCTGTGATCTGGACGGCAGCTCTGGCCCTCGGCTGCTCGGCATTGGTGGCTCCTGTGCGTGCCCAATCCGCTGCTGCTGATGCCCTGATCAAGGCAAAGGACAACTGCCTCGCCTCTGTCGCCAAGACGGTCGGCCTTCCCGCCAGTCGCTTGAAGGTGATCCGGCAAGCAAGCGACGCCTCGGGTATCAGCGTTGATGTCAAGGTTCCCAATGCCACTGCACCCTGGGGCTGCTTGACGGATCGCCAGGGAAAGGTGAAAGACGTGTTCTTTAAAGGTTCGGAAGGAGCCCTCTGAAATCTATCTCCGGTACGCCAATGTTCATCACAGACACCTATGGCTGCTGATGCCCCGGGATCCTGGGATGGGCAGCCACCCACCGTCGTCGTGGCTACGGTCCAAGCAGAGGTGAGCTGTCGCTTCCACCTCTGACTCTCCCATCGCCCTACGTCCATGACCCTCGAAGACAAGATCAAGGCCACCGCCAAGAATGCCGAAGGACATCTTCAGGCCGCTGCCGGCGCGATCAGCGGCGATGAGCGCATGCAGGAGGAGGGTGAAGCGAAGCAAGTCCAGGCCCAGCTCATGGATGCTGCCGGCACGGTGAAGGACAAGGTTCAACATGTCGCCGCCGCGGTTGGCGATGCGATCGATGGTCTTGCCGGGAAGCTGAGCTGATCCAACGTGCATCGGAGCCTGGACCCCCAAGTTCCGATGCACCACTCCAGGGAATCACACCATCAGCCATGAAGGCGAGGTGATGGGCGACCGATCGAGAGGCTATGCCTGGTGCTGACTCAGGGCTTCAGCTCGTCGAGCAATGTGCGGGTCAGAGCCAGTTCACAACGGGTCGTGGTGATGCCATAGCCGGTGCCTTGGAAGCCCACCGATTTGGCATAGGCACACACCGCCCTGCGATTGGCGCGGAAGGCCTCAGCCTGCTTCAACGGATCTGCGCTGGTGCTGTAGAAGCCCTTGAGATTCTCCCGCCAGAGGGCCTGGAACGTTGGTCCTGGGACCTGCTGCGCTTCCTTGGCAACCCCGATCAGGGCCTGCTGCAATTGGCGGTCACTGGCTTCCAGGGACTTGATCAGGCAGCGGGTCTGGTCTGCGGTGCTGAGCGAATCGGAGCAGAGAGGGGCTGCGGGGGAAGGCAGAGGAAGCAGGGGGAACTGGACGCCCACTAACGACAGGACGATGGCGCGACGCATGGCGAACTCAAGGGTTTCACCCATGGTGCAGGGCGATCCGGCCCTTGCCAACGTTTTTCACCGACTGTCTTGGCCTGCATCAGCATCAACAGATCTGAATGGCCTCATTCTGCAAAGAAGTCACGGTCGCAAGCGATCCAGCTGGAGCGCCTTTCAGTGCGGCACGTCGTGATGGAGGGGCACGTCCTCAACAGTGCAGCGAACCAGGTCATGGGTGGGCTCAGGATCAGGCAGATGTGCCTGTCGCTTTTTGCGTTGCTAGAGCGTCTGCAGGGGGGCACCACGGCAACGGACATGGGCAGATCGAGCTGTTCAACCCCTATCATCATGGCGGCTTCTTTCCCCAGGTCGAAATCAGATGGGATGCTCTCAGGGCATTGGCCGTTGATGGGAAGCTCAGGGTCTTGAGACCCATGGGTCCTGCTGTTGTTCCGGGCAGGATGGTGAAAATGCCGCCCAAGCGTGCATGATTGGATGGTATTAAAGCCGCCTGCGGCGGATTCTCTCCTGGCTGACGCTCTCTTCGCTTCCCGGTCGCGCCGCGCCGGCCTGGCCACCTGCATGGCACTGACGATGGTTCCCCTGTTGCTGGGGCCTCAGGCCGCCCGCGCCGCCATTTACACGGTGAGCGCCTCGACCTGGGGAACAAGCACCGCGGTCAACAGTTTCGCCTGGGCCCTGGCTCAGGCCAACGGCAACCTCGGCCACGACACCATCAGCATCACCCCTGGCCTGGCGATCAACGTTGATGGCGCCACGGCCGTTTCTGATGACTGGCTAACCACGATCAGCGAGGCGCTGACGATCGAGGGCAATGGCGCCACCCTGGTCGGCAATCCCAGCTTCATGAGCAGTGGCGGCACTGTATACACCAAAACCAATGTGGATGCCTTCCGGCCGCCCCTCGGCAGCGACATCCTCCTCCAGCAGGCCTTCTCCTTCGGCAAGCTGGCCTCCGGGATCAGCCTGAACATCGATTCCCTCAACAGCGATGGCCTCAATGGCTTCCTGCAGCTGGGGGCAGGCTCCACGGCCAGCCTCAGCAACGCCACGGCGCGCAACAGCGTGAACTACGGCGTGTCCGCCCGCTCGGTGTTCGATTCGCTGGACGACTCCACCCTCAACCTCAGCCAGGTGGCGCTGGAGCGCATCAATCAGGCCCTCGACAGCATCGGTCCGGCCTGGGAGGGTGCGATCTCCGGGACCAATGCCACCCTCAACATGGTGCGCAGCTCGATCAGTCAGGCGGCGGCGGCGGCCGGCGCGGTGGTCTGGAGCGGTGGCGTCGCCAATGTGGTCTCCTCGCTGATCAGCGAATCGGGCGGACTCTCGGTGCGGGATGACAACCAGCCCGGGGTGATGAACCTGGTCAACAGCCTGGTGTCGGTGTCGGCCCAGGATTCCGACATTCAGCGGCTGCAGGCCTTCGGCGGCGGTGAACTCAACATCACCGCTTCCTCGATCCTTCAGGACGCGCTCTACAACACCTACAACTCCTGTAGCAGCGTTTCCTACGGCTGCTACGGCAAGCCGCTCACCGCCTTTAATGGCGGCACGATCACCCTGCGGCAGAGCTATGTGTCGCTGATCAACAGCCTGTTGCCAGGGCAGATTCCGGCTGGTGTGATGTCCTATTCCTCCGCAGATCTTTTTGCCGGCAGCGCCGGCCAGCTGGTGGCCCTCGATGCGGTGTGGCTGCAGACCACGCCGAACCAGGACGCCGCAGCCCTGCGCAGCCTCTTCGGCAACCCCAGCCTGCTCACCGATGGTGCCCCCCTCCTCCTGGAGGATTTCGGCAGCGGCCTCAGCGCCTACCTTCACTGGCCCGGCGGCGCCACTCCCAACCCCGATGGCCCCCTGATCGATCAGATCAGTGACGCGGATGGCGCGAATCTGCTGATCAATCCGATCGATGGCAGCCCGATTCTTAGCGATGTGTTCGGGAAGCCCCGCACCAGGTTTGGCCTGCGCAGCATCGGTGCGGTTCAGCCCGCTGGCGCTCCGGCACCGCTGCCCCTGGTGGGCGCCACGGCGGCCCTGGCATGGAGCCGGCGGCTGCGGCGCCGTCGTCAACAGGCCCAGATCCTTCAGGACCAGAACAGCTTCCGCTAAGCCCTGCCGCCACGCGTCCAGATCGTCGCTCCTGAGCAGCCTGGCGATCATCGGCGGCCTGCTGCTGCAGGCCACTCAGGATGGGGCACCCTGCAGGCATTGACAGGCCAGCACAGGCAGGTCTGTTTAGGCTTGAGACCTGCATGGTTTGGGCAGATGTCGGTTCCTTTCCCCGTCAGCGGCAGGGTTCTGGTGGGGATTGCCTTGTTGCTCGCCCTGCCGGCGGCCTTGGCCGGATCCAGCGCTTCCTCGCCGGGCGTGGTGGACCTTGATGACGGGATCGAGCCGCCCCTTCCGTCAGCTGCGCCGTCTGCGGCGACCCGTGGATACTCCCCCTACGCCGGCCGCAGCTACCCGACGCGGGTGTACTTCGGCGACACCCATCTGCACACCAGCAACTCCGGCGATGCCTTCATGGGCGGCGACCGCCTAGGGCCGGAGCAGGCCTACCGCTTCGCCCGCGGCGAGGAGGTGGTGTCGAGCACAGGGGTGCCGGCGAAGCTGGCGCGGCCCCTGGATTTTCTGGTGATCGCCGACCATGCGGAGGGGCTGGGGCTGATGACCGAGGTGGCCGCCAGCAACCCTGCCTTCCGCGGCGAGCCGCTGCTCGATCGCTGGGCGCGAATGATGAAGGGGGGCATGGCCGAGGCAGCCAAGGCGGCCAATGAGGTGGTGGTGGCCCAGTCCAGCAACACGCTGCCGCCGCTGCTCAAGGATCCGAAGGTGGTAGGGCCAGTGATGCGGTCGGTGTGGACCCAATCCACCGCCTTGGCCGAGAAATACAACGAACCGGGCCGCTTCACGGCACTGATCGGCTACGAGTGGACCTCGGTGCCAGGCGGCAACAACCTGCACCGCAATGTGATCTTCCGCGATGGCAAGGCCCGGGCCGATCAGGTGTTCCCCTTCTCGGCCTGGAACAGCGAGGACCCCGAGAAGCTGTGGGACTGGATGGAGGGCTACGAGCGGCGCACCGGTGGCCGACTGCTGGCGATTCCCCACAACGCCAATCTTTCCAACGGCCGCATGTTCGAGCCGGTGAGTTTCAGCGGTGCCGCCCTCACCGCTGATTACGCCCGACGCCGCGCCCGCTGGGAGCCGCTGCAGGAAATCATCCAGACCAAGGGCAACAGCGAGACCCATCCCACCCTCTCGCCCAACGATGAGTTCGCGGGCGACCTCGGCGTTGCCGGGTGGGACTACGGCAACCTCACCCTGCAGGGCAGTCCGGAGACGGCGGCGATGCGGCCCTTCATGTACCTGCGCGTTGGACTGCTGCAGGGGCTGGCGCAGGAGCGGCGGCTGGGGCTGAATCCGTTCAAGTTCGGCGTTGTCGGCAGCAGCGACATTCACAACTCGCTGACCTCCGTCGAGGAGGACAATTTCTTCGGCAAGCACGTCATCAACGAGCCACGGCCAGACCGCTGGAAGCACATCTCCAAGCAGGGCTTCGGCAAGACCCGCTACACCTGGCACTACGAGGCGGCCGGCTATGCCGCCGTCTGGGCCACCGCCAACACCCGCGAGGCCCTTTGGGATGCCCTGAAGCGGCGTGAGACCTATGGCACCTCCGGCACCCGCATGACGGTGCGCTTCTTCGGCGGCTGGAGCTACGGCGCCGCCGATGCCCGCGGCCGCCAGCTGGCCGAGATGGGCTATCGCAAGGGGGTGCCGATGGGTGGTGATCTGGCCCGCCGGCCCGCCGGTGCCACGGCCCCCACCTTCCTGGTGGCGGCCCTGAAGGATCCGATTGGCGCCAATCTCGATCGCATCCAGATCGTCAAGGGTTGGATTGATCGCTCCGGCCGCACCCACGAAAAGGTGTTTGATGTGGTGTGGGCCGGTGAGCGGCGGCCGGGCCCAGGTGGCCGCCTGCCGGCGGTGGGCGACACGGTGGACACCGCCACCGCCACCTGGACCAACAGCATCGGCGCCTCCGAATTGGCGGCGGTGTGGCGCGATCCCCAGTTCGATCCGCGCCAGAAGGCCTTCTATTACGCCCGGGTGATCGAGATTCCCACCCCCCGCTGGACGGCCTACGACGCGGTGCGCTTCGGCCTCAAGTTGCCGCCAGAGGTGCCCTTGAAGCAGCAGGAACGGGCCTGGACCTCGCCGATCTGGTATGGCGCGGCTTGAGGCCAGACGGGGCTGACGGCAGGCAGGGGGCCTCGCTGAAGGTTGCAATCTGCGCCATCTTCGGATGGTCAGCCGTTGCGCCGATACCTTGTGGCCGTTCCTGACCGTTGCTGGTCATTGTTGACAACGCCGATGAGGCCGACGGCATGACTGACAGCTCCGCACCTCGGCGCTGGTTCGCCACGCTGCGTCGCTCCATGGCTGGCGTGGCTGTGGCTGCTGCAACGGCGTTCGGGATGGCGCCGGCCTCGGCGCAGATGTACGGCCCCCGTCAGTTCTGGCCGGCTCCGGTGGGCACCGATGTGTTGACGGTGGCGGGCATCTCCACGAGCTCGAACACGATCGTCGACACCAGCATCATCTACCCCAATCTCAACGTCGACACGGTTGTGGTGGCGCCGAGCTATTCGCGCTTCTTCGGCATCGGCAGCACCCTCGTCCAGGCCACCGTTGCTGTTCCCTATGCCTGGGCCGATGTGGCGGTGTCCGAGGCGCGCACGGGCCTCAACCGCCATCCGCGTCGCGATGGCTTCGCCGATGCCTATGCCCACCTCAGCGTCGGCCTGCTCAATGCCCCTGCCCTCCCCCCGAAACAGTACGGGGCGTTCATGGGCCGCGATAACCCCGAGGTGGTGATCATGGGCCTGGCCGGCCTGTTTGCGCCCACCGGTGACTACGACAGCGACCGGGTGGTGAACATCGGCACCAACCGCTGGACCTTCCGCGCTGGCGTGCCGATCACCGCCCGGCTCAGCACCAGCTGGACCCCCGGCAAAACCACTACGTTCGAGGTGCTGCCCACGGTGGATCTGTTCACACCCAACAACAACCCCTCCCAGCCTGAATTCGATGTCAAGGTCCAGGGTCTGCCTGTCGGTCAGACCCTGAGCGGACTGCTGCCGAAACCGTCGCAGACCAGCCAGGATCCGCTGGCGGCCCTGGAGATGCATCTCAGCCACGATCTCAGCAAGACACTCTGGGTGTCGCTCGATTCCTATTCCAAGGTCGGCGGCGGCACCTACGCCGATGGGGTGTTCAACGACAACCAACAGCTGTGGAGCTCCCTGGGTGCCACGATCGGCGGCAGCCCCTGGAGCCGCGCCCGGCTGGCGCTCACCGCCGGCGGCGTGGTGGCCGGTAACGACAGCAGCCCGAACGGCTGGTTGATGCGGCTGCAGTTCCAGCAGACATGGTGAGCCTGCCTCCCAGGCTTTCGCAGTTGCTGCAGCGTCTGGCGGCCGAGCCGATGGCCCAGTTTCTGCTGATCGGTGCCGGCCTGTTCCTGCTGCACGCCGCCGTGCGCAGCCGTGAACCGGTGGGTGAGATCCGCGTCAGCCAGGGGCAGCTGGCCAGTCTGGCGGCCCTGCACGAGCGCGCCTGGATGCGTCCGCCGACAACAAAGGAACTGGAGGGGCTGATGGAGGGCTGGATCCGCGAGGAGGCAGCCGAGCGCGAGGCCCGGGCGATGGGGCTCGATCGCAACGATCCGGTGATCCGCCGCCGGCTGCGTCAGATGCTGGAGTTCCTCTCGGAGCAGCGGGCCGATCAGCGCCAGCCCTCCCAGGCCGATCTGCAGCGGTGGCTGCGGGATCATCTCGACCGCTATCGCCGCGATCCCGCCTATACGTTTGAGCAGGTGTTTCTCGATCCCAGCAGCAGTGCCGAACCACCCGAGCGCCGCGCCAGTGCCCTGCTGGCACGGCTGAACGGCGTGGCGCCGCCCGATCCGGCCGGACTTGGTGATCCGCTGCTGCTGCTGGAGCCGCGCTTCGAGGCCCTGCCGGGCCGGGAGGTGGAGCGGTTGTTCGGCCGCGAGTTCGCCGCCGCGCTGGCCCGTCTCCAGCCGGGCGCCTGGGTGGGGCCGCTGCAGTCGGGCTACGGAGAGCACCTGGTGAAGCTGGAGCGGGTGGTGCCGGGGCTTGTGCCACCGCTGGCGGAGGGGCGCCAGGAGCTGGAGCGCGACTGGCGCCAGGATCAGCGCCAACGCCAGCGGGAGGCTGACGACCGCCGCCGGCTGTCCCGTTACCGGGTGGTGCGGCCATCGCTGCCGCCGGTCGCCCTGCCCCAGGCAGCCCCTTGAGAGCCGTGGCGACGACGACCACGCCGCCGCGGCGGTCCCACCGCGACAGCGCCTGGCTGTCAGCCCTGCTGACGTTGCTGCTGGTGGGCGCGGTGCTGCTGGCGCCGGCGGCGCTGCGGGCCCACGAGCTGATGCCGGCCCTGCTCGATCTCCAGGAGACCACGCCTGGCCGGGTGGATGTGCACTGGCAGCTGCCGCTGAGTCAGGGTCAGCCCCTGCCGCTCACGCCAGTGTTCCCTGCCCACTGCCGGCCGATCGGCGAACCACGGCAGAGGCTGGGTCCCCGTTCCCTGGTGGTGCGTTCGACCTTGCAATGCGACCAGGGTCTGGGGGGGCAGAGCATCACCATCGATGGGTTGCCTGGCAGTGCCACGGAGGTGCTGCTGCGCTGGAAGGCCGGGGGCGGCGACTGGCAGACCCAGGTGATCCGACCAGCCGAGCCCCGCACCACCCTTGCGGCGACAGCCGGCCCGGGCCCAACGCCTGCGCTACCGGTGTATCTGGGGCTAGGCATCGAGCACATCCTGCGGGGGCCCGATCACCTGCTGTTTGTGCTCGGCCTGCTGCTGATCGTGCGTGGCCGCCGGCGGCTGGTAAAGACCGTCACCGCCTTCATCGTGGCCCACAGCCTCACCCTGGCCGCCGCCACGCTCGGCGTGCTGCAGCTGCCGACACCGCCATTGGAGGCGGCGATCGCCGTCTCGATCCTGTTTCTCGGTCCGGAGATCGTGCGCCGCTGGCGCGGCCAGAGCAGCCTCACGATCCGCCATCCCTGGCTGGTGGCGTTCTTGTTTGGCCTGCTCCATGGCGCCGGCCTGGCGGGCGGATTGCAGCAGCTGGGCCTGCCCCGCGGCGAAACCCTGCAGGCCCTGGCGGTGTTCAACCTGGGGGTGGAGATCGGCCAGCTCGCCTTCATCGGCCTGGTGCTGTTGGTGGTGGCGTTGTGGCGCCGCCGGCGTCTTCCTCAACCCCTTTGGCTGCAGCGGCTGCCGGGCTATCTGGTGGGCAGCCTGGGGGCTTACTGGGCGATTGAGCGGACGGTGGCGATGGTGGCGGGGGGGTGAGGGTGGGGGGTCCGAAAGAGTCTCGAGTCCGGGCCGTTCCTGGGATGCGCTTCATGGTTTGACCGCTTGTCCAGGAGAGCGCCGCGGAGATTGAGACACACTGGGATGATCTGGCAGCCTCGCTGGCGGAGCGCTTCCCCAAGGCCGCTGCGCTCATTCACGGGGCCAACGCTGGCCATCACCTGGCCGCACAGTGCTTTGGGATATAGACAGAAACTTACTGGGGGCGGCTGAGGTGAATGGCCATGTTGGATAGTTCAGTCTGGACACGATCGAAACAAGACTGGTTATCTTGCTGGCAATAGCTTTGCAGAATGAAGGAGAAATACTGTGGCATTGTCGGAAGACCGTAGTAAGGTCCAGTCTTGGTGTGCAGCCTGAGCACGGCTGATCGCTGCAATGACTTCGGCTCGCTTAAACGACATAGCTGTGTTGTAGTCTGCAGAGTGACGAAGGGATTGGAGATCCACAAACGTGGTGCAGACGCGGATCAATTCAGGCTCAATAGTTGCCGTGAACAACGGAGCAGGCCAAGGTGGCGTGGGTAGCGCCCCTTCGAGTGGTGTAACTCAGGAGGTCCTGTGACCCTTTCCGGAGGGTGAACAGGAGCAGTCAGGGGAGACTGCCGGGAGGCTGATCGCTCAGCTCCGTTCATCCACTATGAACCC
>JBIKKX010000004.1:0-160399 GCA_044360135.1 Cyanobium sp.
GGCTTTTGGTCGATCACCGAGGGCATGGCTGCCCTGGCCCATGACATCAGGGGACTTCTGGCACTGGTGGGCTGGCGAGAACCAGCTCAGGCACTGAGTTCGGCTTGACTTCTAATGGGCCCTGCCTCAGGCCCGGCTCCTACTCCCTCTCCGAATCCCAGCCCACAGGCTTCCTCGATGGCATCGATACCGCTGGCAGCAGTGGCGGCACTACCGGCAACGATCTGATCAGCGCCATCAACCTCGCCCAGGACAGCACCGCCACCGATTACAACTTCGGCGAGATCAAGGCGGGGGCGATCGGCGATCGTTTCTGGCTCGACAGCAACGGTGACGGGATCCAGAACGATGGCGCATCGGGCCTCGTCGGATACGCCGTCACCCTGATCGGTGGTGGCAGCGACGGTCGGCTCAGCTCCGCCGCCGCCAACACGTCGATCACCACGTTGACCGGGGCTGACGGGCTCTACGGCTTCGCCGACCTCCTGCCTGGGGAGTATCAGGTTCGCTTCGGCGACAGGCCAACCGGCAGCGTGTTCAGCCCCGCCGATGCCGGAGCCAGCGATGCCCTCGACTCCGATGTCAACAGCAGTGGCGATTCGCCGCTGCTGACCCTGCTGAGCGGCCAGGTCAACACCAGCACTGATGCTGGCGTCTATCAGCACGTGAGCTTTGGCGATCTCATCTGGGAAGATGTCAACGGCGATGGCATCCAGAACGGCACCGAACCAGGGCTCCCTGGGGTAAAGGTCTACCTCACCGATGGCAGTGGAAACCGCATCAGCCAGGGCGGTGTGCCGATTTCCACCACCACCGCCAGCGACGGCTCCTATGGTTTCAGCAGCTTGAAGCCAGGCAGCTACGGCATCGAGGTGGAGCGACCGACCGGCTACCAGTTCACTGCCAGAGATAGAGGTATCGATGACAGCTTCGACTCCGATGTTGACGTCAATACCGGCCAATCCTCCATTCGGACCCTGCTCTCGGGCCAGTCAAACAGCGATCTCGATGCCGGCCTGTTCCGGCCGGTGAGCCTGGGCGACAAAATCTGGCACGATCTCAATGGCAACGGCATCCAAGATGCCGGTGAGCCAGGCATCAGTGGTGTCACGGTCTATCTGACCGATAGCAATGGCAGCCGCATTCTCCAGAGTGGTCTGCCGATTCAGCGCACGACGGACAGCAATGGCCTCTACAGCTTCACTGGTCTCACCCCCGGCGCCTACGGTGTGGAAGTGGTCAAGCCGAGCGGCTACGCCGCTTTCTCCAGCAGGGGAGAAGGCAGCGATGCGGCGCTCGATTCCGACCTGAGCTCAGCAGGCACGTCCGATCCGGTTCAGCTGAACTCAGGGGACGTCGAAACCTCAATCGACGGTGGCCTCTACAAACTTGCCAGCCTGGGCGATCGGGTCTGGGGCGACACCAATGCCAATGGCATTCAGGATGCCGGTGAGGTCGGAACGGCCGGTCTGACCGTGGAGCTCTATGACCCCACAGGCGCCACCATGCTGCAAAGCACCACCACCAACAGCAGCGGCCTCTACAGCTTCACCGGCCTCACCCCCGGCGACTATGTGGTGCGCTTCAGCAAACCCGCCGACGCCTACTTCTCCGATCAGGGCAACGGCACCAGCAGCACCGACAACGATGCCGGCGCCGACGGCTTCACCAGCGTGGTCAGCCTGGTCTCTGGGGAGAACAACAGCAGCATCGATGCGGGCTGGAACAAACTCGGTTCAATCGGCGACTTCGTCTGGCTCGACAGCAACGCCAACGGCATTCAGGACGGGGGCGAGCTGGGCTACGGCGGCCTCCAGGTCGATCTCTACGACGAGAAGAACACCACCTTGTTGGCCACCACCACCACGGCCAACGATGGCTCCTACCAATTCTCAGGGCTGAAGGCGGCCAAGTATGTGGTTCGCTTCAACAAACCCTCCGACTACCTCTTCTCCGACAGGAATCTGGGCGGCAACGAGCTCCTCGATTCCGACGCCGACAGCGCTGGCAAGACCGCTGCGATCACCGTCAACTCCGGCCAGGCGGTGACCGGGGTGGATGCTGGCATCTTCAAGCTAGGTAGCATCGGCGATCACATTTGGAATGACGCCAATAGCAACGGCATTCAGGACAGCACTGAGAGCGGTCTGGCCAATGTCAGCGTTGGCCTTTACAAAGCCGATGGCATCACGCTGCTGAGCAGCACCAGCAGCAACAGCAGCGGCAACTACAGCTTCGGCAGCCTTCGCCCCGGCGACTATGTGGTCAAAGTCAGCAAACCATCTGGCTACACAATCACCAGCAAGGGCAGCGACGCCAGCAGCGGTAACGATTCCAACATCGACGCCAGCGGCAAGACCGATCTCATCACAGTCAACTCCGGTGAGAGCAACACCACGATTGATGCCGGCCTGTTCCTGACACCTTCGACCCTCTCCAACAGCGATCTCCAGATCACCAAGAGCGACGGCCTCACCAGTGTGGTGGCAAACCAGCAGATCACTTACACGATTGTGGTCAAGAATGTCGGCAGCGCGGCGGCCAACAATGTGCTGGTCAGCGATCTGATGCCGACCAATCTCAGCGGGGTGACCTGGTCGAGCAAGGTGGATTACGGCACGGTGAACGGTAACGACACCACCGGCAGCGGCAACATCAACGACACCATCAGCTCCCTCGGCGCCAACAGCTGCGTCACCTACACCGTGAACGCCACGGTGCTCAAGCCGGGCAGCAATCCAAGCACCACCATCACCAGCTTCGATTTCAAGGCCGCCAGCGATAGCGACAAATCCGGCACCGCCGCCAACAGCCGCAGCTTCAGCAGCGGCGGCGTGACCGTCACCACCCGCGCCTTCAGCCGCGAATGCCAGAGCGGTGGCTCGGTGACCTGGGCCAATGCCTTCCTCGGTGCCTACACCACCGGCCTCGGCATCACCAACACCGCCGAAACCACCAGCGACTACCGCCTCGACAACGTCGGCAGCCGCAAGGATTACCTGCTGCTTCAGTTCAGCGAGTCCGTGGTTCTCGACAAGGCCTACCTCAAGTCCGTCCTCACCGACAGCGATGCCACGGTCTGGGTCGGCACCAGCGCCCCCCTCACCAGCCTCAGCGATGCCGTGCTCACGAGCCTGGGCACAGCCGAACAGAGCAGCGGCAGCAGCACCGATCGAACCGCCGACATCAATGCCACCAACAAGGTGGGCAACACGATCGTGATCTGCGCCGCCAACAACGAAACCGGCAACGACAACGTCACCCTTGCCGGCCTCGACATCTACAAGCTGATCCTCTCTGGGTCCAGCATCAGCAACACCGCCACCGTCAGCGGCCCCTCGAGCTTCCAGGACAGCAACACCGCCAACAACAGCGCCACCGATCTCACCGGCATCCTCACGGCCCCAGGCTGCCGCACCCCCGGCTTCTGGATCAACAAGACCTGGCAGACCTTCTGGGATGGGATCAGCAACAACCAACCCAGCCAGGCGGGCTCGGTAGGTTTCGCCAGCGGCGACATTTTCTGCGCCCCATACAAGAGCGGCTCCCAGGGCACGGTGAAGGATCCAATCTCGGGCAACACTCTGGCCGGCGTGCTGATCGGCGACTTCAACCGCAATGGACTCACCGATTCTGGTGAGCAGACGATCTTCTACACGACGGCCGAAGCCCTGAAGACCCTCGATTCTTCCCTGCAGCCTGACAAGGGCGACGTCCGCTACACCCTGGCGCGCTCACTCGTGGCCAGCTGGCTCAACTACCAGGCCGGCAATCCGATCGATACCGCCGCCAGCGGCGACCGCGATGCACGCTTCTGGATCAATCAGGGGATCAGTTGGCTCCAGACCTACACCCCGGACGAGAACCATGACGGCAAGGGTGACGGCATGCTCAGCAAGCTCACGACACTCAGCAGTCCCTCCATGAAAGCCAACAACACCAACTGGACCAATGCCAACCTTGGCGGCAACGTGATCAACACCAACCTCGACGCTTACAACAAAGGCTCTTCGATCCTGGCCGACAACAACATCTACGGCGGCGCCGCCTAAGCCCCAGGGCCGGGGGCTGAACCATTTCCCTTTATCCCACATCCATACCCGGTACGCCGGCCTATCGCAGGCCGGCTTTTTTTCTGACCCCTGCCTCAACACCGTCCTGGGACACGCCATCCTGCCCCCCATCCTTCGGAAGGCGGGATGGGCAAAAGCGATGGAGCCAGGGTCGAGCGGCGAGACGCGATTCAGGCTGGCGGATCAGACTGGTAGTTCAGGCTGGGCAATCTCCAAGCTCAAACTTTGACGACTCAGCCGGGTCGGTCGTCGGTCAGCCATGCTACCAATAGGA
This sequence comes from Cyanobium sp., assembly GCA_044360135.1. GTDB lineage: Bacteria > Cyanobacteriota > Cyanobacteriia > PCC-6307 > Cyanobiaceae > Cyanobium. The sequence continues at coordinate 4,348 of JBIKKX010000004.1, forward strand.
TGTCTTTCAGTACGACGTCAGGTTTCGTGGGACGGAAACAAGTACATCTCCTGATGCCGGAAGAGTTGCACGAACTGGTCAAGGCCAGGGCTGATGAGGCGGGTGTCAGCCTCACCGCCTATGTGCTCTCGGTCCTGGAGACTGATCTCAACACCGAGTCCCACAGCCGCTCCAGCCTCTCCAGCCTGGCCCTGCGGGTGCGTGCGATCGAGGTGCACCTGGGCCTCGACTCTCGGCAGCCCGGCTTCCTCAGACCCGAGCTGAAAAAATCTGCGGATCTACCAACTCACCACACCAACGGTGGCGATCCGGCCCACAGCCCCGCCGAAACCGCCACGCCCCGGCGTCGCGCCAGCGACAGGCCCGGCTGACGGAGGCTCAGGCGGCTCCGCCCAGCTCCCGCCTGATCGCTGCCCCCAGATCCTGGGGTTGTCCCTGGATGTCGACGGACCGCAACCGCCGGGCCCGGCTGCGCAGGAGCTCCAGGAAACGCTCGCTGCTGAGTTCCGCCTCGCCGGCCACCCCCAGGGCTGCCAGGGTGCTGCGCAGATCGTGAAGTTCGCCGTCGAGCTCGCTGGCGGAGTAGTCGCGCTGTCCCGCCATCACCTCGGCGAAGCGCTCCCGCCGCTGCCGGCGGCTGACCGGGTAGGCGGCCAGCAATTGCTCTCGGCAGAGGCGCCAGGGGCGCCCGGCGGTGAACAGCAGCGCCAGGGCCTCGCTGAGCTCGGCGGCCTCGGCCTCATCGATGCGCAGATCGAAGGCGGGTGGGGGCAGACGCAGCCCCACGAACACCTCCAGCAGGTCGCCCGCTCCCAGTACGGAGTTGTCAGCGGCACGAACCGGTTGGGCGGAGGCCTGCAGGGCCTCCATGATCTCGGGGTGCTGGCCGGCCAGCAGCTCGGCGGCACGGGCTGGGGCGAGGCGGCCAGTGGGAGCCTCCTGCGCCAGCCAGCGGTTGATGCCCCCCAGGGCGAAAAACACCTCCGGGCCCGGGGAGGCCAGCTTGCCGTTGCGGAGCATCGAGAGCTGGGAGTTATGGACCCGGCCCAGGTCAAGGGCATCGGCCAGGGCAGGCAACACCCGGTGGGACCAGCCATTGCGGGCGTGCCACAGCCTGATCAGGTGGGCGAAGGCCACCCGACCCGATGCGATGTCGTCTCGATAGCCCAAGCGATCGGGATCCGTATTGCTACCATCGTAACGACTGAACAGGAGTCGGTCCCCCATGACCGCCACATTCCCCTCCCGCCCAACCGGTGCGGTCGCGCCCCGGGACCGGGGGGCCTCCGAGCCCCAAGCCCTGCACACCCGCGCCGCGGCCCGAATCACGGGAGGCTCAGACGTGTTGCGGCGAGCCGCCTTCCTGCATCGCCCCCGCCGCGGCGAGACGGGTCGCGACAAGCCCTACGCCCAACGCTGGGGCACGATCCTGTTCATGACAGCGATCCACGCCCTGGCTCTGGTGGCCTTGATGCCCCGCTTCTGGAGCATCCCCGCCGTGGTCACGCTGCTGATCCTCTACTGGGTCACGGCCTGCCTCGGGGTGACGATCGGCTACCACCGCATGCTCAGCCACCGCGCTTTCCGGGTGCCCACCTGGCTCGAGCGCTTCTTCGCCACCTGCGGGGCCCTCAGCTGCCAGCACGGCCCGATCGACTGGGTGGGCCTGCATCGCCACCACCATAAATTTTCCGATACGGATGCGGATCACCACGACAGCAACAAGGGCTTCTGGTGGTCGCACATGGGCTGGATGTTCCACGAGATCCCGGCCATGGGCGCCGTGCCCCGGCTCACCGGTGACCTGGCCCGCGATCCCTATTACCGCTGGCTGAACTCCTGGTTCCTGAGCCTGCAGCTGGTGCTCGGCCTGCTGCTCTTCTGGATCGGCACCGTCAGCGGGGCCGGCGGCTGGGCCTTGGTGCTCTGGGGGATCCCGCTGCGCCTGGTCGTCGTCTACCACGTGACCTGGCTGGTCAACTCCGCCACCCACTGCTGGGGTGCCACGCCCCACGACAGCGGCGACCGCTCCCGCAACAACGCCTGGGTGGCCGCCCTCACCTTCGGCGAAGGCTGGCACAACAACCACCACGCCTTTCCCCATTCGGCCCGCCATGGCTGGGGCCCCGGCCAGATCGACCTGACCTGGCAGCACATCCGCCTGCTCCAGGCCCTCGGCCTGGCCCGCCAGGTGCGTCTGCCCCAGGCCGCCTCGCCCCAGGGCTGAGGCCCCAACAACGGCTCGGGCTTGAACCCCAGCCACGGCCCGGGCTCAAGCCCGGGCCTTTTTTGTGTGGCGATCCCCGCCGCCGCCGCCGTCATCCTCCAGATCCTTCAGATCAGAGGGTGCTGCGGCCCCTGGCCCCAGCCGGAGCGGCTGGCCAAGCCCTGGTCATCCAGGCCCCCAGGCCCCGGCAAAGCAGCTGGTTAAGGAGCAAGGGTGGTGACGTAGGCTGATCGATCGCATTTCTGTCGAACCGGCGGTTTTCTCAACGATGGCTAAGCGTGTACAGGTGGTGCTCAGCGACGACGTGCTGAGCCTCGGCAGGAGTGGTGACCTGGTCGAGGTGGCCCCCGGCTACGCCCGCAACTATCTGGTGCCCCAGGGCAAGGCCGTGCCGGTCACGGCGGCCGTGCTGCGGCAGGTGGAGCACCGCCGGGCCAAGGAGGCCGAGCGCCTGGCAGCCCTCAAGGCCGAGGCCCTGGCCTTCCGCACCGCCCTCGACACGATCGGCCGGCTGACGATCAAGAAACAAACCGGTGGTGACGATGTGCTGTTCGGCACCGTGACCAACGCCGATGTGGCCGAGGCGATCGAGGCTGCCACCAAGAAGGAGGTCGACCGCCGCGACATCGTGGTGCCCGAAATCCACCGCACCGGCACCTACAAGGTGCCCGTGAAGCTGCACCCCGAGGTCGTCGCCGAGGTGACCATCGAGGTGGTCAGCCACTGACCAACACCCCGTACAAGCAACCCGTGGTGGCTCCACCGGCTGATGGACACCAGATCTGGTGCCAGGGGGCTGGTCAAATCAGGTGCCACCGGCGAGGATGAACCTCCCCCACCGCCGGATCCCCAGGGGTCCGGCGGTCTTGTTGTCGTCTGGAGCGGCCGAAAACCATGGTGAGCGCCCCCCTGGCCGGCTCTGAATCGGCCGCCCAAGATCCGCGCGGCCCGGCCGGCCGGGGGGGGAGCAACGGATCCGGCGGCCGCGGCCGGAACCGGGATCAGGACCAGGATCGCTCCGGCGATGAGGCCCGCTTCGAGGCCCTTCCCGATTCCGTGCCCCCCCAGAACCTGGAGGCCGAAGAGGCCGTGCTGGGGGGCATCCTGCTCGATCCCGATGCGATCGGTCGGGTGGCCGATGCGCTCCGCCCGGAGGCCTTTTATCTCAGCGCCCACCGGGAGATCTACCGCACCGCCCTGATGCTCCACAGCCAGGGCAAACCCACCGATCTCACCGCCATGGCGGCCTGGCTGGCCGATACCGGCCAGCTGGAGAAGGTGGGAGGCAGTGCCCGCCTGGTGGAACTGGTGGAACGCACCCTCTCCACCGCCTCGATCGACCAGGTGGCCCGCCTGGTGATGGACAAATACCTGCGCCGCCAGCTGATCCGTTCCGGCAACGAGGTGATCGGCCTGGGCTTTGATCAGAGCAAGCCCATGGAGCAGGTGCTCGATGAGGCTGAGCAGAAGATCTTTGCGATCAGCCAGGAAAAACCCAGCCTCGGCCTCACCCCAACCGCCGAGATCCTCACCCGCACCTTCGAGGAGATCGAGACCCGCTCCCTCGGCACCGCCGTGGCGGGCATCCCGGTCAACTTCTACGACCTCGACGCCATGACCCAGGGGCTGCAGCGCAGCGACCTGATCATCGTGGCCGGCCGACCGGCGATGGGGAAGACCTCGATCGTGCTCAACATCGCCCGCAACGTGGCGCAGCTCCACAACCTGCCGGTGGCGGTGTTCAGCCTGGAGATGAGCAAGGAGCAGCTCACCTACCGCCTGCTCTCGATGGAGGTGGGGATCGAAAGTGGCCGGCTGCGCACCGGCCGGCTCCAACAGGAGGAGTGGCCGCTGCTGGGCAAGGGCATCAGCAGCCTCGCCGCCCTGCCCCTGTTCATCGACGACAAGCCCAACGCCGGGGTGCTGGAGATGCGCTCCCTCTGCCGCCGGCTGATGGCCGAGCAGGGGCGTGATCTGGGGCTGATCGTGATCGATTACCTGCAGTTGATGGAGGGCAGCGGCTCGGACAACCGGGTTCAGGAGCTCTCCCGCATCACCCGTGGCCTCAAGGGCATGGCTCGCGAGCTCAACGTGCCGGTGATCGCCCTCTCCCAGCTCAGCCGCGGCGTCGAGTCCCGCACCAACAAGCGGCCGATGCTCAGCGACCTGCGGGAATCGGGCTCGATCGAGCAGGACGCCGACCTGGTGTTGATGATCTATCGCGATGAGTACTACAACCCCGAAACCCCAGACCGCGGCATCACCGAAGTGATCGTGACCAAGCACCGCAACGGGCCGGTCGGCACCTGCAAGCTGCTGTTCGAACCCCAGTTCACCCGCTTCCGCAACCTGGCGGCCTAGCCAGGGCCCCCGGAACCCCGGACAGCCCCACGGCGTAGCCCTCAGTCAACCGGCTGCGCCCCTCGGATGAACCGCCAGGGCAGCGCCATGGCGCTCCACCACCGCACCGGCCTCCAGCAGCAGCCGCTGCTGCAGCTCCAGGGCGGAAGCCAGATCGCTGGCAGCCGCATGGCAGAGCAGGGACAGCCGCGGGCCAGCCTCGCCGAAGTCGAGCAGGTGGACCCGGGCGGGCAGATCGGGATCCACCCCCCGATCGGCGCCAAGGCGCTCCCGAAGGTCGGCGGTGATGGCGGGCACGGCTGGCAGGTCCTGGGGTCGCAGCTGCAGGTCGAAGGCAATGCGACGACGGTCGACCTGGCTGAGGTTCTGAAGCGGCTGGGCGGCGAACAGACCATTGGGCACCACCAGGGTCTGGCGCTGGGGATCCCGCAACCGCGTGTAGAACCAGCCAATCGCTTCCACCTCCCCCTGCAGCTGCTGGGCCGGCAGGCGAATCGCATCGCCCACCGCAAAGGGCCGGTGCAGATAGAGCCCCAGACCACTGAGGCCGTTCTCCAGCAGGGTTCGGGCCCCGAAGGCCAGGGCGGCGGCGCCGAAGCCACCGGCGGTGACCAGCCCCAGCGCCGACACGCCAAGCAACCGCAGCAGCTGCCCAACCACCAGCAGGGCGACCACCAGGCTGGTCAGTTTCTGAATGAGATTGAGCAGGGCCAACCGCTGCCGCCCCTCCAGGCCCTCCATCGCGGCCGTGGTGTCGAACCAGGCGATCAGGGGGCGCTGGCAGCGCACCAGGGTCCAGACCAGGGCGACCACCACAACCAGCTGGCGCACACCCTCGGGGCCGGGCAGTGGCAAGCCGGCCACCAACGGCAGGGAGCGCAGCACCCCAAACAGCACACCGCCGATCAGGGGTGGTACCGCCAGGCTCAGCCGGGCCCGCAACAGCAGGGGGCGCAGCTGGGAGGTGGGGGGGAGGCGACGGGCCAGAAGGGTGCAGACCAGCCAGACGCCGCAGGCCAGGAGCAGGCCGATCAATGGCGCCTGCAGGCCTGGGGGCAGGGGGGAAGCCAGGGGAGCCGCGCATCGGGACAGGGGCATGATCGCAACCCTCAGGCCTGCCGCTGGTGGGCACGAACCAGGGGCGGCAGAGGCGGGCAGACCTCGGGAGCTGCAGCCCCTGGCGAACCCGGCGGCGGACGGAATGACCCAACCGTCTCAGCGGGCCAAACCATTGATTGCCGTCTGATTGCCGACCATGCGATCCCACAACGCGCACTGCAGGCCGGCATCGAGACGGCCTGGCCCTGAGCGTCCAGCCTGCGGCGGGACAGCAGCCCTGAACTGGCGCCCGGCCTTTCCCCAAAGAGATGGGAGGCCCGTCAGCGCCTCGCCACCACAACGCCAGGTCTGCAGGAGAATCAGACCATGATGGTTCCGCTCACCCCGACCGAATCCTTCGAGCTGATCGTGGTGGGCGGCGGCCACGCCGGCTGTGAGGCGGCCCTGACGGCGGCGCGGCTGGGGATCCGCACGGCTCTGTTCAGCCTCAACCTCGACCGCATCGCCTGGCAGCCCTGCAATCCGGCCGTCGGCGGTCCGGCCAAGAGCCAGCTGGTGCATGAGGTCGATGCCCTCGGCGGCGTGATCGGCCGCCTGGCCGACGCCACCGCCCTGCAGAAACGCATCCTCAACGCCAGCCGCGGCCCTGCCGTCTGGGCCCTGCGGGCCCAGACCGACAAGCGCCAGTACGCCCGCCAGATGCTGCAGCTGCTGCAGCACACCCCCAACCTGCACCTGCGCGAAGCGATGGTGACCGGCCTGGTGGTGGAGGGTGACCTCCCCCCAGCCCCGGCCAGCGAGGCCGCCCCCGGGGCGGAGCCCGGCGACCCGGACCACGGCCCCCTGGGCCGGGTGCTGGGGGTGCGCACCTATTTCGGCAGCGTCTATGGCGCCGGCGCCGTGATCCTCACCACCGGCACCTTTCTAGGGGGCCGGATCTGGGTGGGGGATCGGTCGATGGCCGCCGGCCGCGCCGGCGAGCAGGCGGCGGAAGGGCTCACCGAAGCCCTGGCGGCCCTGGGCTTCGTCACCGGCCGCCTCAAGACCGGCACCCCGGCCCGGGTCGACCGCCGCAGCGTCGCCCTGGACCGGCTGGAGGAGCAGCCCAGCGACGCCCACGATCGCTTCTTCTCCTTTGATCCCAGCGCCTGGGTGAGCGGCGAGCCAATGAGCTGCCATCTCACCCGCACCACCGCCGCCACCCATCAGCTGATCCGCGACAACCTCCAGCTCACGCCGATCTACGGCGGCTTCATCGACAGCAAGGGCCCTCGCTACTGCCCTTCGATCGAGGACAAGATCGTGCGCTTCGCCGACAAGGACAGCCACCAAATTTTCCTCGAACCCGAGGGGCGTGACACCCCCGAGCTTTATGTGCAAGGGTTCTCCACCGGCCTGCCGGAGCGCCTGCAGCTGGAACTGCTGCGCACCCTGCCCGGCCTGGAGCAGTGCGTGATGCTGCGGCCCGCCTATTCGGTCGACTACGACTACATCCCCGCCACCCAGCTCAAGGCGAGCCTGGAGACCAAACGGCTGGCCGGCCTGTTCAGTGCCGGCCAGCTCAACGGCACCACCGGCTACGAGGAGGCTGCGGCCCAGGGGCTGGTGGCGGGCCTCAATGCCGCCCGGCTGCTGCGGGGCCAGACGCCGATCTCCTTCCCCCGGCAGGGCAGCTACATCGGCACCCTGATCGATGATCTGATCAGCAAGGACCTGCGCGAGCCCTACCGGGTGCTGACCAGCCGCAGCGAATACCGCCTGGTGCTGCGGGGCGACAACGCCGACCGCCGCCTCACCCCCCTCGGCCGGGAGCTGGGACTGATCGACGACCGCCGCTGGGGGCTGTTCGAGGCCAAGCAGGAGGCGATCGCCGCCGAGACCCGCCGCCTGGAAACGGTGCGGCTGCGGGCCGGCGATGGGGCCGCCGCCGCGGTGGAACGGGAGACCGGCGCCCCGATCCGCGGTTCGATCACCCTGGCCGATCTGCTGCGCCGCCCCGGCTTCCACAGCAGCGATCTGGTGCGCCATGGCCTGGCGGACCGGACCCTGCCCAGCGCCGTGCGGGAGGGGGCTGAGATCGATATCAAATACAGCGGCTATCTCCACCGCCAGCAGCAGCAGATCGACCAGGCCCGCCGCGCCGAGGGGCGGCCCCTGCCCGACCCCATCGACTACGCCGCCATCACCACCCTCTCCACCGAAGCGCGGCAGAAGCTGGCCGCGATCCGACCCGCCACCGTCGGCCAGGCCGCCCGGCTGCCCGGGGTCAGCCCCGCCGATGTCAACGCTCTGCTGCTCTGGTTGGAGCTGGAGCGGCGGCGCACGGAGAAGGCCGTTACATTGACCCAACCGCTGGGTGAAGCAAGGTGAGCGCAGCACGGGGAGGTCCCAGGGGCATTCCCACCTCGCGCGCCTACTGGGAGCTGCAGGCGGAGAAACTGCTCAACCGCGTCTTCGAGCCAGCCACCGCCATTGATCTGGAGCCCCTGGACGGGGACCCGATCGCTCCGAGCCCCAGCCAGGTGGCCACGCCGGTCCCAGCCCCGCTGGCTGACACCGACTCCGCGGCGCCTGCCAGCACCAGCACCGCCCCGGCCAGCTCCGCCGACGCGGACGGCCGGCGACGGCGGGCCCGACGCCCAGGATTCCCGGCTCCGGCCGCCGCCGCCCGCTCAGCTCCCGTCCCTGACATCCGCTCGGCGGCGCTGCCGGCGGGCCGCGCCGCCTGGGCCCAACCGCTGCTGTTGGTGGCGGTGTTCGCCGGCGCCGGCCTGGTCACCGCCACCAGCGGCGTTCTGGCCCTGAGCCAGTGGAACCGCTACCAGGAGGCCCTGCAGCAGGAACGCAACCTGTTGCTGGTGGAACGGCTGCGCAGCTTCGGGCCGGCAGCCCAGCCGGCTCCGGCAACGCCGCCAGCCCCGGCCCTGGCGCCGCCGGCCACCACGGCCCCGACCGCCAGCGGCGGACCCACCGACGCCAGCGCCCTGCCCCCACCGCCCCCGAACGAGCCCTGGATCGAGGAGCTGGCCAGCCTCCCGCAGCCGGCCCAACGGCCCTCCACCCTGCTGCGGGTTCCCGTCAGTGCCGCCCTGGGCACCGCGGCCGGGCCGAGCCAGGCCCCGCTGGCGCCGCAGCGCCGGGCTCCAGCAGGTCCGGTGCCCCTGTTGGTGGGGGTGGTGGCGGTGCCCGGCAAACCCGGTTCGGCCATCTTTCAGATGGGGGGCAGCACCACCACCGTGACGGTGGGTGAGGGCATCGGCGGCAGTGGCTGGCGGCTGATCGCCAGCGACGGCGACAGCGTGCAGATCGAACACCAGGGCGAGGTGCGGCGCCTCAGCATCGGCAGTGGTGGCTGACCCACCTCCCATCGACTCCGGCGGCGCTGACTCCGGCAGCGACCGCAGCGGCGCCGGGCCTGCCCGGGCCAGCGGTGATAGCGGCGCCGGCGATCCGGCGTCAGCGCTGCTGCCGTCGCCCCAGCCCCTCTGGCAGGCGCCGATGGCCGAGGTGCTGGCGGCCAGCGCCGGGGGCCAGCTGAGCGGCCCCTGGAGGCTGATGCTGCTTGGCGACGGCAGCCCCACCCGCCATCTGCAACTGCTCACCGGACTGCCCCTGGAGGTGGAGCTGATCGCCATGGCCCCCGATCCGGGCGGCGATCCCCTCTGCCCGCGGGAGGTGCAGGAGCTGGAGCAGCCCCTGCTGCGCCGTCAGGTGTGGCTGGCCTGCGGCGATCTCACCCTGGGCTGGGCGGAGAGCTGGTGGAACCGGCGGGAGGCCGAGGCCCAGCTGCGGCGGCGGGAGCAACCGATCTGGCGCAGCCTCACCGAGGGCCGCACCGAGCTGTTCCGGGAGGTGGATGGGCTGGCCCAGGTGCAGGCCCCCTGGCTGGAGCAGCGCTTCGGCCGGCCCGGCCCCTTCTGGAGCCGCCACTACCGCTTCTTCCGCCAGGGGCGGGAGCTGACCGTGATCCGCGAGGTGTTCTCACCGCTGCTGGAGACCTGGCTGGGCCCGGCCGAGGCCGATGGCCATAACAATTCATGAACTTGGTTACGGCTCGTTGGCGTTTCCACTTGACGGATTGACGTCATCGGGTGTCTAGCCAGCATTCGCGTACTTCCTGGTCCACTCCATGGCCAATCCCCGCCCCGCCTCCACCGCCGGCAGCCGCCGCCAGGGCGGCCGGTCCACGGCGCCGCCGCCGCCGCGGCGCCTCAGCCAACGGCGCAGCAACGGGCCCGTGCTCGGCAGCGACTGGCTCAGCCTCACCGACCTTGGCCGGGTCTACGGCATCTCAGCCGTCCACACCGGCAAGCTGCTGCAGGCGGCAGGCCTGCGCCAGGCCGATGGCGACCCCAGCGCCGAGGCCCTCGCCGGCGGCCTGGCCCAGCGCCAGCACTCCGGCCAGCACCACCAGGCCCTCTGGCACCGTCAGGGCTGCGCGCCCCACCTGGAGCGCCAGGGGCTGGTGCCCCAGAAACAGCAGAGCCTGGTGGGCCTCTGGGCCGATCTGCTCGCCGCCCTCCAGCAGGGGGCCCCGGACATCACCATGTCGGCGGAGGAAATGGCCGGTGAGATTCCCGGAGAATTGGTGCAGCCGGTGAATCTGGAACTCAGGGCCCGGGGCTGCAGTTTCCAGGTTGGCGCCTGAACGCGATGGCCAGCGGCTCGCTACGGGGGCCGCAGGGCTTCAACGGCGCCGGCTGGAACGGGGCAGTGGCCGCCCACCACCCTCCTCAGGCGCCCCAGCTGGCGGCGCCGTCGGCCGGGCCAGTGGATCGGTCGGTCGCTCGGCGGGCGGACGCCGCCAACGGGGAACGCTGAAGCTGGCCTCATCCGGCCAGGTGTCCTGATCGGGCGGGCTGCCCTCCGGCCCCGCCGGCATCGCTGAGGGCGTCCTGCCATCGGGGGAGCTCGGCGCCGCAGCAGGGGGCCGGCCAGCCTCCGGCAGTGATTCGGCGGCGGCAGCGTTCCCAGCAGCGGCAGCGTTGAACGGCGGGGTTGCAGCACCGGTGCTGACCCCGGTGTTGCCCCGGCGCGAAATCGCCTCAAGACCGCGGCGACGCCCCATGGGTGACCCTGCTGCGGGTGGGGCAGCGGCGGGAGGAGCGGCCAGCCGCTCCGATCGCGGCTCAAGCCAGCTCCCAGGGCCATCACCAGCCGCCACAGCCCTGGGTGCCGAACCCCGGGCCGCGGGCCCGGCCGCCGCAGAACGGGAGGGTTCCTCCTGCCAGGGTTCACGCCAGTCGTCCTCGCCGTCCTCATCAAGCAGCCAGTCGAGCCGCTGCTCGACCCAACGGCCCAGCCGGGCCGGGTTGAACCCGCCGTTGCCCCCAACCCCGGTGTCACGGTCACGACCACCGGCAGGGCGCCCGCCGGGACGGGCACCGGATACCCCATCGACCAGGTCCCGGCCGCGGTTCACCCAGCGCTCCAGACGCTGGTCCAGGGGCTCCGATCCGCGCAGAGGCGGACGCCCCTGGGGCCGAGGCGTCCGGCCCTCGCGGGGCGAACCAGCGCCGCTCCAGGACTCGCGGGACTCATCGCGGTCGCGACTGAACCCCGCCCCCCGTCCCGAGGGTTCCGCCAGGCGCTGGACGCGGGCCTCCTCCATGGCGGCCAGATTAACGGCGCCGCGCCGCCAACCAACGCTCCCGGCCCAGGCCGACCAGGGCGATGGTCAGACCGCTCCATTCCAGCGACCAGAGGAATGCAGCCATCGGCAGGGGGGCGGAGCGCTGACCTTAATCAATCCTCCCCGAATCGATCGGGCCCGGCTCGAACACCAGCTCGCAACTGGCGTCCCAGCGGCCACCATGGAAGCGCTCGCAACACAGTCGGCAAGCCAGGCCCCGGCGGCGACGGCGGTACGGGGCGGTGCGGCCGCAACGGGGACAGCGGGCAATCCAACGGGCCGCCTCCCGGGGCAGGGGAAACCGATGGCGCACGCTCACCTCGAACTCCCCCTGGGCCCGGTTGATCGCCGCCATCCGCTCCCGGAAGCGGGGGCCGTGCACCTCCCGCTCCCCAAGCACCCGATCGACCCAGGCATGGATCATCTCGTGGCAGAGGGTGCTGAGGGTGGCCTGGCGCGGCAAGGGCTCCAGCAAGGGCCGCGACAGCACGATCTCGCAGAGCTCGGCGCCATCGCTGTGGCGGCCGCGCCGGTAGAGACCGGCCGTGCGGGTGAGGCGGCCATCGCTCCAGCGCACCGCCACCAGGGCACGGCCGCCGGGGCTGAGGGCCCCCTCGAAATGCTCGCGGTCAAGGCGGTGGAACAACGGCAGCAGGGGTTCCAGGGGCACGGCGGCCGGAGCGGAAGGCGGGCATCCGGCCGCAGTATCGCCACTGACCGGCGGGGTCGTCGGTCAGACTCCCCCACGCCACAGCACACGCACGCACCATGGACTGGGAACTGGCCCGCGCCATCGGCACCAAGGCCCTGGCCGCCGGTCTGGGGGCGTTGCTGCTGTTCTGGACGATCTCGGCGGTGCGTCTGGTGCTCAGCGCCCGCGGCATCAACCCGCTGATCAAGCAGTTCTTCACCCAGGTGGCCTCCGGCCAGGTGGATGGCGCCTACCTGCTGACCACCAAGAACTACCGCTCCCACGTCAATCGCCAGCAGTTCATCCGCTTCCTGGCCGGACTGCAGCTCAACAAGTACCGCAATCTCAAGTCAGGGCGACCCCGCCTCCAGGAGGAGCAGGTGATCCTCACCGTCAAGCTGCGCAGCGACGGCAAGGAGGAGCTCCCCCTCGACTTCACCTTCGTCAAGGTGGACGACGCCTGGCGGGTCGACCGCATCCAGAAACTGGCCGCCAGCTGACCCGCCGCGGCCCGATCGACGCGCCGCCTGTCCGCGCCGCCCCCCTGCCGTGAGCGATTCCACACCACCACCCCAGGGCCAGCGGGCCGCCGAGCTGCGCGCCCTGCTGCAGCGGGCCGACCATGCCTACTACGTGCTCGACACGCCCCTGCTGGAGGACCCGGTCTATGACCGGCTCTATCGGGAGCTGCTCGACCTAGAGACCGCCTGCCCCGCCCTGATCACCCCCGACAGCCCCACCCAGCGGGTGGGCGGCACTCCGGCCGAGGGGTTCGCCAGCGTGGAGCATCGGATCCCCCTGCTCAGCCTCGACAACGCCTTCTCCCTTGCCGAGCTGGAGGCCTGGTACCGGCGGCTGCTGCGGGCCCTGGACCGCGAGCCGACCACCGAAGCCCCCCTGCCGGCCCTGGCGATGGTGGGGGAACTGAAGATCGATGGCAACGCCCTGGCCCTCAGCTACGTCAACGGCCTGCTGGTGCGGGCCGCCACCCGCGGCGACGGCGAACGGGGTGAGGAGATCACCGCCAATGTGCGCACGATCGCCTCGGTGCCCCTGCGCCTGCAGCTGGAGCACCCCCCCGCCTGGGTGGAGGTGCGCGGCGAGGCCCTGATCCCGGACGCCAGCTTCGCCGCGATCAACGCCGAGCGCCAGGCCCGCGGCGAGGGCGTCTTCGCCAATCCCCGCAATGCCTGTGCCGGCACCCTGCGCCAACTCGATCCCCGGGTGGTGGCGGCCCGGCGGCTCAGCTTCTTCGCTTACACCCTGCACCTGCCCGACCAGGAGCCGGGCGACCCGTCCGCCGCGGCCCTCCCCAGGGGCGACGGGGGCGGCGATCCGCCCCGGCCCACCAGCCAATGGCAGGCCCTGGAGTGGCTGCAGGCCGCCGGCTTTCAAGTGAACCCCCACCGCGAGCGGCTCGCAGACCTGGCGGCGGTGGAACGCTTCTGCAGCCACTGGCAGGAGCAGCGCCGCACCCTTCCCTACGCCACCGACGGCGTGGTGCTGAAGCTCGACGACCTGCGCCTCCAGGACGAGGCGGGCTTCACCCAGAAGGCGCCGCGCTGGGCCGTGGCTCTCAAATACCCCGCCGAGGAGGCCCCCAGCCGCCTGCTGCGGCTCAGCTGCCAGGTGGGCCGCACCGGGGTGGTGACGCCGGTGGCGGAATTCGAGCCGGTCCCCCTGGCCGGCACCACGGTCAGCCGCGCCACCCTCCACAACGCCGACCGCCTGGCGGAGCTGGATCTTCACGGCGGCGACACGATCGTGGTGCGCAAGGCCGGCGAGATCATCCCCGAGGTGGTGCGGGTGCTGCCGCAGCTGCGGCCCGCCGGCGCCCACCCCCTGAGCCTTCCCCACACCTGCCCGGAGTGCGGCTCGGAGCTGGTGCGGGAGGAGGGGGAGGCCGCCACCCGCTGCGTCAACAGCAGCTGCCCGGCGATCCTGCGGGGATCGCTGCGCCACTGGGTGAGCAAGGGGGCCCTGGATGTCGATGGGCTGGGCCTGAAGCTGATCGAGCAGCTGGTGGATCGCGGTCTGGTGGGCTCGATCGCCGACCTCTACCGCCTCGATGCCGCCCTGCTCGCCAGCCTGGAGCGGATGGGGGAGAAATCGGCCGCCAACCTGGTGGCGGCCCTGGCGGCCTCCCGCAGCCGGCCCTGGCACCGCCAGCTCTATGGGCTTGGCATCCACCACGTGGGTGAGGTGAATGCCAAGGCCCTGGCCAGGGCCTTCCCCAGCGCCGATGCCCTGGCCGCGGCGGCGGCGACGGAGCCGGAGCGGATCACGGCCGTGTTCGGGATCGGCGGGGAGATCGCCCAGAGCCTGGGCCAGTGGTTCGCCACCCCCGCCAACCAGACCCTGCTCCAGGCCCTGGGTGGCGTGGGTTTCAGCCTGGCCGCCGGCCCCGGGGAGGGTGGCGGCGGCCGGTCCGGTCAGGGTCCGCTGACGGGACAGAGCTTTGTGCTCACCGGCACCCTGCCCAGCCTCAGCCGCAGCCAGGCCCAGGGCCTGATCGAGGCGGCGGGGGGCAAGGTGAGCGGCGCGGTCAGCAAGCGCACCAGTTTTGTGGTGGCCGGGGCGGAAGCTGGCAGCAAGCTGGCCAAGGCCGAAACCCTGGGGGTGCCGGTGCTGGATGAGGAGGGGCTGCGGGCCCTGCTGGCCGGCGCCACGGCGCCACCCGAGACGAGCGCGGCGGCAGGGGGAGTGGCGGCTGCAGCGCCCCGGGCGGAGGCGTGAGCGGCGCCGGAGATTAACGAGGCGAAGCTGGCGATGGCCAAAGCAACGGCGTCCTGATCGCCCCGGGATCGGCAAGGACAGCGGCGCCGGCAAGCGCCGCAGCCGGCGTCACTTGATCGCACCACAACGGATCACACCAGAACCAGCGCCCTCGGGGCAGACTGGGCCCATCGCTATCCCCACTGCGCGGACTTGACCGACCCCACCCCTGCGGACTCCGCGCCCGCGGCCGCTCCCCAGGCGGCTGGGGGCAGCTCCACACCCTCCGTAACCACACCAGCGGCTGGTCCGCCCCTCTCGGCTGGCCGGCCCACCGTGCTGCCCCGCACGGTGTTCGCCAGTCCGACGATCGAACTGGCGACCCTGCCGGCAGCCGCGGCCCCTCCCAGAGCCGCAGCGCCCCAGCCCGGGACTGCAGCGGATCCAGCTGCGCTCCCGGATCCGGCCCGTTCTGCCGGTGTCGCCTCCAGCACTCCGGCGGCGGCCGGGGCCGCCATCAGCGCGCCCCCCTCGGTGAGCGTCTCCCGAGCCTCCATCCCCGCCATAGCACCGGAGCTCTGGCGCTCCCTGGCCCGCCACGGCCTGCTGCTGCCGCTGCTGCGCCAGAGCGTGATCGCCGCCGCCGTGGCGGACGTGCAGATCAGCGAGGAGGAGAGCATGCAGGGCCGTCAGGGCTGGGGGACCGCCAACCGCCTGGGCTCGCCGGAGGCGGTGATCCAGCACCTGGCCAGCCATGGCATGGAGGAGGCTGATGCCATCTGGCAGGCCGAGCTGCCGCAGCGCATCGGCCGCCACTGCCTGGAGCACTTCTCCCACCGGGCCGAGCAGCGCTTTCTGGCCCGCAAAAACCAGCTCGATCAGGTGATCTACAGCCTGCTGCGGGTGGAGGACGGCGCCCTGGCCCGCGAGCTTTATCTGCGCATCGCCGAAGGGGAGGCCGATTTCGCTGAACTGGCCGCCACCTATTCGAAGGGTCCGGAGCGCTCCACCCGTGGCGTGGTCGGGCCGGTGCCCCTGCTGCAGGCCCACCCCAGCCTGGCCGAAGTGCTGCGCACCAGCCGCCCTGGCCAGCTGCGGGTTCCGCTGCGCATTGAACAATGGTGGTTGGTGGTTCGGCTGGAATCGCTACGCTCAGCCAGCTTCACTGACGAAATGCGCGACCGCATGGCCCGTGAACTGTTCGACGAATGGGTCGAAGAGGAAGTTCAGGGCCTGGTTGCGGCCCAGTCCCGCAGCGCTGTGCCGGCATGACCGCCTCCCTGCAGGACTCCCCCGACGCGATCACGGCACTGCCCCCGTTTGACCGCCTCTCGGCCCGGGG
Organism: Cyanobium sp.; assembly: GCA_044360135.1. Classification (GTDB taxonomy): domain Bacteria; phylum Cyanobacteriota; class Cyanobacteriia; order PCC-6307; family Cyanobiaceae; genus Cyanobium. The sequence continues at coordinate 20,375 of JBIKKX010000004.1, forward strand.
CCGGCAGCGGCTGGAGGCCGCCACCAGCCTGGTGCGCTTCAGTGAAGGCCAGCTGATCAATCCCGATGCGGTGGTGCCCGACCGCATCCTTGTGTTGCTCCAGGGCCAGGCGCGCCTGCTGGGAGAGCGGGACGGCCAGCCTTTCACCCTGGAACGCCTCGGACCCGGCGCGATCATCGGCCTGGCCTCGCTGCTGCGGGCCGAAGGCTGCGAAGGGGTGAGTGCTGCCGGGCCGGTGCAGGCTCTGGCGATCCCCGACGCCGTGATGCTGGAGCTGCTGCAGTCGGAACCTGAGCTGCGCCGTTGGTGCGCCGGCCAGGTGTGGACCGCCGAACTCCACGCCCTGCTGGTCCAGGCCGAAAGCAGCCAGGCGGGCGCCCTCAGCCCCGATCCGGCCCATTGGCGGGAGCGGCTGGAGCGGCTGCGCCAGGGGGCCCGGGCGGCCGAGGGCAAAGGCGGCGATCCGCTTCCCGCTGCCCCTGCCGGTGCCAGCTGGCGGCTGGGCAGCGCCAACGTGCCGGGCCAGCCGATCGGCACCGCCCTGGCCGCCGGCGCACCGCTGCCGAAGCCGCTGCCCCCCCTGCCCCTGCGGCTGCTGGCGGTGCCCGAGGCCGTGCTCCAGCCAGACCTCCTGCCGAGGCCTGCCCTGGATCGGGCGGGCGACGCCACCGAGGAGAGCTCACCGGCAACGGCCGATGGGGCCCCCAATCAGCCCACCAGCCTCGACCTGGGCGGCAGCAGCCGCAGCCGCGGCCTGCAACTGATCCGCGCCAAGGGGCCCCTGGAGGAAACCCTGGCCTGCTTCCAGATGCTCGGCCAGATCCTGGAGTTGCCCTACCGGCGCGACGCGATCGACAAGGTGCTGCGCGACAAGCTGCGCCGCGGCCTCGACCCCGATCTGCAGCTCTGCGGGCAGATTGCCGCCATGCTCGGCCTGCTGGTGACCGGCGCCAAGGTGATGCCCGCCTCGGCCACCCGCCTGATCACACCCTGCCTGATCGCCTGGAAAGGCAGCTTTGCCCTGATCACCGCCAGCGATGCCAAGGGGTTGCGGCTGGCCTCACCGGCGGAGGGCTGGGTGCAGCTCTCGCCGGCGCAGATCGCCGAGACCTACCCGGAAGGCCTGGAGGTGCTGCTGTTCGAGCGCAGCGTCAGCACCCCCGATCAGAACTTCGGCCCCGGCTGGTTCTGGCCGGCCCTGAAGCGTTACCGGGGCATGTTGCTGCAGGTGCTGCTGGCCTCGTTCGTGGTGCAGCTGTTCAGCCTCGCCAACCCGCTGCTGATTCAGGTGATCATCGACAAGGTGATCTCCCAGCGCAGCCTCGACACGCTGCAGATCCTCGGCATGGCCCTGGTGGTGGTGACGTTGATGGAGGGGGTGATCGGATCGCTGCGCACCTTCCTGTTCACGGATACCACCAATCGCATCGACCTGCGGCTGGGGGCGGAAGTGATCGATCACCTGCTGCGGTTGCCGCTGGGCTATTTCGATCGCCGGCCGGTCGGCGAACTCGGCACCCGTATCGCCGAGCTGGAGAAGATCCGCAACTTCCTGACCGGCCAGGCGCTGATGACGCTGCTGGATGCGGCCTTCTCGGTGATTTATATCATCGTGATGGCGATCTACAGCTGGCTGCTCACCCTGATCGCCCTGGGGGTGCTGCCGATCCAGATCGCCCTCACCCTGCTCGGCGCCCCCCTGTTCCGCCGCCAATACCGCCAGGCGGCCGAAGAAAACGCCCGCACCCAGAGCCATCTGGTCGAGGTGCTGACCGGCATTCAGACCGTGAAGGCTCAGAACGTGGAGATGGTCAGCCGCTGGAAGTGGCAGGACTTCTACTCCCGCTACATCGCCCGCACCTTCGAGAAGACGATCACCGGCACCTTCCTCAATGAATCCTCCCAGGTGCTGCAGAAGCTCTCCCAGCTGCTGGTGCTCTGGGTGGGAGCGACCCTGGTGCTCAAGGGCGAACTCACCCTCGGCCAGCTGATCGCGTTCCGGATCATCAGCGGCTATGTAACCCAGCCGCTGCTGCGGCTGTCCTCGATCTGGCAGAACATCCAGGAGCTGCGGGTGTCGTTCGAGCGGTTGGCGGATGTGGTCGACACGCCGGAGGAATCAAGCGAGGCCGACAAGGCCAACATCCCCCTGCCTTCTGTGCATGGCGATGTGGTGTTCGAGAACGTCAGTTTCACGTTCGCCCCGGGCACGCCTGAGGTGCTCAAGAACGTCGACCTCACCATCCCGCAGGGCACCTTCGTTGGCATCGTTGGCCAGAGCGGCAGCGGCAAGAGCACGCTGATGAAACTGCTGCCGCGGCTTTATGCACCGAATCAGGGCCGAATCCTGATCGACCAATACGACATTGCCAAAGTGGAGCTCTACTCGCTGCGGCGTCAGATCGGCATCGTTCCCCAGGATCCGCTGCTCTTCTCCGGCACGATCAGCGAGAACATCGCCCTCACCAATCCGGAGGCCTCCTCCGATGCGATTGTGAAGGCAGCCCGCATCGCCGCCGCCCACGATTTCATCATGCAGCTCCCCAGCGGATACAGCACCCCCGTCGGTGAGCGGGGCGCCTCGCTCTCGGGCGGCCAGCGGCAGCGGATCGCCATCGCCCGCACCCTGCTCAGCAATCCCCGCCTGCTGGTGATGGACGAGGCCACCAGCGCCCTCGACTACGACACCGAACGCCAGGTCTGTGACAACCTGCGTGATGAATTGAAGGACAGCACCGTGTTCTTCATCACCCACCGCCTCTCCACCATCCGCCGCGCCGATTTGATCGTGATGATGCATCAAGGGGCGATCGTTGAAACCGGCACCCATGAGGAATTGATGGCGATCAAGGGTCGCTATTTCGCGCTCTACCGCCAGCAGGAGGCGTCCTGATGGCCCCCCGCATTCCAACGCCTGCGGATCTGATGCGCCGCGCCCAGAATGGTCTGGAGCGCTCGATCCACAACGACAGCTCCGATGTGGTGCTGCAGCAATCGCGGTTCTGGGCTCGCAGCATCAGCTGGGCCCTGATGGGCGTCACCGGTTTCGGTCTGGCCTGGCTGGCCCTGGCTCAGACCGAGGAGATTGTAACCGCTCCGGGCAAGCTCGAACCCCTGGGGGTGGTGAAGGATGTGCAGATGCCCGTGGGCGGCGTGGTCGATGCGGTGCTGGTCAAGGAGGGCGACAGGGTCAAGAAAGGCCAGCTGCTGCTCAAGCTCGACACCGAAGCCACCCTCGATCGCAAGGACAGCATCGAGAAGACGATCGACTACAAGGACCAGCAGCTGCGCCTCAAAGAAGAGGAGCTCGGCCGCTATCTGGCCGTGAACGACACCGAGCAGCAGGTGCTGCGCGAAAGCCTCGCTCTGGAGCGGGAGGTGCTCAGCCGCCTGGAGAAGCTGAACCGCGAGGGGGCGACGGCTGAATTGCAGTATCTGCAGCAGCGCAACAAGGTTCAGGAGGTGGAAGGCCAGCTGCAGCAATCGAAGGTGGAGCGGCTGCGCCAGCAGGCGATCCTGCAGCAGGGGGTGCGGGAACTGCAGAGTTCGCTGGCGGAGTTGCGCAGCAAGCTGATCGAACTCAATGTCAACATCCGCTACCAGGCGATCCGCTCGCCGGAGGCGGGTCTGGTGTTCGAACTCAAGCCAAAAGCAAAGGGATTCGTGGCCGAAACCAGCGAACCGGTGATGAAGATTGTGCCCTTTGATCGGCTTGAGGCTCGGGTGGAGGTGCCCAGCACCGACATCGGCTTCGTGCAGGTCGGCAAGCCGGTGGACATCAGCATCGATTCCTTCCCCGCCACCGATTTCGGCGTGCTCCAGGGCACGGTGCGGCGGATCGGATCCGATGCGCTGCCGCCCGATCAGATGAAGCAGTTCTATCGCTTCCCGGTGGACATCAAGCTCAACAGCCAGCAGCTCAAACTCAAGAGCGGCGCCAAGCTGCCGCTGCAGGTCGGGATGTCGCTGACCGCCAATGTCAAGCTGCGCAAGGTGACCTACCTGCAGCTGCTGCTCAGCGACTTCAAGGACAAGGCGAAATCCCTGCAGCGGATCTGAGCTGATGTCCGCGCCTGCCCCAGCGAGCCCCGCCAGCGACCCGGCCGCTCCGGAGACCGAGCCCCTGGAGACCGAAACCACGGCGGCCCCGCCGCTCCCCGAAGCCCTGGCCTATTGGATCCGCACCCCCTGCGGCCGCGCCAAGTACGCCCGGCTCGCCGCAGGCCGCGGCCCAGCGGCGAAGCTGAGGCTGGGTTGGTTTGTGCTGATTGCAGCGCTGCGAGATCTGGGGCAGCCCCTGCCGGAAGAGCAGGGGGATGGCTAGGGAGATCGCGGGTTTGGCCAGCGGTCAACGTTCTGCCGAGGCCTTCGCGGCGATCGCATCGACCAACTGCCCCACGTTCTCAAACCCTGCGACTTCCGCAGTGGTGAAGGCGATTCCAAACGCCTTCTCAATCGACACCATCAGGCGAATGTGGTTAAGGCTGTCCCATTCGGAGACGTCCCGTGCGGTCATGACGGGCGTCGCCACCAGGGTGTCGTCGTCGAAAACATCACGAAAGATGCTCGTGAGTCGCGAGTAGATTTCTTCTTTCATGGTTAAGACTCTACACAGAGCACAGAACCTCGTGCAAACGACCTTGTCAGTGTTTTCATGAACCGCGTCAGGCTCTCAAGCCTTCCCTGGCTGCCACCCGCTCCGCCTGACTTCAAGGATCGCTGCAAACGCTGCGGCACTGACGGATCCGAACCGGCCCGCACGCTTCGCTATTTGGCGGGCCATGCGTTGGAAGACACCGAACTGGAGCATCTTCGACGAACCCTCGTCAAGGCAAGGGCACGGCACGGCGAATCCACCATCCCTGGCCTGCGGCCTTCGACCTTGGGCTGCTTGAGCAATGGCACCAGCAAACTGATCGCGCCTGCGCTCGTGTCCACGGCGCTCAGATACGGCATCGATCTCACGACGGTGGAGGGGGAGTTCGACCAAGCTTTACACGAGGCCATCACGGTCGATTCGGTAATCGCGCGAGCCAAGCCCGACGGGATTCTCGTGGCCCTCGACCATCGCGGCCTGCCCGGCCTCGGCGCGGGCCTGAGCGACGACGAAGCGGGGGACGTGGCGGCGGCACTCGCCCACATGGCCAGCATCTGCCGCGGCCTGCGGCAGAACACTGGGGCGACGCTCTACGTGCAGAACGTTCCTTGTCCACCCTGCCCGCTTTTCGGCAGCCAGGAGGTCCGCGTGCGCGGCACTCAGCGGCGGCGGATTGAGCTCTTCAATCGCGAACTCAATGACCTCCTGACCGAGTGTGCGGGAACACTTTTCGATGTCGACGGGCTCTCCCGGGCGGTCGGCACTGCGCACTGGTTTGATCAGAGCCAATGGCATGCCGCAAAGCTGCCCTTCGCCCACGACCTCGTGCCGCTCTACGCCGATCATGCGATGCGGCTCATGGCCGGTGTCGGCGGTGCCTCCCGCAAATGCCTCGTGCTCGACCTCGACAACACGCTCTGGGGCGGGGTGGTTGGCGACGATGGGCTGGACGGGCTGGTGCTCGGCCAGGGCGACGCGGTCGGCGAAGCGTTCGTGGCGGTGCAGCAGGCCGCAGCCTGGCTGCGGTCGCGGGGCGTGGTCCTCGCCATCTGTTCCAAGAACAATGCCGATGTGGCCCGCGGCGCGTTCGCGGAGCATCCCGACATGGTGTTGCGGCTCGACGACATCGCCGTCTTTCAGGCCAACTGGGAGGACAAGGCGACCAACCTTCGGGCCATCGCCCGCACGCTCGGCATCGGCACCGAGGCTCTCGTGCTGCTTGACGACAGTCCCGCCGAGCGGGAGCTCGTGCGCATGACGCTGCCGGAGGTGGCGGTGCCCGAACTCACCGCCGATCCCGCCGATTACCCGCTGCTGCTGCTGGCGGCCGGCTATTTCGAGTCGGTGAGCTTCACCGACGAGGATCGCCAGCGGGCCGGGCTTTACCGGGCGAATGCCGTGCGTGCCGAACTGGCGGCTTCAGCGACCGACATGGCGGCATACCTGGCATCGCTCGACATGGTCGTGCGCCTTTCACCGTTCGACGCGACGGGCAGATCGCGCATCGCCCAGCTCACCCAGCGGTCAAACCAGTTCAATCTCACGACGAGGCGGTACGACGAGGGCGCCATCGAGGCATTCGAGATGCGGCCCGATGTCTTCACGTTGCAGGTGCGGCTGGCTGACCGCTGCGGTGACAACGGCATGATCAGCATCGTGATCTGCATCCAGGCCGGAAGCGAGTGGATCATCGACACCTGGCTGATGAGCTGCCGCGTGCTCAACCGCCGCTTGGAAGAGGCCGTGCTCGACGTGCTGGCTTCCACTGGGCTATCTCGCGGCATCACCAGGCTCACGGGCCACTACGTGCCGACCGACCGCAACGGCATGGTGCGGGGTCACTACCATCACCTCGGCTTCGCTCCCGGCCCGACCTCCGCCGGTGTCGACGTGTGGCACCTGGACCTCGCGGGCTATCAGCCGCGGAGGCCACCGATGACGATCGTCCTCGGCGAGGGCATCCGGGGCCTCATCAACGCCTTCCCCCAGTAACCGTGATGGATCATCATCTGTCACCGGACAGCCTCGCAGTCTGGGCGACACTTGTGGCCAACAACCTGAACGGGCTGTTAAAGCCTCAGGCGCCGAGGATGCGCGATTGAGCTGTGCCGGAGGCGATCTTCCGATCGTCGCATGTCACCCGAAACGCCAACTCCAGCACTTGAACCGCCTCGGAAAACCGCCGCGGCTCAGCGTGGAAGAGAGCGGTCTCATCGACATAGAGAGGTGAATGGTATCGGATCAACCACTCCAGCGACACTCCGGTGGGGCCTGGAAGACGCGTTCCCAGGCAATGTGAAAGCTTCGCAAGTAAAATGCCTCCATAGACGATCGGCTCGCGAAAGCCATGGAGCCGTGCGAATGCATCATCGGTATGGATCAGGCTGTGGTCGTCAGAAAGGCTGGCGAAGGTCGCCATTTCCTCCTTCGTCACGCAAAAGCTGAACTCGCAAGGCCCTGGTAACATGGAATTGATTCCCGTTGACAGTGCGAGCGTTTTGCAACCAGGCACCGCGCTCCATGAGTGTCTCACGCGGCAGCTTGAGGTCAACCCCGATCACGCGACGTTTCTGTTGAAGCGATTTGCCCAAGTCGAGCCGCTCGAAGCGAATTTACTTGAGCGACTTGCCCGGGCAATCCTCGACCTGGCAGATGGCCGTCTTCTTCAGTATTGCCTCGACTACGACTGGCTTGCCGAAACCGTGCTCGAAGAAGAACTCTTCTTTCGCCGTCACGGCCGCTTCCGGCTCGAGACCCTCGCGGAGGCGATCGCCGAGTTCTACTCTCGGCCCGCCCTGATGACGCGCTGCATGAACGGCTTGCTCATGTCGCAGCTCTGGTGGGCGAACCACACCCGGGCACTCGTCTGCTACGAAGAGGATTTCCTGGCCGGTGCCGCCGGCCGCTGTCTGGAGATCGGCCCGGGCCATGGCCTGCTCATGCAGCTCGCCGCCCGATCGGGGTTTGAATCCGTCGAGGCGCTGGATATCAGCGAGGCCTCGCTCTCCCTCACCAGAGCCGCGCTTCTCCGGATGGGCCTGGCCTCTGACACCTCTCGTTTTGCGTTCCACTCAGGCGACCTATTCGATCCGGTGACCATGGCTCCGTTCACGAACCGATTCGACGGCGTCGTGTTCAGCGAGGTGCTCGAGCACCTCGATCACCCCTCGGAGGCGATGCGAATCCTGTTCGACATCACGCGGCCGGGTGGACGGGTGTTTCTCCACGTACCGGTCAACAGCCCGGCCCCCGATCATCTCTTTCTTCTTCGCAGCCCGGAGGAAGCCCGGCGTTTCGTGGCTGGGTTCGGCTTCGAGGTGCGCGTGGAACGTTTCCTCCCGGGCGCCAATCTCACCCTGGAACGGGCCATCAAAACCGAGTCCACGATCTCGTGCGTCTTCGTCCTCGAGAAGCCGGTGTCGGCAGCTCCGGCCCCGTCGTCCGAAGGGATCACCCCATGACGATCAACTCGCTCGACTTCGTCGCCTTCGTTGCACTTGCGGCCGCCATGTTTCACCTTGCGCCCGGCCGCTGGCGGGCGCGTGTGGTGTTCCCGATGTCCTGCCTCCTGTTCCTGCTTCTCACGGGGCCGTCCTGGAAGGCCCTGTTCGCCATGCTCGGGTTCATCGCCACGATCTGGCTGGCGACGCGCGTCGTCGCTCTCCGTCCCAACCGCGGCACACTGCCAGCCTTGATCGCCGCCTTGCTGCTCATTTTCGGCTGGCTAAAAGGCTATGCGATGCTCTCATGGTTGCCCCTCGCCGCACAGGTTCCCTCCACGATCGGACTCTCCTTCGTGTTGCTCCGCGGCCTGCAGCTCCTCGTGGACATGCGGCAGGACCCGGGCCTAAAGCCCGCCGCCATCGAGGTGTTTTCGTTTCTTGCGTCCTGGCCCTGCCTCGTCTCAGGCCCGATCCAACGGTTCCAGGACTTCCAGTCCCAGTCTGCCGGCATGGCGGCATATCGGCTGGACGACGGACGACTTCTCGAATCCCTCGGTCGCATGGCCCGGGGCTGGCTGCTCGCGATCGTCTGTGGCGACGTCTTCCGGCACAACTGGCTCGGGCTCAAGGCTACCGCTGCCGAGGATGTCTATCCGCTGGCGTTCGGCGGCGCGCAGCTAGCGTTCCTCGCCTATCTCTTCTGCGACTTCGCTGGCTACACCGACGTCGTCATCGGTGCGGGGCAGCTCTTCGGGCTGCGGCTTCCGGAAAACTTCAATCGACCCTACGCAGCGCGGAGCTTTCTGGAGTTCTGGGGACGCTGGCACATGACGATGTCGAACTGGTTCAAGACCTACGTCTTCAATCCACTCTTGATGGCCCTCACGGCGCGGTGGCCCGCGTCCGCGGCCGCAACCCTACAGGCCGCGGTCGCGTTCTTCGCCACTTTCTTCCTGGTCGGCCTCTGGCATGGCACGACAAGAGCTTTCATCCTCGCAGGATTGCTCCTCGGCCTCGGTGCCAGCGTCAACCAGTGGTATCGGGGGAGCGTTCGCCTACGGCTCGGCAAGAGGGCGTTCGAGGCCCTGTCGGCGAGACCAGGGTATGCGGCCGCGGCCAAGGGTCTTGCCTTCGCCTATCTCTGCGGGGCGATCGTGCCCTTGTGGATGCGGGGGGGGAAATGCTGTCGATCGCCAACCGCTACGGACTATCAGGTCTGGCCCTCTCGCAGGCATTCGTGTTCTTCGTGGCGGCGGCGACTGGGTTCGTACGACTGCCGACGATCTCATGGCCACGGTCGATGGGATGGCGATGCTTCATGATCGCACTGGCGATCGTGATCATCGAGATTTACCTCTTCCTGTACCCACCAGCCGACGGACGTTTCTTCTACCAGCAGTATTGATGAAACCGATACTTCTGATCGCCGGATTCTACGCCGGCTTGAACGCCGCGATCCTCGGAAGCATAGGCCTGACCGTGGGTTTCCCCGCAGCGCACAAAATCCACGTCGGCGATAATGAACGCGTGCCGATGATGACGTTGGATGAGATGGGGCTTTCGGCGTTGCTCGTCAGCCCGCTGTTGTCGGTCGGCGATCGTCCTCGGCTCATCATCCTTGGCGCTTCGGGGCCGGCTCAGGCTTTTCCGCCGCGACTGGTGGAAGCAATGCTTCCGGACTATGAGACCAGCAACCTAGCCGTGCCCGCAGCACGCATGACAGAAACGCTTGTGGAGTTCGATGAGGTGCTCGATGCCGTGCCGGCTTCGGTTCTGCCCCGCTCGGTGCTCGTGCTCGGCGTCACGCCGATGGCATTCTGGCCCGAGGCTTTTCCCTTCTCTCCCGTCAAGGAGCCGCGCCTCGCTTGGTGGAAGGCGCCCCGCGAGTTGACGCTCATCACGCAGGCCACAGCACGCAGCCCGGCCCTTCTCGACGTCCGCCACCCTGTGCGTCGGATGCTTCCGCAGTCGCTCGTGTTCGCTGCCAAGCAGCGGTTTCGCTGCTGGTGGCGATTGGGCGAGGTTCTGCCCGAACATCCGGGCCAATGGCTGGCGCAACGTGGCAGCTGGCGATTCAACATACGCGACATGAAGTGGCATCTGCGAGCACCCGTAGGTGTTGTTGAGGAACATCAATCACTACCGCAAATCAGGAAAGAACTGGAATGGCACCTCGCCCAGACAAGACGGTTTGGCAGGCCATATGACCCTCGCCAATTCGATGCCTTTTCGACGCTCTTACGCCGAGCGACTGCCAGCGGCATGCGGGTCGTCGTGGTCGACATGCCACTTCATAGTGAACATCTTTCCCGTCCGGAGTATGCATCGCCGTTCAAGAAGCGGTTGGCAGAGGTGGTGGCTGCGTTCACTGCATCCACCAGCGGCGACGGCCAGCGGGTCACGAATTTGGATCTCACTGCTGCCATGGATGACCAGTACTTTGCCAGCTTGGCCCATGCGAGCAAAGCCGGCCGGCCGGCATGGGTGCGCCTGCTGGTCGAACGCCTGCGGCCGGCCGTCGGTATGGGCAAGGGCGGTCGCCAGCGGCCGGGAGATGCCGGAGATTCGGCTCCTGCAAAAGCCCGATATTCTCAGCGATCCAAGCTGATCTAACCACCAAGCCCCTTGAATCCCCATCCCCCGGCTCAAGCCACCGGCCCCTGGGGATCACCCTCCTCGCCCGCCAGGGCCCGACGCGCCACCCGCGTCACCAGCACCGTGACCGCCACGGTGGCGGCGATGCCCAGCAGCCGCAGCGCCCAGGTGGGCCCATCGGCCTGGCCCGCCAGCACCGTCTGGAAGCGGGCCACATCGCCGGCCAGGGCGCCCAGGGCGCAGAACAGCACCGTGCCGGGCAGGATCCCGATCAGACCGATCGTGTAATCGCGCAGGCTGACATCGCTGAGGCCATAGGCGAGGTTGAGCAGGCTGAACGGGAAGGCCGGTGAGAGGCGGGTGAGCAGCACCAGCCGCAACCCCTCACGGCTCACCGCCTCCTCCACCGCCAACAGCTTCGGCGCCGCCGCCAGCCGCCGCCGCGCCCAGGGCCGCAACCAGCCCCGCCCCAGCAGGAACACCAGCTCCGCCCCCAGGCAGGCCCCAAGAAACACCAGCAGCGACCCCCAGCCGGTGCCATAGAGGGCACCGGCCAGCATTGAGGCCCAGACCCCGGGCAGCAACAGCGTCACCCAAAGGGCATAGAGGGGCACGAAGGCCGCCGCTCCCCAGGGGGAGGACAGGGCCGGCAGCCATGCCTCAGACCAATGCGCCACCAAGACTCAGCCCACCGGGATCAGGCCAGTCTGGCGAGTTGGTTCAGGGGGCGGGGCCTAGGACGGCGGGGCGGGATGCCCAGCCACGGCCAGGGCACCCGCACCGGGGGCATGGACTCTGGCTCCGGCTCAGGGCCGCGATCCTTGGCGGCCGGCGCTTGCGGCTGCGCCGCCGGCAGCAATCAGCCGGCGGCGCAACCGCAGCCGGCGGCTCCAGCCCAGGGCGGCGCCGGCGCCGAGCAGGGGCAGGGGGCCGGGGGTGCCTTGGATCGCGTAGGCGGGGCCGAAAAAGCCCTGGGGCAGACCCTCATCCTGGGTGGGGAAGGCGACAACGGAGCCGCTGCCCATCTCGCTGAGGGACGCACCGATCAGCAATCCATCGATCACACCTTCGGCCGTGGTGTCGTAGAGGAACGGGTCGAACAGGGCGGAATCACCACTGCTGGTGGCGGCGATCACGTAGGAGCCGCTCGACAGGGCAAGGGTGGGGATGGACACCCAGCGGAAGCCGTTCTGCAGCCAGCTGTCGCTGCCGGCGGGCACGGTGGCACTGGCCAAGAGGGTCTGGCTGGTGGCCTCATAGAGACCGATCCCATGGGAGGAGAGCAGGCCGTCCTCGCTGGCGTCGTAGAAGCCGAGGGCGGTGATCGTCTGGGGTTGGCTGAGGCTGAAGCCGTAGCCGAGGGAACCGCTGAAGGCGGGATCACCGCCGAGGCTGCCGCCGTCGAAGCCGGCGATGGCCGGCCGGATGGTCATCACAGCTCGGGCGGGGGCGGCGGCCAGCAGCAGGGCACCGCCGAGCAGGGAGGCGCAGGCCAGCGAGGAGAGCCAGTGGCGAAGGATGGGCATGGGTCGGAGGAGCGGTAAGGGTGAGCGTGGTGCGGGAAGGGAGGGGGCAGGGCCGTGGGGGTGGCGACGCAGGGGAACCAAGGCCACCGCAACCGCGGCGCTGGTGCTGGCTGGGTTGGCTTGGCGGACTGGCGCGGCGGCTGGCGGTGGCTCAGGGCAGAACGCGAATCAAATCGATCTGGCCGCCTTCGCTGAGGTAATGGCTGCCGACAAGATTGCCGTTGGTGAGGCTGTGGGCTTGAACGTCGGCCAGGAAGAAACTGCCGGCCGCCGCGCCATAGAAGGTCGAGACATCGATCACACCGGAGGATTCCCAGTTGCCGATATCGAGCGGCGCTGAATCGCTCTGGCCATAGGCGGTAGGCACGGCGCCGCGATCGATCTGGGCCCAGCGCACGGCCGCACCGGTGACGCTGTCGACCTTCCAGATCGAGGCCTCCTCGCTGCCGAAAGAGCCATTGCTGGTGCCATTGGGCAGGGAGCGATCCTCCTGCACATAAAGGGAGCCATTGGCGCTCCACGCCAGGCCATCTGGGTTGCGAACACCGCTCTGTCGGTCCACACCGGTGAGGCGATCGGCATCGCTGATCACCCGCAGGGAGGTGTCAGCACCGGCGGCAAGCAATCCGTCGCTGCCGAAGCTGGCGCTCAGGTCGAGGATCTGGGTGTTGCCATAAAGATCGGTGCCGCTGCCGCCGGTGGTGGTGAACGCCACCTGTCGGCCGCTGGCCGGATTCACATCGCCATCCTCGATGCGGGTGAAGGCCATGGCACCGGCGCTGCTGGCCAGGCTGCGGAGGGCGGCGGCGGTGGGCAGGGCGGCGATCGTGCTGCCGCTGCCGAGGTTCACCCAACCGCCGGCGATCGCCGTGTTGAGGGCCACGCCGGCGATTCCATCGGGGGTGTTGGCGATCGAGCTGGCCTTCCAGGCATAAAGCGAGCCGCTGGAGGCAGCGAGGCCATTGCGGGCGAGCAGATCGGCACCGCCGGCCGTCTTGGTACCGACCCAGAGATAGAGATAATTGGAGCTGCCGGAGGTGTCATCAAACAGCAGCACCGCCACGGTGTCGGCATGGCCGGTATCAACCGCGGTAGCCGATTCCCAACCCCCCAGCCCGAAGGCGGGCACGTGGTAGAGATTGGCGCCACCAGGGTCGAGGGCGAAGAAACGACCATTAGTGGTTTCCTCGCCCGCCAGATAGAGGTTGTTGACGAAGCCCCGCCCCCCGAACTGACCAGCGGAGATCAGGTTGGCGGAGCAGAAGCGGTTGATGCCTGTGCCCAGGGAGAAGGCGGCATCGGGGCTGATCACCTGGTCGTAGGCAAGGCCTCCAGCCAACATCCGCGACTGGTAGCCATTGGCGGGGTTGTTGTCGACATCCTTGGCCACCACAAACCGCGAGATCCGCGCACCGGTCACGGTCTGGAGGGTGGCAGCCGCCGAGCCCGCCTTGACCTGCACGCGCATCTGATAACCATTGCTGCTGCCCAGCTCGTGGTTGACCAGCAGGCTGTAGGTGCCATCGCCGTTGTCGTAGGCCCCCATGCCATCGAAGACGCCCACCGGCGCAAACACGCTGCTGCCGGCCGTAAGGCCGTTGGTCACCTCGCCGTTGGTGATCAGGCTGGTCACCTGCAGCGTGTCACCGCCGGCCACGTCCTTGAGCATGGTGGCGCTGAAGGCCCCGGCCGTGGCCACCCCCTGACTGCGCACCAGATCGGTGAGATCGAGATAGTCGAGCGTGTTCGACACCTCATTGGAGACCACCAGCAGCGGCCGGCCCGAGGGGCTGCGGTTGGCCTCGATCACCGCCAGACCCTCCGGGGAGAGGCTGTTGGGCAGCACCACGCTGGTGACGAACGCCACGGCAGCTGGATTGCTCACATCAAACACCACGAGCATGCTGCTCGTGGTGCGCTCCTGGCCCACGATCGCGTAGGTGCGGCCATCGAGCTTCGCCACCACCACGCCCTCGGGTTCGGTGCCCTTGTCGTCGCTGCGGGTGTCGTCGTAGACGCGGGCGGCGATCGCCAGGGTCTGGAAGCTGTTGCCGCTATCCCAGAGCAGGGCGCCGCTGTTGGCGTCGAACAGGCTGGTGCTGCGGCTGCCAAAGGCGGTGTAAGGAGTGGATGTCACCTCGGCCAGGGTCTTGAGTCGACCCAGGCGACGCACTTCATCGTTGAAGCTGCCGTAGTCACGCCCGTCGCCTTCATTGGCAGTGATGAAGTAGTCATTGCCGCCGGCGAAGCGACCGGGCGTCGTGAGCGTGAACGCGGCGATGCCATCGGCCATGCGAAGGCCGCGCACATTGTTACCGAAGACGGGCTTGATCAGGGGGCCGTTGGCGGCTGAATTATCCTTGTCGGAAATGTCAACAAGCTGGCTGGAGAAGTCAACGGAACCCAGATCAAACACCCGCTCGATCGTCTTGGTGCGCAGGTTCACCTTGGCGACACCATTATTTTCCTGCAGGGTCACATAGGCGAAATTGCCGTTGATGCTCACATACTCGGGCTCAACATCGGTGGCTTGAGTGGAAAGCCCAGCCTTGCCGCTAATGCGGATTCCCGTCGGCAGGGTGAGCCCGCCAAAGCCAAGCTCAGTGTAGCTGAAGCTCGGTGTACCGCCGGGGTTACGGATGTCGATGATCCCGATGCTGCCGGGCCGATCCACCCCTACACCATTGATGCTGTAGCTGAAGGTGGGTTCCCCCTCATTGGCCACCACCAGTTGCGTGCCGGTGCTGTTGAAGGCGATGCCGTCAGGCAGATAACCCACGCTCACCTCCTGCAGGAAGGTGAGACTGCCGCTGGCTCCAGCACGGTAAAAACGAACGACGCCCCGGCCGCCCTGTCCCGAAATGAGGGCATCACCGGTGTAATCGGCGGGAGAGAGAGCCACCGCCACCAAAGTGCCGTATGTCGCTACCGACTGCGACACCCAGGCGGCCTGGGTGGGCGAGACCGTAAGGGGGGCGCTGCCATAGCTGAGCCGCTGCACCAAGGCCGGGGCGGTGACGGCTGGATCGGTGGAGCTACTGACCTGAAGGGTGGTGCCACCGCCGGAGGAGAAGGTGAAGCGCTGACCACCCACCAGCACCACGCTGGAGATCTCGGTCTGGAAGTTTTCGGTGGGCTGGGGGAGGGTGGTGGAGAGGTTGAGGCTGGCCTTGAGGGGCGTGGCACTGGCGCTGCGGCGCGCCGCGAGCTCAAACAGGATCGCGAGCCAGGATCCCGGGTTCGGCGAAGGCATCGGCAGGGGCTGCCCTGGGGGCATACGTTGCCCACAGGGTCAACCTCATGAACCACCAACAGGTTGTCATGCGGTTAAGAAGCCCTTAACGGCCGGCTAAGCGACGAGGATCTGGGCGGCAGCCAGCGGCGACCCGCCCTAGCCCACCAGCTCCCCCACTCCAGTCGCTGCAGTGGATTCGGATGAACGGCCAACTCGGAAACCAATGTTTTGAAGTGGCCTGTGCTGGTTGAAATGCAAGGCATGCCTGAATGGCTCAGACTCGGGTGTGCATAATGACAACAGGCGGATCGACAAACAAAAGAGAGATCAGAACATCTGTGATTCCACCCAGAGTGCCACGCTCATTGGGCGAGTAGTGAGCAGCCCTGGTAGTTCAGAGTGCTGGACGAGCAGATCACCGCGTTGAATGGCAGACACCGCAAAGATGCTCATCCTTAGACCAAGGGCATAAAGCCAAAACGCTCAGGCGACGAAGCCTGGGACTTGCCGACGTGGCGGCGGCAATACCCAGGCGCAAACATACAACAGCATCAAGAGCTGCTTCTTGACAACATCAGTCAACTGATATCAAATGACTCGTGTGAAGTCAAAGGCCATAACTAGGTCATCATAATCAAGATCGCCGCCACCCACAAGATCCTCAAGGCCGATAACGTTCGATCCAAGGCTGCGGAAATGACTTATACCGTCAATATTTGCGTTGGCAAACGCAAAGAACGTCTGGGAGTTTACCCTCGTGAAGGGCGCAAAGTAGTTGCCCCCATCAAGCTCGAACAAGAGGCTTGACTTTGTGCGATTTGCAATACTGAGATTAGAGATTGGAGTCACTATATTATCCTGTCTCAAGGCTTCGGATGAGTACGTCGAACTACCGGGCTTGACCTGGGTAATACCATCAGTTGCGAGGACTGTCCCATCGAGATCCAGAGTCCGATAGAAACCAGTAATTCCATCGTAGGCAGCCTCTCTTGCAATTTCTAATGTACCTTGGACCTTTTGATTGCTAGAAAGAGCAGTGAAATCCAACAATGGGACCAGTGACTGTTGCCGACCAATTAATTCGTTAAGGCCTAGCTCCACTGGCTGGATGGCAAGCCTAAACTTAAGATTTGATTTTGTGGCATAATTAGCCTCTGATGT
This sequence comes from Cyanobium sp., assembly GCA_044360135.1. Classification (GTDB taxonomy): domain Bacteria; phylum Cyanobacteriota; class Cyanobacteriia; order PCC-6307; family Cyanobiaceae; genus Cyanobium. The sequence goes on from JBIKKX010000004.1 coordinate 36,932, forward strand.
TGTTAAAGAGATGGGGTTCAGCAAGCGCAATCTGGAGTCTTCCAACGACGTGAGATCAGAGAGACTGGCATCAACAACCTCGAGCAACCGAATTGATTGACCATTAAGCAGGAGGAAATCCTGCTTGAGGTTAAGGTTGTCTGGCAAAGTCACATCATTATTCTCGAGATTAGAGATGAGAAGCTTGGCGCGACTGCGCAATTGATCAAGGTCAGAAAGGATAACATCAGAAGCAGAGGCCTCGGATGCGTCGAAGACAACATAATACAAAGAGTTGACACTTTCTGCTCTTGCCTGTAGCTCAACTTCGACCCTTACAGATGCAGGAGTTGTTGGATTATCTCTATCAATGCAGATGATATTTGAGTTCTCAGCAAAAAGTTCGGGCTCCAGATCGGCAACGGCGGCAAATGAAGGGTCCAATATCGTGCCGTTAACCAAGCGATCCTTGTCGCCAGATCCGCCATCTTGAAGGGAAAGCGTCATGAAGTCAGGAATTCCGTCGGGAGTAATATCATAGAATTTTGCTCCGGTTCCCCTGACTGGATCGTAGCTGAGTGGGCTAATGTTGCCAGAGTGATCGAGTGAGAAGTATAGAAGTTGTCGATTTGCGATGGGGTTGCCGCTAGTATCGCTAAGGTTCTTGAGGAGGTCGGCTGCAACTAAGTCTATTGAAGAGGCTAGAACACCTTTCTTCTGGCCTTGCTCAAGTTGCAGGCTGAAGTCAAGAGCATAGGCTGATGGGACAATGTTCTGACCAATCAGTGAGTCAGCAGCAGCATCTGACAACATGGGATCGGTGAGGACCTTGAGGTCAGAGCCTGGACTGAAGGATGCACCAGACAGCATGACTGGCAGCCTGCGGTAACCGCCTTGACCATCAGGGATATCAACCTGGTACTGATTCTTTTGCTGCTGGGGACGAGCAGGCGTGATATTCAGCCTGAAATCAATACTCGCCTCAAAGCTATCACCAAGCGTGATGTCGTCAACGGCTACTGTTGCGCGATAATTGGATTGCTTTTCAAAGCTTAGTTTAGCCTGAGCCTTGAGATAAAGTGTTTGACCAATGATTTCAAATGAACTTGCATCTGCTCCCGTGACGACAAAGTTGTTAAGACCATAACCGTCATCAACGGCCTTGATATCGGCAAGCCGAATTGCATTGGCGGTATTGGCGTTCTCAGGGACTGCGGCCACTCTGTTTAGCAGCTGTATCGCCGTAGGTGCTTGATTCGGTTGCAGCGAAAGAGTTGCGCCAAAAGGAACAACAACTTTATCGTCTGTAAGGGCGAAAGAAAGATTTAACGTGTCGAGATCGTTTTGGCCAAGGTTCTTCGGTACATTCATCCGGAGTTCGCCATCTGCCAATGATGCCCAGGATGGGCCGGATAGCAATAGGATCCTTAGTGAGTCGCCATCCGGATCAAGATCATCCAGGTTGGGCAGCACAAATCGAGCGTTTTCTCCAGGAAGCAGCTTCAATGAAAGACTGCTTAGGGCTGCTGATAATTGTGGAGCAGCATTAATGGTTATGCCCTTCGCCAGCATTCTCTTCTTGATCTCTCCCCATGCTCCGTCAAGGCGTTCGCCATCAAGGAGAAGAAGGTCGTTTGCGCGATCAAAATCTGTAATTTGGAGCGGTGCGGTTGTCGTCGTCTGCTCACTTCCGTCGATCATGAACCGATCAGCATGACCATCAGGCGTGGCAGCATCGATGGGGAGGTTGAATCTTGCATTGTCTGAGAAGATAATGCCACCGATGACTTTGTCGGGTGCTGATGTCAGATAAAAAGAATCAGCACCCGATCCTCCAATTAGAATATTGTCACCCAGGCTTTCAAGATTAAAGAATTCATCATTGCCATCAGCCCCATCCACACGAGCGGAGACACCCACGAATGTCCGATCTGAGCCAGTAGAACCAGAAACGGCAATATCGGGCAGCTGGATGCCATTGCGGGGAACGGTGGCATAATCAGTTGGAGAGAGAATAAGCTGATTCCCTTGGGAGTCGATTGCCATCCCGATAACCATATCCAGCTCCCGCCAGGAGGGATGCCAGGTGATCATGGGAGTGGATTCGGGTTTGGCCATGATGTTGAGATTGCGTGTTGTTTCTACGGATTGGCTCTTCCAGGCCTCGCGGCCTGTGCTGGGATCGAAGCCATCTAGCAGCTGGAAAGTGCCGCTCACCAGATCGCTGGTGAGAGTTAGCTCGAGGAATCCTCGCCGTCGTAGGTCAGCGTACTCTAAGCCATTCACGTACTCGCTAAACAAGCTGTCGAGACCATCAACCTCTGGATAATATGCACGAATATAGGCGTCGGCTCCGGGCAGATATTTTTCCAAGCCCGGAGAAGTAACTCCTGGGGTGGCGTATTCAACTCCGACGACTGTGCCAGCTGGACGGCTGCCGTCAGCCATCGTTTCGAGCACACCAGCCCAGGCATTATGGGTGTCGCCGGCAAGGCTGATCAACGGCTTGCCCAATGCCAGAGCTGACTGCAAGATCTTCTCTCGCTCAACGCCGTAGCCGTCCCAGGCATCAAGGTTGTAGGGGATCTTGCTGGCCTCTGCAAAGAGAGCCTGCTCGGCTGGGCTGAGGCTAGAGAATGCCGTGCCAGTGGCAAGCTTTTGCAGAGGGGCCGCATACTTGTCAAGAAGCGCTGGATTGCCGGCATCAAGTAGTAGCTCAGCCGGTACGGCCATTGATTGCATTAAAACTTGCTGCCCTAACACCTGCCAGACGGCAGTGGAGTCTGCCATTTGCCGCTGCAGCCAGGCCATCTGCCTGTCTCCTAGCAGTTCACGCTCTGAATCGCCCCACGCCTTCTGCACGGTCGCGACCACCAGCTCCTGGGTCACCACAGGAGCCAAGGCAGAGGCAAATGCTGGAACCGCGGTGGCGCTGGCCGGTGGTGTGAGGCCGATACGGGTGGCGTAAGCCACCGTCTGAACAGGGTCTGCGAGGATAGCCCCGATACGGGACTTAACAGCTGAAGAATCGGGGTAGCTCAGTTGCTGATCCCTGGCGGTGAGGCGGGTCTCAAGAATGTACAGGTCAAGTACATCGCCGAAGTTGAACGATCGGTAGGCCTGGGTAAGTGGCGAGAGAGCCGATGCACCGTCGCTGGGTTGTCGTTGGTCGGGGTCTCGGATCGGCAACCACTCGTAATACGCCCTAAGGGCAGCGTCCCGCCGTGCGCTCCAGTCACCTTCCGTAAGCGTCTGGTGGTTTTCGGCACCGCCTGACCAACTGTCGTTGGCAGTTTCGTGGTCATCCCAGATCGCGATTAATGGTGCCGTTGCACGAAGGTTCTGCAGATTGGAATCGGTGTGATATTGCGCATAGCGGTCGCGGTAGTCGTAGAGGCTAATGAGTTCATGGTTGGGAAGGAAACCTCGGTCGGCGGCCGCATCTTCCGCCGATCCGTAACCGCCAGGGCCGTATTCATAGATGTAGTCACCCAAATGAATCAAAGCGTCGTATGGATTCACAGAGTGAATGGCTGCAGCTCGACCGTAGGCTGCGAACTGCTCGGCTGCGGGGAAGTTCGAGCAGGAGAACACCGCCAGCCGAACTGGATCGCTACCCACCGGAAGGGTCTTGGTCTGGCCCACCATCGACACCGCATCGCCGGCGCGGAAGCGATAGTGGTACGGCGTATCGGCTGTGAGACCGGTGGCTTCCACCTTCACGGTCCAGTCACGGCCGGCGCTGGTGGCGAACACACCGCTGTCGATCAGTGAGCCGGGCCGGAAGTCGGCGCTTGTGGCCAGTTCCCACTGCACGTTCACCAGGCCAGCGAAGCTGGCCGGCGGGGTGATCCGGGTCCAGAGCATCACCGAGTCGGTGTAGGGATCTCCGGAAGCCACGCCATGGCTGAAGCGCAGCTCTGTCGGCACGGGGCGTCCCAGATCCAGATCAAGCAGCAGGGGGTCGTGGTCGGAGGTGCGGTAGGGATCGGCCGCGGAGAAGTCGCGCGCCGCCGCATTGCCGTTGCTGTTGGTGTCTAGGTTGTAGTCGCGGAAGGCACCCTCGGCGGCGTTGATGGCCCAGTCGAGGGAGGCGGTGGCCTGGGGCACGAGGGAGGGCGAGATCAGCATGTGATCCAGGGCCCCGCTCATGTCCACCGGGGTGAAGAAGGCGTAGCTCGATGGGGGATCGGCGGTGAAGCTCGATAGGACATTGCGGTAGCCCGCCGCTTCAAACACCTGGATCGGATCTTCCTTGGCGTAGGCGTTCAGATCACCCAGCACCACCCAGTCGGCGTCGCCGCTTCCCGTGGGATCGGTCTTGATCCATTTCAGCAATTCGCCGGCAGCCGCCGTGCGGGTGGCGTTGAAGGCTGCCTGTCCATCCTGCTGATCGAGATCGGCGCCTGCGGCATCGGTGGCGCCTTTCGACTTGAGGTGGTTAACCACCACGTTCACCGTCTCGCCGCTGGCCAGTTCCCGGAAGGCCTGGGCCAGGGCCGGGCGGTTCTTCGGAGTGCCGCTGGCCAGAGGATCGGTGAAGGCGGCGGCATCCAGAATGCGTGCAGCGCCGCTGGGGGCCACGGCCCGGTTGTTGTAGATCAGGCCGACCTTGATCGCGTCGCTGCCGATCAGCCCGGTGGAGACATGGCTGTAGGCGCGGCCCGAACCAGCGGGAAGGGCCGCATTCAGCCGATCCACGATGGTCTTCAGGGTGGCGTCATCGGTGTCGTTCTCCACCTCCATCAGGCCGATCACATCCGCCTGCAGCCCCTGGAGGGCCGTGGTGAGCTTGGCGAGCTGACGCTCCAGTTCCTCGGCGGTGTTGGCGCCGCGGGGGGCCAGGCCACTGTCGGTGAGGGCACCACCACTGTTGAGAGTGGTGAAGGTGTTGAGAACATTGAAACTGGCCAGTCGCAGCTGGCCGGCCGCGGGGGCAGCAGGCGTTGCAGACCTGGGATTGTCAGTGGAGATATTCAGCGACGCGGTGGGGTGCAACCGGTATTTGCTGAAGTCGTAGGCGAGCACCCCCTCCACTGCGGTGATCGTGTCGCCGCGACGCAGCAGCTGATCCCGCACGGGGGCCGCTGCCGTGGCGGCTGAGGCCAGGCGGTAGCTGCTGTTGCTGCCGTCGTCGAGCACCAGTTCGCGCAGGGCGTTGGCCTGCTCCGCCGCATAGGCAGCCGCACCTGGCTCCATCACATTGGTGGGCTGAACGGGCAATCCGCCCGCACTGAGTTCAACCTCCCCGAACCGGAATTGCCCGAAGAGGCCATTCACGGTGAGGGTTTCCGGGACGCTCACCCACATGCCCTCGTAGGGCTCGAGATCGAGGCTTGTGCTGCGCTGCGCCAGCAGGTCGGAGATGGCGACACGGCGGGTGTCCGCCGACCGGCCGCCTGCCTCCACCGAGAGCCCCTGGACGCTGCTGAGGATGGTCTGGTTGAGCCGCTCGCTCACGACGCCACTCACCAGCACCCGGTCGCCCGTCTGCACGTCGACGTTGGCGCCCGAGAGGGGGTAGGCCACATACAGGCCTTCGGAGCTGAGGGCGTTGGAGTCCCAGTCGACCGTTTCCTCCTGAAGGAAGAAGCCGCCCAGTTCGCCGCTGAGCTGGAAGTCGCCCACCACCACGGCCCGCAGGGTCACGCTCTGGTTGATCAGCGGGCTGCTGCTGCCGCTGCCCTGCACCGCCGAAATCAGGCTGATGCGGTCGTTGTCGAGGAGGGTGATCTCGGCCTGGCCACCCGAGGTGGCAAGGGCGTAGCCGGCGGGAGGCGCCAGCTCGATCACCAGCGTTTCCAAGCCTTCATCGAGCGCATCGTCACGCACCCCGGTCGTCAGATCGACGCTGCTGCTTCCCGCCGGAATCAGCACCGAGGCGGGCAGGGGAGCGGTGAGGTCGTCGCTGTCGGCCAGGCCGGCGCCGGAGCGCAGGCTGATCGGCACCGTGAGCGCCTCAGCCGTGCTGCCGCTGCGGCTGAGGCGCACACCGGCGGAACCACCGAACTCGCTGGCCTGATTCACGAGCGCTGCGATGGCCACCTCAGGATGGGCAGGTGCCTGCGCGCTGGTGATCGTCAGATCATCGATCGCCAGGCCGTGGTCATTGCCGGAGTCGTTGGTTTCAGTCCACCGCAGCCAGAGCGTGCCGTCCGCAGCCCAGGGGGTGGCGCTGAGGTTGAGCGTGCCGCCAAGGCTGGCCACCCTGCCGGCGTTATTGCCATCCACGGCGGCTGCCGTGGCGGTCGCCACCGGAGACGACCAGTTGAAGCTGCCGCCCGGAGCCGTCCAGGTGGTGACCTTGTCAAAGCCGGTGCCGTAGCCGTACTCCAGCACCATCGTCTGGGCGGTGCTGTTGCCGCCGTTGCGCCATTGCTCACCGTTGAAGGAAATGGCGAGAGTGGTGATCGGTGCCGCCGTGGCGTTGTTGAGGGCCACGGCAAACCAGCCGGCTACCGCGCCGGAGGCTGCTGACCCGAAGTAAGCGCCACCAGAGCCCAGACTCCCCAGGGCGCGATCGCTGCTGGCGCTGCTGCCGTAACTCAGGAACGTGCCGGAGTTGCCTGCACCCGTATCCGCGTTGTAACTGCTGATGGCCACGGGGGTGAGCGCAGGCTGGCGGAACAGCTGCCAGCCCGGCAGGGTCACGTCGATGGTCCAGGCATTCCCAGAGCCGGATGATGCTAATCCGTCGAAGTTCTGGCTGTAGTTGCCGGAGAAAGAGACAGCCATGGACCTGGTGAATCAACGAGCAGGTTGGTGGAGCAGATGCTTGATCGTCGCCTGGCTAGAGACGGAAAACCGGTCCCCACAGCAGAGGGGACCGGAAGGTGAGGCGATCAGGCCAGGCCGGCGAAGTTGGCCTGGTTGTTCAGGGAAGAGGCGCCGAGGTTGGTGAAATGACCCACCTCAATGCCAGCCACCTTCAGCAGGGTGTCGGCACCCACCTGGGTGAAGCTGAGGTCGCTAAAGGCCACGCCGCGCAGACCAACCTTGTCATCGCCTGCGGTGAAGTCCATCACGAACTGCTTGGCCATGGGCATGTCGCCAGGGCCGCTCACCAGCCAGAACTGGTCAGCACCTTTGCCACCGTTAAGGTAGTTGGTGCCGGCCTCGCCCAGGATGGTGAACAGGTCGTTGCCATCACCACCGAGGGCCCGGTTGCTCGAGCTGCCGATCACGAAGCCGTCGTCGCCGCCAAGCCCGCTGAGGCGGTTGCCGTCGCCGCTGTTGGCCCAGAGTTCATCGTTGCCGCCGCCTCCGGTGATGACATCGCGGCTGCCGGCATAGATCACGTCGGCTCCTGAGCCGGTGAAGATGCGGTTCTGGAAGCCGCTGGCTAGCTCCACGTCCACCACGTCGTTGCCTGAACCAGTGAAGACGTCATCACCTCGGCCATCAAAGTTGCCGGGGTTATACAGCGTACCTGGCAGCACTTCATCGGCTCCACTGTTGCCTACCACGGTGTTGGGGGCCAGGCCCACGGCGGCAGACTGGCCAAGGCGTGGATCCAGATCTAACGGAGAATCAAGCTGAATCACAACGATCTCGTTGTTGTCGAGGGCTGGCGGGCGGCCCAAGGAGAAGGGGTAGTTGTTGTCATTGGCAACCAACACCCGATGTGAATCAAGAACGAGCACGTTTTCAATGGTGACGAATGGCATCGTGTAGACCTTGCTGCCATCGCGGTTGATGTCTGACTCGTCTTGAATTGCCATCAAGTTGGCAAGTTCCTGCTTAGCAAAGAACCCCTGTCCATCTTTATGGCTGATGTCAATCTTGTATAGCTTTTTGAATCCTGTTGCACTGGCTTGGGTGTTATCCCGTTCGATGACAATGAACTCATGATCATTGATAGGAGTAAAGTCTCCAATCGCATGACTAGGCTTCTCCATGAGATAGAACCCGGCAAGGCCAGTGAACTTGCGACTCTCGACATCAAAGTGATAAACCCGCAGAGAACCGGCCGGATCTCCTGCAACCGTCTTCTCAAGCAACGGGTAGAGCGTCATTCCGTCAGGACTTGCGGCCATTCCCTCAAAACCACCGGAGCCGCCAAGATTGGCACCGACCATGTCGTCGTAGTGCTGGCTGCTGCTGCCGGTACCAAAACCAGATAAATAGTCACTGGCTAATACCGAATTGCCGGTGCCGGGGAAATCTGTGAAAAAACCATCAACGCCAAGATCAATAAAGGCGCGATATTCAGCCGCTACGTTCCCATTGTACGAGCTCGGCAGGAAGAAGGGGTCATTGCGCAGGGTATAAAGGTGGACGAACAGCCCTGCGGCATGGGCATCAGCCACAAGGCTGGTGGCGGTGCCTACGACGGTGTCCGCATCGCTGATTTGGCCATCTTTGTTGAGGTCATCACGAACGCCATCCTGGTTTGCGTCCAGGTAGGCCATGGGCAGGATGCGAGCCTTGTTGGGGCCGATTCCGTCCGCATAGGTCTTGATTGCGGCAAGGCCTTGAGGTGTTGCCAGGCTCGAGTACGTACGCGTGTCTTGGGCCAGCTCAAAGTCGTAGGGCTTGCCACTGCCACCAAACAACTGAACCAGTGGCACATCGATGCCAGCCGCCGGCATGATTGTGCTGTTCAGCTGCTGAAGATTGCTAACCTCGAAAGACTGGATAATGACCCTGCTCGGATCAACGAAGTTATTCGCCTTTAGCGTATCCACCAGGATCTGACTGGTGTTCTTGTTGATCAAGCTGAGTCCATTCAGTAGCTTCCCATCGCTAAGAAAGTAGCTGGGATGCTTGGTTTCGGGATAGATGCCAATCTTGCGGCCTGTACCTGTCTCCACATCCTTTACGAGTTGGATCACCTCGGCGAGGGTGGGAACCTTGAGCCCATCATTGTCAAACTCGGTTCCACGCAGGGCGGGAATCCGCTCGATAGCGTTGAGCTGCTTGACTTCCGCGAGGGTGAAATCTTCGGCAAACCAGCCGCCCTTCAACACCCCATCCAAACGCTTCACTGTGAGCAAGCCAGCAAATTCAGGACGCTTGTAGACGTCTGTGCTGGTATCCGTAGTATTCAGTACAGGATTTCCACTCGTATCTCGCAGGATTGTTCCGTTGGCATCAAGCAGCACAACGCCAAGCATGGGTTCGTGGCGAGCAATCAGCACACCATCCTTGGTGACCACAAGGTCGGGCTCGATGAAATCAGCTCCTTTGGCAATGGCAGATTTGTAAGCTTCAAGAGTATGTTCAGGGCGTGAACCACTATCCCCACGATGACCAATGACGATCGGGGCTTTGCCCGAGAGTGTATCAAACTCAGGCGTTGAGCGTGCCAAGGGGTTCTGAGGGGAGCGAACCTCAGAGTCGGCCAACTGGTCGCGAATGAGATCGCCGGTGCCCGGAAAATCCGTGAAGAAACCGTCAACGCCAAGGTTGATGAAATTCGCGAACTCGGCTTGGGGACTGCCAGTATAATTATTGGCGAGATAGCGTGCTTCGTCTCGGAAGGTATAGGCATGGACAAACAAGCCCTGATCATGGGCATTGTTGACCAGTGCACTGGGGGGTGCCAGCACACGATCCTGTCCATTGATCACGCCGTCGGCGTTGATGTCATCGGCTCGGCCATCAGCATTGGCGTCTACTATCTTGGAAGCCTGGATCATCGGCTTCCAAGGGCCTATCCCATCGGCGTATTTGGCAATCTCTGCCAATCCAGCGACGGTCTGTAGATCTGCATAGGTGCGTTGATCACCACTGACGGCATAATCGTAGGGGCGGGCGTTGACGTCCGCATAGATCAGAGATCCATCGTCGGCGACGTCGTAGGCGTCGAGGAGCTGCACCAACGGCAGATCGAGGCCTGCATTGGGCATCAAGCTGGCATGAAGTTCTTTGAGATTCGCAACCTCAAATGACTGAATGAAAACACGGTCTGGATTTGTGAACTGTTGCTGCTTCAGCACGTCGATCAGCTTTTCTTCGAGCGAAAGGCCGAGGGAGTCGTGGAAGGTAGGATGCTTGGTCTCGGGATAAATGCCCACCGCCTTGCCGGTGACGGACTCCATTTCCTTGACGAGGGATATGATCTCAACAAGGGTGGGAACTTCGAATACTTCGTTGAAGATCTGAGTGCGGAAGCCCTGCGGCATCACGGCACGCAGGGTCTTGATCTCGGCGAGTGTGAAATCTGAGGCGAAAAATCCTTCCTCGGCGACACCATCCACCAGCTTCGTCGTTTTTCGTGCGGCGAACTCAGGGTGAGATGCCACATCGGTGGTGTTGATCAGATTCGGCTCATGCCGGGCAATCAGATGCCCATCCTTGGTGGAGACCAGATCCGGCTCAATGAAATCTGCTCCCCGCAGAATGGCCAAACGGTAGGCTTCAAGGGTGTGCTCGGGCAGTTCGCCGCTGGCACCGCGATGGCCGATGATCAATGGCGGCTGGCCATTAAGCGTGTTGAAGCTGCGGCCGAAACCAGCATTGGGCGTTGCGTAAGGAGCATCCAGCAGGCGGCCCTGGGAATCGAAGTGAAGGATGAAAGGGCCAAATTCTTCGCCAATCCACAGATCGCCGTTGGGAGCGATCGCCACCGACTCCACATCAAAATCGGCGCCGGTAAGCCAACGCTCAGAAGTTCCTTCCCGAACGATGCTGAAGGGAACCTTCTTATCAGGATCGGAGAGCTGAATAAAGCCGGCCAGTTCAACCGAGCCATTACCACCTTCGACGCCAGCAAAGGCTGGGTCGGCTTTGTAAAGACGCAACAGGTAATCGGCACTGTTGCTGAGCGCGCCAAAGCCGTTGTCCGACAGGAACAGGAATTGATTCCCGTCACCACCTCTGCTGAACTGAACGCCGCTAAGTCCCTGTACTGGCTGTCCCTTGAAAGGTGTAGGACGGCCATTGGTGGGATTGCTAAGTGCTGATCCAGAGTCAGGCCCGCTGGAAAGAGTGTCAGCAGGAAGTGAGGCGAAGCCGATCAACTTTGCAGGAGACATGAGTCTGGCTCAAGGTGGGAAGTGGAGGGCGAAATCTGTCTGAAGCTGTTGAAGTCTGGTGATGCCGATCTCCACAGTAGAGAAGACCGGCATCAGGGATTCATCAGGCCAGGGCTGCAAGACCTGCGAAATTGGCCTGATTGTTCAGTGCTGTAGCACTCACGTTGGTGAAGTGTCCCACCGCTGTTCCAGCCACACTCAGCAGGGTGTCGGCACCCACCTGGGTGAAGCTGATGTCAGCGAAGGCCACGCTACGCAGACCGACCAGGTCTTCACCGGCCTTGAAGTCCATCACGAACTGCTTGGCCATGGGCAGGTCGCCAGGGCCGCTCACCAGCCAGAACTGGTCGGCACCCTTACCACCGTTGAGGTAGTTGGTGCCGGCCTCACCGAGGATGGTGAACAGGTCGTTGCCATCGCCGCCGAGGGCCCGGTTGCCCGAGCTGCCGATGACGAAGCCGTCGTCGCCGGCGAGACCGCTGAGGCGGTTGTCGTTCCCGCCAGTGGCCCAAATCTCGTCACGGTCACCGCCGCCGGTGATCACATCGCGCGTGCCGGCGTACACGGTGTTGGCTCCGGAACCGGCGAACACCTTGTTCTCGAAGCCGTCGCTGAGGGAAACGTCGACCTGGTCATCACCCGCGCCGGTGAAGATGGTGTTGCCGATCAAAGTCAGCTCCTTGAGATCACCAGGCTGGATCAGCATGTCAGCGCCTGTGGTGCCGACCACAGCCTTGGGTTCAACCCCTGGCAGGTCAATGCTGAACATGAAGATCTGACCGCCGTAGTCGGCCTTGGTGGCTTCCACTGCACCGGCGGACTCACCAGGTTGCTGAACAACCCCGATGAACCGGTGGTCGGAAAGCGGGCGGCTCTGCTCAACGGTGTTCACACCGTTGCCAGACAGCTCCTGCATTGTGTAAAACGAGCCATCGGCCTTGGTGGCAACCAGCGCGGTGACATTCCAGCTGCCTGAGAATTCAGATCCCGATGCACGTTCAAATGTCTCGCCGTAGGCAGAGACACCGGCAAGTGCACGTGGGTTCTTGCTGCCGCCGGCCTGGGCAAGAAAGAAACCCGTGCCGTCGGGTTCAATGGCAAGGGTCTCCTCGTTGATCACCAGGGCAAATTTGCGCTCGCCGTAGTCGTTGCCGGAATCCTCATCAACGATCAGCAAATCGGCATCTGATGACTTAACCCAGAGCAGGCCATCGGGATCATTGGACTTGTAGCTGTTGAGCTCGATGTGCTTCTCGGCAGTGGCTCCAGAGGGGTTGCCCTTGGCGTCGAAATGCCCCACGCCCTTGTCACCCACATCCAGTGTCAGTGCGCCATTGACAGCAGGGAGGATTCTAGTGACATCGGCGGACAGGTAGTCGGGCAGACCGTTCTTGTCAAGATCGTTGTTGCTGAGATCGCCCACCATGTTGGTGAACTCAATCCCCAGGATTGCACCGGTACGGGTGTGATTCTGGATATAACGGAACTTGGTCACATCCGGATCTACGGCCGGATGTTCGACTTTGGTGTCGCTGTTGAAGAAGATATAGCCATTGGGCTGTTTGTTAGCCTCGGGAACTCCTGCAACGCTGTCGCCATCCATAGCCCAGCGGAACGTTTCCGTGTCCTTTACGGCTTCGGGTGTGTCGAAACCATCCCAGCGATAATCGGTTGCATAGTATCGAACCGAGAAATCATCCGGCGCAGCCGCATTCTTGAGGTAGTCATCCAGCATCTTGTTGTCGGCATTCACACTCGTGATGCCCAGCTGGCTGTATGTCGCTGCATTTGCGGCCATGCCATACAGCTGGCCATAGAGCAGGCCGTTGGCCCCCAGAAAGCGGTCGCGCTCGCTAAGGTTGGAGCTGGAAAAATCAATCTGTTTGCCAGTGGCATCAAATCCCTTGCGACCCACGTAGATCTTGAGGGGAGCCGGATTGATGTCATGGTTGTAGCCAGATGCCACCACCACCACAAAATCCTTGTGGCCGGAGTTGATCGGCATCAACTTCTCATAGCCGGCCTGGCCAAGGGCCGGCGCGGTATAGGCCACCTGGTTCTTGATGTCCACCACCATGGAGGCAAGGCCCATGGTGTTGTTGGCCACGTCAAATCCCCTGAGGGGGCCGGAGCCATCGGGATCATCGAACATCGTGTTGCCGATGTTCCACTCCTCACCCATCAACCAGACATCGTCGGAAAAGCCGATCCCAGCTCCATACTTATTGGCCTGCTCGTACCAGGCGCCGCAGAAGGAGTGGAAGAAGAAATCGCCTTCAGTAAGGCGCATGGAGGTTTTGAACTCAACCAGAGTTCCATCGGGGTTGGTCTGGTTGCCCCATTTGCCGCCAAGATCAAGTTTGTCGGTCGTCTTTTTGGTAACTTCCTTGCCAAAGACGTTGTAGACCCTGTTGAAAAGGTTCCCTGAGGCCTCGAACATCTCGCTGGCGGGCGAGCTGTTCTCGAGGAAACTTGCGAACTTGGTACGATCGAAATCGATCGTATGGATGTGGGAGCCAGTGAACTTCACCCCACTTTGCATTTCCCAGCCGTAGGTCTCATTGGACATCGTGGCGTAGGACTCGGACTGGTAGGCAACGCGAATGGTGTCGTTGTCCTTGAGCCAGGCGGCGTTGCCATCCGGGTAGCCCGTGAGGGCTTTTTTGGTGGTGGGGTCGACTTCGCCTACAGTGGCGAGAGCCTTGAACTTGGCGTAGGGGAAGTTTGTATCACCGCTCATGCCATCGAGCAGTTCTGATGGCTGATCAGCTGTGCTTGCTTCGGGGACCAGAGCTGTTGTCTGGCCGATGTTCTTAATCAGGGTCATTGGAGGAATGGAGGATGAAAGCCTGGGCCGATGGATGTTGCCTGGAAGGCTGGTCTTGATGCCGTAACGATCTATCGTGAATTCCCTTGTTGGCTCTATATTGGCTGACCTGCGTCCATCTGTATGCAGGGGTTTCCCAGTCAATGCCCCCACCGATCAAGCTAGGTCGGGAAGGTCATCGGTCGCAGTGATAACGAGTACGTAGGGGATGTATTGCTGGTGACGTGCCTGGGTCAGCCGAGGATGAAGTTGGCCTGGTTGTTCAGGCTCGCAGCACTCACGTTGGTGAAGTGTCCCACTGCTGCTCCAGCCACGCTCAGCAGGGTGTCTGCACCCACCTGGGTGAAGCTGATGTCAGCGAAAGCCACGCCACGCAGGCCAACCAGGTCTTCACCGGCCTTGAAGTCCATCACGTACTGCTTGGCCATGGGCAGATCGCCAGGGCCGCTCACCAGCCAGAACTGGTCAGCATCAGCGCCACCGTTGAGGTAGTTGGTGCCGGCCTCGCCCAGGATGGTGAACACATCGCTGCCATCGCCACCGAGAGTCCGGTTGCCCGAACTACCGATCACGAAGCCGTCGTCGCCGCCGAGCCCGCTGAGGCGGTTGCCGTTCCCACCAGTGGCCCAGATCTCGTCGCGGTCACCGCCGCCGGTGATCACGTCGCGCGTGCCGGCGTACACGATGTTGGCTCCGGAACCAGCGAAGATCCGGTTCCCATAGCCGCTCCGTGAGGCCACGTCGATGTCATCGTCGCCGGCACCGGAGAAGACGGTATCGAGGCGGCCGTCGAAGCCAGGGATGGTTGAGGAACCAGGCAGGGTGCTGTCGTTGCCGCTGCTGCCGACCCGCACAGAATCGATCACCGCATCATTACGCAGCGCCAGGTTCTGCAGACGCAGATCCTGTGAGGCGGGAGTTTCCGCTTCGCTGTAGGCCTTGTCGGCAGTGCCGTGATTGGTCTTCAGGTATTCCGCCAGGGCATCCTGCTCGGTGCCATCAGCACTGAAGGTGGCGGCGCCCGTCAGGGCGGCGCCGGCCTTGAAGAGGTCCACTCGGTTGGCAGAAGCATCCTGGGGGAAGGGATAGCTGTCACCCCCGCCGGCCAGGAAATTCAGGGTCACCATCCGGATGGTTCGCGAGGCATCCCCCTGCAGTTCGCCAGCGCGCACCACCACATCCAGGTCGTTGCCCTGGCTGTCCTGGATCGCAAGGTTCACGAGGCGGCTGCCGGCCGGCCTGGTGAGATCGAAGCTGAAGGCAATGCCGCCAACCTGGGGGAAGCGGCCCTGATTGGGATAGAGCGCAATCCCATGCTCCAGCAGTTCCTTGAGCTTGGTGACGCTGACCGTCACCAGGGAGAGGCTGTTGTTGAAGCGTAGCGAGTTTTCGATATCGAGGGTGGAGATGCCGCCCTCGGGCTTTCCGGCTGAGGCGTTGGCCTCGGTGGGCTCCTTCGCGCCGGTGACCACATCGATGGAACCAATCTGGGAGCGGATGCCACCACCGTTCTTGAGGGACACCACAACAGTGGGGTCAACACTGCGGGCGTAGGCCAGGTTGGCGTCGGCCGTGAGGTCGCCGAGGTTGGTTTCCTGACTGCGCACAAGGGCGCGCTCGCCCTCGAGATACACCGAGCTGTAACCCCAGATCTGGCTTTCTTTGCTGTTGATCACCGCCTGCACCGCATCGGTGAGGTCCTGAACGTTTTCTGCTTTGGTGCCATCGGCGAAGGCGGTCGTGGCCAGCTCTGCCTCGGTCACATTCCAGGCCTTGGCCACGTTGGCCGCAGTGGCGGCATAGGCGCCACTCAGCAGGGGATCAACGCTGGAGGGGATGATGCGGCCCTGAGCATCAAAATCGACGACCAGGCGACCCAGGTAGGTGTACTCGTTGTCGGTGTTGATGATCAGCGTGGTGCCGCCATCTACGCCGGTGGCCACCAGCGGATAGGCATCGGCGAAGTTCGCTTCATGGCCGGGGAAGGCCACGGCCTTGTCGCTGCTGTCCCCGAGGCGGGTGTTGGAGCCGGCGGACAGGATGATGTCCACTCCGCGCAGCAGGGGAGCCAGAGCCTTCTCATTGGCGATTTGCTGCAGGTGGGCCATCAGGATCACCTTGTTCACCCCCTGGGAGGTGAGGTCATCGATCACCGGCTGAAGCTGGCTGGCCAGCAGTGCCATGTCATCGCGCTCGCTGCCGTCACCGCTGAAACCCTTGACCTCAACGCCACCCGTGGACGTGATCTGCTCCAGCAGCTGGGTGGTGGCACCCACCAGGCCGATCTTCTCGCCGTTCTTGGTGACTACGGCGGAGGGCACGATCCTGCCCTTCTGGGCAGAGGCCGCCTCCAGGCCGCCCACTCCCACCGTGTTGGTGTAGCGGCCGCTCAGATCGGTGTCAGCGCTGAAGTCGAGGTTGGCAGAGAGGTAAGGGAACTGGGCGCCCACCCAGCCGGAGGCAGGTGAGAAGGAATCGCGGAAGACCCGCGGACCCAGATCGAATTCGTGGTTGCCGATCGTGGAGGCTTCCACACCGATCAGGTTATGGATGGCAATGTCAACCGCAGCGATCGGGTGGTTGCTGCTGGCGGCCATGCTGAGGGTGGAGCCGGTGGTGGCATTCAGCTCATCGCGCACACTGATGTCGGTGCCGCCGTTGAGGAAGGGGCTGGGGATGAAGTTGTCACCGCCAGCCAGGATCAGGGTGTTGGCATAGGCGTTGTCAAAGCCATCGACCAGGCCCGCCAGGTAAGGAGCCGTCTGGGATGCGAGCAGGCCGGCTTCCCCATCGGCGAAGTGCAACAGCTGCAGGCGATAGGGAATCGGGAAATCAGCAACCGAAACCACATCGTTGTTCTCACTGGATGCGATCACACTGCGAGCTGCATTGGTGGCGGTGGTAAGGAAGGTGATGCCCTCCACCCGCTGCGTACCAGGGAAGATGATCGGATCAACAGCCACCGGGGCATAGGGGTTGGAGACATCGAAGATGGCAGCCATGCTCGTGGTGGTCCGCTCCAGCGCCACGAAGGCGTAGGTGCGGCCGTTGGTACGGAAGACCTCCACCATCTCAGGCTCAACGCCCTTGTCGTCTTCCCGTGAGTTGACCGGATAGAGCCCTTTGCTGTTGGCCAGATCTTCCAGGGCGGTATCGGAGTCGAATACCACGTTGCCCTTGGAATCGAAGATCCTCAGCGAGCGGGAACCGACGGTGTAGGCCTGATCAATGAAGCCATCACCATCGAGGTCTCCGGTGTTCGTGAGGATGTTGAGCCTCTGGGCATTGGTGGCCAACAGGCCAGCCTTCTGAGCATCGCTGGCACCGGCAGTGGTGGCGGCGGTGAGCAGGGCCGAAACACGAGCCGTTTCGTCAGGATTGAGGAAGTCGTTGCGATCGTCTCCCTCGCCGGCTGCCAGGATGAAGTTCTCGCCGTTGTAGCTGAAGGTGGCTACACCGTCGGGCATCGTCAGTCCGTAGACATCGTGGTTGGTGGCTGGCTTGTAACCACCACCATCACCAGTGTCCTCGGTGTCGAGCGCCGGGTTGCTGAAGCTCACCACGGTGAAGGCATTGCCATTGGCGCCTTCAGTGCCGAAGTCGTTGTCGTAGTTGAAAACCACGGCACCGTCATCGCGCAGGGTGAGGCCTTCCGTCTTGTCGAAGCTGAGGCTGCCGCCCACAGAAGGCAGGTTGAACAGCTCCACCTTGTTGGCCAGCTTGATGCCTGCGGCCGCAAGGCGATCAGCACTTGAGGCTTTGAATGCCCCGTCCACCAGGGTGAGACTGTTATCGAGCAGCTCGGGGCTGGCCACGCCGAGGGCATCCGCCCAGGTTGCCGTCTTGGTGGCAGTGGCCTTGGCTGTAGCCATCACGCTGAGCTCACCCAGTTCGACCACGCTGGTGGGCGAGGTGACAGCTTTGTGGATCTGATCGGCGACCAGGAAATAGCTGAACTTGCTGGTGTCGTAACCGCTGATGCCGGTGAGGAAGCTGCTGATATCGACGATGCCTGAGGACTCTTCGTCGAGGGTGATTGGATTGGCACCGCTGAACAGGGCCGGATTGTGCTGCGCCAGCTCAACGAGAGTGTCGGTGGCAGGATTGTAACGCCAGATCTTGGCGAGGCGTGCGTTGTTGCCGGGGTCTTCCTGGAGGAGGATCGAGCCGTCGTCGGCAACGGTCATGTTGTCGAGCATGACCTGGCCTTCGCTGCCATTGAGCAGCATCTTCACCGTGCCGCCGGCCTCAGGGTTGGCAGGGTTGGTGAATTCCAGGGCCCAGAGGCGGCTGGCGCTTGTGCTCGTGGCGGTGGTGACGAAATAGAAGGTCTTGCCGTCCTTGCTCCAGGCACCGTCCTCGGGACGGAGCCAGTTGGTGACAACGGCGGCGATGCTCTCGCTGTTGAGGGTGGCGCCGGTCTTGGCCTTGACATCACCGAGGTTCACCAGCTCAAAGGTGCCGGTGCCATTGGTGAGGCCGAGGCCGGTTTCGTTGGGGCTGGCCAGGTTGCCCACTTCGGTGTTGGTGGTGCCCGCCGAGTTGACGCGGATGCCGTAGGTGGTGCCGCCAGCGAGACCGGCCTGCTCGATGGCATTGCCCGTGGTGGCCTTGTTGCCGATGTAGAGGTAGACCTGTCCGTTGGTGATGGTGTCGTCGAGGCTGGCAACAACGGTCTTGTTCTGCGCCAGGGGATTGGCCACGACGTTCTCGAAAGAGAGATTGCCGAGGCTGGGGAGTTCAAAGACCTTGCCAGCATCGGTGCCGGAGAGCACGTGGGCGAAGGCACGGCCCTCGGTGCCGGCTTCCTCACCGGTGAGGTAGATGCGTCCGCTGTATCCGTTGCTTCCGTTGAGGAAGGCGGCGGCATCGGGCAGGTCGCCGGAGCAGAAGCGTGAGAAAGCGGTGCTGGTGCCGCTGGTCCAGCCGCTGCCATCGGCGCTGGCGAGGAAGAGATCGTTGGCGGAGGCGAGGAAGTCCTTGCCACTCACCACGCTCAGGGTTGCCTTGTCGATCGTGAGATCTGACACATAAGCCCCCTTGGAGCCATGGGCCCGCACATCGCCGGATGTGGTGCCGAGTTCGTGGTTGACGAGGACCCGGAGGGTGCCATCGCCGTTGTCCATCACGCCGATGCCATCGGGGATGCCGTTGAAGCGATAGCCGGTGTTGCCTTGCTCACCGGCATCGATCACTTCGCGGAACACCGCACGGCCTTCCGTTCCCACCAGGAAGGTCTGGGCGGGCAAGGCGGCCTCACTCACCTGGGAACCCAGGGTGAGGGGCAGGGTGTTGTTGGCCCCGCGCAGATCAACCTCGTAGACGGTCTTGAACCCATTGAGAGCCCGGGTGCTGTCGCGCTCCATCACCAGGAACACGTTGCGTGCCACGTCGTAGGTGACATCGCCGATCTTGTCCTGACCAGTGCGGCCGCTCAGGAGGTAAAGATGTTCCTTGACCGGGGATCCCGTGGCTGGATCGATCGCCAGGATGCGGGTGAGCTGGGAAGTGCTTCTTTCAGCGACGACGCCGTCGTTATTGCTGTCCACATCAAGTGAACTCTGCATGAAGGCATAGAGCAGACCATCTTTACTGTTGAAGGCCATGCCTTCGATGCCGCGGTTGCTCCAGCGGTTGCCGTAGATAGCGGGAAGGCTGTCGATCGTCTCGGCACCGATCACACTGCCATGCTGAGCTTGAAGCAGAGCTTTCTGACCCGCAGGTATATAGCGCTGAATCAACCTGCCGTTGCTGAAATCAAACAGGGAGATCTGGCCGCGGTACTCATCACCCACGGCAAACACCTTGCGACTGCTGCCTCCAATGTTGACCGTGAGGACTGAGATGGTTTCCGAATCGATACCGAAGGGGTCGTAGGCGAGAGCCTGATTGGCGGCATCAACCGGTATCTCATCCTTGCTCTGCAGCTGGGGCAGACCGGTAAGCGCTGTG
Source organism: Cyanobium sp. (assembly GCA_044360135.1). Lineage (GTDB taxonomy): Bacteria > Cyanobacteriota > Cyanobacteriia > PCC-6307 > Cyanobiaceae > Cyanobium. Next base: position 56,669 of record JBIKKX010000004.1, read on the forward strand.
CCATCTGGCCGCTTCAGGCCGATGATGGCCAACTCGCTCACCGCACCTGTGGCACGGTTCATCCCCAGCTTGTAGATCGAAGGCTGGAAATCCGGGTCTAGAAACTGTCGCTTGCCTGCTGTCAGCGTGCCATTTGGGCCACGATCAGTGATCGAGTAGTAGATGTCCAGCGACTGACCATTGATCGATTCAACGCCATCAAACCAAAGACCTGAGAGGCCACCTGCCTGCACACCGGTTGGCAGGTTGGCGTTACCAGCGGCGTAGCTAAGGGTGTAGACGAAATTCTTGGCGCTGGCCTGGCCGCGATCCCAATCCTGGATGCCCGCCGAAAAAATGGAGGTGATGGAAGGCGTGGGCGTGCTGATGTCAAGCACCGCGATGGCATTGGATTCCTGGAGCGAAACAAACGCCGTCTTGCCGTCGGCGGTGATCGCGATCGCCTCGGGCTCGAAGTCCTGAGCCACGGTGGTGGTCACGCCACTCTTGCCCGTGATGCGAATGCCGCGGTTGATCAGCTCGGCCCGTCGGTTGTTCCAGGCGCTGAAATCGATGGTCTGCACATTCGCCTGGGCCGGAGCCGCAGGGGGTGTCAAAAGATAACTGGCAGTATCAATAACGGAAATCGAACCTGCTGGATCGACTGAGTAAGTGGTGTCAGGCTCACCCTCATTGGTGACCAGAAGCTTGCGACCGTCACCACTGAATTTCACCATGTCGGGCAGGGGGCCGACGGACACCGTGCTGAGATGAACGGGAAGTGCGGGATTGTTCAGGTCATAGAATTGAACAAACCCATTGTCGGTCTTAACGGTATTCTGAACTGCAACCGCCAGTAGATTGCCGAAAACCGCAACGCTCTGGAGGGTCTGACTGCTATCTGCGGGAGTGGCCTTGGCCACGATCTTCGCTGCAGCAGGATTGCGGAGATCGCTGACCACGACAGAGCCCGAACCACCGCCAACGGTGTATAAATAGCCAGAAAGTGGATTGTACGCAGAGATTTCAGCATTTGCTCCCTGAGACCCAATGTTCAGCAATCCATTCAACGCCTCAACAGAGGGATTGAGCGGCACAAAGACCAGGGACACGATTGAAGGGAGGCACTTTGCTCCACTCAATCAACGAGTCGCCCGGGGCTGACTAAGGTGGGGTTAACAGATGGCAAAGGAGTGCCTGCCGATGCCTCCCAATGTGATCCGTGGCACCTTTAAAACGCGGCGGCGTTGACGTCCAAAACCATGTCCTTCATGGATTAGGGAGCCCGCCCTGGCACAGTGGCTCGATCGGCACCTTGATGCTTTCCAGTGGCAGCACCTGGGGCACCGGCAGCGGGCCGTTGCGGGGCGCCTGCCGCAGGGGGGCATGGCCCGGCAGGGCGATCCACACCGCCCAACCCTGACCGCGGGCCACCGGCCGGGCGTCGCGATAGCCCGAGCTGGCGGGCTGCCAGCTGGCCTCCGTGCCGCCGATGCGCACATACAGGCGACCACGGCTGCCATCGATGCGAGCGGCATAGATCCCATGGGCGGTGGCGTTGTCCTGGGGGTAGAGGGCGCTGCCGGCGTGGACTCCGGCGAGCTTGCGGGCGTTGATCAGGGTGCGGATCTGGGCCTGCAGCTGGGGACCCCACTCGAAATAGTGCTTCCAATACACAGTGGGGAGTCCGGGGTGGGTGAGGATCTGGGCGTAGGCCTGCTCCACCGCCGGGCCCTTGGCGAAGCTGTCGAAGCGATGGCCCTCCTGGGGGGTGCCGTCCTCGTTGGTGCGGTAGCCGGTGTCGTGGTTCTCCACGAAGGTCACAGCGCGGCTGCGCCAGGGCAGCCCATCGGTGCTGTCTCCCACCAGGCCGATGCCATGGCCGAAGCCGCTCAACTGGGCCGGCCGGCCGCCGTTGATCGCCGCCTTGAGGCTGAAGAAGCTGGTGAAATCAAACACGGAGGAGGCGCTGGCCAGATGATCGGCACCCGCGAGGGCCGGCTGGCGCGAGCTGGCCCAGATCCAGCCCCGCTGCTCGGCATGGGCACCCCAGTCGTATTCCCCCACCGAGAAGCTGGGGTTCGTGGCGGCGTTGTAGCAGGCGATCCAGCGGGCCCCGTAGCCATGCACCATGTCGTAGCGCCAGCCGCGGTAGCCGAGGGAGCGCAGCTGCAGCAGGTAGCGGAGGATGTCGGCCCGCAGGCGCGGATCGCCGTGGTTGAGGTCGCGGAAGGAGGGGTAGTTGTAGGTGCCGCCGGCCCGGTACGGCACCGGCTCCTCACAGCCGCCGCGCTGGGCCGCGGGAATTCCGGCCAGACCGGATTCGCGGCGGCTGTAGGCCTCATCGCTGCGGCAGATCGCCCAGGGGCCCCAGGCGGGGTTGCGGAAATCGGCCCAGCCGCCGCTGCCATCGCGGTGGTTGATCACGATGTCGGCCACCGGCTCGATGCCCGCCTCCAGCAGCGCCACCAGCAGGGCGCGTTGCTGGAGGGCGTCGCCGTAGCTGTTGCTGAGATTGAACAGCTGCTTAGGGTTGTAGCCGGCGCTGCGCTCACCGGCGAAGGAGGGCGGCGGCAGCCAGAGCAGATCGAAACCGCCGGCGGCGATCGCCGCCACCCGCTCCCGCACGACCGCATACCAGCGGCGACGGCCATCGCCGGGCATCAGGCCATGGCGATGGGATTCCCAGGTGAACCCCTGCAGCATCACCCGGCCGTCGGCCAGCTCAGCCCGGCCAGGGGCGGAGGGGGAAGGGGCCGCGATGGCCCTGGCGGGCTGAAGGGCGATCGACAGGGCGAGGGCCAGGGCGGGCAGCGCAGACCAGCGCTTGGAGCTGCGACCGCGGATTGCCGCACCGCCGGGTCGGGGGATGGGCAGGCGCGGCGGAACCATGGCGGCGGCGCTGATCCATCGGTCGTTCCAGCATGACCGGAACGTCAAGGGCGCGGGTGCCGATGGGCGCCAGGCGGCAGGAACCGCCCAGGCGGAGTGAGGTGGTCTGGGCCGATGATCAGGGCATCGGGCCAGCGGAAACGGATCTGACGGGACACCTACCTGGGATGTTGGTTTGCCAGACTCACCAAAAAGGTTCACGGGTTTGCTTCACCCGCCCCATAGCGCTAGCCATTCCCAGACATCCCCTGCGCCGCGGGCGTTGCTGGTGGGCGGTGGCATCGCCGGGCTTGCCAGCGCCATCGCCCTCTGCCGCAGCGGCTGGCAGTGCACAATCCTCGAACAGCAGCTGGAGAAGCGTCGCCATGGCCAAGGCATGCTGCTCCCCCCGGCGGGCCGACTGGCCCTGGAGAGCCTGGCCGGAGCGCCGCTGTGCCGGTTCAGCGCGCCGATCGACAGCTTTGAGCTCTGCAGCCGCGACGGCTTCCTGCGGCGACGCTTCCCGATCAGCGGCTCCCTGAGCCTGCTGCACCGCGACCTGCTGGGCCTGCTCCAACAGGCCTTGCCCGGGGCCGTTGAGGTGCGAGAGGAGGCTTGCTCCGGGCTGGAGCTGGGGGAACAGGGAACCTACCGAGTGGTGGGAAGCACGGGGCAGCGCTGGGAGGCGGATCTGATCGTGGCCGCCGACGGCATTCGATCGCTGTGTCGGGCAAGCCTGTTTCCGGAGGCGAGGCTCACCCCGGAACTGGTGATGGAACTGGTGCTGGTGGTGCGGGACGGGAGCCTGGCCGAGGGGCTGCAGCGGCGCTGCCGCAAGTTCCACGACCCGGCGGAGGGACTGGCCCTGGGGTTGGTGCCCTGCCGCGACGGGCAGGTGGTGCTCTACACCCAGCTGGCCAGCCAGCGCCATCCGCTGCCGGCACCGGATCGGGTTCAGGCGTTCCTGTGGGAGCGCTTTGGCCATTGGAATCCCGAGCTGGGCGATCTGCTGCGCAACCTCGACTGCAGCAACGCCCACCTCTGGCGCACCGCCGACCTCGATCCCCTGCCCCGGCTGCACGGCCGCAACTTGGTGCTGGTTGGGGACAGCGCCCACCCGATGCTGCCGTTCACCAGCCAGGGGGCCGCGACCGCCCTGCAGGACGCCCAGGCCCTGGCGGCGGCCCTGGCCGACCACCCCAACTCACGGGGGGGTCTGGAGCAAGCCCTGGCCGACTACAGCGCCACCCGCTTACCCCAACTCCGGCCGCTGCTGCTGGAGGGGCGGGCCCTGCGGCGCCGCTTCCTGGATCCGGAGGCGACGACCGCCGCCCTGGCGGTGCCGCTGGCGGGCCTCGGGGCCGCCACGACAGCAGGATCAACGGAGCGATGAACGGTTGGTTTGGCGATGATCAGGTGCCCTTGGCCGCCCTGCGCCGCCAGGCCTTCAATCTGCGCTGGGCGACGCTGCCAGAGGACGTGATCCCGCTGACGGCGGCCGATCCGGATTTCGCCGTGGCGCCCGCCGTGCGGGAGGCGATCGCCCGCCAGGCGGCCGAGGGGCTGTTCAGCTACGGGCCCGCTGGCGGTCTGCCGGCCTTCCGCCAGGCCTGCGCCACGTTCTGCCGCGAACGGCGCGGCATGGGCGGTGGGCCGGAGCGGATCCTGGCGGTCGATGGGGCGGCGGCAGGGATGCTGCACGTCTGCCGACTGCTGTTGCGGCCCGGCGATGAGGCGATCATCTTCGATCCGGTGGATTTCCTGTTTCAGGCGGCGGTGGAGGCGGCCGGCGCGTCGGTGGTGCGGCTGCCGGTGGATCCGGACGGTGGCGAGCTGGCGCTGGAGCGGCTGGAGGAGCTGGTCACAGCGCGAACGCGGCTGCTGGGGGTGTGCAATCCCCTCAACCCCGTGGGCCGGGTGCTGCGGCGCCACGACCTGGAGGTCCTGGGGAGCGTCGCGGTCCGCCACGACCTGGCGATCCTCAACGACGAGGTGTGGTCGGACATCGTCTATCCGCCAAGGCCGTTCCTCAGCCTGGCGGCGCTTGATCCGGAGCTGGCGGCCCGCTGCTGGACCGTGCACGGCTTCTCGAAGAACCACGGCCTGGCGGGGCTGCGGGTGGGCTATGTGCACTGCCCGGACGCCGCTTCCTGCGAAAGACTGCTCAAGGCCAGCCTGGCCGACACCACCATGCACGGCGTCGCCACCCTCTCCCAGATCGCGGCGGTGGCGGCCCTGGAGGAGGGGGAAGCCTGGCTGGCGGCCTGGCTGGCGCACCTGGAACGGCAGCGGGATCTGGCGGTGGCGGAGCTGGCCACCATGCCCGGCACCAGCGTGCGCAGCCCCGAAGGCACCTATGTGCTCTTCCCACGGGTGAACCACCACGGCCTCAGCGCCGAAGCCCTGACCGAGCGGCTGCTGCAGCGCCAGCGGCTGGCGGTGGTCCCGGGCGCCGCGCGCTGGTTCGGCCCCGGGGCTGCGGGTCACCTGCGGCTGGTGTTCTCCACCTCCGAGGCGATCCTGCGGGAGGGGCTGGCCCGGCTGCGGCGGGGGCTGGAGGAGCTGGAGGAGCTGGAGGAGCTGGAGGCGGAGGCTGGGGGCTGAGGGGGGACATCGCCGCTGGCGGCTCACCGTGAGGAAAACGGGCCCGCCCACCCCTTGCCATGCCAGCCACGGAACCAGGTGCCTGAGGTGCGCGGCCCAGCACGTACTGCCCCGCCAGCTCACTCTGTAAGCAGAGGCCCAGCAACCAGGGCACCTTGCTGTTCTCTGCCATGCGGCACGCCATCCAGCCCTGCCACTCTGACGCAAGTTCCGTCTGGGCACCTCGCCTGGGCAACTCCCCAGCGCTCTCCCTACGCTGAGGGCCTGCAGCACTGGAGACAACGATCGGCCGCCGCACCCGCAGCTCCAACAACAGCCAACGTCGCGGCGCCGCTCAGTCCGGCAGTGGCTTCGGAGGCACTGCAGGCTCCGCTGGCCCTGCCGGCGGCGGCCCCCAGGCCAGCGGCCCAAGCCCGGAGACCCGTGAGCGCGGCGCGATGCCCCCCAGCCTGGAGCAGCAGCTGGTGGACAAATTGCGCCGGATTGAGGCCCTGCACGCCAGGCCCGGCAGCGAGGGTGAACGCCAGGCCGCGGAACGGGCCCGCGAGCGCATCCAGGCCCGTCTCAAGCAGCTGGAGGCGGAAGAGGCGCCGATCGAGTACCGCTTCTCGCTGGCGGATCAATGGTCGCGCCATCTGTTTGTCGCCCTGCTGCGCCGCTATGGCATTCGCCCCTACCGCTATCGGGGCCAGCGCCGCACCACCGTGATGGCCCTGCTCAACCGCAGCTTCGTCAACGACACCCTCTGGCCCGAATACATGGAGCTGCAAAGCACCCTCTCCGCCTATTTCGATGCCCTCACCGATCGCGTCATCGAACAGGCTCTGGAGGTGAAAGCCGGTGAGGCCGAGGAGCAAAACCAGGCCGCCCCCCAGCTGGCCCCGCAGGATCATCAGGGCTCCCTGCTCTGAGTGCGGGGCGGGAGCGATAGACCGAGCAGCAGCTCCCCTGGCCTCCAGTCACGGCCTGACCCTGAAGAGCAGGGACAGCTTTACTCAGTGCAGCTCGCCCAGAACCTGCGCTGCCTTGGCAAGGCCGGCCGTGGCTGTAGCGCCATGGCGTTTGCTGGCTTTGCCCCCTCGACTCAGCTGGCGACGGGCTCGGATGGCCCCCCAGAGAAGGCAGCTGGAGAGGAGATAACGGCCCTGATCGCCACTGTGCTCCTGACTGCTGCATCGCTGCCACAATGCCCGGCAGTGACCCAGCCAGCGCGGAGTGTGTCCCAGCCAGCCCCGGAGCGCCGGCATGTGTTCATCAGCTACACACGGGTCGATCGGCCCTGGGTGGATCGCCTGCAGCAGATGATGGCGCCGATGCTGCGCAACAGCGCCCAGGAGCTGCGGTTGTGGGATGACAGCCAGATCGAACCGGGGGAGAAGTGGCGTGAGGCGATCGAAACGGCGCTGAACGAGGCGAAGGTGGCGTTGCTGCTGGTGAGCGGTGCCTTCCTGGCCTCGGAGTTCGTGATGAATGAGGAGGTGCCGGCGCTGCTGGCGGCGGCAAAAGCGGAGGGGGTGCGGATCCTGTGGGTGAGCCTCAGCCCCTGCCTGGTGGAGCAGACGCCGATTCACGCCTATCAGGCGGTGCTGCCGCCGGAGCGCTGCCTGGCGGAGATGGGTGAGGTGGAGCAGCAGCGGGCGCTGAGGCGCATCGCCCATGAGCTGCATCGTGCCCTGCTGGCGGGCACCGAGCAGCAGCGCCGCTTGGAGGAGCAGGCTCGCCAGCGGAGCCTGGCGCAACAGGAACAGCAACGGCAGGAGCAGGCAAGGCAGGCGGAGGCTGCGGAGCGGGCACGGGTGCAAGCTCAGCGCCAGGCGGAGGCGGAACAGCGCCGCCTGGACCAGCAGGCCGCGGCACGCCAGCGCCTGCTGGAGCAGCGGCAACGCCAGGAGCGCTGGCAAGGGCCAGCGGCGCCCCTGGGGCAGGAGCCGGGAAGCGGGGGCTCCCGGCTCAGCCGGCGCCAGCTGCTGCGCGGTGCGGCCGGGCTGCCGCTGGTGGCGGCGGGGGCGGCCGGGCTCCGGGCGCTGCAGCACCGGCAGCTTCCGGGCCCATTCCCCTTCACCACCAGCGTCGGGCGGCTGCAGCGCCGTGGCGACGCCTGGCAGGTGCTGACCAGCCCCATCCAGGTGGCGATGTATCGCGAACCGCTGGCGCCGGGCCTGGAGCTGCGCCTGATCGAGATCCCCGCCGGCAGCTTCACGATGGGCTCCCCCCCCGGAGAGCCGGATCGCAGCGATGACGAGGGCCCGCGGCACCAGGTGCGGCTGCAGAGGTTTTTGATGGGCCAGACGCCGATCACCCAGGCCCAGTGGCGCGAGGTGGCCAGCTGGCCGCGGGTGGCCAAAGGCCTCAATCCCGATCCTTCCTGGTTTGAGGGCGACTACTTCAAGGGCGACAACCGCCCGGTGGAGCAGGTGAGCTGGTTTGATGCGATGGAGTTCTGCAGGCGCCTGAGCGAGCGCACGGGCCGCCGCTACAGCTTGCCGAGCGAAGCCCAGTGGGAATACGCCTGCCGGGCCGGCACCACGACTCCCTTTCATTGTGGGGAGATGATTACAACCGAGCTGGCGAACTACGATGGGAATGGTAGCTATGCCAAAGGCCCCAAGGGCAAGGATCGCCAACAGACCACGTCCGTGGACATGTTTCCGGCCAACGCCTGGGGCCTGAAAGACATGCACGGCAATGTCCAGGAATGGTGCCTGGATCACTGGCATGGGGGCTATGCAGGAGCCCCCAGCAATGGCACGGCCTGGCTGGATGACGAATGGCCGTTGATGGGAAGGTATAGCCAGAAAGAAAGGCTGCTGCGCGGCGGCTCCTGGCTCTACTTCCCCGGGAACTGCCGCTCGGCCTACCGCGACTACAACCGGCCCGGCAGTGCCGGCGGCAGCGTCGGTTTTCGTGTGGTCTGCCTCCCCCAGGGCCCTTCCCTTAACTCTTAATCCCTTAATCCCTCAACGCTTGGCTGTTGCTTAACCCTGGCTGTTGGCCTGCGGCTGTTGGCTGTTCCGGGAGGGCGCCGCAGGCGCCTCGCCGCCCTGAGCCTCACCCCGGCTGGCAGAGCAGACGCTGCCTGAGGTTGAGCATCTCAACGCCAGGTCTTCTCCATGAGGCTGATGGCCCAATCGGAGCATGGGCCTGCCCATCTGCCTTCAAACGGTGAATCTGTGGAGCTTGGTGGCTGAACAGGTTCAGGCTTGGTGTTGGGACGAGCTGGTGCCATGCCCTGCCAATGCCACGACAAACGCACTGCACGGATCCTGCCGCCTTGCCGGCTCTGCCCCGCTGCCCCAATGACACTGGCCTTTTCCACGGCTTTCTTCCACCAGGATCCAGCTCCAGGCCCTCTCCATTCCGGCGGCCAACCATCAGCGGCCTGGTTCGGGGACGTCGCCCTAGATTGGCCTGCTGATTGCAGGCTGCCCGGCGTGCCCTGGCGCAACGGCAATGCCCTTTTTGCTCCCATCACCCTTCCCGCCCCCGTCCCCTGAGCGCCATCGACCCTGCCGCCGCCCCAGCCGACAGCGCCGCTGACAGTCCAGTGCGCAGCGCCGCTGAGAGTTCAGTGCGCAGCGCCGCTGACGGTTCAGTGCGGGCCCAATGCCCTTACTGCGGCGTCGGTTGCGGCCTCGAGCTCAGGCCCCCGGAACCCCCCGCCGCCGCCATCCAGGCCAGCCCCGCCCCCGCCAGCGGCGCGGCCGAGCCCCCATGGACCACCCGCGGCGACCGCCTCCACCCCTCCTCCCTCGGTCAGGTCTGCGTCAAGGGCGCCACCGTGGCCGAGACCCTCGCCCACAACCGCCTCACCACCCCCCTGTGGCGGTCCAGCCGCGACCAGCCGTTCAGGCCGATCAGCTGGGAGCGGGCCTTCGAGCTGCTGCTGGAGCGGATCCGCGCCACCCTCGCCGAACAGGGCCCGGCCGGGCTGGCGATCTACGGCTCCGGTCAGTTCTTCAGCGAGGACTATTACGTCGCCAACAAGCTGCTCAAGGGCGCCCTGGGCAGCAACAACTTCGATGCCAACTCCCGGCTCTGCATGAGTTCGGCCGTGGCTGGCTATGCCCGCAGCCTCGGCTCCGATGGCCCCCCCTGCTGCTACGACGACGTCGACCACGCCGATCTGGTGCTGCTGATCGGCACCAACACCGCCGATTGCCATCCGGTGCTGTTCCAGCGGCTGCTCAAGCGCAAACGCAAGCTCAAGGATGCCCTGCGGTTGGTGGTGGTCGATCCCCGCGCCACCGCCACCGCCGAACCCGCCGACCTGCACCTGGCGATCCGCCCCGGCAGCGATCTGGCCCTCCTCCACGGCATCGGCCATCTGTTGCTGGAGCTTGGCGCCCACGACCCGGCCTACATCGATGCCCACACCGAAGGCTTCGAGGCCCTGCGCCAGCTCTGGAGCGTCTGGACACCGCAGCGGGTCTGCGCCCTCTGCGGCATCGAGGAGGACGACCTGCGCCAGCTGGCGCTCTGGTGGGCCGGCACCGGCCGCGTGCTCAGCCTCTGGTCGATGGGAGTGAACCAGAGCCGTGAGGGCACCGCCACCGTGGCGGCGATCATCAACCTCCACCTGGTCACCGCCCAGATCGGCCGGCCCGGCGCCGGGCCCTTCTCACTCACCGGCCAGCCCAACGCCATGGGCGGCCGCGAGGCCGGCGGCCTGGCCCAACTGCTGCCCGGCTACCGCTTCGTGGCCGATGCCGAGCACCGGGCCACGGTGGAACGCCACTGGGGCTTCGCCGCCGGCGCCATCGATCCCCGCCCCGGCCTGACGGTGTGGCAGCAGATCGAGGCGATGGAACGGGGCGCCCTCGGGCTCTGGTGGGTGGCCGCCACCAATCCGCTGGTCAGCCTGCCCTCCCTCGACCGGGTGCGGGCCGCCACTGCCCAGTGCCCGCTGGTGGTGTTGAGCGAGGCCTATGCCGGCACCGAGACCGCAGCCGTCGCCCACCTGCTGCTGCCGGCGGCCCAGTGGAGCGAGAAGAGCGGCGTGATGACCAACTCCGAGCGGCGCGTCACCCTCTGCCCGGCCTTCCGCCAGCCCCCTGGCCAGGCCCGGCCCGATTGGGCGATCTTCGCGGAGCTGGGGCGGCGGCTGGGCTTCGTGGAGCAGTTCAGCTATGGCTCCGCCGCTGAGGTCTACGCCGAACTGGTGGCGCTCACCGCCGGCCGCGTCTGCGATCTCAGCGGCCTCAGCCATGGCCTGCTGGCGGAGCACGGGCCCCAGCAATGGCCCTTCCCGGCCGGCACCGCCGCCGGCGGCGGCCAGGCCCGCCTCTACACCGACCACCGCTTCCCCACCGCCAGCGGCCGGGCCCGCCTGCTGGCCGACCCGCCCCTCGGCCTGGCGGAACCCCCCTGCGACGCCTTCCCCCTGGTGCTCACCGTGGGCCGCTACCTCGGCCATTGGCACACCATGACCCGCACCGTCCATGTGGCCCGGGTGGTGAAGCAGCATCCCGAGCCGCTGCTGGAGGTGAACCCCGGCGATGCCGCCGACCATGGCCTGGAGGACGGCGCCATGGCCTGCCTGCGCTCCCGCCGCGGCTCCCTGCTGGCCCGGGTGCAGCTGAGCGAACGCATCCGCCCCGGCACGGTGTTCCTGCCGATGCACTGGGGCGCCAGCCAGGGGGAGCTGGCCTGCGAGGCCAACCGGCTGATGCACGAGCTCGCCTGCCCCCACTCCCAGCAGCCCGAGCTCAAGGCCACCGCCGTGGCCCTCGGCCCCGCCTGAGCACGGAGGCGCTCAGGCGTCGTCGTGGGCGAAACGGCGATAGAGGAAATCGATCGCCTGGTTGCGCAGCTGGCCGTAGCGGGGATCGGCCTGGATCGCCTCGTAGCTGCGGGGCCGCTCGAACGGAACCGTGAGGATGTCGCCGATCGTGGCCGCCGGGCCGTTGGTCATCATCACGACCCGATCGGCCAGGAACAGGGCTTCATCGATGTCGTGGGTGATCATCAGCACCGTCGGCCGCTGCTCCCGCCAGATCGCCAGCAGCTCCTCCTGCAGCTCCTCCTTGGTGATGGCATCGAGAGCCCCGAACGGTTCATCAAGCACCAGCACCGCCGGGTTCACGGCCAGGGCGCGGGCGATCGCCACCCGCTGCTTCATGCCGCCGGAGATCTGACCCGGCAGTTTGTCGGCCGCATCGAGCAGGTGCACCATCTCCAGGTGATGGTCCACCACCTGGCGGCGGCTGGCCGGATCGAGCTCGGAGCGGGCGGCCTTGACCGCCAGATCCACGTTCTGGCGCACCGTTTTCCAGGGCAGCAGCGAATAGTTCTGGAACACCACCATCCGGTCCGGCCCCGGTCCCTCGATCGGGCGGCTGGCCAGGGTCACCTGGCCGCTGCTCGGCTTGAGGAACCCCGACACCATGTTCAGCAGCGTGCTCTTGCCGCAGCCGGAGTGGCCGATCACGCAGAGGAATTCCCCCTGGGCCACCGAGAGGTGGATGTCGCGCAGGGCCTCGAACGGGCCGCGCCGGGTTGCGAACACCTGGCCGACGCCGGCGAACTCCAGAAAAGGCGTGCCCTGGCTGCCAGGGCGGGTTGCGGGGCTGACCATCTCAGGCGGGCAGGGGCGAAGGGATCCGCGCCTGGGGCAGGGGCACGGTGGCCTGCGGCGGTTGCGGTGAACCGGGCAGGTGGCGCAGGTAGGAGAGGGGATCGTCCTGGTCGAAGGCGATGCCGTCCGCCAGGGTGAAGGGAAGGCGGTCCGGCCGCAGGGCGGCGAGGCCGGCCCGCAGCAGGGCCCGGTCGCAGAGCTCGGGCCGGTAGGTCTGCTCCAGCAGCTCCAGGCGGTTGCTGGGGAAGGGAATCCAGCCCCAGCGGCTGAACTGGCTGAGCATCCAGGCCCCCTCAGCCCGGTTGGGGGCCTGGGCCCGGTCGGCGTGGAAGTGGTTGAAGCGCAGGGTCGCGGTGCCACCCTCCTGGGGGCGCAGCCGGAACTGACCGCCCAGGGCCTGGGCGGCACGGGTGCCGAGCCACTGGGGCTGGCTGAGCACCTGCACCATCGTCTGGCGTTGGCCGCTGTCATCGCAGCGCTGGGCGGCCCGGATCAGGCCGGCGCAGAGCTCCAGCAGGGCCTCCTGATGGGCGGCGGCCCAGGCTTCATGGCAGGTGAGCACCTTCTCGGGGTGGCCCTCCCAGATCTCCCGGTCCGTGGCCAGCACGCTGCCCTGGCGCTCCTGCACCGCCTGCGCCACCCGGTAGCGGCCGGCGATGAAGGCATCGATCTGCTCATTGCGCAGGCTGCCCTGCATCGCCAGGGGGGCCATCGCCAGGAAACGCACCTGCCGATCGGGATCGATGGCGCCGCCGGCCAGCCAGTGGCGCAGCAGCAGTTCGGCGATGCCGCGGCGCTGGGGCACGGCCACCGTGAGCGGCCGGTCCCGGCCGATCAGCCACTCCCGCAGGCTGTCGCGGTCGTCGACCCCCAGGCCCGCGAGCTGGCGGGCCAGGCAGAGGGCATTGCCGTTGCGGCTCACCGTCATCGGGGTGATCGCCGGCCAGGGCTCCTGCCCCCCCAGGCCCAGGTTCAGGGCCAGGGGAGTGGTGGCCGGGGTGATCGCCGCATCGAGGCGACCCTCCCGCAGGGCCTCCTCCAGCCGCTCCCAGGTGGCGAAGGGCGTCGGCACCAGCTTCAGCACCGCCGGATCGAACAGCTGCTGGTCGATCGCCAGGGCCAGGGGCGCCACATCGAGGCCCGGCAGATAGCCCAGCCGCACCAGGGTCCTGGACCTGGCCCCGGCCGCCGCCGCCGGGGAGGCTCCCTGCGGAACCCCCGCCGCCGGTGCTCCAGCGGCCACCGCCTCCCCAGGGGCCACAGCCGCCGCCGGGCGGGTGGCCGCCACCGCCTGCTCCAGGCTGGCCTTGCGCTGGCGCAGCCGCCGCTGCTGCTGCAGGAACCCGATCAGTTCGCTGCGCAGCCGATAGAAGTCGGGGTGCTCGAGCACCTCCAGCCGCTGCCGCGGCCGCGGGAAGGGCACGGTCAGGATCTGGCCGATGCCCGCCTCCGGGCCGTTGGTCATCATCACCACCCGGTCTGAGAGCAGCAGCGCCTCATCCACGTCGTGGGTGACCATCACGGTGGTGACGCCGGCCTCCTGACAGATCTGCATCAGCTGCTGCTGCAGGTTGCCGCGGGTGAGGGCATCGAGGGCGCCGAAGGGTTCATCCAGCAGCAGCAGACGGGGCCGGATCGCCAGGGCGCGGGCGATCGCGACCCGCTGCTTCATGCCGCCGGAGAGCTCAGCAGGAAGGCGGTCGGCGGCCTGGCTGAGGCCCACCATCGCCAGATGGCGCTCGACGATCTCGCGCCGTTCGCCGGCGCTGCGCTCACCCATCACCCGATTGACCGCCAGCTCGACGTTCTGGCGCACCGTTTTCCAGGGCAGCAGCGAATAGTTCTGGAACACCACCATCCGGTCAGGACCGGGCTCGCTGACCTCGCGGCCCTGCATCAGGATGCCGCCGTTGCTGGCCTGGGTGAGGCCGGCCAGCAGGTTGAGCAGGGTGCTCTTGCCGCAGCCGGAGTGGCCGATCAGAGAGACGAATTCGCCGTTGCTGATGTCAAGATTGATGTCGCGCAGGGCGATGTATTCACCGCCATCGGCGAGCGGAAAAACCTGGGTGACGTGATCGACCTGGATCAGGGCGGTGCTCATCTCACTGGCCTCCGCGGGCGATCAGGCGACCGGCCCAGGCGACGAGGCGGTCGAGCGCCAGGCCAACGAGGCCGACATAGAGGATGGCCAGGATGATCTGGCTGGAACTGGAATCGCCGCCGGCGTTGTAGGCGTCCCAGATGAAGTAGCCGATGCCGCCATCAGCCTTGAGCATCTCAGCCGCCACGATCGCCAACCAGGCCAGGCCCACTGAGATACGCAGGCCGGTGAACACATAGGGAACGGTGGCCGGAATCACAATGTTGCGGATGTAGTCGCTCTTGCGTAGCCGCAGCACGCGGGCCACATTGGTGTAGTCCTGCGGGATCTCGCGGATGCCGACGGCGGTGTTGATGATGATCGGCCAAATCGCGGTGATGAAGATCACGAAGATCGCCGAGGTGTTGGCGTCCTGGAACACCATCAGCGAGATCGGGAACCAGGCCAGTGGTGGCACGGTGCGCAACACCTGAATCACCGGATCGAGGCCCTTGCCGATGAAGCGATTCAGGCCGAGCAGGCCGCCGATGCTGATTCCCACCACGGCAGCCAGGCCATAGCCGAGGGCGACCCGCTGCAGCGAGATCAGGATCTGCCAGCCCAGGCCCTTGCTGGTGCCACCCTCGTCGAAGAAGGGCTGGCTGATGTATGGATCCCAGGTGTCGGCGATCACATTCACCGGCCCGGGCAACCGGCCCACCCCCAGCAGCAGCGACAGGCATTGCCAGACCAGCAGGAAGCCGCCGATGCAGATCAGGTAGGGCAGCACCGGTTTGAGGGCGGGTTGCCAGGGCCGCGCCGCCGCCGCGCGCCGGGGCCGGCTGACAGGGGGAGTGAGGGTCATCGGGTCGGAGGAGGGAAAGGGACGGGCCACAGGGAGGGCAGCCATACCGGCCGTGGTCGCGGCGCCCGTCGCTTGGGTGGTGACGGCAGGGAACAGGAGGGGCCAGCGCCGCGGCGCTGGCCCGGATGGCCGGAGCTGGGAGCTATGGCGTCAGCTCAGGGCCTTGATCTTGAGGCCATCGAGATAGGCCTTGGGATTTTCGGGATCGAAAACGACGCCATCGAAGAAGGTCTCCTTGCCGCGCGAATCGCTGGCGGGGATCGCTGCCTTCTGGCCGATCGCCTCGGCCGCGGCCTTCCAGAGATCAGCCCGATTCACCTTGTTGACGAGGGCGTCGATGTCGGTGCTGGCGGGCAGGTAGCCCCAGCGCATGTCCTCGACCACAAACCACTTGTCGTGGCTCTTGTAGGGGAAGGAGGAGTTCTCGCTCCAGAACTTCATCGTGTAGGGGCTGTTGTTCTCGACCCGGCCATCGCCATAGTCGACCGTGCCGGACAGGCGCGGCTTGATGTCAGCCACCGCAGCCTTGATGTACTTGTCCTTGGAGACGATCTCGCACATCTCATCGAGATTGGCGGGATCCTCACACCACATCTGGGCCTCCTGCACCGCCATCAGCAGCGCCTTGGCCGCGTTGGGGTTCTTGTCCACCCAGTCGGCCCGCATCGAGAAGGCCTTCTCGGGGTGGAACTTCCAGAATTCACCAGTCTGGGCAGCGGTGTAGCCGAGTTTTTTGTTCACCAACCGCTGGCCCCAGGGCTCACCCACGCAGAAGGTATCCATGGTGCCCGTCTGCATGTTGGCCACCATCTGCGGCGGCGGTACCACCACCAGATCGGCATCCTTGTTGGGATCCACGCCATTGGCGGCCAGCCAGTAGCGCATGAACAGATCGTGGTTGCCACCCGGGAAGGTGACGGCCGCCTTGAACTTCTTGCCTTTGGCCTTGGCGGCATCGGCCACCTTTTTGAGTCCAGCGGCGTTGTTGATCGTCAGCTTGTCGCCCAGGAAATCCTTCGATACCGAGATCGCCTGCCCCTGGGTGTTGAGGCGGGCCAGGATGTACATCGGCAGCGGCTGCTTGCTCTTGGTGATCCGGCCGGCGGTGAGCAGCAGCGGCATCGGCGAGAGGATGTGGGCACCATCGATGCCGCCCTTGGCGCCGCCGAGCTCCAGGTTGTCGCGGGTCACGGCCCAGGAGGTCTGCTTGACCACCTTCACATCGGGCATGCCGTGCTTGGCGAAGAACCCCTTTTCCTTGGCGATGATCAGGGGCGAGCTGTCGGTCAGGGCGATGAAGCCCAGGGTGGCACCGCTCACCTCGGGGGTTTCACCGCCACCGCTGCCCCCCTGCTTGGCCGTGGGTTTGTTGCTGCCGCCGCAGGCGGCCAGCCAGAGGGCACCGGCGGCGGAACCGGCGGCGGTGATCAGAAATCTGCGACGGGAATAGGACGCCATGGGGTGGTGGCAGAACGGGGGGATGACAAGACAGGATCTCCCTGAGGCCTGGACCTCCATGGAGAAACAGCCCGGTGGGGGGGGATGGGTGGCGCGGTGAGAGCGTGCGGCCGAAGCGGCGGTCGTGCTTCGCAACGAAGCGCACGAATCCAATGGCTTGATCGGCGCAACATGCTGACCGACGGTTGCAGAGAATCATCTCGGCCGCCGCACTGGCTGTTGTCATCGCTACAGAATTCCGCCTGTGTCCCCGCGGCGCCTGGGGCGTCCTCAGGCCAGCAGCCCGAATTCCGCCAGGGCCCGGGGCAGGTTGCGGTGCTCGTGGCCCGGATGGCTCAGCTTGACCAGGGCGAAGCGCTGCAGCTCATCCAGCTCCCCCCAGCCCTCGCTCCGGATCGCCAGATCGAGCTGGGCGCAGGAGACCAGCACCGCCTCCGGCCAGTCCTGCCCCTGCTGCCAGGCAGCCCCGCTGGCTGTGGGCAGGCTGCCGGCCGGCCCCCCAGGGAGCTCAGCGCTACGGGCCAGCAGCCAGCGCGCCAGGGCCGCCAGCGCCGCCGGGTCATCGTCCCAAGCCAACAGCCGCTGCCGCTCCTCGGCCAGGAGCCCGTGCCACTGGGGCAACTTCAGCTTCACACCCGCCAGGTCGAGCTTGCGGCGCACCGCCATCGGCAGGCAGCGCAGGTCGCCGGCGAAGTCGGCCTCGAAGCCGAACACCCGCCGGGCGATGGCGACCTCAGGGCCGCTTGGGGCTTGGCTGGTGCTCATGGCGCCAGCTCGCGGCGCAGCCGCTCGCCGCTGCGGGCCAGCAGCAGGGCCCGGGCCTGGTCGAGGGCTTCCGGCAGGGTGCTGAGACGGCCGGCGAACCAGAGATACGCCCCCAGGTTCCAGCTCAGGGCCTCCGCCAGGGGACCCTCGCCCCGCAGGGCGGCCAGGCCATCGGCGCGCCACTGCTCCAGGCTGTGCCAGGCCTGCTCGGCCCCGCTGATGCCGTGGTCGCGGGGGTGGAGCAGGACGCGCTCCACCTGCCCGTGACGCATCCTGGCGGTGATGCCGGCCCGGCTGGTGGGCAGGTCGGTGGAGCCCTCCAAGCCCTTGACCGTCAGCAGGTCCGCCTCCCCCGCCGCGCCCAGGGCCTCCCAGGCCCGGCTTTCGGTGGGCGGATGCACGAAGCCGCTCACCAGCAGCCGTTCCCCCTGGTGGGGGGTCCAGAGCAGCTCCAGGCTGGCCAGCGGGGGGCGCTTGCCGATCGCCGCCCGGATCGGCACCAGCCGTTCGGCGGCGCCGAAGTGGTCCGGCTGGTGGGTCAGGGCCAGGCGGTGGCGGTCGAGCCGCGCCTGCAGCGCCTCCAGGCTCAGGCTCCGCCAATCGATGCCCAGGGCCGCGAACAATTCGACCAGCGTGATCCCATATTTCACGGGCATCGGCTCACCGCCGTGCAGCACCACCGGCACCCCCTCCGCCGCCAGGACCAGGGCCAGCAGCGGCAGCAGCGGTGCGGTGCGGTTGCGGCCGTCGTAGGGAACGCCGAAGCAGAGGGCCCGCTGCCCGGGGGTGTGCAGGGTCGGCCCCAGGGCCCGGTAGCCCTCCAGCATCCCGGTGAGCTCCTGGGGGGTGGGGCGGCGGATGCGATGGGCGATCAGAAAGGCCGCCAGCTGGGCGTCGTCGACCCTGCCGCCCAACATCAGATCGATCGCCTCCCGCGCTTCCTCGCGGCTGAGGCCGGTGCTGGTGTGCTCACCGCTGCCCACCTTGCCGAGCAGGTCGCAGAAGCGGGCGCGTTCCGGGCCGAGGGCCAGCTGGCGCTGGATCCGCCGCTGCGCCAGGCAGCCCGGATCCAGCCCCGCCGCCAGGACGCCGGACCCCCCGGTTTCGGCATTCTGTAGCGAAGGCAACAGTTCCACGGCGGGGTCTGGTTCTGAAATTAGAACTGAGAGCAATTTGCGGCCAGCGACCCCATGCCCGATTCGGGCAGGGTTTCCTCTGGTACCTGAGCGTCACATCCTGACCGGCTGGGCCAGTCGATCGGCGTCCGCCACGGTCGCCGCCATGAACGGTCGCCGCCATGAATGGACATCGCCATCGATGGACATCGCCGTGGTTGGTCGCCTCCGATCACGGATCATCGGCCGTTCGAGGTCTGTTTCGATTCGAGCTGGAAGCCCAGATCAGGGTCCTGCGATCAAGGCCCCGAGATCAGGCGGCTGCCACCAGGCCCTGCCGATCCCTGGCCACGCCTGGTCGGAGCAGCGGCTGAATCGCGGCCACGGGTCGATCCGAAGCCGTCGCCAGGCCCCCGGTTCCGCCCAGGCGTCCCTGCCCGATGGCGGCCCCAGGCTTTCGCCCCCCTTGCCCGCGGGGCTGTCCCGTTGCCCCGTCCCGCGTCCCCTCCCGATGACCATCACCCCCGGCGGAGCACCCGCCAGCGCACCCCCCGATCCCGCCGCTGCCCCCCTGGAGTCCCAGCTCAGCAAGGTGGAGCGGGCCAAGGCGGGACTGTGCGGCCTCGATCTGGAACCGCGTCTGGAGGAGCTGGGCCAGGCGGGCTGGGAAGCACTCGACGAGGACACGCTGACGATCCATCTCAAATGGCTGGGGATCTTCTTCCGGCCGGTCACCCCGGGACGGTTCATGGTGCGGCTGCGGCTGCCCAATGGCCTGATCCGCGCCGACCAGCTCGAGGCCCTGGCCGAGCTGGTCGACCGCTGCGGGGACCACGGCAGCGCCGACATCACCACCCGCCAGAACCTGCAGCTGCGGGGGCTGCTGCTGGAGGACATGGCGCCCCTGCTGCGCCGCCTCCAGGCGGTGGGGCTGACCAGCCGCCAGTCCGGCCACGACAACCCCCGCAACGTCACCGGCAACCCGCTGGCGGGCCTCGATCCGGAGGAGTTGATCGACACCCGGCCCCTGGTGCTGGCGATCCAGGACCGGTTGCTCGGCGAGGGCGGCCCCCGCAACCTGCCGCGCAAGTTCAACGTGGCCGTCGGCGGTGCTCCCGACAGCTTCCTGCTCCACAACGACCTGGCCTTCCTGCCGGCCCGGCGGGACGGTGCGCTCGGCTTCACCGTGATGGTGGGGGGCTTCTTCTCGGCCCAGCGCAACGAGCTGGCGATTCCCCTGGGACTCTGGCTGCGGCCGGAGCAGCTGCCCGGCTTCTGCAGCGCCCTGGTGCGCCATTTCGAACGCCAAGGCGATCGGGCCGCCCGCAACCGCAGCCGGCTGATGTATCTGATCGATGCCCTCGGCCTCGAGGTCTACCGCGAGCAGGTGCTTGCCTGCTGGCGGGAGCTGGAGGGTGAGGCGGCCGAGGCCCTGCCCCACGACGGCTCCCATCTGGTGGTGCGCCCCCCCCGGGACATCTGCGGTGTCCACCCCCAGAAACAGGCGGGCCTCTGCTGGGTCGGCCTGAATGTGCCCGTGGGGCGCCTCGACGGCGAGGCCATGGCCGAACTGGCCCACCTGGCCCGCTGCTACGGCAGCGGCGAGCTGCGCTTCAGCGAGAGCCAGAATGTGCTGATCGCTGATGTGCCCGAGGACGCCTGCGCCGACCTGCTGGCCGAGCCCCTGCTACGGCGCTTTTCCGCCAGTCCGGGGCCGCTGCTGGCGGAGGCGGTGAGCTGCACCGGCAACCGCTACTGCAGCTTCGCTCTGATCCCCACCAAGACCACCGCCCAGGCCGTGGTGGAGGAGCTGGAGCAACGGCTTGAGTTGCCCCATGCCGTGCGCACCCACTGGACGGGCTGCCCCAATGCCTGCGGCCAGCCCTACATGGGTGAGATCGGCCTGATGGGGGCCAAGGCCCGCCACGAGGGGCAGATGGTGGAGGCCGCCAAGATCTTCCTCGGCGGCGACATGGGCGCCGATCCGAAGCTGGCGGCCCTGCACCACAAGGGCGTGCCCCTCAGCCAACTGGCCGACGTGCTCGAGGATCTGCTGGTGGAGCGCTTCGGTGCGCGGCGCCGCCCCGGCTCCAGCTGAGCCGACCCATGCCGAAGCGCCCCAACCACCCCTGCGCGGCCTGGCCCGGGGCCCTGCGGCTGAGGCTGTCGATCCGCTCCATCTCAGCCGTGTCGTTGAGGTCATCGGCGCCATACAGCAGTGCCGTGATCCGCTCCGGGTCGATCTCGAGGGCGGCCACCTCCTGCCAGAGCCGCTCGCTGGCGCACCTGTCGCCGCGCCGGAACTGGGCCTCCGCCAGCTGCCGCGTCAGCAGGAAGACCAGCTGCCGCTCCTTGAGGGCGGCGAAGTCGCCCGCCCATGGGGCGCAGGCCCCCGGCCGGGGGCCGCTGCCTGGAGGGATGACTCGATCCGTCGCCATGGTCAGCGTCCCCGCTATGGAGCCCTTCACCCATAGCTCTTGGCGCTGGCCATCAGGCCGCCGGGGCAGGCCATGGCTCATGAAACGTATTGATCGCTACCAAATAGCATCGGAATTGGGGGTTTCCGGCCGCGGTCGATCCGAGCGCGGCCGTGGTGGTGCCGCCTCTGGCCCTGGCACCGGCCCGTCGACTGCTCCCCTGCCCACGGCCGTCAGGGCGGCCCGACCGGGCCATCCCACCGTCGCCGCTGCCCCGTTCCTGCCATGGTGAACTCCGTCGGGTCGCCGCCACCCTTGGCCACGCCCTCCTCCACCGGGCCGTTCCGGCCCCTGGATCTCGATCCGGCCCAGCTGCCGCCGCCCGAGGCCCCGGAGCGCTGGGCCTTCCTGCAGGCCTTGCGCCGCGGCCCATTGCCGCTGGAGGCCTGGCTGACGGCGATCGAGGCTGGATCTGTGGCGCCTGTGGCCGACCTGCTGGCCGCCCTGGCAGACCATCTCGATGCCCCGGCCAGCCTGCGCCTGCTGCGCTGGTGGCAGGCCTCGCCCGAGCGGGATCCCAGGCTGCCGGAGCGCATCCTGCGGCACCGGGATCGGGCCCATGCCGCCCTGTTGCGAGAAGCGATCGTCTCCCTGGACACCGCTGCTGCCGCACCGGCGGACGCCGATCGCCTGGCGGCCGCCGCCACGCCGGACGGGCATCCCTGCGCCGCAGACGCCTCCAGCCCAGACACGCTTCTGACCGTGCTGCTGCCCCTGCTGGGCCATCAGCGCTGCCCCGCCGACTTCCCCCTGCTCAGCGCCATGGCCCTGGAGCCCCGGCCCACCCCGGTGCGCCGCGCCGCCCTGGAGGGACTGCTGCTGGGGTTGGGGACCTGGCCCCGTCAGCCCCTGCGGACAACCCTGGAGCGGCTGGCCCACGACCTTGAGCCGCGGCTGGCGGCGACGGCGATCGATGGCCTGGCCCGGCTGCCGGGCTGTCGGCCCCAGCTGGCCCGCCTGGCCGCCGCCCCCCTCGATGGCGCCCTCCTGGCCCGGTTGCAGCGGCGTCTGCGGGCCAGCCCCGCCACCCCCCTGCTGTTGGTGGTGCATGGCCGCGCCGGCGGCCGGATACCCACCGAACTCCACGATCTAGCCGCCGAGCTCCAGGAGCGCCGCGGTGCCCCTGTCACCCTCCACGCCCTTTCGGCGGGCCCGCTGGCCGCCCTGGGGCCCGCCGAGCTGGGGCCAGCCGAGCACGGCCTGGCCCTGGTGCCCCTGCTGCTGCTCCCAGGCCACCACGTGCGCCGCGATCTGGCGGTGATCGCCGCCGCTCTGGCGCGCCGGGGTCCATGGCGGCGCTGGCCCTTCCTCGGCGCCTGGCCCCTCTGGCAGCGCGCCCTGGCGGAGGAGGCCCGGGGGCTGGCGGCGGCGGCCGGCGGAGCCCAGCCGCGGCTGCTCCATCACCCCCTGGAGGGGGAGCTGGCCCGCCGCTACCTGGCCCTGCTCGCCCGCCGCTGCGCTGCGGAATGCCTCCCCGTTCCATACAGTTCGGCCACGGCCACGGAGGCGCCCCTGCTGATTCAGCGCCCCGTGCTGCCGCTCACCCTGGCCAGCAGCCGCCTGAGCGAGGCCCTCACCCCCAGCCTCGGGCCCGCCGCCGCGCCCCTGCTGGCCCGACCCCGCCTGCGCCGCGCCCTGCTGAGCCTGCTGGAGACCCTGCCATGAGCGACGCGACCCCCGGCACCGTCTATCTGGTCGGGGCCGGTCCGGGTGATCCGGAGCTGCTCACCCTGCGGGCCCACCGGCTGCTGCGCCAGTGCGATGCCCTCGTCCACGACGCCCTGGTGCCCGGCGCCCTGCTCGAGCTGGTGCCGGCCCACTGCGAGCGCCACTTCGTCGGCAAGCGTCGCGGCCACCACTCGGTGCCCCAACCCAGCACCAATGCGGTCCTGGCGGACCTCGCCAGGCGGCACCGCACCGTGGTGCGGCTCAAGGGGGGTGATCCCTTTCTGTTCGGCCGCGGCGGCGAGGAGGCCGCCCACCTGGCCGCCCTGGGCATCCCGGTCGAGGTGGTGCCCGGTGTGACCGCTGGCATCGCGGCGCCGGCCTATGCCGGCATTCCGGTGACCCATCGGCGGGCCGGTTCCAGCGTCACCTTCGTCACCGGCCATGAGGAGATCGACAAAGCCCGGCCCGGCGTCGACTGGCGCGGCCTGGCCCGCAGCAGCGATGGGCTGGTGATCTACATGGGTCTGCACAACCTGGCGGCGATCACAGCCGAGCTGCTGGCCGGTGGCCTCGCCCCCGACACCCCCGCCGCCGTGATCCAACAGGGCACGGTGCGGGGGCAGCGCACCCTGCTGGCGCCCCTGGCCGAGCTGGCGGAGCAGGTGCAGCGGGGTGGGTTCGGCTCGCCGGCCATCGTCGTGGTCGGGGCCGTGGTCGACCAGCGGGTCGCCGCCTGCGCCCCCTGCCCCGCCGACACCGAGATGCCCCTGCCGCTCTGAGGCCCTGCCCCTGGCCAGGGGCGGCGGCGACCGTAGTGTGGATCCTCCCCGTGCCTCGCCGCAGCCTCGATCCATGATCCCCACCGCCGACCTGCACGTGGTCGAGACCCGGCCTCTGGTTCCCCCTGAGGTCCTGCACCGCGAGCTGCCGATCACGGAAACCGCGGCCCGCACCGTGCAGCAGGCCCGGGAGCGGATCAAGGCCATTCTCCACGGCAACGACCGGCGCCAGCTGGTGATCGTCGGCCCCTGCTCCGTGCACGATGTGGGAGCAGCCCGGGAGTATGCGGCGGCCATCCTTGAGGCCCAGCGCCGCCATCGCGATGATCTGGAGATCGTGATGCGGGTCTATTTCGAGAAGCCCCGCACCACCGTGGGCTGGAAGGGGATGATCAACGATCCCCATCTCGATGGCAGTTATGACATCAACACCGGCCTGCGCCGCGCCCGGGGCCTGCTGCTGGATCTGGCCGAGCTGGGCCTGCCGGCGGCCACGGAGCTGCTCGATCCGGTGGTTCCCCAGTACATCGCCGATCTGATCAGCTGGACCGCCATCGGCGCCCGCACCACCGAGAGCCAGACCCACCGGGAGATGGCCTCCGGACTGTCGATGCCGATCGGCTTCAAGAACGGCACCGATGGCAGCGCCGTGACGGCGATCAATGCCATGGAGGCCGCCGCCCGCCCCCACCACTTCCTGGGCATCAGCCAGAGCGGCAACGCCGCCATCGTGAGCACCACCGGCAATCCCGATGGCCACCTGGTGCTGCGGGGCGGCAAGGAGGGCTCCAATTACCACCCTGAAGCGATCGAAGCCGCCGCCGCCCAGCTCGCCAAGGGGGGTCTACCAGCCCGCCTGATGGTCGACTGCAGCCATGGCAACTCCAACAAGGACTACCGACGCCAGGGGGAGGTGCTGGGCGCCATCGCCGAGCAGGTGCGCGCCGGCTCCCAGCACGTGATGGGGGTGATGCTGGAAAGCCATCTGGTGGCGGGCAACCAGAAGATCCCGACCGATCTCAGCCAGCTCACCTACGGCCAGAGCATCACCGATGCCTGCATCGATCTGCCCACCACCCTCGCCCTGCTTGAGGAGCTCGCCGCAGCGGTCCGCGCTGTGGAGCAGCAGCAGCTGGCGGCGGTGTGAAGGGTGGCGGTGGGCGACGTCCCGCCCCCCTCAGGACAGGACCCGCCACAGCACAGCCACCAGCAGGGGCACGCTGAGGTTGTCCACCCCCTGCCAGGCCACCTGCTCCAGGGCTGTGGCCGCCAGGGCGATCAGGGGCAGACCCCAGGCCGCCGGGCTGGCCTGGGGGGCCAGGGCCGCCACCCCGGCCAGGGCCGCCAGGCTGCCGCCGGCCATGGCGGCGGTGCCGACCAGGGAGCGCCGCTCCCCGAACACCCTCCAGGAGGGCGATGGGATCAGGGGACCCAGCAGCCCCGCCAGGCCATCGCCAACGGCCATCACCAGCACCCCGGCGGCGGCGGCGGCCTGGTGCCACGGCCAGCAGAAGGTCAGCAGCAGGGTGATCGAGGCCCCGTAAGCCACCGTGCCGAAGCTGTGGCGATCCACATCCTCGATCGCCGGCAACAGCCGGCGGCGGTGGTTCAACAAGGCCAGCAGGGTCACCAGGGCGGCGGCCCCGATCGCGATCCAACGCTCCAGGCCCAGCCCCCAGGCGATCAGCAGCACCGGACCGGCGCCAATGTGGGCCACCTTGCGGCTCCACTCCCGCTGCTCCGGCCAGCGCTGGCGGACGGCCAAGGCAAGGCCAGCCACCAACGCCAGCCAGAGCAGGGCAGCCCCCACCCCCAGCGCCTGAGCTAGCCATCCGCCGCCGGTCACGCTGGTCAGGCGGCCTGCTGCAGGTTGCTCATCAGCCGCAGCTTGAGAATCGCCTTGGCCTCCAGCTGCCGCACCCGCTCCCGCGACACATTGATCTGACGGCCGATTTCGGCGAGGGTGAGCGGTTCGCTGCCCTCCAGCCCGAAGCGCAGCTTGAGGATCTTCTGTTCGCGTTCGTTGAGCTGTGACAGCCAGGCACCCAGGTGCTCCTTCTGCAGATGGCGGTCCATCGAATCGAAGTGCTCGCCACTGGCCGGATCAGCGATCAGCTCTCCCAGGGTGCTGCGGTCCTCCTCGCCCCGGGCATGGGCGTCGAGGGAGGCGCAGGGGGCACTCTGGGCCATCAGCTCCTCCAGCTCCTCGGGGGTGCTGCCGAGGGCG
This sequence comes from Cyanobium sp., assembly GCA_044360135.1. Lineage (GTDB taxonomy): Bacteria > Cyanobacteriota > Cyanobacteriia > PCC-6307 > Cyanobiaceae > Cyanobium. The sequence goes on from JBIKKX010000004.1 coordinate 82,131, forward strand.
TGGGCGAGCTCGAGGCGATTCGGCTGGCGTCCGAAGCGATGGGAGAGCTCACGCGTAACCCGACGCATCTTGGAGAGTTTCTCACTGATATGGATCGGCAGTCGAATCGTGCGGGCGCTGTTGTCGATCGCGCGGGTCATCCCCTGGCGAATCCACCAATAGGCATAGGTGGAGAATTTGTAGCCCATCGCAGGATCGAACTTGTCGACCGCCCGCTCCAGACCGATCGCGCCCTCCTGAACCAAATCGAGCAACTCAAGACCTTGATTCTGATACTTTTTCGCCACGCTGACCACCAGTCGCAGGTTGGCCGCCATCATCCGATCGCGAGCCCGCTGGCCCATGCGCAGACGACGTCTCTGCAGGGCGCTGAGCTCGTGGCTGGGGATGCCCTGAAGCTGCTTGCCGGCCTGCACATGATGGGCCAGTTCGATCTCCTCGGCTGGGGTCAGCAGCGGCACACGGCCAATTGTGCTGAGATACCAACCGATCGAATCGGCGCTCAGCCGAGCCGAAGCGCGCTGGGCCGGCAACCGCTCCGAAGGCCGCAACTTACGCGGCAACGCCGTGGCGGCAGAGCTGTCAATGGCATCCGCTCCACCGACGGCGCCTTTGGGGGGCGCATCGGAGCCGGCGGAATGCAGAGGTGTCCCCATCACCCCAGGCCTCCGTTTGAATTTGGCCGGAATGTAGCACCGCACTGCCGCATGGTGCAGCAGAAAGTGGAAGATTTCCTGCATCAATGCAGCGGTTTCGCCGCCGTTGTCGTTATGACGACATTTTCAGTCCATCCCGCCACTGCTCCATCAGCGCCGTTTGGGCGAGTCGCTCGTCGCCTTCGGGTTGGAGCTGGATGAAGTTGCCGTCGCTTTGCATATGCCAGGCGCTGCTGTCCTCGAGGTAGAGCTCCATCAGGGCCTTCAGCTGAGCCTGCAGCTCAGGGTCATCCACCGGCGTCACCGCTTCCACCCGTCGATCCAGGTTGCGCGGCATCCAGTCGGCGCTGCCGATGAACAGCTCATCGCAGCCTCCGTTTCCAAACCAGAACAGGCGGGAGTGCTCCAGGAAACGGCCGATCACGCTGACCACCCGAATGTTCTCGCTCACCCCCTCCAGCCCGGGCCGCAGCGAACACATCCCTCGCACCACCAGCTCGATCTTCACCCCCACTCCAGAGGCCTCGTAGAGCAGGGCGATGATCGAGGGATCGACCAGAGAATTCATCTTGGCTCGGATCAGCCCACCCCGGCCCTCGCGGGCATGGCGGATCTCGCGGCGGATCAGCTCCTCCATGCCGCGCCGCAGGGTGACGGGGGCGACGAGCAGGCGCCGGAAGCTCTGTTGCTTGGAGAAGCCGGTGAGGTAGTTGAACAGCTCCACCAGGTCCTGACCGAATTCCTCGCGGGAGGTGAGCAGGCCAAGATCGGTGTAGAGGTTGGAGGTACGGGAGTTGTAGTTGCCGGTGCCGATATGCAGATAGCTGCGCAGCCGCTCCTTCTCACGGCGGACCACCAGCGCCACCTTGGTGTGGGTCTTGAGGCCAAGCACCCCATAAACCACATGCACGCCGGAACTCTCCAGCTGGCGGGCCCAATGGATGTTGTTGTCCTCATCGAAGCGGGCTTTCAGCTCCACCAGCGCCATCACCTGCTTGCCGTTCTCGGCGGCCCGGATCAGGGCCGCCACCACCGGTGAATCCTTGGAGGTGCGGTACAGGGTCATCTTGATCGCCAGCACCGAGGGGTCATCGGCGGCCTGGTTGAGGAATTCCTCCACCGAGGTGGCGAACAGGTCGAAGGGATGGTGCAGCAGCACATCGCGGCGGCGCAGCACCGAGAAGATGCTCTCGAACTCCTCCGGCTTGATCGAGCCGTCCTGCAGCTCGCTGCGCTGGGCGCGGGTCAGGGCCGGCACGGTGCGGCCCTTGTAGGGCTTGTCCTTGAGCAGGGGAACCGGGATCGCCAGCAGACCCATCAGGTCATCGAGGCCGAGGGGGCCGTTGATCCGGTAGAGATCCTCCGGCTCCACGGCGGTGCCCTCCATCAGCAGCTGCACCACCGCGTCGGGCATCTCATCGGCCACTTCCAGTCGCACCACCTCGCCGCCCATGCGCCGCTTGCGCAGGCCCTCCTGCAGGGCCTCCATCAGGTCGTCGGCCTCGAGATCGCGCAGCTCCAGATCGGCGTCGCGGGTGACGCGGAAGAAGTAGTGCCCCTCGATCACCATGCCGGGGAAGAGCAGCTTCAGGTTGAAGGCCACCAGCTGCTCAAGGGGCACCGCCGTGAACACCGGCGCCGGCCGCCGGCTGCAGAGTTCGGTGGGGATCGGTACGAAGCGCGGCAGGATCTTCTGCGGCACCTTCACCCGGGCGAACTGCTGCTGACCGCTGTCGGGATCACGGATCAGGGCCGCCACGTTGAGGCTCAGGTTGCTCATGAACGGGAACGGATGGGCCGGATCCACCGCCAGCGGCGTCAGCACCGGAAAGATGGCGCTGCGGAAGTAGTCGTCAGCCCACTGCCGCTGACGTTGGTTGAGCCGTTCGTAATCGATCAGCTGAATGCCGTATTCCTGGAGGTTGCGTTTCAGGGTATGGCGGTAGTGCTGCTGCTGCAGATCGAGCAGCGGCCGCAATCGGGCCTGGATCGCTTCGAGCTGCTCCAGGGGAGTCAGGCCGTCATCGCTGCGGGTGGTAACCCCGGCCTCCTGCTGCGACTTGAGCGAGGCGACACGCACCATAAAAAATTCATCGAGATTATTGCTGAAAATGGCACTAAACTTAGCCTGCTCCAACAGCGGCGTGTGTTCGTCGAGAGCCTGGGCAAGCACGCGCTGATTGAACGCGATCCAGCTGAGCTCACGGTTGATATAAAGATCGGCGTCGACCAGGGGTTCGCTTCGCTTCGGCGCAGTCATGGAACTTGGGCGGACGCCGCAGCCAGATGTCTCAAGTTAGCCAGGAGCCGCCTCCGGCCTCGGTGTCGGCGGCGCTTGACGGGTCGAGCCACCGGCCACCAGCACCGCCACCGCCACCATCAGGACGGTGGCCAGCCAGAAGGGGCTGCGGCGCCCGATGGCCTCATAGGCCAGCCCGGCCAGGGGCGGCCCAAGGAAGCTGCCGGCGCTCTGCAGGCCCTGCAGGCTGCCCAGGGCGGCCCCCTGGCCCGATCGGCCCAGCCGCCGTGACACCAGGCTGCGCAAGCAGGGAGTGACCAGGCCGGTGCCGAGGGCCAGGAACGCCACCGCCACGAACACCAGCGGCACGGCGGCCCCGCGCGACACCAGGGGGATCAGCAGGAAGCCGATGATCACGCAGCCCAGGCCCACCAGGCTGAGGCGCCACTCGCCGAGCCGTTGCACCAAGGGGCCGATCAGCCCGCCCTGCACCACCGTGGCCACAACCCCCACCACCAGAAAGGCCAGGGCCGCCCGATCGGGCCCCCAGCCGTAGGCCTCCCGGAAATAGAGAACCAGCATGGCTGTGAAGCCATTGAAGGCCAGAAAGAAGAGGAAGAAGGCGCCGCTCAACCGTCGCACCTGGGGGTTGTTGAAGACCCCGGCCAGCTGGGTGAAGGGCTGCAGATCGCGGCGGCGTGGCAGGGGCTGGCGTTGGTCGGCCGGATGGGTCTCGGGCAGCAGGGTGAGCACCACCACCAGGTTGACGACGGCGAAGGCCACCGCCAGCAGCAGCGGCAGGGCCACGGAATAGCGGGCCAGCAGGCCACCGATGGCCGGGCCGAGGATGAAGCCCAGGCCGAAGGCCACACCGATCAGCCCGAAGGCCCGGGCCCGCTGCTCTGGGGGAGAAATATCGGCCAGCACCGCGCCCGCCGTGGCGGCGGTGCCGCCGCTGAAACCATCGACCAGCCTGGCGGCGAAGAGCAGGCCGATCGGCAGGCCCGCTGCGCTCGCTGCCGGCCAGAGGCGCTGCCAGGGGAGGAGCACCGTCAGGGCGAACAGCCCCAGTCCCAGCACCGTCCCCCCCACGCAGAGGGCCATCACCGGCCGTCGGCCATAGCGGTCGCTCAGGGCGCCGATCAGCGGGGTGGCCAGGAACTGGGCGACGGCGTAGCTGCCCGCCAGCAGTCCGAGGGTGCGGCCGTCGCTGCTGAAGTCGGCCAGCAGAAATGGCAGCAGGGGAAAGAGGATGCTCTCCCCCATCCGATCGTTGAGCAGGGTGAGGAAGGCGCTCAGCCTGGGGGACGGACGCCCGAGGGGCACGGCGACGACCCGGCGACTGCCTCAGCTTCCCACGGCGCCCCCGGCCGCCACAGCGGAACCGTCAGGATGGGGCGTGATGCGCAGCCCCAGGCGATGGTTCGACCCGCTTCACGAAGCGATCGGGGCGCACCGGTTGCCCTCCAGCCCCCGCTCCTGGCCCCTGCTGCCGTGCCTGGCCCGGCCGAGGCCTGGTTGCCCCTGAGCGGGCTCACCCTGGCGCTGTTCCTGGTGGCCCATCTGGCCGCCGTCTCCCTGGCCCTGGTCGATCCCGCCCGCTTCGAGCGGCTGGCGGCGGCCCTCCACCAGCAGCCCTGGCTACCCGTCGCTGAGCTGCTGCTGGCGGCGGCGCTGCTGCTCCATCCCGCCCTGGCCCTGCTCCGCAGCCTGCGCAACCGCTGGGCCAAGGGCCCATCCGCCGGGCCGCTGCGCAGCCGCCGCAACGGTAGCGGTGAGCCTGTCGCGGCCCTGGCGGCCCGCTGGACGCCCTGGAGCGGCGGGGTGCTGCTGGTCTTCCTGGTGGTGCATCTGCTCCAGCTGCGGCTGCACCGCCCCGGCCCCGGTGACGAGCTGGCCGCCCTGCTGACCGCCCTGGCCAGCCCCGTCGCCCTGGGGCTCTACGGGCTCGCCGGCCTGGCGGTGGCCCTGCACCTGCTCCATGGCCACGAAAGCGCCCACCGCAGCCTCGGCTGGCTGGACCCGGCCAACCGCGACCGGATCCGCGGCCTGGGCCGCACCCTCGCCCTGGCTCTGGGCGCCGGTTTCTGCCTGCTGCCCTTCGCCCTGGTGGTCCGCGCCTCCCATCCGGATCTGAGCCCATGAGCCCCGCTCCCTCGCCATCAACGGCCGCCGAGGCGGAGCCCGCAGCCGGGGCTGCCTCCCCCCTCGATCCCCGCCTGCCGGCGGGCCCGGTGGCCTCCGCCTGGCAACGCTGCCGCGAGGACCTGCCCCTGATCAGCCCCGCCAACAAGCGCCGGCTGCGGGTGCTGGTGGTGGGCAGCGGCCTGGCCGGCGCGTCGGCCGCCGCCACCCTGGCGGAACAGGGCTATCAGGTTGAGCTGGTCACCTACCACGACAGCCCGCGGCGGGCCCATTCGGTGGCGGCCCAGGGGGGCATCAACGCCGCCCGCAACTACGCCGGCGATGGCGACAGTGTCGAGCGCCTGTTCCGCGACACCGTCAAGGGGGGCGATTTCCGCGCCCGCGAGGCCGGCTGCCACCGCCTGGCGGAGATCAGCGGCGCGATCATCGACCACTGCGTCGCCCAGGGGGTGCCCTTCGCCCGGGAGTATGGCGGCACCCTGGCCAACCGCAGCTTCGGTGGCGCCCTGGTGAGCCGCACCTTCTACGCCCGCGGCCAGACCGGCCAGCAGCTGCTGCTCGGCGCCTACCAGGCCCTGATGCGCCAGGTGGCTGCGGGGCGGGTGGCCCTTTATTGCCGCCGCGAGATGGTGGAGCTGATCTGCGTGGATGGGGTGGCCCGCGGCGTGGTCTGCCGCCATGGGCTGAGCGGAGCCCTGGAGACGTTCACCGCCCATGCGGTGCTGCTGGCGAGCGGCGGCTATTCGAATGTGTTCTATTTATCGACCAATGCCATCAAGAGCAACGCCAGCGCCATCTGGCGTGCCCATCGCCAGGGTGCCTGCTTTGCCAACCCCTGCTTCACCCAGATTCACCCCACCTGCATCCCCGCCGGCGACACCTGGCAAAGCAAGCTGACGCTGATGAGCGAGGGCCTCCGCAACGATGGTCGCATCTGGCTGCCGGCTCGAGCCGGCGACAGCCGGCCGGCGGGGGAGATTCCGGAGCAGGAGCGCGATTATTTCCTGGAGCGCCAATATCCCACCTACGGCAACATGGTGCCCCGTGACCTGGCCTCCCGCCGGGCCAGGGAGCTCTGCCTGGAGGGCCGCGGCGTCGGTCCGGGGGGGCGGGGCGTGTATCTGGATCTGGCCGAGGCGATCCGTCGCGATGGCCGGGAGGCGATTGAGGCCCGCTACGGCAACCTGCTCGCCATGTATGGCCGCATCACCGGCGAGGATCCGAGCGTCAGCCCGCTGCGCATCTATCCGGCCCCTCACTACACGATGGGTGGCCTCTGGGTGGATTACCACCTGATGAGCACAATCCCGGGGCTGTTCGTGCTCGGTGAGGCCAACTTTTCCGAACACGGCGCCAACCGGCTCGGCGCCAGCGCCCTGATGCAGGGGTTGGCCGATGGGTACTTCATCGCCCCGGCCACCGTGACCGCCTGGCTGGCCGGCCATCCCCAGCCGGAGATCGGCGCCAACCATCCCGCCTGCCGCGCCGCCGTGGCCGCCGCCGAGAGCCGCATCGCCGCCCTGCGGCCCGCCCGCGGTGCGCTGCGGGCCGGTGGGGGCGCCGCTGGCCCCACCCCCACCGAGCTGCACCGGGAACTGGGGCTGCTGATGATCGAGGTCTGCGGCATCAGCCGCAGCGCCTCGGGGTTGCGGCGGGGGCTGGCGGAGGTGGAGCGCCTGCAGGGGCGGTTCCGGGAGGAGCTGCGGCTCGCCGACCACGGTCCCGGTCCCGATGAGGCCCTGGAGCGAGCGCTGCGGCTGGAGGACTTCCTTGGCCTGGCGGATCTGATGGTGCGCGATGCCCTGGCCCGGGAGGAATCCTGCGGCGCCCACTTTCGCGAGGAACACCAGACCGAGGAGGGGGAGGCCCGCCGCGATGACGCCCGTTTCGCCCATATCGCCGCCTGGCGGCACCGGCCGGGTCAGCCCCCGGAGCGCCTCAGCGAGCCCCTGCAGTTCACGGCCATCACCCCCAGCCAGCGCCATTACCGCTGAGGCTTGCCCTCTCTGCCCCCCGCTCCCCCCCCCCGCTCCATGGACGTCGCGCCCGCCCGCATCAGCCTCAGCCTGCGTGTCTGGCGCCAGGCCGGCCCCGATCAGCCGGGCGGCTTTGAGACCCACCGGCTGGAGCAGCTGAGCACCGATCTCTCCCTGCTCGAAGCCCTCGATCGGCTCAACGATCAGCTGCTGCGGGCCGGCGAGCGGCCGCTGAGCTTCGAGCACGACTGCCGCGAAGGCATCTGCGGGTCCTGCGGCTTCCTGGTCAATGGCCAGGCCCACGGCCCGCAGGCGGCGACCACGGTCTGCCAGCTCTACCTGCGCCAGTTCCGCGATGGCGACACCCTGGTGCTGGAGCCCTGGCGGGCCCGGGCCCTGCCCCTGCTGGCCGATCTGACGGTGGATCGCAGCGCCTTCGATCGGCTGATCGCCGCCGGCGGCTACTGCTCGGTCAACACCGGCAACGCCCCGGAGGCCAACAGCATCCTGATCGGCCGCGACCAGGCCGCCAGCGCCTTCGACACGGCCACCTGCATCGGCTGCGCCGCCTGCGTGGCCAGCTGCCGCAACGCTTCCGCCAGCCTGTTCGTGGCGGCGAAGCTCGCCCACCTGGGGCAGCTGCCCCAGGGGCAGCCGGAGCAAGGCCGCCGGGCCCGGGCGATGGTGGCCCAGATGGCCGCCGAGGGCTTCGGCGGCTGCAGCTCCCACCTGGAATGCGAGGCCGCCTGCCCCCAGCAGATCTCCGCCGACTGGATCAGCTGGATGCGGCGCCAGCTGGGGCGGCCCTGAGGCTGCCGGCCTGCTCGCCCACCGGCCGGCCCAGGGCTGCGGCGTTCACTCCAGGCGCAACACACCTCCGGTGCGTTCACGCCGCTGCTGGTCGAGCATGGCGTAGCGGGCCATGCAGTTGCCGCGTGGGGTGAGCACGCAGGCCACGTACTGGGAGGCGTCGATCAGGGCGGCGCGCAGGGCCTTGGCGGGCGGGGTGCGCTGGCTTTCGCTGTTGGTGTTGCCGAAGTTGAGGGTGCCGGCGGCGCCGGTGAGCACCTGGCCGGTGCGGCCCATGTTGGGGAACAGCAGCAGGGCCCCGGCCGCCGCAGGGAGCAGGCTCACCCCCTTCTGTTGCGCGCCGGCCGTGTTGCTGGCCCGGCCCTCGATCGTGCGCGCCCCGACCACCTCGCCGGTGGTGCTGTCGACGACGCGAACGTCGATCGCGACGTAGTCCTGGGTTTCGAGCTGCTGTTTGTTGTTGCCGAAACCAAGCAGACCGAAGTTGCTGGTGGAGCCCTTGCTGCTGACGCTGCTGTCGTAAGAGGTCACGGTGCCGAGCACGATGTAGCGGGCGCCGGTGAGCTGCCCCTTGCGGGCGGCGTTCGGTCCCTTGCGCACCAGGCCCAGCTCGGTCATCTCCTGCTCGGAGAGCACGGCGCCGACATTGCGCCGTTCCACCACCTGCAGGTCGCCGCTGTTCTGCAGTTCATTGGCCAGGGCTGCGGCGAGGTCGGCGGCCACCGGTCCCTGCCACCACCACAGGGAGGGGGTGACGGTGTTCTTGAATTCCGGCACCGACACGGTGGGACGAGCGGCTCGGTTGGCTCCGCTGGACGGATAGCCGGACTGGGCTCGGGCAGGGCCGGCAAGGGCACCGCAGCTCAGGGCCAGGAGCAGGCCTGCGGCCACACCCCTGCGCCCCACGGCGGCAGGCCCCAGGAGGCGAGGGAAGGCGACCATCGGAATGGAAGTGGAGGGGATTGGCATTGAAGCAAATCCCTACCGCCGCGCCAGCCCTGGAACTGGCCTGCGGAAAAGGGGTTTTGGTAGCGAGCTCAACCACCGCCGGCCAGTGGCTTTGGGTTCACTGGTCCATCCGCCCCAGGCTGCGTTTCGCGCCTCCGTTGCATGACCGCCACCGTTCCATCCCGGTCCGCGTCGCCTTCCCCCGATGCCTCTGCCGCTCCGCCCGCCGGCTGCGGCGATGCCGCCGATCAGGCCGAGCCCCCCGGACCGGCCAGGCCGGCCCCGATGTTCGAACTGATCCCCTACGAGAAGTTCCGGGATACCCCGGCGGTGCGCTTCTACGACATCACGGTGCCCACCTCCAATGCCCGCGATCTGGTGGTGCACAGCGGACCGGCGATCAGCCCCCCCGACGACCCGGAGAGCGGCGCCTGGCAGTTTTACCTCCATCCCCATCAGGAGGACAACCTGCTCGCCCTGGACGGGGGCCGCACCTTCTACCTGGTGAACCTGGGCTGGAACTATCCCTTCCACATCGTTCGTCTGGAGAGCGGTGGCGACATCCTGCGCATCCCCCCCGGCACCTTCCACCGCTCCGTCTCCGACCCGGATGGCTCGCTGGTGCTCAACCAGGCGGTGCGTGAGGAGGGGGCCAGCGTGGTGCGTGAGTTCCGGGTTTACAACAGCAACCGCATTCCCCGCCTCTACGCCGTCACCTCCCGCACCGCCCCCCTGCCCAAGCTGCACGGCGTCAGCTGGTGAGGGCAGTGTGAGGCTGAGGTCAACCCGCCGCCGGTTGCTCCGGCAGCGGGTCGTCCGCAAGCCGCAGGTCGATCGTGCAGGCGTCGGCTCTATGGCGGCCCTTCCAGGGCGGCCCCTCCAGGGGTGGAGCCACCACCCCGTCCAGCGGCACAAAGCGGCTGCCCTCGCCATTGAGTTCCAACACGTCGTCGCAGCCGTCGCTCCCCCAGAGGCTGAGCCGCAGCGCCCCCTGGGGAGCAATCGCCGGGTGCAGACAGGGGTAGAGGCGCTGCAGCCGGTAGCGCACCGCCAGGGGCTCCCCATCGCTCGGCAGGGGTAGCTCCCGATCCCCCAGGCCGAGGCGCCAACCAGCCCGGAAGGCGTCATTGGCACGCAGCTCAAAGCGCCGCAGCGAACCATCCACGAAGCGGCTGGTGAAGCCTCCCTCGCGGGGAAAATCGCAGATCAGGGGCCAGGGTTCCAGGGCCGGCCGGATCTCAAGCTCCGCCTCGCCCCGGCGCCATTGCAGCAGCGGCGGGAAGCGCCACTCCCAGATCTGCCGAAACGGTTCCGGGTCGAGGGCCAGGCCATCGGCCGCCAGATCCGCCAGCACCGTCTCCAGGTCGGCCCAAAGGGCGCTGGGCAGCAACAGGCGGTCGAGCAGGCTGTCGCCCCAGTCGCGCAGGCGGGCCGGCCGGTGGGCGGGGTTGAGCAGGTGGGCGGCCAGGGCGCTCCAGAGCAGGGCCACGGCGCTGCTCCAGTCCACCTCCGGCAGGCTTTCGATCGCCCGGAATTCGAGCAGGCCCAGGCAACCCGCCGGCGCTCCGGGATTCCAGAACTTGTCGACGCTGATCTCGCTGCGGTGGTTGTTGCCGCTGCGGTCGGCGTGGAGATGGCGCAGGGTCTCGCCGATCAGACCCCGCTGATCGCTGCCGGGACTGGCGACGCCGGCACCGTCGTCGGCGGCCTGGATGCAGCGGTAGGCCAGCTCGAGATCGAAGCAGCCGCCAGCTGCCTCATCGGGCCGGGGGGCCTGGGAGGCGGGCCCCACGCAGGAGCTGCTGAAGAGATAGGCCAGGGCCGGGTGGTGCTGCCAGTAGCGCAACACCCCCACCAGCCAGGCGGGACGGCGGAAGAAGGGGTGCTCCTCAAGGCTGGGGCCACCCCAGAGCAGATGGTTGCCGCCGCCGGTGCCCTCCTGGCTGCCTTCCGGGCCGGGCTTCCAGCTGCGCAGGCCCACCCGCGCGCCGGCCGCGGCGATCCGCCGCAGCCAGCGGTCGTAGTCGCCCCAGCCGTGGCACACCGGCAGGTTGATCTCCAGCACCCCCGGATCGGCGGTGAGGCCCAGCACCTGCCAGTGGCCGTCGCAGTCGACCGGAAGCATGCCGCTGAGCCGCGGATGCTCCAGCCCATCCAGGCTGTCAGCCACCGCCTGCAGCAGGGCTGTCAGCGGTCGCCGGGTCAGGGGGGGCAGGAACAGCTCCCAGCCCTCTGCATCGGCTTCGAGGGTCAGCACCTGGCGCGGCACCTCCTCGGGGAAATGCTCAAGGGGCAGCCGCAGGCCCGCCGGGCCGGGGGCGCTGCTGAGCTGACGCCGTTCCTCCGCCAGGGGCCAGGAGGCTGGCAGCCACTGGATCGCCACCTCGGCGGCGCTGGGATCGGCCTCGGCGGCGCTCAGGGGCACCGCCCAGACACGCCGGGAGGGATCGAGGGGATCGCGCAGCTCCAGCGGATCAAGGCCCACACCCAGGGCGCCGGCCAGCCGTGCCAGCCAGGCGGCCCCGGCGGCTGGATCGAGGCGGGTGCCGCCGGTCTGGGGCCAGCGCACCGGCGCGACGTCGCCGGGGCCGGTGAACAGTCGCAGGGCCCAGCGGGGATTGACCTCCCCCTCGTAGCGCTTGCCGGGGCAGTAGAGCAGGGTGCTGCCGGGCCAGGCGCTGCGCTGCAGCTCCCGGGCCATGGCCCGGGCCAGGGGCAGCTTGGTGGGTCCATCCGCCGCCACGCTCCACTCGGCGCCGATCGGCTCGAAGGGCACGTAGGTGGGCTCACCACCCAGGGTGAGACGGATGCCCGCAGCCTGCAGCCGCCCCTCCGCCGCCGCAGCCAGGGCCTCCATCCAGGCCGGAGGCCCGCCGCTGGGATCGGCAGGGGAACCGGGATGGAGGGGAGGGCTGCTGCTCACGGCGTCGTGCGGATCGGAGGATGGGGACGGCGGGGTCAGGGCGTCGACTCCGCCACCTCCCGGCCAGCCTGCACCGGCACGGGGGCCACATTCCAGATCCGCTCGGCGTACTCCCGGATGGAGCGGTCGCTGCTGAAGAAGCCGCAGCGAGCTGTGTTCAGCACCGACATCGCCTGCCAGCGCCGGGGATCGCGCCAGACGTCATCGACGGCGTTTTGGGCGCGCCGGTAGTCGCCGATGTCGGCCATCACCCGGAAGGGATCGTGGCTGCAGAGACTGGCCAGCAGGGGGTGGAACAGATCCCGGTCGCCTTCGCTGAAATGGCCGGAGCCGATCAGCTCGATCGCCTCGCGGGCCACGGGATCGTTCTCCAGCCAGGGCAGGGGGTGATAGCCGCTGCGGTTGAGCTCGGCCAGCTCGGCGGCGGTGTGGCCGAAGAGGAAGAAGTTGTCGGCGCCCACCCGCTCACGGATCTCGATGTTGGCGCCATCGAGCGTGCCGATCGTCAGCGCCCCATTGAGCGACATCTTCATGTTGCCGGTGCCGGAGGCCTCCATGCCAGCGGTGGAGATCTGCTCGGAGAGATCCACTGCCGGATAGATGCGCTGGCCCAGCTTCACGGAGAAGTTGGGCAGGAAGATCACCCGCAGGCGGCCGTCCATGGCCGGGTCGATGTTGACGATGCCGGCGATTCCCACGATCAGGCGGATGATCAGCTTGGCCATGTGGTAGCCGGGCGCGGCCTTGCCCCCGAAGATCACGGTGCGCGGCGGCAGGTCCTCACCGTTGCGGATGCGCAGGTAGCGCTCCACGATCTGCAGGGCCGCCAGATGCTGGCGCTTGTATTCGTGAATCCGCTTCACCTGCACGTCAAACAAGGAGGCCGGATCCACCAGCACACCGCAGTCGTGATGGATCGTGGTGGCCAGGCGCTGCTTGCTCTGCTCCCGCACCCCCTGCCAGCGCTCCAGGAAGGCGCCGTCAGCGGCGAGGGGTTCAAGGCGACGCAACTCCTCGAGATCGTGGCGCCAGCCCTGGCCGATGCTGCCATCGAGCAGGCTGGCCAGGGGCTGGTTGGCCACCGCCAGCCAGCGGCGCGGTGTCACCCCGTTGGTGACGTTGGTGAAGCGATCCGGCCAGAGCCTGGCGAAGTCGTGGAAGACGTTCGCCAGCAGCAATTGGCTGTGAAGCTCGGCGACGCCATTGACATGGTGGCTGCCCACCACCGCCAGATGGGCCATGCGCACCTTGCGCTGGGGCCCCTCCTGAATCAGCGACAACCGCTCCAGCAGCTCAGGCTGGCCTGGATGACGGATCCGCACCAGACGCAGGAAGCGGGCGTTGATCTCGTAGATGATCTCCAGCTGGCGCGGCAGCAGCTGGCCGAAGAGGTCCAGGCCCCAGGCCTCGAGCGCTTCGGGGAGCAGGGTGTGGTTGGTGTAGCTGATCGCGGCGGTGGTGATCGTCCAGGCGGTGTCCCAGTCAACGCCGTGCTGATCGATCAACAGCCGCATCAACTCAGCCACGGCGATGGCCGGGTGGGTGTCGTTGAGCTGCACCGCAAACTTGCGGTGGAACTCGGTGGGAGCCATGCCCTGGCCCTTGAGGATGCGGAACATGTCCTGGAGGGAGCAGGACACAAAGAAGATCTGCTGACTGAGCCGCAGCCGCTTGCCCTGCTCGAGTTCGTCATTGGGATAGAGAACCTTCGAGAGCGTTTCCGATTGCACCTTCTGCAGCACGGCTCGGGTGTAATCGCCGGCGTTGAAGGAGGCAAAGTCGAAGGCATCGGGCGCCTGGGCCGACCACAGCCGCAGGGTGTTGGCGGTGCGCACGCCGTAGCCCAGAATCGGCGTATCGTGGGCGACGCCGATCACGGTGTGGCCGCCGATCTCCACCGGATAGCTCCATTCCGGCCGGATCACCTCCCAGGGATTGCCGCGGGCCAGCCAGGGATCGGTGCTCTCCTGCTGGCCCTCGCCGGTGATCTGCTGGCGGAAGATTCCGAACTCATAACGGATGCCGTAGCCAATCGCCGGCAACTCGAGGGTCGCCATCGATTCCTGGAAGCAGGCCGCCAGGCGACCGAGGCCGCCGTTGCCGAGGCCCGGTTCGGGCTCCTCGTCGATCAGCTCCTGCAGCGACAGGCCCAAGGCCTGGCAGGCCTGCTCCGCCTCGACCCGGATGCCGAGGTTGACCAGGTTGTTCTCGAGGTGAGGGCCGAGCAGGTACTCGGCCGACAGATAGGTGGCGGTGCGCACGTGGGCGCGGGTGTAGGTCTCGGCGGTGGCCACCCAGTTGTGGAGCAGCCGGTCGCGCACGGCCAGGGCCAGGCAGAGGTAGTGGTCGTGGCGGGTGGCCAGGGAGGGGGATTTGGCCTGACTGGAGAAGAGGTGGCGACGCATCGCCTCCAGCAGGCTCTCGGCGGCGGCTGAGGGCCGTGTGGCCGTAGGGAGGGGGCTTTCCATGGCGATGCCGGTTGCGAAGATCCGGTGGGGCAGAGAGACCCGTCATGGCCGCTACCGGGCCCATGATGCTGCACCAATGGCTACCGGCTACGCCGGCTTCATGCGCCCTTCGTCTTTGGCCATGGCGTCCTGGCTGCGGGCGGACTCTGAGTCCAGGGTATGGGCTTCGATACTCCAACTCAGCGCGCTGCTCACCCGCTCCGGCCCCGAGAAGGTGCCGTTCACTGCGGCGGTGAGATGGGACTTGGAGGAGGTGGCCAGCACGATGTAACGATCGTCGATGCGACCCTTCCCGCTGGGATCAAAGCCGCGCCATCCTGCACCAGGCAGATACACCTCTGCCCAGGCATGCAGGTCGTAAACCTTCGGCGGCGGTTCCACCAGGTGGTAGCCACTCACGAAGCGGGCCGGCAAACCCACGCAGCGGCAGGTCTCGATCATCAGCATCGCCAGATCCCGGCAGGATCCCACCCTCTCCTTGATGGTTCGACCGGCCGGCCAGGCCGGGCCGCTATGGCGCTGGGTGTACTTCACCCGGTCCTGAATGATCTCCACCAGCTGGTTGAGAAACAGCAGCGCCCGCTGGTCACTGCCCATCAAGGCATCCTGGGCCAGATCCACCGCGGCTGGATCGTGCTGGCCATTGGGAAGCCAGCCCTCCAGGGATCCCATCAGGTCACCATTGAGGTGACCCACGGGATAGGGCAGCTGCGGCTCGTTTTCGGCCAGGCACAGCTCCAATGGCGGGGCTGGCGCCGTTTCCACCTCGCTGATCGCCTCCACCTGGAAGCTCTTGGTGCTGCCCTCGAAACGGGCCCGCAGGATCTCGTCGCCACTGGCGGCCACCAGGGCGTAAAGCTGCGAAGGTTCGGGCGAGATCGTGAACTGGAAGCTCAGCAACCGCTGAAAACCATTGCCCCGGGGCTGCAGACAGAAGCGATGGGGCCCCAGCAGAACCGGAGCGCTGTAGCGGTAGGTGAGGGTATGGCTGATGCGGGCCAGCATGCGACTCAGGCGCTGGTGGGCGCGATGAAGTAGCGCTGCTCGATCAGGGTGTGAAGCTGGTTGAGGTCCTGCTGGAGCTGGTCGATCGCCTCGTGCAGGCCTCCGGCGATCAGATCCTCGATGCTGGTGTAGCTCCAGCGGGCCAGGGTGAGGCCGGTGAGGCACTCGATTGCATCAGGATGGCCGGGCACCGCCTTGCCGTGCACGATCCGCAGGGTTTCACTGATCCGCTCCAGGCAGTAACGCACTGAACGGGGAAAGACCGGATTGAGCAGAAGGAAACCGGCTACCGCCTCCGGCGCGATCGCCCGCTGCTGGGATTGGCGGAACATCTGGTAGGCGCCGGCGGTGCGCAACAAAGCGATCCATTGCAGCTCATCGATCACCCCACCCACCTCCTCCGGGCTGGGCAGCAGCAGGTAGTACTTCACATCAAGGATGCGGCTGGTTTTGTCGGCCCGCTCCAGCAGCCGCCCCAGACGACTGAACTGCCAGGACAGATCGCGGCTGAGGGTGGCGTCGGTGATCCCATAGAACAGCTGGCAGGAGCGCCGAATCTCCCTGAGCTGCTCCTGGGGGGGCTGCTCCCAGTAGCTCGCCTCCTGCAGCTGCCAATAGGTGCCGTTGAGCTGCTCCCACATCTCGGTGGTCACCACATCGCGGATCTGACGCGCGTTTTCGCGGGCGACGGCGAGGCAGTTGACAACGCTGTTGGGGTTGTCCTCGTGGCGCACCAGGAAATGCACCACATCCTCAGGTCTGCCAGCAGGACAGAGTTGGTCGAAGAGCTCGCGGTCGCCGCTGGCATCGATCAGGGGCAGCCAGGGCTCGGCGCTGCCGGGGGGGCAATCGAGGGCCATGGCCTCGCTCACCTCCACGAAGCGGGAGATGTTCTCAGCGCGCTCCACGTAGCGGTTGATCCAGTAGAGCGAATCGGCGACGCGGCTCAGCATGGGACCGCCACCTCAGCGCCAGCCTCCAGGCCCGTGTCATCGACGATCCAGGTGTCCTTGCAGCCGCCCCCCTGGGAGGAATTGACGACCAGAGAGCCGCGGCGCAGGGCGACCCGCGTCAACCCGCCGGGCGTCACCCAATCGCCGCTGCCGCGCAACACGTAGGGGCGGAGGTCCACATGGCAGGGAAAAAGCTCCCCGTCGCTGAGCGATGGCACGGTGGAAAGCTCCAGGGTGGGCTGGGCGATGAAGTTGCGAGGATCGGCCTCGATCTTGGCGGCGAAAGCGGCGATCTCCTCCTCGCTGGCGTGGGGACCGATCAGCATGCCGTAGCCACCGGCCTCGGCCACCGACTTCACCACCAGCTCCCGCAAGTGGGCGAGCACGTGGGCCCGGTGGTCGGGGCGGGCGCAGAGCCAGGTGGGCACATTGTCGATGATCGGCTCCTGATCGAGGTAGTAGCGGATCATCGCCGGCACATAGGCGTAGATCAGCTTGTCGTCGGCCACGCCGGTGCCGGGGGCGTTGGCGATCGCCACCCGGCCGGCCCGGTAGGCAGCCATCAGGCCCCGCACCCCCAGCATCGAGTCGCTGCGAAAGACCGCCGGATCGAGGAAGTCGTCATCGATGCGGCGGTAGATCACATCCACAGGCGTCAGGCCGGTGGTGCTGCGCATCCACACCCGCTCGCCCTCGCAGACCAGATCGCGACCCTCCACCAGCTCGATGCCCATCTGCTGGGCCAGGTAGCTGTGCTCGAAATAGGCGCTGTTGAACACGCCGGGGGTGAGCAGCACCACCTTGGGGCTGTCGGTCCAGGGGGCCAGATCCTGGAGAGTGCGCAGCAGCTCGGAGGCGTAGTTGTCGATCGGCTGCACGGCCCGCCCGGCGAACAGGCTGGGGAAGATGCGCTTCATCACCCGCCGGTTTTCAAGGAAGTAGGCCACGCCGGAGGGGCAGCGCAGGTTGTCCTCCAGCACCCGCCAGGTGCCCTGACCATCGCGCACCAGGTCGAGGCCGGAGATGTGGCACCACCGGCCCAGGGGCGGCGTGATGCCCCGCATCTGGGGTCGCCAGCCCTGGGAGCTTTCCACGTCCTCCCGGGGGATGACGCCGTCGTTAAGGATCCGGCCCGGACCGTAGACGTCGGCCAGAAAGAGATCGATCGCCATCAGGCGCTGGAACAGACCCTGCTGCAGCCGGGCCCACTCATCGGCCGCGATCAGGCGGGGCAGGGGGTCGAAGGGCAGGATCCGCTCAACGCCGCGGCTGCCGGAGTCGTTGAGCCGGAAGGTGGCGCCGAGGCGCTTGAGCAGGGCGGCGGCGGCGGCGTGGTCGCGGTTGAGCTGCTCCAGACCGATGCGCCCGAGGGAGGAGAGCAGGGGGCGCAGGGCCGAGCGGGGCTGGTCGGCAGCCCGGAAATACTCGTCGTAACCGTGGCTGGGGCGGTAGTCCGCGAACAAAGTGCTTCCCGCTGCTGAGGGGATCCTGCGGCGCGGGCGGCCCCACCCCTGGTCGCGGTTGCTACCGACGCCGGGGGCTCTCGGGGCAGGCGGTCAAGCCGCGCGCACCCACCTCGATCCGGAAACGGCCAGAATTTCCTGACATTCAGATGTGAAGCGCCTCGGCGGCAGATACGGACCTTGTTGATGTGCTACGTTTGGGCTGTTCGTGCTTTATCCATGAAGACCCAGCTTCGCGTGGCTCTCGGAGCTGCCATTTTTGGACTCATTGGTGGCCCTGCCCACGCCCTGTCTGTCCAATCTGTCAACGCAGGTTCCTTCCAGACCCTTGGTTCAGCAACCTCCTCAGCGCTGAGCTTCGCACCATTTTCAGCCGGTCCTGCCAGCTGGCTTACAGGTGTCAGGCTTCGAGTTGTGAGTGGAGCCTTTTCCCAAAATGTTCAGCTGAGCAAAAACAATAATACTTCTTCTGGTCGCCAAATCGGCCTTAATGCGCAACCCACCTTTATTTTTGGTACCACCCCTTCCAGCACCTCTGGAACCATTGCCCAAGGTTTTACGGTAACGCCGAATACTGTCACTGGCACTGGCTCCCAATCAGTCATTGCAACTGCCTCTGGAGCTTGGACAAATACGTTTAGCTCATTGTCTACAAACACCAATGCCCTGAGAACCTATTTTTCCGGATCTCCAACGATTTCTTCTTATTCGACGGCATACACCCTGGCATCTTGCATTAATACTTCAAACGGCTTGGCAGCAGGAAACTGCCAATTCTCAGTAGACGACGACCCTACGGAGCCCTTCATGGACTCCACAAAGTTCGCTGGAACCTTGGTTGTTGATTACGAGTACGAAGCTCCTCCTGCTACCACTCCAGGTCCCATTCCCATCCTCGGAGCCGGTGTTGCCTTCGGCGCTTCCCGCAAGCTTCGTCGCAGGATTAACACAAAAGCTGCATCCTGAGCATTATTTGCTGCACTTTGTATCGCCTCTCCAGCGGAGAGGCGATTTTTTTATGGGTATCGATATGGCATTTACTTCCACACCATTGCACGGCATGGTGGCCTGGATTGCAAGAGATTGGTATTCGAAACAGCTCCCGCCTGGTCAACGTGACCAAGCCAGTGGCGGCATCGAGGCGTGATTGTCGACAACGGACAATGAATGATAGGGTTGATCGAGGCAAGCTGCCTAGGCAACGAATGTCATCCCGGTGGATGAAGCCACCAAATCTAGTCCTATCCTTCATTCCAGCGAGTCTTTCCCCATGGATCCGCAGTCCAGCTCCAGTCCCCAGGGAGCCGATGATTCATCGCTTCAGGCGAAGCCAGCTGCACCGGGGCAAGACTCGCTTCCGGATAAAGCTGCAAAGCTGATTGCCAAGGCATCCTCCGTATTTTTTGTACTTTTTGCCTTCATTGTTGTCCTGGATTCGCTACCACCGCGGTTGCTTGACCCGGTATGGCTGATCCAAACCGCCACCTCGCTAACTAATGTTGTTTCTTTTCCTCTGGCCGGCCTATTTTTTGTTCATATTGCGGCTGCGTTAGCACCTCTGAATGCAGGAATCAATCAGCAGCGAATGCGCCTGAGCCGCCTGGCCGCCTGGGCAGCGGTTGCCTATTTAATGCTGATTCCACTCATGGGATTTGCGGTCTGGCGTGGTGTCAATAATGTGAATCTGAATGTGGATCGTGAAACCAGGGTGATCGCAAGAACAGCAGACAAGCTTATCAAAGCAGTGGAATTAGCTTCTACCCCGCTTGAATTGCAGCAAAGCATGCGTAGGCTCCAGGGCCCTCTGATCAGCCGTGCAGACCTGACTCGCCCCCTGCCCGAGCTCAAGCAGGCACAGCTAACAATCATCGGTCAAATCCGGCTGAATTTGATCAGTCAGCTGCCCCGCTCTACCACAAACGACTTCTTTGGCATTTACATTCAAGCTCTGAGGGCTTCTATTCTCTCGCTCGTTTCCGCAGTCGGTTTCGCAGCCCTTTCATGGAATGCCTTCAAGGAATCAACGCTATTGGACTTGCTGATGACCCCTCAGCAAACCGAATCTTCCCGCTGGAATCGATTTCTCTTTAAATCCAAAACAAGATTTACCGAATTTCGCAATCGTCAACAGCTAGAGGCTTCAACGGCTGAACGTCGATCCTTTTGGTCCAACATAAAAAATAGGGAGCAGATGACTGCCGCAAAGCGCGAAAAGGATCTCAAGCGCCATGCCAAACGGATGCGACAGATGGAACTTGATCGCCAGCGACAGATGCGCAAGAACAAGCCAAAGCCCTGATCCTTAAACGCCTTGGGTCGCTCTAATGCTGCCGTAAGTTGATCAGTCTTGACTATTGCTGATCTTTTGATCGACCCAGATTTGCCTGCTCAAAGCAGGAAGTAGCGCTGCGCCATCGGCAGCTCCATAGCCGGCTCGCAGGTGAGCAGCTCGCCATCGGCAAACACCTCATAGGTCTGGGGATCAACCTCCACCTTCGGCAAGGCGGCGTTGTTGCGCATCGCGCCCTTGCCGATCCCTCGGGTGTTCACCACGGGCACACAGGGCCGGCGCAGGCCAAGGCGGGCCGGCAGGTCGTCGTCCAGGGCGGCCTGGCTCACGAAGGTCAAGCAGCTGGGGGCTAGGGCTGAGCCGAAGGCCGCGAACATCGGTCGGCCATGCACCGGGCCAGGGGTGGGAATCGAGGCATTGGCATCGCCCATCTGGGCCCAGACGATCGAACCGCCCTTAATCACCAGCTCCGGCTTGACGCCGAAGAACCCCGGTTTCCAGAGCACCAGATCGGCCAGCTTTCCCACCTCCACAGACCCGACCTGGCTGTCGATGCCATGGGCGATCGCCGGGTTGATCGTGACCTTGGCGATGTAGCGCTTCAGACGCCCATTGTCGTTGCGGCCGCCGGCGGCCTCATCCTCGGCCAGGGAGCCCCGTTGCACCTTCATCTTGTGGGCCGTTTGGAAGGTGCGGATGATCACCTCCCCCACCCGGCCCATCGCCTGGGAATCGCTGGCGATGATGCTGAACGCCCCCAGGTCATGGAGGATATCTTCGGCGGCGATCGTCTCACGGCGGATCCGCGATTCGGCGAAGGCCACATCTTCAGGGATGCGTGGATCGAGGTGGTGGCACACCATCAACATGTCGAGGTGCTCCTCGAGCGTGTTGCGGGTGTAAGGGCGGGTGGGATTGGTGCTGCTCGGCAGCACGTTGGCCTCGCCGCAGATGCGGATGATGTCCGGAGCGTGGCCACCGCCGGCGCCTTCGGTGTGAAAAGTGTGGATCGTGCGGCCCCCAATGGCGCGGATCGTGTCCTCCACGAAGCCGGCCTCGTTGAGGGTGTCGGTGTGGATGCAAACCTGCACATCCATCCGATCGGCCACGCTGAGGCAGCAGTCGATCGCCGCCGGGGTCGTGCCCCAGTCCTCATGCAGTTTCAGCGCGCAGGCACCGGCGCGGATCTGCTCCTCGATGGCCGCTGGGGTGCTGGCGTTGCCCTTGCCGAAGAAGCCCAGATTCACCGGCAGTCCCTCTGCCGCCTGCAGCATCCGGGCCAGGTGGAAGGCGCCCGGAGTGCAGGTGGTGGCATTGGTGCCGGTGGCCGGACCGGTGCCGCCCCCCATCAGGGTGGTGACGCCGCTGGCCAGGGCCGTTTCGATCTGCTGGGGGCAGATGAAATGGATGTGGGTATCGATCGCGCCGGCGGTGAGGATCATCCCCTCCCCGGCGATCGCCTCGGTGCCAGGCCCCACCACGATGTCAACCCCAGCCTGAATATCGGGGTTGCCGGCCTTGCCGATCGCGGCGATGCGGCCGTCGCGCAGGCCGATATCGGCCTTGATGATCCCCCACCAGTCCAGGATCAGGGCGTTGGTGATCACCGTGTCCACGGCTCCCGCGGCTCGGGTGGTCTGGGCCTGACCCATGCCATCGCGGATCACCTTGCCACCGCCGAATTTCACCTCATCGCCATAAACGGTCAGGTCCCGCTCCACCTCCAGAATCAGCTGGGTATCGGCCAGCCGCAGCCGGTCTCCGGTGGTGGGGCCGTAGGTCTGGGCGTAGGCCTGGCGGGAGATGCGGTAGGGCATGGGCCGGGGGGGTGATGGGGGCGATGGGGGTGGCGGAGGCGAGAGAGGCGCGCTGCTGGGGCGATCCCCTGCCGCGGCCCGTGCGCCTCAGTCGAGGGGGCCGTTGATCAGCCCGTTAAAACCGAACACCCGCCGCTCGCCGGCGAAGGGCACCAGCCGCACCTCGCGGCTGTCGCCCGGCTCGAAACGAATCGCCGTGCCGGCCGGGATGTCGAGCCGCAGCCCCAGGGCCGCCTGGCGATCGAAGACCAGGGCGGCGTTGGTCTCGTGGAAGTGGTAGTGGGAGCCCACCTGCACCGGCCGATCGCCGCTGTTGGCCACCTGCAGCACGGTCACGGGCCGGCCGGCATTGAGCTCGATCTCGCCCTCTGCGGGCAGCAATTCGCCAGGGATCAGGGGGGACATCGGCTGGGTTCAACGGGCGGGGAAAGGGTCAGGCAGGGGGGGGCCAGGCTGGAGCGGGCCGGCCCGGCATCAGCGAATCGGATCGTGCAGCGTCACCAGCTTGGTGCCATCAGGGAAGACCGCCTCGATCTGCACCTCGTCGATCAGCTCCGCCACCCCTTCCATCACCTGCTCGCGGCTGAGCCAGGTGCTGCCCGCCTGCATCAACTCGGCCACGCTGCGGCCGTCACGAGCCCCCTCCAGCACCTGGAAGCTGAGCCAGGCCACCGCCTCCGGATGGTTGAGCTTCAAGCCCCGGTTCAGCCGGCGCTCAGCCAGCAGGGCGGCGGTCACGATCAGGAGCTTGTCTTTCTCCTGGGGGGTGAGATGCATGGTGGGGCGGGTTGGGGTGCAGGGCGCCGACGCCGCGGCGGCCCCCTTCACCCCACCATCCTCGCAGCGCCGGGCCGGCGCAAGGTTCATGGCGCACCAAGGCCGGTTCCCGCCCCTGGGCCGGGGCCAGCCATACCGGCATCGGCCGGGCCCAGGGGCTCCTCCTGGAACGGCCAGACCCGCGGCAGCTCCGGTGCCGCCAGCCCCCGCGCCGCGCGGATCCGTCGCCACAGCCGCGTGAACCAATGGCGCGCCGCGGTGGTCGAGGGGCCCCGGTAGCGGGCCACCAGCCCCTGCTCCAGAGCGCCGCAGGCCATGTCGCCCACCAGCCCCCGCCGATCGGCCCGGCAGCCGGCGAGCAGGTCCGCCAGGCGCGCCCCGGCCAGGGGCTCCGGGGCGGCCCAGACCAGCGAGCCGAACACCGGTTGCCCTCCCATGCCGTGGGCCTCCGCCAAGGCAGGCCCCCCGAGCTCGAACCGGTCCACCAGCTCCCAGGTCCCGGCGTGGCCGGCGGGGTCTGGGCAGCGCCTGATCTCCAACTCGGAGCGCCAACGGCCGGCGGCCAGGCCCTCGCCGGCAGCGGTCAAGCCCAGACGCACCACCTCAGCCCCCAACCAGCTGGCTCCCGGCTCGAGGCTCACCCGGCAGCGCTGGTGGTAGAGGCCATCGCCATAGAGCACCAACTCCTGGGGGAGCCATTCCAGATCGGCCCCCGGGCCCAGCGCCACGTCCAGCTCCTGGTGGGCCCAGGCGCCGGCGGGACTGCGCCGGGAGCGGCCGATGCTGCCGTAAACCTTTTGGGCGGCCACGCTGGTGAGCAGCACCCGGCTCTGGGGCTCCAGCCGCAGGGACAGGCTGAGCCGATCCCCTCCCACCAGGCCGCCGGCGGTGTGGAGCAAGGGCAGCTGGCAGCGGCCCTCGCCATCGACGAAGCCCCGCTGCACCTTCAGGGGGGCGCTGGCGCCGCCCTGGTGGCGGGTGAGGCCGCGGGCGTCACGGTGGAACTGGAGCCGGGCCTCACCGTGCCAGGGGGCTGGCGGGGTCGGCCCTGCTAGATCCGCCCCCGCCGCTGCACCGGCCCCAATCCCCGCCGCTGGAGCGCCGCGCTCAGCTCCGGGACCGCCGCCGCCGTCGCCGGCCGCCACACTGGGTTGATGCATCGTTCGGGAGCCCGCCCTGATGAGCGAGTCTGCCCTCCCCGCCTTGGTGTTGCTGAGGCGTCAGCCGGACCACCCCCCCGGGACGGGCGCCTTCCTGCGGCTGGCGCTCAGCGCTGAGGAGCGCAGCCGCCTGCGGGGCCACCGCCTCAGTTGCTGCGGTCGCGATCTGGTGTTGCAGCTGGAGCGCGGCGAACCCCTGCAGCCCGGGGAGTGGCTGCTCGGCGGGGCCGGCGATCCGCCGGTGCTGGTCGAGGCCGCACCCGAAGCCCTGCTGGAGGTGAGCTCCGACGACCCGCTGTCTCTGCTGCAGGCCGCTTATCACCTTGGCAACCGCCATGTGGCCCTGGAAATCGGGCTGGCTCAGCTGCGGCTCCAGGCCGATCCGGTGCTCGCCGACCTGCTGGAGCGGCGGGGCCTGGCGGTGCAAGCGCTCGAGGCACCCTTCCTGCCGGAGCCGGGGGCCTACGCCGGGGGCCATGACCATCAGCAGGGGCGGGGCCACCACCACCTGCCCCACCCGCTGCCCCATCACCAGCACGGGCCTGGCCCTGATCTCGGCTTGCCGGAGTGATGGCCGCAGCCCCCGGGTCACCTGCCACCCCCGCGCCCGCCGCCGCCGCTGAAGCCCGGCTGCGCCTGCTGCAGCTGGCCAGCCCGGCCCTGCCTGTGGGTGCCTTCAGCTATGCCGAGGGACTGGAACCCCTGGTGCAGGGAGGGCTGATCGGCGACACCGCCGCCCTCGGCGCCTGGCTCAGGGCCGAGCTCGAACGCGGTTCCCTCACCTTGGAAGCGGCCTCCCTGGCCGTGTTCCAGGCGGATCTGGAGCGGGCCAGGGCGACCCCTGGCAGCGCTGCCGCCGCCATGGCTGCGGTGCGTGATCGGGAAGGCTGGCTGCTGGCCCAGCGGGAGGCGCCCGAGCTGCGGGCCCAACAGCGCCAAATGGGGGGCTCGCTCTGCCAGCTGCTCGATGATCTGGGCTGGCCCCTGCCCGACCCCTGCCCCGGCGGCGATGGTCCGCCCCTGGCCTGGCCCGCCGCCTGGGCCTGGGCCGGCGTCTGCCTGGAGATCGCCGCCGAGCCGCTGGTGGAGGCCTACCTGCACGGCTGGACCGCCAACCAGATCAGCGCCGCCGTGAGGCTCGTGCCCCTGCGGCCCACCGAGGCCCAGCGGCTGCTCCTCTCGATGGTCCCGTTGCTGGCCCGGCGGGCGGCCGAGCTTGTCCACAGCGACCCGGCGACGCTCTGGACCAGCGGCGTCGGCGCTGGCCTGGCCCAGCTGGGCCACGCTGAGCTCTACTCCCGTCTGTTCCGCAGCTGAGCGAGGAGCGAGGAGTGTTCCGGCGTTCGCTCGCCGCCGGCGATTCCGGCCGACTCCCCCTGGCCGCCCCGCCAAGGGCCTGACACCGGGCCGCCTTCCGCTCCCAGCGGAGCCTGCGGAACCAGGTCCGGCCAACCAGGCGACGGCCGGGCCCCATCCCTAGGCTGCCGCCACTGCTCGGAGTCCAATGAGCCGTCTGCGGGTGGGAGTGGCGGGGCCGGTGGGCTCGGGCAAGACAGCCCTGGTGGAAGCCCTCTGCCGGCGTCTGCGCGACCGCCTGGAGCTGGCGGTGGTCACCAACGACATCTACACCCAGGAGGACGCCCAGTTCCTCACCCGGGCCGGGGCCCTGCCACCGGAGCGGATTCGCGGCGTCGAGACGGGCGGCTGTCCCCACACCGCCATCCGCGAGGACTGCTCGATCAACCGGGCGGCGGTGCAGGAGCTGGAGCGGTCGTTCCCCGGGCTTGATCTGGTGCTGGTCGAGAGCGGTGGCGACAACCTCGCCGCCAGCTTCAGTCCGGAGCTGGTGGATGTGTGCATCTATGTGATCGATGTCGCTGCCGGCGACAAGATCCCCCGCAAGGGCGGCCCCGGCATCACCCGCTCCGACCTGCTGGTGATCAACAAAATCGACCTGGCCCCCATGGTGGGCGCCAGCCTGGAGGTGATGGAGAGGGACACCGAGCGGATGCGAGCGGGACGCCCCTGGTGCTTCACCAACCTGCGCAGCGGCGAAGGCCTTCAGCGCGTCGAATCCTTTCTGCTGCAACAGATACCATTCTGAGCATTCGTTTCTGTCGGTTTCCGGACTCAAGCCCGGCCCGGGCGGCGGTGAATGCGGTTTTGTCGCAACCGATACATGACGGCAACAGGACGATTCGTAAGTTTCGCTAGCCGGCAGATTCTCGGCTTCATTTCCAATCAGAAACGTCGAAACATGATTCTCAATCTTTCCAGGCGTCTCGCGGTTGGTGCCACCGCTGGCGCAATGACCGTCTCACTCGCTGCGTGCGGTGGCGGCGGTGGCGGCGGCAACTTTGACGGCGAAATCAAAGTTGGCATCCTCCACTCATTGAGTGGCACCATGGCCATCTCTGAAACCACCCTGAAGGAAGTGGAAGAGATGGCCATCAAGGAAATCAATGATGCTGGTGGCGTGAACGTCGGCGGCAAGAAGTACAAGATCACCCCCATTTCTGAGGATGGCGCTTCCGATTGGCCAACGTTTGCCGAAAAATCTCAAAAACTGATTGACGCCGACAAGGTTGCCGTCGTTTTCGGTGGATGGACTTCGGCCAGCCGCAAGGCGATGATGCCGGTCTACGAGTCCAAGAATCACATTCTGTTCTACCCGATCCAATATGAGGGTCAGGAATGCTCGAAGAATATCTTCTACACCGGCGCCGTGCCCAACCAGCAGGCCGAACCGGCCGTCGAATGGCTGATGAAGCAATATGGTCCCAAGCATGGCAAGAAGGTTTACCTCGTTGGCTCTGATTACGTCTACCCACGTACAGCCAACACGATCATCAAGGAGCAGATGAAGGCCCTCGGCGGCGAAACCGTCGGAGAGGACTACATCCCACTCGGCAACACAGAGGTTGCCCCGATCATCGCCAAGATCAAGAAGGCCTTCCCTAACGGCGGCATCATCATCAACACCTTGAACGGCGACTCCAACGTTGCCTTGTTCAAGCAGTTCAAGGCCGCTGGTATCGATCCGGCCAAGTATCCAATCATGTCCTTCTCCATTGCTGAGGAGGAAATCCGTCAGATCGGTCCTGAGTACACCACCGGCACGTTCGCAGCCTGGAACTTCTTCATGAGTCTGGACACTCCAGCCTCGAAGAAGTTTACCGAGGATTTCCAAGCCATGTACGGCAAGGATCGTGTCACCGGCGACCCTGCTGAATCCGCCTACAACATGGTGTATCTGTGGAAGGCGGCCGTTGAGAAAGCCGGAACATATGAAGATCTCGACAAAGTGCGTAATGCCATGATCGGCATTAAGTTTGCTGCCCCTCAGGGTGAGATCGAGATGTTCCCCAATCACCACACCTCCGAGCGTGTGCTGATTGGCGAAGCTGGCGCTGATGGTCAATTTAAGATCCTCTCAGACACCGTGAAGGCGATCCCGCCCATTCCCTGGAACCAGTTCGTTCCTGAAACCAAGGGCTACACCTGTGACTGGACGAAGAATCGTCCCGACGCAGGCAAGTTCAAAATGTGATCTGAGATTCCGTTCTCATGACAAGTCCGTCTCGGGTCCGGCTCAGTCGGGCCTGAGATTTTCTTATAGCCTCTTCTGAAGTGGAACTTTTCTTCTCTCAGATCCTGGACGGGCTCAGCATTGGGTCTGTGCTGTTGGTCTCGGCCACTGGTCTGGCAATTGTCTTTGGCTTGATGGGCGTGATCAACCTTGCCCATGGCGAGTTCATGATGCTTGGGGCCTACGTCACCTTTGTGGTGCAGTCGATCTTCAAGCCCATGGGTGGAGTGATGTTTGAGCTCTACTTTCCCATTGCCCTGGTGGCCTCTTTTCTGGTCACTGCGCTGATCGGAGTTCTGCTGGAGAGAACCCTGATCCGTCAGCTCTATGGCAGGCCTCTTGAAACGTTGCTGGCCACTTGGGGTGTCAGCCTCATTCTCGTGCAACTGGTCAGATCGGTCACAACGGCCATGATGCTGGGCATTGTCTCCGCTGTGCTGCTCGGCCTCCTTGCTGTTCGCGTCCTGGCAGCAAAGTTCGGGGATCGTCCTTTCTTTCCCTATCTGCGCGGGGTTCTCTGGGCCGTCGCCCTAGCCATCGGGCTCGCCGTGAATGCTGCCCTGGCCAACCTCCGTCCTCTTGCCAACGCCTGGTTCGGCCCCCGAAACATCGATGTGACCGCTCCCCATTGGTTGCAGGGGAGCTGGGGAAAGATTGCTGGGATTGAACTGCCTGGCATTCGAATCTTCATCATCCTTCTGTCGGTGGTGCTGCTGCTTTCGATGCTGTGGTTTTTGCGCAAGAGCATCTGGGGTCTGCGGATGCGGGCTGTCACCCAAAACCGCCAGATGAGCAATTGCCTGGGCATTCCTACCGATCGTGTCGACAGCATTACCTTCGGGATCGGCTCCGGTCTGGCTGGTGTAGCCGGCGCAGGGATCACCTTGCTCGGCTCGGTAGGCCCAAATCTTGGGGCTGCTTACATCGTCTCCTGCTTCATGGTGATTGTGCTCGGCGGTGTGGGCAACCTCACCGGCACTGTGATTGCCTCTCTGTTGCTTGGCATTTTGCAGTCGGTGATCGGATCAGGATCAATCCTTATCGCTTTCCCGAATCTGCCTGCCAGTGTCAAGGGTGTCGTTGAATTCTTTGCCACCACAAGCATGTCACTTGTGTTGGTCTTTATTTTCATCATCGCCTTCCTGCAGTTCCGGCCCAACGGCATGTTCCCCCAGAAGGGACGTTCTGTAGAAGCCTGATTCAGCCCATCCGCTGTTTCCTGTCTTGAAACTCTTCCGACGACTCCTCCCCTGGATCCTGCTGGCGTTTGCCTTCTTCATTCTGCCAGCGATCCTGGATGACTTCAGGCTCAATCTCTTCGGTCGCTACTTTTCCTTAGCCATCACGGCTTTGGCGATCGATTTGATTTGGGGTTATACGGGCCTCCTCAGCCTTGGCCAAGGCATCTTCTTCTCGCTGGGCGGCTATGGCGCAGCGATGTATCTGATGCTGAACACCAAGAGTGAGGCAGGTGGCAATGGCATCCCTAAGTTCTTCGAAAATTACGGGGTTGATCAACTCCCCTTCTTTTGGCAGCCCTTCTGGTCGCCAATCGCCACCCTGATCCTGATCTGGTTGGTTCCCGCCATCGTGGCAGGCCTGGTGGGGTACCTGATCTTCAGGAACCGTATCAAGGGTGTGTATTTCTCGATCATCACCCAGGCCGCGTTGATGGTCTTTTACCACTTTTTTAACGGCCAGCAGAAACTGATCAACGGCACCAACGGGCTGAAAACCAGCACGACCGAACTGTTCGGCATGCTGGTTGGATCCCCTGAAATGCAGGGTTGGTTGTACCGGCTGACGGTACTGCTTTTGCCGCTTGCGTTTCTGATCTGTCGTTACCTCACCAGTGGTCGTTTCGGAGATGCTCTGATAGCAATCCGCGACGATGAGACCCGTTTGCGTTTCACTGGCTACAACACGGTACCGTTCAAAACGATCGTGTTTATTGTTGCCGGTATTCTCTGCGGCATCTCCGGCGCTTTGTATACGGTCCAGTCTGGCATTGTTTCACCTCAGTACATGTCAATCGCCATGTCGATTGAGATGGTCATATGGGTCGCCGTTGGTGGTCGTGGTTCGCTAGTTGGTCCGATCATTGGTGCTGTGCTGGTCAACTACTTGCGCAGCCTTGTCAGTGAGGCCTTGCCAGAGATGTGGCTTTTCGTTCAAGGGGCGCTCTTTGTTTTCGTGGTTGTTTTGATGCCCGATGGCATCTATGGCTGGTTCACCAAAGGCGGCTTCTCCAAATTGTTGGCCGCTTTCGGTATTGCCCCGAAAACGCCGATCTATCCCAAGCTCGATCGGGAAGTGGTTCCTGTCAGCGAAGGTCGCGCCATCTCCAACGACTGATCCTGTGCCAGGAGATGTTCGAGCCTACTGATCCACCCCACTACTCCTCCGCTTCATGACCACACCCCTCCTCGAAATCGATGATGTCAGCGTAAGCTTTGATGGCTTTTTCGCCCTGACAGATCTTTC
The DNA here is from genome assembly GCA_044360135.1 of Cyanobium sp. Classification (GTDB taxonomy): domain Bacteria; phylum Cyanobacteriota; class Cyanobacteriia; order PCC-6307; family Cyanobiaceae; genus Cyanobium. The sequence goes on from JBIKKX010000004.1 coordinate 111,834, forward strand.
ATTAAGTCTTTACCCTGGTGAGCTGCGCTCGATTATTGGCCCCAATGGTGCTGGCAAGACAACTTTTCTTGACGTGATCACTGGCAAAGTGAAACCGCTCAAAGGGACTGTCAAATACCTCGGCGATAGCTTGGTTGGCCTCAGCGAGCACCAGATCTCTCGCAGAGGTATCGGCCGCAAGTTTCAAACACCTCGTGTGTTTGAAAACCTTGATGTCATCCGCAATCTGGAGCTTGCCGCTTCTCCAGCCAAGGATCCTCTGGCCCTGCTGAGCCAGTCCATACCTCCAGCAGCCCGCGAGAATGTTCATCGATTGTTGGACTATGTCGGCCTTGCTCCCTACGCCAAGGTTCAGGCTGGTTCTTTGTCGCACGGTCAGAAACAATGGTTGGCGATCGCCATGTTGGTGGCCCAGTCTCCCCAGGTTCTGCTGCTTGATGAGCCCGTTGCCGGTCTGACCGATGAAGAGACCGTGCGGACAGCCGAACTGATCAAATCACTGGCGGGTGATCACACGGTATTGGTCATTGAACACGACATGGAGTTCATCCGTGATCTCAATGCCCCTGTCACCGTTCTGCACCAAGGAAGTGTGCTCACAGAGGGCAGCCTTGACGATGTAAAGAAAGACCCAAGGGTGATTGAGGTGTACCTCGGCCAAAGCCAGGATTGACCCCCTGATTTTCCTCTGCCAACCGATTGAATCCTGCCATGATCAGCCAAGCTCCAGTCGCAGCCACCAACACTGGCGGAAAGTCCATCCTGCGGGTGAGCGGGCTCAACGTTTATTACGGCGAAAGCCACATTCTTCGGGATGTCGATCTACGGATTCATGAAGGCGAGATGGTCTGCTTGATCGGCCGTAATGGAGTCGGCAAAACGACCTTCCTCAAGACGATGATCGGTCTGCTCCAGCAGAAGTCCGGCACGATTGATTATGACGGTCGCATGCTGCAGAGCGAACCTCCCTACACCCGTGCCCGGTCCGGCATCGGCTATGTCTCCCAAGGCCGTGACATCATCCCCCAGCTCACCGTCAAGGAGAACCTGTTGCTGGGCATGGAAGCCCTTCCCGGTGGCTTGTCTCGCAACCGCCACATCGATCCATTGGTCTTCGACCTCTTCCCGATCCTCGAAAAATTTCTGAGCCGCAAGGGAGGCGACCTAAGCGGTGGTCAGCAGCAGCAGCTGGCGATTGCGCGGGCCTTGGTTGGTAAACCCAAGCTCTTGCTTCTGGACGAGCCAACCGAAGGCATTCAACCTTCGATCATTCTCGATATTGAGAGAGCTGTCCAGCGGATCATGAAAGAGACTGGAATCAGCGTGCTGCTCGTGGAACAACACTTGCACTTTGTGCGCCAATCCAGCTTCTATTACGCGATGCAGCGAGGTGGGATTGTGGCGAGCGGTCCAACCAGCAGCTTGAGCGATGCCGTCGTCCAGGAATTCCTGACGGTCTGAATTCAGGATCGCTGGATTAATCCTTTCATTGCAGTTGCATTCGAAAGCCCCAACTTCGCCAATGAAGCTGGGGCTCTTTTGTGGTCTTAACGATGGCGATCAGGCTCTTCTAAAAGTGAAGGCCGTGCCGGATTTTCAGCAGACTCTCTCAAAAGCCTTCCGGGCCTTAGCACCCGCATCAGCAGTCGCGGTTCAGCATCCAAGGGCGACTTCCCGCTGCTTCACGCAGCCGCGGCTTTGATTCGCTGCCGATCGTCTTGCGCTCGATGCGGGGTTCACTGCTTTCCGCCTTGAGGCGCAGCGGACCGCAAAGCGCCACTGGCGGACTGAAGACCCGCTGACCGGCCTGGCCGCAGCCTGGGCATTCGGTGGCCGTCGTGCGCTCATTGATGGTGCGCCATACTTCATAAGTACCGCAATCATTGATGCAGCTAAATTCGTAAACAGGCACGGCAGAATTGGTTGGGTCGAGAGGGGAAAGACAGGCCAGGAAAAAGGACCAAGGACTTCGGAGAAAGTCCTTGGTCCCAGCAGACGTTACCGATCAGCAGGGCAGAATGTCGCGGTCAAAAATGCTGGTGGGTAGAGCCAGGGTGGCACAGGCATTGGGAATGTCGACGATGCCGCTGATTCGTCCTTCCACAGGTGCACAACTGAGCAGCAGATAGGCCTGCTCGCCTGTGTAGCCGAACTTTTTGAGGTATTCGATGGCATTGAGGCAGGCACGGCGGTAGGCAATGTGCACATCCATGTAGTGCTGCTTGCCCTCGAATTCATCAACCGAGATACCCTCAAACACCAAATAGTCCTTGAACTGGGGTTCTACAGGGCTGGTCTTGAACATGGGGTTGACCATGCCGTATTTGGCAACACCACCTTTGATGATGTCGACATGCAGATCGAGGTATCCAGACATCTCGATCGCCCCACAGAAGGAGATTTCGCCATCACCTTGCGAGAAGTGAATGTCACCCATCGACAGCTTGGCCCCTTCCACATACACCGGGAAGTAAATCCGGGTCCCCCTGGTCAGGTTCTTGATGTCGCAGTTACCGCCGTGCTCCCGCGGCGGAACGGTGCGGGCGGCCTCATTGGCCACCCGTTCGAATTCCGAAGCGGCGAGCGTCCCGAGGATCGCGCTGTTGGGATTGGGCAAGGCGGCCAGCACTGGCTCGCTGCCCGAAAGGCCTGCCCCATAGGTGCGGCGGTCGGGGGCCGTGTTAACGAGCTCAGTCTCGCGACGGTTCCACTCGCGCAGAAGCTCGTGGGACGGAGCGCAGCCGATCAGGCCAGGGTGGGTGATGCCGGCGAAGCGCACGCCGGGGATGTGGCGGGAGCTGGTGTAAATACCTTCAAAGTTCCAGATTGCCTTGGCGGCTTTCGGGAAATGATCGGTGAGGAAGCCACCGCCGTTTTCCTTGGCGAAGATGCCGGTGAAGCCCCACTCGTCGCCCTGCAGCGCACCGACGTCGAGGATGTCAACCACCAAGATGTCGCCCGGCTGGGCGCCGTTCACCCAGATCGGGCCGCTGAGAACATGGACGACCTCAAGATTGACCTTCTCAATGTCGCTCGGATCGTCGTTGTCCTTGATCTGACCGTCCGTCCAGTCCTTGCACTCGATCCGGAACACATCGCCTGGATTCACCGAAACCACGGCCGGGATATCGGGATGCCAGCGGTTATGGCCGGGCATGTCCTGTTGATCCATCGGCTTGGTCAAATCGACCTTGAACAGAGTTTCAGGCATCGGTGCAATGGCAGGTCATGCGTTGTTAATGGAACGCGAGCCGACCGCTCGACGATGTATGAACAGCTACCGTTTCTGATTGCGGCGTAGCCCCTGGCAGGCCACACAAGCGAGAACAGCCAGGCCACCCAAGCCAAGCAGCAGCCAGGTGACCACGCTGCTTGATGACGGCGTTAGCACGGTTTGGCGAAGGCTTGGCGAAGAATGGCCGAAGATCTGATCACGATTGGATCAAGATCTGCCCCAAAGTGACGACATATCGTGTTGGCCAGCTCCGAGCTGATCGCCGCTGTCGGTCAGCGCGGCTTGAGCTTGCGATCATCGAAACGGCCCCTGCGGCAGAGGTTGTCGCGCAGCTCAGTGAGCCAGGCCTGCTCGGCGGCGGCCTGCTGGACCTCCACGCGTCCATCGAAATGGAAGAGCACCTGCCAGCGCTCCTGTCCGGCCTCCCCCCCTGAGGCGGCGAGCTTGCGGCCGTAGAGGTTGTCGTAGGCAGGCCAGCCTTCGGCCTGGAGTCCAGGCATGCTGCAGACCCCATTCACCTCCAGCCGGCGGACGCCACCCTCACCACCGCGCACCGTCACGATGCCCTTGTAGAGCCCATTGGGTTGGCCAGGACGGAAGGGCCGCTCCAGCACCACCCGCTCCCGTCCATGGCGGATCAGCGTGTCACCGGGGCGGGCCCGCGAGACTGGCGTTTCACTGCCGCCATCGCAGGCCGTCAGCAGCAGCAAGGCCAGGAACGGGGCGGAAAGGCGTGAGACCATCGGCGACGGTGGCGACGGCCGTCCACTCTCTCGCCCCAGACCGCCACGCGTCATCGGCGACCTGCCGCCTTCACGGGTTTGCCACCAGGATCGTCCAACGATCGGCCGCGGCCCCGGTCAGCCGCAGGCCATCGACAGCCCCCGGCGGCAGGCTGGTGCAGCGCTCAATCGCAGCCGTGCCGCAGGGCTGCCTCGGCTAGCACGGGGGCCCCCTGCGCCTATGGCCCTCTGGCCCGCAGCGTGGCTATGCCGGAGGAGCCACCCCCATTGCCTGCCTGCGTCATGGTGTCTTCGTTGCCCTGCCGGCCCCGCTGCCGGGCGGGCCTCACCCCGCTGCTGGGTCTGACCATCGCCCTGGCCGCCCTGAGCGCCACTCCAGCCAAAGCTGAGCGCTGTGAATTCCTTGCCCCCGTTGGAAGCGATGGGACCACGGCAATCGTCACCAAGACCATCGGGCCCGGCAACCCCCTGGGCCGGCCGAACTGGAACACCGATTTCTTCGTGACCAAGCCCTACGCCAGCTACAAGCTCTTCTTCACCGCCGATTCCTCGGTGAGCGCCACCTACCCGCTGCAGGCTTTTCTCAAGTTCAACGATGGCTCCAACCTGAGGGTGGCCGATGGCAATTTCACCCCTACCCCCGGAACCGGTGGCGCCAGACGAGTACCGGCTGTTCCCGGCAAGGTGGTCAATCAGGTGAACATCAAGGTCGGCTCCTCCACCAACATGGCCGCCACCGGTTTCACCTATCGCATCTCCGTCCAGGGCTGCAACTGAGGACCGTCCCCCACCAGCAGGGTCCGGAACAGATCCTCCGCCGCCTCCGCGGCCAGGGCCGGCAGCTCCAGGCCATCGCAGCGCCGCAGCGGCCGGCAGCCCAGGCTGTTGATCAGCAGCACCGCCTCGGCCTCCACCAGGGAGGCCGCCGCAAGCGGTTCCTCCCGGGCCCAGCCCAGGGCCAGGGCCCGGCCCCGCATCACCCCGGGCAGACAGCCACTGCTCAAGGGGGGTGTCAGCCAGATTCCCCCCCGGCGCACCAGCAGGTTGGCGGCGGCGCCGCAGCTGAGCTCGCCTGAGATCGCCAACATCAGGGCCTCATCGGCGCCGGCCTCGCGGGCTTCCCTGCGGGCCTGCACCTGGCCGCCATAAGCGAATGTCTTGCAGCGGCTCAGCAGGCTGGCGGGGTTGCGACGCTCCCGTTGGCTGATGATCGCCGCCAGCGGCGTGAAGGCGGGCTTGATCGCGCTCAGCTGCAGCCAGAAGCGCGGCTGATGCTCAGCTGGCGAGGGCAGATCCAGCCCGCGGCCACCGGCGCTGCCCCGGCTGCCGTTGAGCCGCAGGGCGCCGGTGCGGATGCCGCTGCGGGCCACCGCCCCGGCCACCAGCTCCCGCAGGGGCCCGGCGGGCGGCGGCGGCGGCAGGCCCAGCAGGGCCGCACCCTGGCGCCAGCGCTCCAGGTGCTCATCCAGCAGCTGGATCCGTCCCCCTTCCAGCAGCAGGGTCTCGAACAGGCCATCGGCCAGGAGCAGGCCCCGATCATCAAGGGGGATCGCCAGCCCGGCCGGCTCACCCCACTGCCCCTCCGCCGGGGCCTGGGGATCGCCGATCCAGGCGATGCTCGCCAAAGGGGCTCCGCTCATCGCCGTCCCACGCTCATGCCAGGGCCTCCAGCAGCGGCCGGATCTTCCAGCCCATCTCCAGCGCCTCGCCGCCGGGGTCGGAATCGGCGACGATCCCGCAACCGGCGTGAAGCCGCAGCCGCTGACCCTTGACCAGCAGGGTGCGGATCAGGATGCTGCTGTCGAAGCTGCCGTCCGCCCCGAGGTGGAACAGGGAGCCGCAGTAGGGGCCGCGCGGCACGGGTTCGAGACCGTCCAGCCGGCGGCAGGCCCGCAGTTTCGGGGCGCCGCTGATCGAACCGCCCGGCCAGCAGGCCCGCAGCAGATCGGTGATGCCCCGCCCCGGAGCCAGCTGTCCGTTGACCACCGAGGTGAGATGGTGCACCTGGGCGTAGCTCTCCAGTCCCACCAGCTGGGGCACGCTGATCGAGCCGGGCACACAGACCCGGCCCAGGTCGTTGCGGAGCAGATCCACCACCATCACGTTCTCGGCCCGGTCCTTGGGATCGCTCACCAGCTCGGCGGCGGCGGCAGCATCGGCATCGGGATCCCCGTGCCGCGGCCGCGTTCCCTTGATCGGCCGCGTCTCGACCCGGCCATCGGGCCCACACAGCAAAAACCGCTCCGGTGAGGCGGAGACCACCGCTTCTGCGGCGCTGGCCATCGCCAGGCCGGCGAAGGGGGCGGGGCAGCGCCATCGCAACCTGGCGTAGAGCGCCAGCGGATCGACCGGCCGCTGCAGCCGCGTCTCGCAACAGGCGGTGAGGTTGGCCTGAAACAGATCGCCGGCGGCGATCAGCTGCCGCAAGTCCGCCACACCGGCGGCGAAGCGATCGGCGGGGGTGTGCCAGTGCCAGGCCTCCAGGGGGATCGGCTCCATGGCCACCTGTTCCAGGGCCCCGGTCGCCCCTCCGGATCGGTCGGTTGCCCCCGCCGCGCCGGAGGCGCCTGAAGCCGCCACTGCCCCCGCCCCGAAGGCGCCCCGCCGCTCCAGGGCTTCGAGGCGCTCCACCAGGGCAGCCAGCCGAACGGAATCGGCCCCCTCCAGCCAGCAGAGCCGCTCAGAGCGGTCGAAGTGGATCAGGGGGTCATGGCGGGCGGCCCAGAGGGTGGCCATGTCGGAGCGCTGCCAGTGGTCGGCGGGCTCCACCCAGGCCGCGGCCTCATAGGCCAACCAGCCGAGCCAGGGTCCACCGCGCCGCTCCAGGGCCTCCAGGGCGGCGAACGGATCGCTGGCGCCCGGATCAGCGGGGAGCCCGCCGCAACGCACAATCTCCAGCGGCGCAATCCCGAGCACGGCACGGCGGCCGAGGGGGCTGCCATCCCCTTCCAGCAGCACCAGGCCTTCCCTGGCGCCGTCGGCAGCCAGGGCCCTGGCCACCGCCCAAGGTTCCCGCCAGGGCAGGGACCGGTGCAGGCGGGGCCGGCTCAAGGCTGGCGGGGGCGGCGGCCCGGCCCCGGCGCGCTGCCGGGCGGGGGTGGCTGGTCCCCGCTGGCGGCGGGGGCGGCGCCGGGAGCCGCGACGGGGGCTGGACCTGGGGCGGCACCCATCCCGGCCAGGCCGGCGCTGGAGAGGTCGCTGCGGCCGGCCTCCAGCAGGGCGGCATCGCGGATGCGGCAGCTGTCGCAGACTCCGCAGGGGCTGGTGCCACCGCTGTAGCAGCTCCAGGTTCGTTCGATCGGCACGCCGAGCCGCAGGGCCTGGCGCACGATCTCGGTCTTGCTCCAGCGCACCAAGGGCGCCCAGAGGCGGGCACCATGGCCGTCACGGCCCGCCCGGCTGGCCAGATCCGCCAGTGCCTGGAAAGCCTCCAGGTAGTCGGGGCGGCAATCGGGATAGCCGGAATAATCCACGGCGTTCACCCCCAGCACCAGCCGCTCCGCACCCCGAGCCTCCGCCAGGCTGAGGCCGATGGCGATGAACACCGTGTTGCGACCGGGCACGTAGGTGCTGGGGATCTGGCCCGCCACCACACCGTCCATGGGCAGGGCGATGCGGCTGTCGGTGAGCGCCGAACCTCCCCAGCTGGCCAGATCCACGGCGATGGTGTGGTGCTCCTCGAGGCCAAGGGCCCGGGCCAGGTCGGCGGCGGCGGCGAGCTCGCGGCGGTGGCGCTGGCCGTAGTCGAAGGAGAGACCGATCACCCGGCAGCCCGCCTCCTGCGCCAAGGCCGCGGCGGTGGCGGAATCCAGCCCCCCCGAGAGCAGGGCGATGGCGATCGGCGGTGCGCTCATCCGCTCAGGCTGGCAGATTCCGGCCCCTCCGCCTCGACGCCACCAGCGGGGAAGTTCAAGATGCGGGAATCCCTGCGCGTTCGTCATGCCAGCCCCGCCGCTCCCCTCCAGGGTCCGAGCCCGCCGCCGGACCAGGGTTCAGGCGGCAGCGGCCCTGCTGGCCCCGCTGGCCCTGCCAGCAACTCTGGGATTGTCCAACCCGCCGCCTGCCACGGCGATTCCCCGTCTCGATCTGGACCCCTATCCCGCCCCCGCCCCGGCTGAGCGCCGCTGGGTGGTGCAGCTTCCCGGCATCCCCCCGCCGAGCCGCGATCCGGGACTCTCCAGCGAGCCGGCCGACTGGCGGGTGGAGCTGCTCGTGGGGCGCCACGCCCTGGTGGACTGCAACCTCCATCGCTTCAGCGGACGCATCCGCAGCGCCCCTCTCCCCGGCAGTGATCGGACCGTGCTGCGGGTCGAGGACGTCACGCCGATGGCCTCCACCCGGATGGCCTGCCCGCCGGGCCAACCCAAGCGGCGGGTTTTCGTGCCGATGGGGGATCAACCCTTCCTGGTGCCCTATGAGGTCAGTCGGCCGATCGTGCTCTACGCCCCGGCGGAGCTGGAGCTGCGCTGGCGCCTATGGAGGGCGGACCGACGCACGACGCCGGCCCGCCAGCTCTGAGTTCGGTTGTTCGGCTGCGGGCCGCCTCGCCTCCAGCAGCAGCAGTGATGCTGCACGCCAGGGTGTTCCTGCATACCCTTGGGCGGGTCCGCTTCCGCCGGCTCGCCCTCGCTTTGCCCTGCCATGGTGTTACGCCGCAACCGCGCCGACGACCGATCGCCCAGGTTCGATGACGACGCGGAGGATCCCGGTGTCCGCGTCGATCGAGAGCGCGGCGGTGGCCGTGAGCCCGAGCGTCACTCCCGCGGCGTCTGGGGCTGCCTGCCCTGGCTGGTCGCCAGCCTGGCCCTGCTGGGGGGTGGCTTCTACTGGGGCTATCAGTTCCGCGCCGCCCAGAAGCTTTCCGCCGACGAGCTCAAGGAGCGGGAGCGCCAGGAGCTGCGCACCCTGGGTTGGCAGACCAGCGCCGATGGCGTGCTCACCCGCTGGTGCACCGACGAGTGCCATCCCCCCAAGCTGTTCGGGGGTGGCATGGCCCGGATCTTCGAGGTGTATTGCAAAGACCGACCTTGCGGAGCGATTCGCGCCACCTTCCGGGTGCTGGATCGCGACGGCAAGGAAGTAGGCACCACCACCGCCAGCAAGGACGGGCTCCAGGGCGAGCGGCTGCGGTTGGTGGTGGTGAGTCCGGAGCCCCAGGCACAGCGGTTTGAGCTCAAGGAATTCGTGGCTCAGGCCATGGTCTACTGAGGAGCATCCGTCCATGGTTTTCACTGGTTTCAGGCCGTTGCGCTGCGGCCGGCTTGTCGGCGTCGGGCTGAGCCTGGGAGCGGCCCTGGTCAGTGGCGGGTGCCAGGGCAACCTGCCGGCCTCGGTCAAAGCCCCCTAAAGCATCCAAGTGGCGATCGCCACCGGCGCCGGCAATGACCAGGTGGGGCGCGTCAGCCTCAAGAACCTGGCCGGCCAGATGGCCAGCGAGTTCATGCGGGTCCATCCCGGCGCCAGCCTGCACATGCGCTTCCTCGGCGAGGCGGAGCTTGTGGAGAGCGTGCGTTCACGGGCCAACCTCGGTGCAGGCCCCGACCTGGTGATCAGCCGCACGCCGCCGGTGGTGGAGCTGGAACGCGAGGGACTGCTGGGCGAGAGCGCCCTGACCCCCGCCCAGCTCGAACCCCTGAGCCTGCAGTTCCTCTCCGGGTTCCGCAACGGCAACAGCTTCCAGGCCCTGCCGTTCCTGCTGCAACCCAGCCTGGCCTGCTACAACCGCGCCCGGCTGCCGCAACCGCCCACCAAGCTTGATCAGATCGTCACCCTGGCCGCCGATGGCCTGAGGGTGGGCCTGCCCCTGCAGGCGGACGAATTGCTCTGGACCGCCAGTGCCTTCAACGCCGACAAGCCGATGCTGCGCCTGTTCAGCGCCCAGGACGGCACGCCGAGGAGGTTCTCGGAAGCGGAGGCCAACGACGTGAACACTTGGCTGCGCTGGCTGTATCGCGCCAACGTTCAGCCCACCCTGCAGTTCGTCGACACCAGCGATGAACTTGTCCAGCGGCTGGAGACCAAACAGTTGGACTGGATCAGCTGCAATGCCAACGCCATTCCCCGCCTGCGCCGCAGCCTCGGGACCAAGCTCGGGGTTTCCGTGCTGCCCAGCGGGGCCAACGGCACGCCGGCCCGGCCGATGGCGCGGCTGCTGGTGATCAGCTTCGGGCGGGATTCCACTCCCAGCCAGCGACGCCTGGCGGAGAGCTTCGCCCTGTTCATGCTCAACGACATCAGCCAGAACAGCCTGATGCAGAGGGCTTTCGGCAACATGCCGGTGAACCGCAATGTGATCGTGCCGGTGAAGGATTCACCGGTTCTGGCGGCAATGGAGTCGAGCCTGAAAGCCTCCACTGTTCCCAATTTTCAACAAGGGGTGGAGCTGCGCCAGCGCACCGAGGCCCTGCGACAGCTGCTCAAACAGAACATCTACGGAGAGGAGTCGCCCCGGCAGGTGCTGGAAAGCCTCCAGACCCTGGCCGGCGCCAGCTCCCAGGCGTTCCTGCCAGGCCAAGGTACCGCTGTCCCGCTAACGCCAGCCCCCTCGGTCCCTGCGACGGCCGCCGCACCATCCGCCTCCCGTAAGCCATGAATCAACTTCTCTTCGTGATCGGCGGCTGGCTGGGACTGCTCAGCCGAGCCGCCCTGCTGATTCAGATCGTGGTGGCCGTGGCCCTGATCCTGGCCTACCGGACCTGGAAGCTGCGGCTGCCCCATCCGGAAACCAGCTGGCAGCCGGTGTTCGCCAAGCTGCTGCTCGCCGCTGCCCTGGCCGTGGCCGGTGCCGCGGCCACCTCCTTCGGGCAGCCCGGTGGACTGCTGACCCTGGTCAGCCAGCTGGTGCTGATCTGGACGCTGCTGGCGGGGCTGCGGCTGCTGTTGCGACGCTGGCAGCCCGCCGAGGTGGTGGAGAGCTACTGGCGTCGGGCCGTCTCCCCCCTCTTTCTGGTGCTGAGCGCGGCCGGCCTGGTCCAACGGCTCGATGGGCTCGAAGCGATCAGCGAGGTGCCGCTGCTGAATCTGTTCGACGAACCGTTCAGTTTCGGCAAATTGCTGCTGCTGGTGGCCCTGCCCTATTTCCTGGTGGTGCTCTCCAAATTGCCGGTGGCCCTGATCGGGTCCATGGCCGGACGGTTCGCGGGAATGGATCTGGGGAATCGCAAGGCGTTTGAGCTGATCTTCCGCTATCTGCTGATCGGGGTCGGTGGCCTCTGGCTGGCGGATCAGATCGGTCTGAACGGCACCGCCATCGCCGCCATCGCCGGCGGCCTGTCGGTGGGCCTCGGCTTTGGCATCAAGGAGGTGTTCTCCAACTTTGTCAGCGGCCTGTGGTTGCTGTTCGAAGGATCGCTCAAGCCCGGCGAGGTGCTCGTCCACGACGGCGATGTCTGCAAGGTCCAGAGCCTCGGCCTGCGGGCCGCCACGCTGCTGCGCACCTCCGACAACGCCGAGCTGCTGGTTCCCAACCAGACCTTCTTCACTGCCACGACAACGACCTACACGGGAACGGCGACATTGCGCTGCGGCAGCTTGAATGTGCGCGCTGATTACGACCATTCCCCTGAACAGGTGATCGCCATCCTGCTGGAGATCGCCAAGGCCAATCCCCGGGTGATGTCAAACCCGCCGCCATCGGCCAAGCTGGCGGAATTTGGAGACTACGCCATGATTTATGGCCTCGACTTCTGGATGGCCGATCCCACCACCAAGGGCAGCATTGCCGCCGAACTCCGGCGCGCCATCTGGAACCGTTTCCACCAAGAGGGCATCAAGATTCCCCGCACGCTCTACCAGATGTGACCGGCCCGGCTAGCGCGGCGGACCGCTGAGCGGCGTGGCGGGCAGGGAGGCACCACTGGCCGGCTCGGTGATCGAGGTCGGCTGATCCGCCCCGGCCGGCACCGGATCGACCCCGACTGGTGTGGAGCTGGTCGCCGCAACGCGGCTGCGGGGTTCGGCGGTGGCGCGAGTTCTGGGCCGGGGGACCTGGCCGGCCGGGGGCAGCCAGCGCTCGAAGCGCTGCCTGAGCTGCTGCTCGGTGTTTCCCGGCCAGGTGGCAGTGAAGCGATTCAACTGATGGACCGCCAGGTTCTGGTCGCTGAGCAGGGTGCGGTAGGTGTCGAGAGCGGATTTCAGCTTGGAGAGGGCCTGGACCACGGTGGTGCCGGCATCGTTGTGGAGTCCCGCCCTGTAATCGGCCAGGGCGCCAGCCAGGGAGAGGCGCGAGGCCTTGACATCGGCGCGGGCGGCATCGACGAGAATCTTTGAGGCCACAAAGGTGGCGTAGGAATCGGCCACTTGTCTGCCGATCGTCAGACGGGTGTTGATGCCCTGCTCGGCCGATTGCTGCGCTCGAGCGTCGACGGCGTTGGCTTCCGCATTGCGGATGCCGCCATCGAAGATCTTCCAGTCGAAGGTGAGGCCAAGAAAGGAATCGAACCCGGAGGTGCGCTGCAGGGTTCCGTTCATGTCGCCGTTCAGGGAGCCGGCCTGCTGATTGGCGCTGATCCGCTTCACCTGGGCGGAGAGGGCCAGGGCGGGCACCACCTTGAGGCGAATGGCCGTGGCGCTGTCGTTGAGGGCCTTCACCTCCCAGGCGTTGGCCTGCAGTTCCTCGCGGCGGGCGAGGGCCTGCTGCATCGAATCGGTGCGGCTCAGGGGCCAGGCGCCGATCTCCTTGCTCTTCTCATTGGGCAGCGCCAGCTTGCCAGGGGTGAGGTTGAGCAGGCTGGCCAGGCCATCGGCGGCCTGGATGCTGCGCTTGTGGGCCTGGACCCGGTCGATCAGCAGCGACACCGCCTGGGCCTCGAGCCGGCTGACTTCGGCGGAGGGCCGCTTGGCCTGATTGGCACCGACGTAGATGTGGATGGCCTGATTGAAGAGCTGGATGTAATCACTCTCCCGCTCCAGCGCCTCCTGCAGCACGGTGTAATTGGTCTGGATGGCCAGGATCAGTTCCCGGGAGACGAAGCTGAGCTTGTTGCGCAGGGCGTTGTTCTGGGCCCCCAGGGCGGCGAGGCGGGAGCCACGGGAGGGATCAAAAAACGACCAGGAGAGGTTGGCGTAGGGATTGGAGAGAAAACCGTGCTTAAAGCTCAGTTTTTCCACCACATCGCTGCCGTCCACCTTGGTCTGCAGGCTGCTGGTGGAGGTGGAGAAGCCCAGCACACCCGGATCGGAGGTCTTGACGCTGAGGCTGGGCACCCATTCCCGCCCCACGGCGATGCCCGACCATTGCGACGCCTGGATCTCGGCGATGGTGGCAGCCAGGGTCGGATTATTGGCCAAGCCCATGGCGATCGCCTGGTCGAGGCTGATCCGCTGGGCAGCCTTCTGGAGTCCATCGCGATTGGCGCGGTACTGCTGGTAGAGCTGATAAAGGTTGGAATCCCTGCTGATCGTTGCCAGGGTGTCGCGCATGTCGGTGGGCAGCGGCGGCGCCTGTTGCCATTCCTGAACCTGGCTCTTCACCTGGGCCTGAACGGGCAGGGCCAGTCCCAGAGCGAGCAAGGCCATCGGCCAGAGCTGCAGTCGTAAAGCACGTTGACAGGCTCGAGCTGACTTGCCGTTCAGCCTGCTTCCTGCCATAACCACGACTGCAAAATCGGGCACAAAGTAGATCACCCGGCCCGAGGATGCCCCGATCCTGCTGCTTTGTTGTGCGTTTCCCACGGGGCCCCGGCTTCTGGCTCCATGGGCAGGCGTTGTTCAGCGCAGCCCAAGCCACTTGTGGCTCTGCAGGCTGAGCCGCCAGGCTGGATGGCGGCGCACGTAGTCGATCGTCAGCTCGCCGGCTCCGGGATCATCCCAGACGGGTTGCAGCAGCAGCGCTGGCACTGGCCGGCTCCGGCGGCTTGTGGCGCCGTGGCTTCGCCCTTGGAGCGCCTGCGCGGCCATCGCCTCGGCGAAGGTCAGATCGGCGGCTGCCGTCACCACCACCTTGAGTTCATCGCAGGCCTGCAGCAGGGCGCTGTTGGGCGGGCGATGGCGTTTGGGGGACAGGGTGATCCAGTCGAAGCGGCCGCTGAGTGGATCCACACCGCTGGTCTCCAGGTGGAGGGGGAGGCCTTCCGGTTGATCCGCCCCGGCCGTGGCCGCCCGCAGCTGGTCGCAGAGTGCATCGAGGTGGTGCTGGAGCGGCTCTCCCCCAGTGATCACCACAAAGCCGGCGCCTGCCGCCGCCGCACCGCAGGCCGCGGCGGCGAGGTCGGTGAGGCTGCGGCGGGGATGGCTCGCCTCGGGCCAGGAGTGCTTGGTGTCGCACCAGGAGCAGCCGACGCTGCAGCCGGCCAGGCGGATGAAGAAGGCGCTGCGGCCCGCATGGAGGCCCTCCCCCTGGAGCGAGTGGAAGGTCTCGACCACCGGCAGGTTGGCCCCGGGCGCTGGCGGCTGGGGACTGGCCTGGGAGTCGGCGTTGGCGAGAAGGGGGGGGCGTCCCATGGGCGTGACGTTAAGGAGGAGGCCCCTCCGGCGACAACGGCATGGCCGGGCCTGGGTTGAGGGGCCTGGCGCCGCCGCGGTGATGGAGCTGATCGATCGGTGGCGGCGCCTCAGGTCTCGCTGAGGGCGCTGACCAGATCCCGTTGGTCGGCGTCCCGATGGCGATGCTGGGCCGCTTCGATCAGGCCGCGGAACAGCGGATGGGGTTTGCCGGGCCTGGACAGGAATTCGGGGTGGTACTGACAGGCGGTGAAGAAGGGGTGCCCCTCCAGCTCGATCAGCTCGACCAGGCGGCCATCGGGGGAGGTGCCACTGATGCGGTAGCCGGCCTGCTGGAACGCCGTGCGGTAGGCGTTGTTGAATTCGTAGCGGTGGCGATGGCGCTCGTAGACCACCGCATCGCCATAAAGGCGCTGGCCGAGGGTGCCCGGCACCAACCGGCAGGGGTAGACCCCCAGCCGCATCGTGCCCCCCAGGTCGACCACATCCTGCTGCTCGGGCAGCAGGTGAATCACAGGATGGGGAGTGGCGGGATCGAGTTCGGCGCTCGTCGCCCCCTGCAGCCCGGCCTTGTTGCGAGCCCATTCGATCACGGCGCACTGCATGCCCAGGCAGAGGCCGAGGAAGGGAATCCGCTGCTCCCGGGCCCAGCGGATCGCCGCCACCTTGCCATCCACGCCGCGGTTGCCGAAGCCCCCGGGCACCACCACCGCATCCATGCCGGCCAACAGGCCCGCCGCTCCCTGCTCCTCGATCTGCTCAGCGCAGATCCAGCGCAGATCGAGGGAGGCGTCCTGCTCCAGGCAGGCGTGACGCAGGGCCTCGACCACCGAGAGGTAAGCGTCGTTGAGCTGCACATATTTGCCCACCAGCGCCACCTTGACCGCCGGGCCGGGGTGGCGCAGCCGGTGCACCAGTTCGGCCCAGCGCACCATGTCGCTGGCGTGGTCGGGGAGGCCCAGGGCATCGAGCACCTGGCGGCAGAGCCCCTCCTGCTCCAGGGCCAGGGGCACGGCGTAGATGCTGTCAGCGTCGAGGGCCTGGATCACAGCTCCACTGGGCACGCCGCAGAAACCGCCGATCTTGGCCTTGAGATCCGTGGAAATGGGCCGATCGCTGCGGCAAACGAGCACATCGGGCTGGATGCCGATCGAGCGCAGCTCCTTGACCGAGTGCTGGGTGGGTTTGGTCTTGAGCTCGCCGGAGGTGCCGATGAAAGGCAGCAGGGTGACATGCACATAGGCCAGGTCGTGGCGGCCGACATCGCCGCGGAATTCGCGGATCGCCTCCAGGAAAGGCAGCGATTCGATGTCACCGACGGTGCCGCCGATCTCGCCGATCACCACATCGGCATTGCTGTTGGCGGCGACCCGGTGGATGCGTTCGCGGATCTCGGCGGTGATGTGGGGAATCACCTGAACCGTGCCGCCGTTGTAGTCACCGCGGCGCTCCTTGTTGATCACTGACTGGTAGATCGAGCCGGTGGTCACGCTGTTCAGACGCGACATCGCCGTGTCGGTGAAGCGCTCGTAGTGGCCCAGATCGAGATCGGTTTCGGCGCCGTCCTCCGTGACGAACACCTCACCATGCTGGAACGGGCTCATCGTGCCCGGGTCAACGTTGAGGTAAGGATCGAGCTTCAGGATCGAAACGCTGTAGCCGCGGCTCTTCAGCAACCGCCCCAGGCTGGCGGCCACGATCCCTTTGCCGATGCTGGACACCACCCCACCAGTGACGAACACGAACTTCGTGTTCTGGCTGCGCACGGGCGCGGGCATGGCGGCGGGCATGGGGGCCTCGGTTGACCATTCAATCTACCGGTGTCCCTCGGCCCTTGGTACGGCTCCGGCCCGCCGCCTCAGTCGAGGCTGCTCAGGTGTTCGCGCATGGCGACCCGATGGCGGGGCTGGCGCAGCTTGAGCAGGGCCCGCGATTCGATCTGCCGCACCCGCTCCCGCGACAGGTGGAGGCTTTCGCCGATCTCGGTGAGGGTTCGGGGGGTGTCGTCCTCAAGGCCGAAGCGTTGGCGCAGAACGTCGGCCTCGCGACCGCTCAGTTCATCGAGCATCGCCTGCAGGGCCTCGTGCAACTCCTGGCGGGCCAGCTCCTGTTCGGGGGTGCTGTGGGGGTCTTCGAGCAGGTCGCCGAGGTCGGTGTCGAGATCGCGGCCCACCCGCACATCGAGGGAGACGGGGCGCGGCTGCTGCTCCAGGGTGAGGCGCACCATCGTTTCGCTGAGACCCAGCTCCGCCGCCAGTTCCGCCACGGTGGGGCTGCGGCCGATCCGCAGGCTGAGCAGGCGCTGGGCGCGGCGGATGCGGTTGAGCTTCTCGGTGATGTGCACCGGCAGGCGGATCGTGCGGCTCTGGCTGGCAATCGCCCGGGTGATCCCCTGGCGGATCCACCAGTAGGCGTAGGTGCTGAAGCGGAAGCCGCGGGTGGGATCGAAGCGCTCCACCCCCCGCTCCAGGCCAAGGGTGCCCTCCTGCACCAGATCGAGCAGCTCCATGCCGCGCTGCTGGTATTTCTTGGCCACCGCCACCACCAGTCGCAGGTTGGCCTGGATCATCCGCTCCTTGGCCCGTCGGCCGCGATGCAAGGCCTGGCGCAGTTCGGCGCTGCTGAGGCCGCAGCGGCCAGCCCAACCCTCGAGCTCGCCGTCCCCCTGCTGCTCGAGCAGCCGCTCGCGACGCTGCACCAGCCGGGCCAGGGTCAGCTCCTCCTCCGGGCTGAGCAGGTCGACCCGACCGATGTCGTGGAGGTACTGGCGCACCAGGTCAGTGGTGGTGGAGCCGGCCACGGGAGGTGAGGGGGTGAAGGCGGAACTGCCTTCAGCCTGCAAGCACCGGGGGCCTGGGGGGGCGTCAGGCCGGGATTGTTTTCGGATTGCGCAGAACTGCGCGGCAGGAGCCCGTGGGGGCAGCCTTGCGATTGATGGTGGTGGGACCCTCCCGGCGGCAGCGGCCCGGCGGCAGACGCTGGGCGGTTCGGGGGCCCGGGCATCGGAGGCGGCGGGGCTGACATGGCGGATGGCAGGGGGTCTGCGGGGCTGCCGGGGAAAGCTTGCGTGCGCCACATCCCCAGGGGCAGGGACTGACCCGCTAAAAAAATGTGACGTTGATTTGACCTTGGATCAATATGGGTAAATTGATCTGACCATGAAGCAAAAGGCGTGCGTATTCCGCTGGCACATTCGTCCTTCCATGCAGCCATGGCTTCCCCTAGGAATCGGCTGGTCAATCGCCTGGCTGACGGGCTGGCTGCCACCCTGGCTGGGCCCAGGGCCAAAGGATGGATCATGGCCGGCATGGTTGCCCTGGGCGGAGGGCTGCTGGCAACCACGCCGGCGAAGGCCAACAAAATTCCTTACGACAACAGTGCCCATGCCACGACTTGGTGCACCAGCTATCAATTATTGTTTCCCTGGTCGCCCGATTGCGCCTCCATCATCGGACCTCCCTACAGGCCCTACAAGGCCCTTCTCATTTTTGTAGACTGGGGATTCGGTCCGGATGATCCGGTTTCGGCCCGTATGAATTTTGACTTCAATTTCAATTACGATCCCACGCTGCTCGCCTTCAATCCTTCCCTGACCAGCCTGGTCTGCAATCTCCGCGACGCTTCTGTAGATCCTTACTGCCCCAATGTGGCCCCTGGCGAAGGCACCATGCCGCTCGGATTGATCGCCGATACCTTCACCGTTGATCAGAGCGGTCTGACGATCACAGAGGACGCCAGCGGCCTGCCCTCGGTTTCGATCAGTTACGCCGCGACCGCCCCGGTCACCATCACTGAGCGCAACTTCCTGGCCCTGGCCTTTGATCTGCTCAGGCCCATGCCAACGGGATCGACGGTCACCTACAGCACAACCCTGCAGGCCGATGCCAGCTTCTCAACCGCAGCCTTCCACTGCTTCGATGAGAACACTGTGAATCTCGACTGTGATTCCGACCATCCCTCGATGTCGCTGCGGCTGAATGCCGCCCCTACTCCGACCCCAGCGCCCATGGCTGCCGGGGGGCTGCCGGTGCTGCTGCAGCTGAGCCGTCGCCTCCGGCGCCGGATTCACGGCCGCTGATCCCCGCCGTCGTTGAGGCTGCAGGAGGAGGCAGCGCCAGGCTCACTCCTCCTCCACCCAGGTGCTGGCCACATGCAGCTCCTCCAGCTGCTTCGCTGCCACGCCGGCGGGGGCCTGGGTGAGCAGGCAGCGGGCCTGCTGGGTCTTGGGGAAGGCGATCGTGTCGCGGATCGACTCCTCGCCGGCCAGCAGCATCGTCATCCGGTCGAGGCCGAAGGCGATGCCGCCGTGGGGCGGGGCGCCCATGTCGAGGGCTTCGAGCAGGAAGCCGAACTGGCGCTCCGCCTCCTCCAGGGGCAGGCCGATCGCCTGCAGCACCTGGCGCTGCAGGGCTGAATCGTGGATGCGCAGGGAGCCGCCGCCGAGCTCCAGGCCGTTGAGCACCAGGTCGTAGGCCTGGGCGCGGGCGGTGGGGAGGTTCGCCGCCCAGCCGGCCGGGTCGTCGCCCAGATCCTTGGCGTTCGGGGCGCAGAAGGGGTGGTGCAGGGCTTCGAGGCGGTTCTCGTCGGCGTTGAACTCAAACATCGGGAAATCCACCACCCAGAGGAAGTTCCAGCGCTCCTCCGCCCCCTTGCCCTCGCCGCTGGCGCCTGCCTGGACCTTCGGCACCAGGCCCAGCTCCCGCGCCAGAAACTGACGCACCCGATCCAGGGCCTTGTTCACCGTGGCGGTGTCGCCGGCGCCGAACAGCAGCAGGGTGCCGGGCTGGGCGCCGGTGCGCTCCAGCAGCTCGGCCTTCTTGTCCTCGCTGAGGTTGTCCTTGATCGCGCCGATCGTGTCGATCTCGCCGTTCTCCCGCACCCGGATGAAGGCCAGCCCGCCGGCGCCGGCCGCCTGGGCCTCGCTGAACACATCACCGCCCGGCTTGATGCGCACATTGCTGATCGCCTCATTGCCGCCCGGCACCGGCAGCACCTTCACGGAACCGCCAGCCGCGACGGCGCCCGAGAACACCTTGAAGCCCATGCCGGCCACCAGATCGCTCACAGTCACCAGCTCCAGGCCGTAGCGGGTGTCGGGCCGGTCGGTGCCGTAGCGCTCCATCGCCTCGTGCCAGGTGAGGCGGGGGAAGGGCAGGGGCAGCTCGATGCCCTTGACCTCCTTCCAGATCGCCGCGATCAGGCGCTCGTTGAGGGCCAGGATCTGCTCCTGGTCCAGGAAGCTCATCTCGATGTCCAGCTGGGTGAATTCCGGCTGGCGGTCGGCGCGCAGATCCTCATCGCGGAAGCAGCGGGCGATCTGGTAGTAACGCTCCATCCCCCCCACCATCAGCAGCTGCTTGAACAGCTGCGGCGACTGGGGCAGGGCGAACCATTCGCCGCCGCAGACGCGGCTGGGCACCAGATAGTCGCGGGCCCCTTCGGGGGTGGAGCGGGTCAGCACCGGCGTCTCCACCTCGATGAAGCCCTCGCCCGCCTCACGCGGCCCGGCGCCGGCCAGGAAGGCGCGGATCGTTTTGACCACCTGATGGCGCAGGCGCAGGTTGCCGTTCATGCGCTCGCGGCGCAGATCCAGATAGCGGTGGCGCAGCCGCAGCTCCTCGCGGGTGTTCTCCTCGTCGTGCACCGACACGGGAAAGGGCAGGTTGCCTTTCACGGCGTTGAGCACCGTGAGGGCGCTGGCCACCACCTCGATCCGGCCGGTGGCCAGGCGCTCGTTGATCGATTCGGCCGGCCGCGGCCGCAGCGTGCCCACCACCTGCAGCACGGTTTCGTTGCGCAGATGGCTGGCGGTCTCGAACACCGCCGCGAAGGCCTCGCGCACGGCCGGATCGCCGCCGGCCAGTTCCGGATCCACGGTGATCTGCACAGTGCCGCTGCGATCGCGCAGGTCGATGAAGATCACGCCGCCGTGGTCGCGGCGCCGGTCCACCCAGCCGCAGAGCTGCACGTCCTGGCCGACCTGGTCGGCCCGCAGATCGCCGCATCCGTGGCTGCGCATGGTGAACCCGTAAGCAATCGGGGATTTTCCCACGGCAGCCGCAGCAGGGGGGGGCTTGTTGCCGCTGGCCTGCTATGGGTGCAAGGCGTTGCCCTTGACCCTGGCCCGATGAAGCGCCGCCGCCTGTTGCGTGGGGCCACCGAGGCCGTGGGCGCCGTGGCGGTCTCGGGGTGGGCCGTGGGCCGGGTCGATGCCGCCAGCACCAGCCCAGCAGCCAACGGACCAGGGCCTGACGCACCGGGGCCCACCAGCCCGCAGGTCGCGCCATCCAGCTCCACCGGCCCTGTTGGCCCCAGGGCGGCACTGCAACGCTCCCTGCGGGCCTGCACCCCCCACGACGCCCTGGGCCGGCTCGAGGAGGGCAACGCCCGCTTCGCGGCCCTCTGGCAGGAGGCCAGCGGCCTGGCCTCACCCCAGGAGCGGATGCGGCGGCTGGAAACGCTCTGGCGGGATGCCTGCCAGATCGATCCCCACGCCCTGGCCCAGGGCCAGCGTCCCTTTGCGGCCCTGCTCAGCTGCGCCGATTCCCGGGTGGATCCGGCCTGGCTGTTCGCCTGCGGGGCCGGCGAGCTGTTCGAGGTGCGCAGCGCCGGCAACACGGCCTTCGACGAAGCGATCGCCTCGCTCGAATTCGCGGTGGGTGTGCTGGCGGTGCCCCTGGTGCTGGTGCTCGGTCACAGTGGCTGCGGCGGGGTACGGGCAGCCCGGAGCACGGCCCCGCTGACGCCGATGCTGGAGCGGCTGGTGGCGCCGATCCGGGCCACTCTGGTCAGCGGCGACGACCTGAGCCGCGCCGTGCAGCGCAACGCCAGCCGCGTTGCCGTTGATCTCGTCGACGGCAGCGCCCTGCTGGCGGAGGCGGTGGCGGCCGGCCGGCTGAGCATCCGCAGCGCCTATTGCGACATCGCCAGCGGTCGAGTGACACTGCTCTGATCCGCAAGCCCCTGCCGCCGCAGCGCCTCCGCCGGCGCCCCTCAGCCGCGGCGGTAGAAGGGGCGCTTCACCACCGTGGCCGGTTCGGCCTTGCCGCGGATCTCCACCGCCAGCTCGGTGCCCAGCTTGGCGGCGCCGACCGGCACATAGGCCAGCGCGATGGCCTGGCCCAGGGTCGGGGACCAGGTGCCGCTGGTCACCTCGCCGACCACCGCACCGTTGTCGAGCACCGGGTAGCCGTGGCGGGCGATCGCCCGGCCCTGCAGCCGCAGCCCCACCAGGCGCCGCTCCACCCCCGCGGCGGTCTGGCGCTCCAGGGCCTCGCGGCCGATGAAGGCGGCCGGCATCTCCAGGTGCACCAGCCAGCCCAGGGAGGCCTCCAGGGGCGTGGTGGCCGCGTCCATGTCGTTGCCGTAGAGGTGCATGGCCGCCTCCAGGCGCAGGGTGTCGCGGGCGCCGAGACCGCAGGGGGCCACGCCGTCGGCCAGCAGCTGCTGCCACAGGGCCAGGCCGGCCTCGCGATCGAGCAGCAGCTCGAAGCCGTCCTCACCGGTGTAGCCGGTACGGCCAGCGAACGCCTCCGTCCCGGCCGCAGCGCCCTGGCCGTGGCGCAGCACCAGGTCGCGATGGCCGAAACGGGGCAGGCCCGCCAGGCTCTCGCCCACCAGGGCCTCCAGCCTGGCGGCAGCCTCGGGGCCCTGCAGGGCCAGCAGGATCCCATCCGGGCCCTTGCGATCGCTGATGGCGATGCCGGCGGGCTCCAGCTGGCTGGTGATCCAGGCGGTGTCGGCCTCGGCGCAGGCGGCATTGATCACCAGCACCAGCTCGTCGCTCTCTTGGCCGTCGGTGCCGGTTCGCCGGCCCCGGTCGTAGACGATCAGGTCATCGCGGATGCCACCCGCTTCGTTGAGCAGCACCGTGTAGCAGGCCTCACCGGGACCGATGCGGAACAGATCGGAGGGCACCAGTCCCTGCATCCGATCCTTCACCCCCTCCCCCCGCAGGGTGAGCACGCCCATGTGGGAGATGTCGAAGACGCCGCAGTGCTGGCGCACGGCGTTGTGCTCGGCCACCAGACCGGCGAACTGCACGGCCATCTCCCAACCGGCAAAAGGCACCAGGCGCCCCCCCGCCGCCTTGACGGCGTCGTGGAGGGCGGTGCGCCGCAGGTCAGCGGGGGCGGCCCCTTCGGAGGCGGTTGCGGCCATGGCGGTTTCCGCCCGGGGCGGGTATCAGGGTGGCGGGATCCTATGGAGGGCCGGGCCGGTTCGGCTCCACGCCCTGGCCAGTTCCGGCGGGCGTGACTACGTTGGGCGCCCACTGTCGCCCCACGTGCCGAATGGGCCATCGCTCCAGCTGCCGCAGCTGTCGCCACTGCCTGCCGCCTCAGGGAGAGGGACAGCAGGGCTGGTGTCAGCTGCGCCAGCTGGGGATCCATCCGGAGCTGGTGGGGGAGCTCTGGTGCCATCACTGGACGGCGCGCCCGCCGCGGCTGCCGGTGATCGCTGCGGTGCCCGGCGCGGCGGCGCCTCCCCAGCACAACCACCAGCTGAGCCTGCCGGCGGTGATCCACGGCAGCTGAAGCCGACCGATCCGCGGGAGCCACGGCGGCGGGCGGGAGCTGCAGACAGCTGTAAAGTTGCTGCATAACAGCAATACGCCCTGTTTTCGTGCGCCGCGCTACACAGGGGACCCCGACCAGGCTTTAGTTTTTTGCGATCTGTTCAAACTCGGGCGTTCTCGTGGTCAGATCTGCTCTGACGCTCCGCCATCCCCCCGTTCTCGCCCTACACCCCGGAGGTCTCCTGCGTTGATCAGCCCGTCCAGAAACGCCAGCGGTTCCGCCAATCCCAGCACCACCGCGATCGAGCTCCTGCTCGCCCAGGTCGACTGCGAGACCTTCACCCTGCCGACCGGTGCCCATGTGTTCAGCCGTGGCACCAGCGCTTCGGCCATTTACGGCCTGAAGCGCGGCATCGTCGAGCTGGAGAGCCCGGATGCGGCCCGCATCTGTTACCGCCCCGGTGAGCTGTTCAGCTTCCAGGACATCGTCTGGCGTCAGGGCCAGCACCGCAGCGACGCCCTGGCCCGCACGCCGGTGGAGATTCTCAAGCTGGATCGCCTGCGCTTCCTCAACCTGATGCACAACCACCCGACCCTGGCGATCCTGCTGATCGGTCAGCAGCACGACCGCCTGCGCGAACAGCGCGCCAGCGGCACCTGCGTGTACTGAGCGCTCACCGCGCGTTCACGGAGCGTCTTGGAGCCCTCCCAGCACCATTAGCAGGCTGCGCACCACCTTGGCGGCCAGCACCGCGCTGACGCCGCTGGGGTCGAGCTGGGGGGCCAGCTCCACCACATCGGCCGCCACCAGGCGATGGTGGCGGAGCTCCTCCACCAGGGTGGCGAAGTCGCTCCAGAGGAAGCCCCCCGGTTCAGGGGTGCCGGTGCCAGGCATCACGGCGGGGTCAAACCAGTCGAGGTCAACGGTGAGGTAGAGGGGCCGGCCCCGAAGCTGCCGCAGGGCCTCTGCCATCCGCCCGATCGGCACCAGCCGGTCTCCGCCGCGCAGCTCTTCGAATTCGGCGCGGGTGCCGCTGCGGATTGCGATCTGGCGCAGGCAGCCGCTGGGCAGCACCTCCAGGCAACGGCGCATGGCGCAGGCGTGGCTGTGGCGGCTGCCCAGCCAGTCCTGACGAAGGTCGGCGTGGGCATCGAGCTGCACCAGCACCAGATCGGGATGGCGCCGGGCCACCGCCGCCACGGCGCCGCTGCTGATCGAATGCTCACCGCCAAGCATCAGCGGCGCCAGGCCGAGGTCGAGCACCGCCTCGGTGGCCTGCTCCACTGCCGCCACCATCGGTTCCGGGTCGCCGAATGGGATCAGCACCGCCCCCAGGTCAGCGAAGGCCAGATCCTCCAGGTCGCGATCGAGCTGGGGGCAATAGGTCTCCAGGCCGCTGCTCACCTCCCGGATCGCCGCCGGCCCGAAGCGGGTGCCGGGCCGGAACGAGGTGGTGCCGTCGTAGGGCACCCCGTAGAGGCCGACGCGGCAGCCGGCGGGATCACGGCGGCTGGCCATGTAGATGGTGCCGTCGCGGTCGAACAGCGCCTCCAGATCCGGGGGCAGGGCGGTGGCGGCGATCGAGCTGGTCATGGCGGAACGGGGCTGGTGGTCGGCGGGGATGGACCTGGGAAGGGCGTCGGGGGGCGGACCGGGAGGCGTCAGGTCTCGGCCGTCAGGTCTCGGCCGCCAGAGCCCGCTCCACGAAGGCCGGGATCGCCTCGAACGCCCCCCGCTGCCAACGGGGGCTCCAGATCTCACAGCCGGCCGCCACCGCCGCCGCCCGCTCCGGACTGGGGTTCAGATAGCGGGGGCCATCGACGGCGGCGAAGGTCCAGCTCCACCAGCCGCTGGGATACATCGGCACCCAGCCGTACATCGGATCGGCGTGGCCGAACACCTGCCGCAGCAGCCGCACGGTGTCGAGGTGAACCTGGCGGAACGCTTCGGGCGATTCGCTCTGGGTGGCGAAGACGCCGCCGGGCCGCAGGATGCGGCGGCAATGCTCGAAGAAGGCTCGGTTGAACAGGCCCTCGGCCGGCCCCGCCGGATCGGAGCCGTCGACGATCACCACGTCGTAGCTGGCGTCGGCGGCCTCGGCGGCCCAGGCGATGCCGTCGCCGACGGTGAGCCGCAGGCGGGGATCGCTCCAGGCCTGACCCCCGATCGAGGGCAGGTGCGTCTGGCTCCACTCCACCACCAGCCCATCGATCTCCACCAGGTCGAGCTGGGCCACGCCCGGGTGGCGCAGGCATTCGCGGGCGGTGCCGCCATCACCGCCGCCGATCACCAGCACCCGTTCGATCGCGGCGGCGCCGCAGAGGGCCGGATGGGCGATCGCCTCGTGGTACTGGCGCTCCTGGCCCTCGGCGGTCATCCAGCAGCCATCGAGCAGCAGGCCGCGGCCGTAGCGCTCGCTCTCGATGATCGTGACCCGCTGGAAGGGGGAATGGGCTTCGGCGATGACGCGGCCGGCCAGGCCGTAGCGAACGCCGTCGAAGCTCTCGTCCACCCAGCCGCTGCTGGGATCGGCGCTGCGGCCTGGAGCCTCGGGGGACGGGGCGGAGCTGCTCACGCGAGGGGCACAGGGGGAATCTCCAGCTAAGCGTCCCGGCGCCCGGCGGCCAGGTCGCCCCCGATGCTCGGGCCGCTTCGGTCAGGATGGGTCCATGGATCCGGCCATCCCCCCCTCCCCGATCCCTGGCCCCGAGCCGGCCTTCTGGCTGATCCCCGGGCTGGCCATCCCCGCCGCCGAACTGCGCTGGCGCTTTTCGCGCAGCTCCGGCCCTGGCGGCCAGAACGTGAACCGCACCGATTCACGGGTGGAGCTGCTGTTTCCCCTCGCCAGCAGCAGCGCCCTGCCAGAGCCGCTGCGGCAACGGGCCCTGCGGCGGCTCGGCGACCGGCTGGTGGATGGACAGCTGGTGGTGGTGGCGCAGGAGCACCGCTCCCAGTGGCGCAACCGCCAGGCGGCCCTGGAGCGGCTGGCGACCCTGCTGCGGGAGGCGATCGCGCCGCCGCCGCCGCCGCGCCGCCCCACCAGGCCCAGTCGGGGGTCGGTGGAGCGGCGGCTGGCCGCCAAGAAGCGGCGCAGCGCCATCAAGGGGCAGCGGCGGGGCCAGGGTCCACCGGCGGAGGAGTGAGGCCAGGCCGGCGGCGGTGGAGCTCAGGTTGGTGGCATGGGGCCGCTGGCTTCGGCCCGGATCTGGGCCTTGGCCTGGCGCCAGAGCCCCTCCAACTCGGCGATGCTGCGGCCCTGCAGGTCGCCGCCCAGGGCCGCCTCCACCCGGGAGAAGCGATCGAGGAAGCGGCGGTTGGTGCCGGCCAGGCCCGCCTCCGGATCGAGGCCGCACCAGCGGGCCACATTCACCAGGGTGAACAGCACATCACCCAGCTCCTCCTCGGCATGGGCCCGGTCGCCGGAGGCCACGGCCTGTTTGAGCTCCTCCAGCTCCTCGTGCACCTTCTCCCAGACCCCATCGATGGCGTCCCACTCGAAGCCGGCGGCGGCGGCCTTCCTGGAGATCGTCATGGCGCCGGCCAGGGCGGGCTGGCCGCGCACCTTGGCGGCGAGGCGATCGCTGAGGGGGCTGGCGCTGGCCGGAGCATCGGTCGGTGCCTCCGCCGCCTTGATCCGCTCCCAGAGGCCGCGCACCGCCTGGCTGTCGCTGGCCACGGCGTCGGCGAAGACGTGGGGATGGCGGCGGATCAGCTTGTCGCGGATGGTGCCGGCCACCACCTCCAGATCAAAGCGCCCCGTTTCGCTGGCGATCTGGGCGTGCAGCACCACCTGCAGCAACACGTCCCCCAGCTCCTCGGCCAGGTGGCGGTCGTCGCCGTGGCGGATGGCGTCGGCCAGCTCGTGGGCCTCCTCGAGGGCGTAGGGGATCAGGGAGGCGTGGGTCTGCTCCAGATCCCAGGGGCAGCCCGCCTCGGGATCGCGCAGCTGCGCCACCACGGCCACCAGCTCCGCCAGGGCGGCGGCGGGCGCAGGGGTGGCGGCCGTGGGGGGTGGGGGTTCGGCCATGGGGCGGCGGGCATCGGCCAGACGAGCGCCCCCATCCTCAGGCCATCCCGTCCTCAGCGCCGTGGCGGCCCGCGGCGGGCTCGGCGGCGGCGCCAGGGGGCCGGTGGCAGGGGGTCCCCGTCCTGGATCAGGTGCAACCAGGCGCTGGCCTCCACCCCCACCAGTGCCGCCAGCAGCAACGGCCGTTGGCTGGGCCAGAGATCCTGGAGCTGCCCCAGCAGCCGGCCGGGGGCAGGGGCGCCCAGGGGTTGGGCGAGGGCGCAGGCCAGCACCAGCCAGGCCCCCAGGTAAAGCAGCCGGCCGGCGCTGCCGAGCAGGGGCCCGTGGGAGAAGAGTGAACGGTGGCGCAGCAGCCGGCGGTAGGGCCACCAGAGCAACTGCAGCGGCCCCCAGCGGCGGCTGGCGTTGGAGCGGGTGTCGAGGTCGGGCGACAGCCAGAGACCGCCAAGCAGAAAGGCCAGCCCCGCCGCCAGGGAGGCGCCAGGCCCCAGCCAGGGCCACCAGAGCAGACCGAACGGCAAGGCCAGCAGCCCCGTGGCGCGGTCGTGGCTGCGGCCCATCGCCATCGCAGCGCTGCATCCGGGGTCGAGCTGATTCTGGCGGCCCTGATCCCTGCGGCCAGGGGCCCACGCCAAGGTCCCCCGGTCCGCTGGCCGCCGTCCCTGCCGCATTCAGCCGCTGGATCAGCTGCCGATCACGCCCTCGATCACCGGCCTGAGCCGCCGAGCGGGCAGAATGGCCCCATCGCCCGGTTAGCTCAGCGGTAGAGCGCCTGCCTTACAAGCAGGATGTCGCTGGTTCGAAACCGGCACCGGGCATCGTCAGAAGCCGCTGTGAGACTGGGGTCTGAGCCAACCAGCTCAAGGGATCTCAGCCATAGGGCATATGGCCCGGCAACGCCGAAAACGGCCTGAAACCGTCACGTCCTGCCAGGATTTCACGCAGATCTCACGCAGCGTGAAACGTGGCCAAGGATCGCCCGGCATGGCTGACTGATCTGAGCGTCGGCTTCAAGCGGCACCGCCAGGGCCGGCCTGGCTGGTTCGTGGAGGTGATGCGCGAGCGACTGAGGGTGGTCAGTGACGAGCTCCCACCGCGCCCTGATGAACCTCCCTGCGGCACCCCGAAGCGCCGATCCGTCACCCTGACCACGCCGGCAGGGCCTTCTGGCTTCAAGGACGCCCTCAACGAGGCCTGCGCGATCTTCGATCAGGTGATAGCAGGGTCCTGGCGCTGGCCTGACCCGATGGCGCCAGGGCCGCAGGAGGCCGGCCGCCTGGCGCCCGCCACCCTGACCCGGCTGCGCATGCGGCTGCGGCTGGCGGTGGTGGGCGAGAAGATCACGGCCCGGACCTGGGATCGCACTTATCTGCCCTATCTGCTGAAGCTGGAGCAGGCAGCGGCGCAGCAGGCCTGGCCGGATGATGCCGCCCTCCTGGCCGCCACGCTGCGGCAGTGGCCAGCGAACAGCCGCGCCCGGCAGATGGCTCACGACCGCGCCCGCGCCCTGTGGAAGGTGGCCGGCTGGAGCTGGCCGGAGCCGATCACCGCCATGCGCGGCAATGGCAAGGCCGCGGCGGACCCGGCAGGGGTGATGGGATTCATGGATGCGGAGATCGAGGAGCTGCGCGAGCGGATCGCCCGCAGCCGGCTCACGCCTGCCGATCTGGTGGCGTGGGACTGCCTGATCGTGTTCGGACTCAGGCCGGCGGAGCTGAAGGGGCTGGAGCTCAGGCAGCAGGGCTGCGCCCTGGTGGCCGTGGTCAGCCACGAGAAGCAAAACAGCAAGGGCAAGGTGGGCGCCCGCGTGGTTCCGGCGGTGCCGCCTGCGGGCTGGCCTGCCTGCTGCCATGGCTTGCTGCGGCGCTGGGAGGCTCACGGGCTGCCTGCGGGCGTGGTCGAGCTGGCGTCACGAGGCCAGGCCCTGACTCAGCAGCTACGACGCCTGCAGGGCCAGCAGGGCGCCGCCGGTGTGATCCGCCCCGAGCTGACCACCTACGGGCTGCGCCATGCCTTCGCGCTCCGCCTCGGGGTGGACCTGGGGCTGAGCGTGCGCGAGGCGGCGGACCTGATGGGCCACAGCCCAGCGGTGCATCTGAGCACCTACGGGCGGCAGCTTGATCGGCCTAAGCTCCTTGAAAAAGTCACTGGGCTGGTGGCCAGCCGTCAATAGCAACAAGTACTCAACCGCAAAACCAGGACCCTTTTCGCGGAGAGCTCTGCAGCGGCCTTGAGAAGCCAGGCAAGGCAAGGGTTTTCGCCGTCTCCTGGCGAGTCACGACCAAGCATTGGCGACAGTCGAGGAGGCCCGCGGCCCCCTCATTCATGGCGAAATCCTGACGAGCGAAAACACCGGGAAAACTGCAGGGAGCGGCTAACTCGCTCACCACGTTGCTGAGGCCCACAGATGCGATTTACCGCCACCACCAAGGAAGCCGTTGAGCTCCTGCGAATCAGCGAGGCCACCCTTCGCCGGCTGCGCCGGGCTGGTGTGCTGCGCCCTGGCATCCACTACTGCGCCATTGGAGCCGGATGCAAGGCGCCCTCCTTGCTTTGGGCCCCCGAAGCGGTTCAGGACGCGCTTGCAAAGCGCAGCCGGAAAGTCTTCGCATGAAAAAAGGCCAGCGCAGCAACGCCAGCCCTGAACAGAAAATCACCACCTCAATCTAATGCCCAACAGCTGGAACCACAACGCCGACACCATTCGCCCCCCCAGGCTCACCCGCGAACAACGGGCCCAGATTCCGACCCTGGTTCTCCTTGATCTGCACCGCCGGTGCATTGACGCCGGCTGGCCGCCCTCCGCTTACGAAGAAGTGGCTGCATGGTGCAGCGAGCATCATCTTCCGACAGCACTCCACTGGCGGCGATTCGCGCACGTGGGAGGGTTGAAATGATTGCGAATCTCACAACAGCGCAAAGGGCAGAGTGTAGGAAGCAGCAGCCATCGGCACCTAAGCAGGCCGATCTGTCCGCACAGGCAAAAATCGACACTCTGCGCGTCTACGCCGGGGAGCTGATCGAAACCACCACCTGCCACGGCGACCGTATCCCGCTGATGCGCGCCAGAGCCCGTGAGTTGGACATCAGCCTCAGGGATGGGGAGCTTCAACGGCTGCTGTGGGATGCCCGCCGCGCCACCACCGGAGCCGCTGAGCTGCTCACCCAGGCCGATGAGATTGATCTCACCCCGACGCTATGGTGCTGGGATGGCATCGTGATCGCTGGCACCCTCAACCTGATGGTGTCGTTGCCGAAGATTGGCAAGACCAGCCTTCTGCTGGCCTGGATCGCGGCCTGGCATCGCGGGGATCCTCACTTCCTGGGGCGAGAGCTGGCGGGCTCATGCCCGCCCGTGCTGATCGTCGGCACCGACCAGCCAAAAGCGGATTGGGCCCGGATGATGCGCCCGCTGGGCCTGTTGAGCACCAACGAGGCCGGCACCCGTGGCCGGCTCCAGCCGCCGATCATCGCCCTGGCCCATGCTGGCCAACCCATCCACCTGGATCCAGAAGGAATCGAGCGGATCACCACCATTGCCAAGCAGTATCCGGGCCTGCTTGTAGTGGTGGATGCCATAGCGGCCTGCATGCGCCCGCTCGGCATTGCCGAAGAGTCTGCCGATTTCGCCGGACCAATCGGAGACCTGATGGAAGCGGTCGAGCCCCATGGCGCCACGGTGGTGGCGATCCACCACAGCAACAAGGGACGCGCCGGGGAATCGGCGACGCTGGCCAGCAGGGGATCCACCGCCCTACCGGCCACCGCATCGCAGATCATCAAACTGGGCTGGGTGCAATCGAATCAACCGAGCTCTGCCGATCGGCGCGTGGTGGTTGAAGCGGAAGGCCGCGGCGGCTTACCGGTCCGAATGCTGATCGAGCGTGATGAATCCGGCTCCTGGACCAGCCATGGAGACGCCGAGGCTTTCACCGTGGCTCAGCAACTGGCTGATGCGGAAGAGAAGCTCAGCGACTCACACCGCGATGCGCTGGAAATGGTTCGGGAGCTTTGCACTGGTGACAAGTGGGCCAGCGCGGCGCAGGTGGTTGATCGGCTTGAGCTCATGGGGAAGGATGCAGAGCGCACCACCCGCCGGCGGCTCGATTCCATTGCAAACCGGGGACTGCTTCGGTCGCAGACCATCACCACGATCTGTGGACGGGTCAAGCAGTACCGGCCGCCAGGGGATCGGACACCAGAGACGCCCACACCGTGCTGAGCGTCTTTTGTGTCTTTTGTGTCCGATCTCCCCCCTTGTACGTGAGTAGCGCAGTTCGGCCTTCCTGTCCTTGGTGACCCTTGTGGTAAGGGTGCGGACAGATCGGACACAAAGGACGCTAAAGGGAGAGAGGCGGAGGTGCGGACAGTTCCCCAGCCAGCGGGGGGAGGCGGAGCACCCGGAAAACCCATCACTGGCAAGCTCCCACACTGGAGCTCAGATCCATGACAGGCCGCCGGATGATCAGCCATCTTCCTGGCATCCCCACCCGCAACCGGGCAAACCTGGCCAGCCCCCATCTCACCTTGCAGCCCGACTTGCGACCTGCCTTGCACCGAGCCATACGGAGTGACTCTAAAATCCAGTTCTGAGCAGGGTTTTCTCTTGTCTTCTCCTTGGGACCAAGGGCAGGGATACAAAGGAGGACCCGAGACACCCGAGGCCTACGGGCGCTTTGTCCAGTACCTCGAAATGGGGCTGATCGAACCCTCACAGCCCTCGCTAAGGCTCTGGGGGTTTCGCATCAGGCAATCCAACAAACCTCCGCCCGCTTCAATTGGAAAAAGCGTGCTGAGGCCTACGACCGCGCCAAGGGCAGGAAGGGCAAGCCGAGACGCAACGCGCCGCCCACCCCGCCAGCATCGCCACCGCCGAAGCCGCCGCCGCCGCGAGCTCCGCAGTCACCCTCCCCGGCCAGCACCGCCAGGGCCATCACGCCCGAAGTGCTGGGTCAGGACCAGGAGGCCACCACCGCCCTGGCCGACAGCCACGTTCAGGCCCTGAGCCGCTACCGCAAGGCCTACGACGCGATCGGCAGCGGCATGGCCGATGAAGCGCAGGCTCTGTTCCCGCTGGTGAAGGCGTTCCGAAGTGACCTGGAGCTGGCCCGCGAGCTCTGGCGGGCGCTGCTGGAGCAGCAGGAGATAGAGCGGGCCAACGTGATGGCGCGGATGCTGTGGGATCTGATCCCGGCCTACTTCCGCCTGTGCGAGACGATGCACGGGCTCGCCAACGGCGGCCGAACCCACTGGGGCGACGCGATCGGGGTCCACAAGCTGCTGGAGGAGGCGTTTGCCGTCAGGAAGGGCAAGCAGCCGTGAGCGAGGAGCAGCCCACCCGACCACCTGCCAACAACAACTCACACGAGCACAGCACCGAAGGCCCCGCTGAAAACTTGCGGGTTCTCAATAAGGAGCGTGGCGATCCGGGCATGATCAGCGCACATCGCAGCCCAGACACAGCGGGCATTCTGAGCAGAGTTGCGCCTTTTGTACAGAAGGCGCACAATGGAGAGATCAGCAGCAGACCCCCATGGCTTCCGCCCCCCGTCGCTCCGCCGATCGCGCCCTCCTGAGGGATCGCCCCGCCCGCTCCGGCGCTGTCAAGCGGGCTGCTGTTCTAAGCGCCGATCAGATCAGCGCCATGCTCACCGCGGCCAGCCCCCGCGATGCCGCCCTGGTGGTGCTGATGGTTGTGGGAGCCATGCGGGTGGGAGAGGCCACCCTGCTGGCCTGGGAGGACGTTCAGGAGTGCTCGATCACCATTCCTGGCGGGGTGACCAAGACCGGCCAAACCCGCCGCTTCACTCTGCCGCCAGCCGCTTGCCAGTGGCTGCAGCAGTGGCGCGAGGTTTGCCCCACCACAAAGAAAGGCTGGGTGTTCCCCGGCATCGCCGGCCAGCCTCTAAGCGTCCGGGGGGCCCAGACCGCCATCAGCAAGTTGTCCGAGAAGGTTGGTATCGCCGGGGTAAGCAGCCACAGCTTCCGCCGCAGCGCACTGACCGCCGCACACCAGACCGGTTTGAGCCTCCGCGAGGTGGCCGAAATCAGCGGACACAGCAGCCTTGCGGCACTAGAGCGTTACCTCGATCAGGACACTGAGAGGGCGAAAGCGGAGGCAGCTAGATGCATGCTAGTGAAATAATATTCAAATAAGCTTAAATAGGCCGTCCAAGAATCCACCCAAATCGGAGTATTCTGTTAAGGCGAAAGGATGCTGCTTGCTATTTTCCATCGTTTATTACAATAGCAAAATCTTTGCAAAGCCCGGCTATGGATTGATCTACATCGACGTTGCCAGGGGTTTTGGCATAGGCCTGAAGAGCGCTGGCATTCAGCTCAAGCTGCTCCATGATGACGGCAAGCAAATGCCTTTCTGCTTGATTGTCTTTGTTGCCATACACCGTATTGAGCAAGTTTTGCAATTCCTGTACTCTTTTGGAAATGGCTGGCATTGACGTTGCCAAGAGAATTTGGCCATGATGGCACTTGGCCAGCAAAAGCAAATGCCATCGCAACATTTCTCAATGCCTTCAAACGTATTCATGGGATCCCTGCGCTATTTGCTTCAGCTCTAGGCTGAAGTTTTTAAGTCCCAGCCTGCTTTCTGCAGCATTTAACCTGAGATTCCTGCAGTCCTGCCAGAATCAGCGGGATCTGTCGCCCCTCATTTGAGCACCCCCCACGCCCTGCAGGCCTTCGCTGATTGGGTAGCCACGATTCGCGGCGAAGAGGCGAGCGAAGCCCAGACCTACGTGAACCGCCTGCTCCAGGCCTGGGGCTGGGCCGACTCAGTGGAGGCGGGCACCACCTTTGAGAGGAAGATCCCTAAGGGGAGCTTGGCCGGGGGTATGGGCAAGGCGGATGCCTTGATCGAGGGAACGCGTGCCACGGTGCTGATCGAGATGAAGGGCAGGGGCACCACCCTTGCGCCGCACTTCCAGCAACTGCAGCGCTACTGGATCTACCTCGCTCCCAAGCCGGTCTATTCGGTACTCTGCAACTTCGATGAGCTGTGGGTCTACGACTTCAACCAGCTCGTTGATGAGCCCATGGTGAAGCTGCGGGTCGCGGATCTGGCCAGCCAGTCATCCTCCCTTGCCTTTCTCAGCAAGACCGAGCAGCCGGTTCACTTCGGCCTCAACCAGATCGAAGTGACCGAAGCCCAGGCCCGCAGCATGGGGGAGCTGTTCAGGCGTTTACGGAAGCGGGGCGAGCAGAGCGGAGGCTTCACGGCATTGGAAGCCCAGCGGTTCGTTCTCCAGTGCGTTCTGAGCTTGTTTGCTGAGGATCGTGGCTTGCTTCCGAACCTTCAGTTCACGCTCGCCCTCGATGCCTGCCGAGCGGGGCAGAGCAGCTACGACGTGCTCGGCAACCTCTTTAGCGAGATGAACACCCCCGGTATCACCCCCGGTGGGCAGTTCAAAGGGACGCCATACTTCAACGGCGGGATCTTCGCTCAGATCCCCCGGCTGGAGCTGCTTTCCGATGAGCTGGATCTGCTGAGCGCCAGCGCTAGGGAAAACTGGCAGCGGGTGAGGCCCAGCATCTTCGGCAACATCTTCGAGGCAAGCAGCGATGATGCTACCCGCCACGCCCACGGCCAGCACTTCACCAGAGAGGTGGACATGCTGCAGATCATCCGGCCCACGATCATCGAGCCCTGGGAGGAGCGGATCGCGCAGGCCGGCTCCATTGCCGAACTGGAGGCCCTGCGTCAGGCATTGACGCAGTACCGCGTCTGCGATCCAGCCTGTGGTTCCGGCAACTTCCTCTACATGAGCTACAACGCCGTCAAGGATCTGGAGGTGTCGATCCTGCGGCGCATCGAGGAGCGGCGCACATCGGAGGCGAAGAAGGACCAGGGCGTTCTGGGCCTAGTGACGCCGTTGCAGTTCTTCGGGATGGATACCAGCCCGTTCGCAGTGGAGCTGGCCAGGGTGACGCTGATGATCGCCCGCAAGGTGGCGAACGATCGCCTGGGGCTCACAGAGCGGGATCTCCCCCTCGACAACCTCGACAACAACATCAGGGTGGTTGATGCGCTTTTCACGCCATGGCCGAAAGCTGAAGCTTACGTGGGAAACCCGCCATTTCTTGGTGGGAAAAGATTGCGAGAAGGCCTGGGGCATGAATACGTTGAGTGCCTCTATGAGCGGTTTCCCGATACCTCGAACTTTGCGGATATATGCTGTTACTGGTTTCAACTTGCCCACAACAACCTCGCCCCGCAAGGCAATGCAGGCCTAGTAGCAACTAACATGATCAGGCGTGGCAACAACAGAAAAGCATCATTGGAGTTCATTGTCAAAAACGGTGGGCATATCCACTCTGCAGTGTCAAGTCAGCCATGGTCAGGGGAGGCCAATGTTCATGTCAGCATTGTCAACTGGAGCAAGCGAAAGCCCTCAGCACATCGACTAGATGGTGAGCTTGTAAATTTCATCAACACATCACTCAGGGCAAGTTCTGATGTGTGCGCTACTAGAATACTGCGTGCCAATCTTGGGCGGTCCTTTATTGGCGTTCAACCAACAGGGAAAGGATTTGAGGTTGCAACCGATGTGGCAGGCAAGTGGATAGCTGACGACCCACAAGTGCAAAAAGTGCTTAGGCCGTATCTGATCGCAAAGGACATAACTACACGGCCCCTTGGGATGGCTGGCAAATGGATTATTGATTTCAACGAGCTTACGCTTGAGCAGTCTGACCGATATGCAGTGCCTTTTGAGCAAGTGGTTCGCCTGGTTAAGCCGCAACGGATGAAAGTCAGAAGGGCGGTGGTGGCTGCCAACTGGTGGAGGCTCCAAGAGCGGAGGCCCGCGATGAGAGCTGCGATTATTGCTCATGGAGGTCTCTTTGTGATTCCGTGTCACTCGAAGTGGTTCATTCCGCTGATTGCCGATCAAAATGCGCTTCCAGGCAACTCAATTACAGCAATTGCTGGCTCAGACACCTACCTCCTGGGGCTCATCACATCCTCATCTCATCGAATCTGGATCAACGCACAGAAATCAACTCTTAAAGGGGATACTCGCTACACGCCAACCACTTGCTTTGAGACCTTCCCCTTCCCCCAGATCGTCGCCCCTGAGCTGGTGCATCAGATTTGCCAGGCTATGACCGCTCTCAACGACTACCGCAACGAGGTGATGGTGGCCAGAAACATGGGGATCACCGATCTCTACAACACCTACTTCCATGAACCCGCTAGCCAGCTCGCCAAGCTCCACCAATCGCTCGATGCTTTGGTGCTTAAGGCCTACGGCTGGAAGGCAAGCGAAGACATCCTCAGCAACCTTCTGGATCTGAACCTGGAGCTGGCGGAACGGGAGGCGGCTGGGGAGAAGGTTGTAGGGCCGTGGACGCCAAGCTGAGAAGATCAGATAACTGAGTCTCCAGATCAGCTAGTACAATTTGAAGCCCGCTCATTTCCAAGCGATAGCTTTCCTTATCGTCGTTCGTTGCACGATGAAAAAGCCTATAGGCAGAATCCATTCGTTGCCTGGTGGCTTGAATAAGGTCTGTAATTGACATTATTTGGGCTGCTGTGGGATCGATTTCGGGCATCTCCAATCCATTCCTGTTGAATCATTGCATCATAACCTATTGCTCCGGTCATAGCTCTTGGCACCGCCAGAGCGCCAATGCTGGCCTCTTGCCCCTGGGCTGGATGGTGCCCCTGAACCTGTCCGCCCCTGGGAACACTGGCAGCAACCGGAGCGACACCGCCATGGAACCCGAGCTCCTCGATCAGCAGAACGCCGCCCGCATGGCCCTAGCCGCCATCGCCGTGGCTATTTTTTACGACAGCGTAAGGACGTACCGCCCACGGCACCGGGTTCGTCGCCTGCGCGCTGCTGGCGTGGCTGGCTTCGCGCAGCGGAGGCTTGACCCACTTTTGACCCGCTGGGCCGCCAGCAAATCTCATATCCAAGGCCCCGCAAGGGATCAGGGGCAAGATTTGAAGCCTTACAAGCAGGATGTCGCTGGTTCGAAACCGGCACCGGGCATGGGGAGAAACCGCAGTGGTGCTGGGATCTGAGCCTGTCGGCGGCAGGGGGTTCGCTGTGGTGGCCTCCGGGAAGGGATCGCAGGGCCACCTGAGGCCTTCAAGGTCTGGCGGGGTGGCATGCAGATTGCAGGCAGCGTTCACGCAGCGTGAACCTGGCAGAGAGGCGTAGGGGCCATGGCACGGTTGGGGGTAAGAGAAGCGCTTCGATGGATGTCACCAGCGCATTGGCGCGGTCGTTCCAGATGGCGCGTTCGGGGTTTTGCAGCTCAGGTTGGTCGTCGTAGCGGATCTGCACCGCGAAGTCGGTGCAGCAGCCGGGATCGCGATAGGGGCCGGGAGTAGCCGGTGGCCAGGGCCTGCAGATCGGCCGGGCTCATGCAGAACCCCGTAATCAATCGCATCTGGCCGTGACCGAGGCCGTCGGGTGCAGCCAGCACCAGCTGCTCCACACCATCGAGGACCTGCAGAAGCAGGCGACTGGAGCAAGAGCCAGTGATGCGCCAGTAGCGAATGGCCTGCTGGAGAACAGGTTGATAAAAGCCCAGCAGCAGGTTGTTCTGGCTGCTGGTGAAGCTGTCTTGCCAGTCGTGGTGGCGCAGCTGGGTCATGGCAATGGCCGATCGATCCGATCGATCCGCAGTTGGACCTCATCCAGCAGAGCCTGCACGGCGTCAAGCCAATCCTGGCGATTCAGTCCCTGCGGGGCTGGATCATCGTCGTAACGGAATTGAACAGCAAAGATGGTGAATTGGGAGAACTGCAGATAGGAAGTGAGATCAACACCCTGGTCAGCCAATATCTGAGGCAGATCAGCAATGTCGTGCGTGAATGGAGCCTGCAGATCACAGCTGAAAATCCAGGCTTTGAAGGCTTTCTCAATCGCCTGCTGCATCTGGAAGCCCCAGTTGGCTTCATCGGCCTCATCCACGGCCAGCAGCCTTGCCGCCTTGAGATCGCGTCTGGCGACGCGAAGCATGGCCAGAGCTTCAGGTACGGCCATCCAGCACCCTTCCTTCTCGATGGGCTTGGGCGATCACGTGGCTGAGCCAGTTGCGCCGCTCCTCCACTTTGCTGCGGGGATACAGCAGTAAGTCAAGGGGCACGCGATGGCGGGCAAGTTTGTTCCAAAGATCGCCGAGCACTTCAAAGCGGTTGTGCGTTGCATACCAGTCGTCGCTGACCGTGATCATGAGGTCCACGTCGGAGCTGGCGCGGGCGTCCCCGCGCGCCCAGGAACCAAACAGGCGAACCTCGGCCCCAGGGATCTCCTCGCGGATCTCAGCCGCCATCTGCCGCAGCAGAGCTTCGTCCACGAGGGTTTGGGGTGTGGCGTCGGGGGGTGTGATCATGGTTGCTTCTCCATGGCGAAAGAGGCAGACGATTCCGTGGACACGGGACGATCAAGCTGAGATTATTTCAGGCCAGGGGCCTTCTCTCTCAGATCCAGGCGACGCAGGATTTCGGAGCCTCGAAGTCGGAAGCGGGAGAGGTGGCATTGTTACCGCATCATAGCCGTTGTGGCAGCATGAAAGGGCAAGCACCTCCAGTGCAGACGGAAGCGCCATCAGAGATTCAGGGCGATTGGGCAGTCCGTTGTCATTGAGCTGCTGCTTCGCAGCGGTAAGTTCGATGCTGGGCGCGTGATGGGCGCAGTGGTGGATGGCATCGATCCAGGATCGGGTGCCGAGGAAAAGAGATCTGTCCGTTTCTTAATGCCATAGAAGCAGAGAGGCCTGGGGATAGTGATCTCACGGTTAGAAACATCTCCTCATAACAATTGTCGATGCGGATACCCGTGCGCCTGGCCTAGTCCATCGCCTGCTTGGCTGCCGCGGGATCCCCATGGCCCATCTCAGGGGGAGGGGTCGGTGGCGCGAACAATGGGCCCAAGTGCCCCGTCCCCGTGACCGACTCCGCGTCTTTCATCACCCCAGAAGCGGATGACGAGGATCTCGGTGAAGACCTGGGCGGTCTTGATGATCTGCTGGCATCGCTGCGCAAGGAGGACGAACCAGCTCCCAAACGGGGACGAGGGCGGGCGAAGAAGCAAGCAGCCGCCAAGGACTTCAAGGCGGTGCTCTGGGCGAGTGCCGACAAACTTCGCGCCCAGATGGATGCGGCCGAATCCAAACATCTGGTGCTGGGGCTGATCTTCCTCAAGTTCATCTCCGATACTTTCACGGAACACCAGGCCACCGTGCTGGCCAAGGTCAGCGACCCCGAATCGGACGATTACGTGGGGGATGACCCGGCCGACCACCTGGCCGCCCTGGACGATCGGGACTACTACAAACAGGACAACGTGTTCTGGGTGCCGGAGGCCGCCCGCTGGGAGGCGCTGCGGGCCCAGGCCAAACAGCCCGACATCGGCCCCCGCATCGATTCCGCCCTGGTGGCGATCGAGAACGACAACGACTCACTGCGGGGCAAGCTCGACCGGCGCTTCGGGCGGGCCCAACTGGAGCCTGGCCGCCTGGGGGAGCTGGTGGATCTGATCTCCACGATCGGCTTCCGCAACGATACCGGCCTGCAGGGTGACGCGATCGGCAAGATCTACGAATACTTTCTCGGCCAGTTCGCCCTGGCCGAGGGCAAGAAAGGGGGCGAATTCCTCACGCCCCCCTCCGGTGTGAAGCTGCTGGTGGCCGTGCTGGCGCCGCACAAGGGCCGGGTGTACGACCCCTGCTGTGGGTCCGGCGGCATGTTCGTCTCCAGCCAGGAGTTCGTCAAGTCCCACGGTGGCCGCACCGACGACATCTCCATCTACGGCCAGGAGAGCAACCCCACCACCTGGCGATTGGCGGTGATGAACCTGGCGATCCGGGGTTTTGCGGCGAATCTGGGCCAGGAGCCGGCGGACACCTTCGCCCGCGACCAGCACCCGGATCAACGGTTCGACCGGATCATGGCGAATCCGCCCTTCAATAGTTCCGACTGGGGCGGCGAGAAGTATGAGAACGACCCCCGCTGGCAGTACGGCAGGCCGCCGGCCGGCAATGCCAACTTCGCCTGGCTGCAGCACATCCTCTGGAAGCTCAGGCCGGGCGGCCAGGCCGGTGTGATTCTGGCCAATGGCTCGATGAGTTCCAACCAGAGCGGTGAGGGTCAGATCCGTGAAGCGATGGTGCGCGGCGATGTGGCCGCACCAACCGGGAGCTGACGGAGGCCGATATCGCACGGATTACCACCGCCGTGCACACCTGGCGCCAGGATGTCGATGTGAAGAGTGCCTATGCCGATGTGCCGGGGTTCTGCTATGGCGCCAAGCTGGAGGAGATCGAAAAAAACGGCTTTGTGCTCACACCGGGGCGGTATGTGGGGGCAGCGGATGTGGAAGAGGATGGCGAAGCCTTTGAGGAGAAGATGAAGCGCCTTACCGGGCAGCTCAGGCAGCAGCAGGACGAGGGGGCCAAGCTGGATGCGGCGATTGCCCGTAATCTGGCCTGGTTGGGGTTTGATGCGCGATGAACCAACAAGCCGATATCCGCTGGCAGCAACGCCTGAGCAACTTTGAGCGGGCGCTGGCTTTGTTGCGCGAGGCCATGATGAATGGCCCCGCAGCCCTCAACCAGCTCGAGAAGGAAGGGGTGATCCAGCGCTTCAAATACTGCTTTGAACTGGCCTGGACAACCACGAAGGACTACATGGAGGCCAACGGATTCGTGTTTGCGGTGGTGATGCCGCGCCAGGTACTCAAGGATGCCTTTGCCGCCAAGGTGATCGCCGATGGCCAGGTGTGGATCGCCATGATCGACCACCGCAATCTGCTCTCTCACACTTACAGTCCAACAGTGTTTGAAGAGGCTGTGGAGGCCATTCACCAGCAGTATCTTCCGGCTATGGAGCGGCTGATCAGCTTCCTGCAGCAGGAGATGAGGCCATGACAAAAGATCCCCTGATGGCCAGCGAATGAGAGCTGGTGCGCTCGGTGCTGCGGCACCACCCGGAGGTGCACAGCGCCACCGTGTTCGGCTCCCGCACCAAGGGCACCCACACCTCCCGCTCCGATGTGGACCTGGCCCTGGCCGGCCCGCTGGGAGCCCTTGGTGCCGAAGCGATCGCCGCTGCTGGAGCACATTGAGCGGGTGGGGGTGTTGATTGATTCCATGACTGGCA
Organism: Cyanobium sp.; assembly: GCA_044360135.1. GTDB lineage: Bacteria > Cyanobacteriota > Cyanobacteriia > PCC-6307 > Cyanobiaceae > Cyanobium. Next base: position 152,926 of record JBIKKX010000004.1, read on the forward strand.
CAGATGATGGTACGAGCGGACAGCCGGCCTACAATCCCATCAGCCCTGAGTACGACGTGGGTAATCAGACATGATTGAATCCTGTGAGATTCGCAACTTTGGCCCGCTCAGCAGCCTGAAGTGGAATGGGCTGAGTCCGATCAATCTGGTGATTGGTGACAACGGTAGCGGCAAGTCGTTTCTGCTGAAGAGTCTCTATGTGGCGATACGCACGCTGGAGATCCATGGCCGTGGCAATGAGCCACGCACCGCCGCCCAGATTCTTGCTGATAAACTTTATTGGACGTTTCAACCCGCTCGCATCGGCGATCTGGTGAGCAAAAGCAGCTTGGAGCCGCTGCACTTTTCCAGCCAGATCGATAGCCGGGAGTTTTCCTACGGCTTTGGTCGCGATACAAAGCAGCAGATTCAGGCAGTTACCATCAGCGACAAGCCCAAAGAAAGCAATTCAGTCTTTCTCCCAGCGAAGGAAGTGCTATCGCTTCATCACCTGATCCTGCAATCACGTGAACGCGATCAACTCTTCGGCTTTGACGACACCTATTACGATCTGGCCCTTGCTTTGCGACACGGGACCAAGCAAGGCAAGAACTTCTCAGATTTTGCCAATGCGCGCCAAGCGCTGGAGGCGATTCTGGGCGGACGCGTGATCTACGAGCCAGATACTGGACAATGGAGTTACAAAAAGGGGAATCAGCGTTTTGCCATTGGTGTTACGGCTGAAGGGATCAAAAAGATCGGCATTCTCGATACGCTCCTAGGCAATCGCACGCTCAGACCTGGGTCTGTCGTATTCATCGACGAACCGGAGGCAGCGCTGCATCCCCAAGCCATTAGCAGATTCCTTGAGATCGTCGCCAATTTGGCACAGGAAGGTCTGCAATTCTTTCTGGCTAGCCACTCATATTTTGTTCTCAAGCAACTGCGCCTGCTAGCCATTGAGCATCAGATATCAATTCCTGTTTTTTCGGCAGCTGAGGGGTGCTGGAAATCAGCAGATCTTTTTAATGGCATGCCAGAGAATCCAATCTTTGAGCAGGTTGGCTCACTCTATGAGCGCGAACTGGAGGCCGTCTTGCTGTGACCGTTCAGAATGGGATCACGATTTCAGAGTCAGGGTTGACGTTTGGCCCATTTGACCCGAGCAACCTCCTTTGGCTGGAACGAAGCCCGGTTTATTTTGGGTTGCCAAGTTCCCATGGCGTGAAGATGGCCGAATTTGCCTGGGTCAAAATCAGCGCTAGCAGGTGCATGACGTATGTTGTTGAAGCTCAGAATACCTTTCCTCGGTCAGAGAACAGCAAGGGTGCCGTCCTTGAGCTTAGGGAGAAGTTCTCTAATGCCATGGCGTTGATTGCAGCCCTCAAGGTTGGACTGCATGCAGTACACGCATCAGCTCTCCCCACCAGCTTCGATGCATACTCGATGGCAGATCTGGGGCATCAGCTGGTTCTTGTCATCCCAGATATTCCCAGCGAACAGTGTGAGGGCGTACGGGTGCTGCTGGAGAAAGGCCTGAAGTCAATCACCTGCCTATGGGCCCTGAAATATCCAGCTATTGTGGTCATGAATCGACAGATCGCGATCAGGCAGGGGCTGATCATTGCCAATGCAAGTTCCTGAAATGCACGCCGAAGCCAACTACACCCTGCTTAACAGCTGGCCGGAGCTGGATGCGGCAATGACGCAGTGTGATCAGCTCAAGGATTGGGAGAATCCGGTAGGAGTGCCGGAACTGGCGGAGTTTTTTGGAGGGGGAACTGCGGGGGTGGCAGAAAAGAGTGGCAGTGGCGATTGGAGAAGCGGTCGACGAAGAGGGCAAGGCTGGATCAGCAGATGACAGAGAAACTGAAGGGGTTGGAGCATGAATAGCAAAATCCCTCTTCTGTCTCTCAAGGATGCTGGAGTCAAATTGATCGACTGCGTTCACAAGACGCCAGCAGCAGTTGATCAGGGATTCCCTTATAGTGCCATTCCCCAGTTGACAGAGGGAAGAATTGACATCAATGGCGCAAGAAGAATCAGTAAGCAGGACATGCTTGACTGGAATATCAAATGCAATCCGCGAGAAGATGATATTATTTTGTCAAGAAGATGCAACCCAGGGGTGACTGCAGTTGTCCCGAAAGGGTTCCAAGGATCGCTTGGTCAGAATCTTGTTCTACTTAGAGCGACTGATCCCAATCGAATGGCACCCAAGTATCTGCGGTGGGTGACCAGAGGAAAGGAGTGGTGGCATGAGATTGGTAGATACATCAATGTTGGTGCGGTATTTGAGAGTTTGAGATGTGCTGACACACCCGAGTTTGTCATTCCAGTTCCACCCGTTGCAGAGCAACAAGCAATCGCCCACATCCTCGGCACCCTTGACGACAAGATCGAACTGAACCGCAAGACCAACGAAACCTTGGAGGCGATGGCCAAGGCGCTCTTCAAGTCGTGGTTTGTGGATTTCGATCCAGTCAGAGCGAAGGCAGAAGGTCGTCCCACTGGATTGCCGGATGAGATCAGCGAGCTGTTTCCTGATTCGTTTGAGAATTCGGATTTGGGGGAGATTCCGAGGGGGTGGAGAGTCGCTCCAGTGGGAGAAGTTGTTGAGTGCGTTGGAGGCTCGACTCCCTCGACGAGCGAACCCGATTACTGGGATGGTGGCGAATACTTCTGGGCGACGCCAAAAGACCTTTCTTCCCTGTCTGAACCATTTCTTCTGGAAACAGCAAAAAAAATCACCGCCAGCGGGGTTGAGCGAATTTCATCAGGCATTCTTCCTGCTGGAACCGTCCTTCTCTCCTCTAGAGCGCCTGTTGGCTACGTTGCTGTTGCCACCACCCCGTTATCAATCAAGGGTTCATCGCTTTGAAAAGCAATGCTTTGATCCCAAGTGCTTACCTATTGAACTGGTGCCTGAGCAATGTTCAGCAGTTCAAAGACAGGGCATCGGGCACGATATTCCCTGAAATTTCAAAGGCTGCATTCTGACCTATACTCTGTTCCTGGTTCCAGGCGAACAGATCGCAAGCCACTTCTCAGCGAAAGTCCAAGCTCTATACGATCGTATCGTGTCGAATATGAAGCAATCGCAGCTTCTTGCCAAAAGTAGAGACACCCTCCTCCCCAAACTCATCTCCGGCGAACTCCGCATCCCTGAGGCCGAGAAGCTGCTGGAGGAGGTTGGTGTCTGATGGTACCCGCCATGTGGGCAACGTGTTTCGGGAGGGCGCTGCCAGAGCAAAGGAATGTGGATGTCGAGCAGGTTGCCTGTGGCTACGAGTGCTTAGCCGGATTGCAACAGCACAAGGTCTTGGACAGCCAGCTGCGCACAGACCGAGACAAGCTAGAATGGCAAAAGACTAACGTTGGTCATGTCAGCCTCCAGTGACAACAGTCTACTGACCAGGTCTCAGATTATTGCTGTCTTAACCGATAACTATGCTGACTTGGCCCAACAGTTTTGTGTCGCCAGCCTTGCGCTCTTCGGCTCCTATGCCCGCGATGAGCAGACCCCCCAGAGCGACGTCGACCTTCTGGTCACCTTCAGCAGGCCCATGGGATTTGGCTTCATGCATCTCGCCGACCGTCTGGAGGCACTGCTCGGCAAGCGCGTCGATCTTCTCGCCGCCGATGGGATCAAGCCCAATCGACGCGACTCCATCCTTGCCTCGCTGATCCATGTCGCGCCGTGAATGGTCGCTGTTGGTTGCCGATATGAAGGAAGCAATCGAGAAGATTGCCAGCTATGTCGACGCGATGACATTTACAGACTTCCAATCTGATACCCGCACGGTTGATGCCGCTGTTCACAATCTGTTGGTCATTGGTGAAGCGGCCCGATGCTTGCCTGCTTCGATCAAAGAACGGCATTCAGGCATCGACTGGATCGCGATCAATAGCTTGCGCAATCGGATCGCCCATGAATACTTCGGCCTCAGCCTTTCGGTGATCTGGGAGATTGTGCAGACCGATTTACACACCTTAAGAAGCAGCTGGCGGCCTGGCTGGATGCCGAAGGATGACGGTCCCCTACGCCCCACCCCTCACCCTCAACCCGGCCCTGCTCAACCGCGTCGCCGCCATCGCCGAGGCCCTCGGCCGCTGGAGCGCCCGTCAGGACAGCCAGCCATCACCGCGCCTGCGCCGGGATAATCGCATCCACACGATCCAAGCCTCCCTCGCGATCGAGCAGAACAGCCTCAGCCTGGAGCAGGTGACCGCGCTGTTCGATGGCCAGCGGGTGCTCGGTCCGGCCCGCGACATCCAGGAGGTGCGCAATGCCATCACCGCCTACGACGCCTTGCCCCGCTGGGATCCCTCCAATCCCCAGCATCTGCTCGTTGCTGGCTGGCTTGATCGACGCACCTGGCCGCTTCCGCAGCGGTGGCGTGGGGATCGACCGCGGCGATCAGCTCGTGAACATGGCACCGCCAGCGGCAAGGGTGCCGGGTTTGGTCGCCGAGCTTCTGGCCTGGCTGGGCGCCAGCACCTGGCATCCCCTGATCGCGCGCTGTGTGGCCCACGACGAGCTGGAGTTCATCCATCCCTTCGCCGACGGCAATGGTCGCCTCGGTCGCCTCTGGCAGACCCTGATCCTCAGCCGCTGGAACCCGTTACTGGCCTGGCTGCCGATCGAAGAGGTGATCCGCTCCCGGCAGCAGGGCTATGACGAATCGCTTGGCCAGGCCGATCAGCTGGGTGATCTGGAGCCTTTCGTGGCCTACCAGCTGGAGGCGATCCACGATGCCCTGCGTTCGGAGATCAATTCGGAGAAAGGTTCGGAGCTGGCTTCGGAGATCGGCGCCACACCAGGAACCGCGATCGATGCGGTGATCCTGCGGGATCTCGCCACTGAGACCACCCTCTCGGCCCGCCGCCTGGCGGAACGTCTACAGCTCAGCCAGCGCGCGGTGGAGAAGCATCTGGCTGCACTCCAGCACAAGGGACGCCTGCTTCGCCGTGGCTCACCCCGGGCCGGGTACTGGCAGGTTCGTTAGCCTCAGCCCATGGCACTCATCACCGAAGACCATCTGGAGCAGCAGTGTCTGGAGTGGTTCCAGGACATCGGCTACAGCCACGTCTTCGCCCCCCAGCTCAACAGCGATGGCAGCAAGCCTGAACGCAGCGACTACCGCCAGGTGGTCCTCGCGGCACGGCTGCGCTCCGCCCTGCAACGCCTCAATCCAGGCATCGCCTCCGCCGCCATCGATTCGGCGGTGCTCCAACTGGCGAACCCCAACGTGCCAGGCCTGCTGGCCGCCAACCGCCAGATGCACCGCTGGCTCACCCAGGGCCTGCCGATCACGGTGATGGAGGGGGGCGAACAACGGGGCCTCCGCCTCAAGCTGATCGACTTCGACGACCCCGAGGCCAACGACTGGCTGGTGGTCAATCAGCTGGCGGTCCAGGGCAGCAAGGTCAACCGCCGCCCCGATGTGGTGGTCTATCTGAATGGCCTGCCGGTGCCGGTGCTGGAACTCAAGAACCCGGCAGAGGAGAAGGCCGACATCTGGGCCGCCTACAACCAGCTGCAGACCTACAAAACCGACATCCCCGACCTGTTCATCGCCAATGTGCTGCTGGTGATCAGCGATGGGGTGAACGCCCGGGTCGGCTCCCTCAGTGCAGACCGCGAACGCTTCCAGCGCTGGCGCACAATCGCCTCCGACCAGCAGCTCGATCCCCTCGGCCAGCACCGCGACCTGGAAACGGTGGTGCGGGGCGTGTTCGATCCTCGCCGCTTCCTCGATCTCCTCCACTTCTTCTGCCTGTTCGAGGAGGACGGGCGCATCGTCAAGAAGATCGCCGCCTATCACCAGTTCCATGCGGTGCGGGCTGCCGTGGAGCGGGTGGTGCAGGCCAGCCGGCCCAGCGGCGACCGCAAGGGCGGCGTGGTATGGCATACCCAGGGCGCAGGCAAGAGCATCGAGATGGCCTGTCTGGCCGGGATGCTGCTGGTGGATCCACGCCTGGGCAATCCCACCCTGGTGATCGTCACCGACCGGCAGGACCTTGATGGCCAGCTGTTCGGCGTGTTCGCCGGCGCCGGTGAGCTGCTGGGGGAATCGCCCAGGCAGGCGGGCAGCCGCCAGGAGCTGCGGGACCTTCTTGCCCATCGCCCCAGCGGCGGCATCCTGTTCACCACCATCCAGAAATTCGCCCCCGAGCCCGGAGAGGAACGGATGGCAGCCCTGAGCGAGCGCCACAACATCGTGGTGATCTGCGATGAGGCCCACCGCACCCAGTACGGCTTCAAGGGACGGCTTGACCTCAAATCCGGCGCCATCAAGTACGGCCTCGCCCGATCGCTGCGCAGTGCGTTGCCACAGGCCACCTTCCTCGCCTTCACCGGCACCCCGATCAGTCAGGACGACCGCGATACCCAAGCGGTCTTCGGCCACTACATCTCCATCGACGACATCCAGCAGGCGGTGGAGGACGGCGCCACGGTGCCGATCTACTACGAATCCCGGCTGGCCCAGCTGGCGCTCAAGGAGCCCCTTCTGCCTCAGGTTGACGAGCAGGTGGAGGAACTTTGCGTGGATGAGGACGACATCCCGGCCTTTGAGCGGGCCAAGAGCCGCTGGGCGGCCCTGGAGGCGCTGGTGGGTGCCCAGCCCCGGATCGAGGAGGTGGCCGCCGACCTGGTGGCTCACTTCGAGCAGCGCTCCCGCAGCCAACCCGGCAAGGCGATGGGAGTGCTGATGAGCCGCGACATCTGCGCCCGTCTGTACGACGCCATCGTGGCCCTACGCCCCGACTGGCACGACGACGACCACCGCAAGGGCACCATCAAGGTGGTGATGACGGCAGCCGCTTCCGATGAGGCGCACCTCCAGCCCCACCACACCAGCCCAAAGCAGAAGAAAGAGCTGGAGAAACGCTTCAAGGACCCCAACGACCCGCTGAAGATCGTGCTGGTGCGCGATATGTGGCTGACGGGCTTCGATGCGCCCTGTTTCTGCACCCTCTATGTGGACAAGCCGATGCGGGGGGCGAACCTGGCGCAGGCCATCGCCCTGGTGAACCGGGTGTTCCAGGACAAGCCCGGCGGCCTGGTGGTGGATTACAGAGGTCAGAGCGCTGCTGGCACCGATCGATTGGAGTGGCTACCGGGAAGCCAAGACAGCCCTGGCGCTGCTGCCCCAGTGCCTGGATCACATCCTGGCCCTGCCCGAGGGCAAGAAGCGCTATGGCGATCTGGTGCTGTCGATCACCAAGGCCTTTGCCCTCTGCGGAACCCTGGAGGAGGCCCTGGCTCTCAGCGAAGAGGTCGCCTTCCTGCAGGGCCTGCGGGCGTTGCTGCTCAAGGGGGAACAGCCAGACGGCAACCGCGCAGGTGGTCGCAACGTGGACGGCCCAGGGCCCATTAGAAGTCAAGCCGAACTCAGTGCCTGAGCTGGTTCTCGCCAGCCCACCAGTGCCAGAAGTCCCCTGATGTCATGGGCCAGGGCAGCCATGCCCTCGGTGATCGACCAAAAGC
>JBIKKX010000044.1:0-22879 GCA_044360135.1 Cyanobium sp.
CATGAAAGACTAGGCCGACCTTAAAAGAGCCCCGATCTTTCTCCTGTCTTGAAAGGCCCCAGTGGTGTGGGGCTTGTCCAACACCGGATAGATCGTGGCTTCGCACGATCTATCCATGCCGTTAGCTCGACGTCAGGCTTGTATTTCAATCTCCATACAAAACATGAAGCAAAATCCTAAAAATGATGACGACTATACATATGCGCTGCCAGAAGAGCATAGAAGAAGACATGGATTCTGTCTATACGTCTATCGCAATCTTGCTCAGATGCTTAAGCAGCATGACGCAACGCGGGCACATAGAATAGTATCGGAAACGCTCAGAGATATTGCTGGTGGACACGGGCAGATCTTGAGCGAGATCGAAGTTATTAGGTTTCTTCGCGATAATGCCTTTAATCATGAGTATCGTCATCACTTGCTGAGTAATTTATCTTTGGCTTTGATTGCAGATATGCTGAGGTATCTCCATCAGAGTCTGCATGCATTAGCGGATGGCAATTTGTCAGCAGGTCTTACGCTTCTGCGAAAGCCCATAAAGGAGAATCTGCTTTTTCTGGCGTGGATACTTGCAGATGAGGATGGTTTTCTGGGTAGATTTGCAGAAAAGAACTATGCGAGCCTCAATGGGATAATTTCCAAAGATCGTGCACAAGAGATTTTTGAGAAAACAATTCCCCTTCTTGTGACACCGGACTATTTTGACGTAACACAGCTGTGTGAAGCTATATATTCAAAACAATTTCAGGATGGTCTGGAGCCTTTGTGGCAACGATCTGCTCATTTAATCACAAGTCAAGGAAATCTTCTCAAAACACAAGACTATTCAATTAACCTTATTTTTGAAGACGCGATTGGCAGTCCGTATTATGGCATCGTTTATCAGTGGATTCCAGTTATCTTCTTATTGGCTTCCCAGGTCGCCCCTGAGTGCATGAGACTTGCGTTCAAGTTTAACGAAACAACATACAGTCATCATATAATCTCCACGATAGGATACTTTGAAACACTAGGTTATCTAGAAACCGATGCGTCGGTTGTTGCTCAGATGATCAGTCATGCGTTCGCTAGATTTCTGAAGTGTGATTCATGTGGTTACAAACTTGAGATTTTAGAATCTAGCGGAAGTCTTCTTTATGAATATGAGCAATTAGAATGCTCTCAATGTGGATGCTTGACTCAGGTCCCGCTGTACTGGCTATTAAAGATTAGCCAGATTAGAGCTAGCCGAAATGGAATTCAGGTTGAAGATGTCACTCAGTAATCTCCAAAGACCAGTGCGAGCTAACATCAAGATACAGCGGACGGGGCCATTAGATATTGTGGATTCATCAGCTCCTGCCCGCCGCTGATCTTGAGCGTTAGGCATCACAATCCACATGCAAGACACGCCGTCCTGGCCCATTCCGTTTCGCGGCCGCAATCACTCTGGTGCCGTAGAGCAGAACTTCCTGTGGCAGCAAGGGAACTCGTACGTCATGGATAACCACAGAGCAGCCCTTTGGTGCTGGCTGCAGGAGATGCAGGAGCACGATTCCGTTGGACTGATGCATATCGACGAGCACTATGACACTCTATACGCGAACATCCAAGCAGAGATTGCGGCACTGCCAGAACTCAAGAACCTACCGGTCAATGAGTACCTTGCGCTGACTTCAAAGGTCGGCGCGCAATCGACACCACTAATTCGCTGGGACAACTACCTCTCTCTGTTCCTTGAAAGATATGGCGCACAGGTTCAACGTAGCGTTTTCGTCACTCACAAGGTTGGCGACAAACCTCGACACAAATACGCTCAGTATCGAGAGCCTCGAGATGTTCCTGAGAACATCGATTCCTGGATGAAGACTCCGCCAGATCAATGGCTCGTGAATGTAGACTTGGACTACTTCTTTTGCGATCAAGGTGGCATGCGAAAGCCAATGTTCTCCGACCAATACGTCGCGACCGTCTTCAGTGCGATCGCAGAAATGAAGCACGCAGGTCGAATCAAATGCCTAACGATCTGCCTGTCTCCAGACGAAGGCTGCTCAGGTAGCTGGGAGCAAGCCGAACAACTTTGTTCCACCGCCTGTGAGATTCTTGAGCTTCAATTCTCGCTCCCAACAGCGTGAGCAGTGATGCCTCACACACCCCTCGAGTGGACAGGCCGCCAACAAGTCGCTGCTTACGCTTTAAAGTTCTTGCCTGCCACTCAGGGCCAGCGTTCGATCAAGCTGGTTCCCAACACCCCGTGATCCACCCAGGCTTCTATCAGCTGTTGATCCAGCCGGTGCCACCAACAGGTCGATGGTCACCACGGAGGCCCTCGTTTTCATCGGCAGCACCCTGAACACGCTACGCCGTGGCTTCAAGTGTTGTTGCAGGACCCTGGGGAAAGGATTGGTAGATCCAGCCAAAATCCGGGGTCTTGATCAGGTTGATCTTGGCGTAGCGGCCCTGGTGTTCGACCAGATAGGGTTCTGACACGCTGTCGCAGGCACCGTCGTGCTCAGACCAGGAGACGAGAAACACATTGGGCAGGTAGGTTTTATTGGTTGCTTCGGCCGCATCGACGATCAGTTGCTTGATGTGGGGATCGGACAGGCTGTAGCCGATGAAGACGCAGGGATCCTCGATGAAATAGACCAGAAGCTTGGCGAATGAATAGCGGTGTGTGATCGAGAAATCGCTGTAATCCGATGGCAGGATAATGATGCCGTCGGGATCATCGATCGAGCCGTGCGCATGCAGGACCACGGCCTCGCCGTTCAGCTTGTTGACCTGGCGGCCGTTGTGTTTGCTATAGCCAAGAAAGTCGGATAGGAAGTTGTCGTAGTTTGTGGTCACGATCTCCTTGGCATCCATCTGCTTGAGCGCGGCGAGTTCATCGGCGAAGTCGGCATTGATGGTTCGGTGCTCGCCGATGATCCTTGCCACCATCCGCTTGAAGAAAGCCTTGTAGGAAACCTGGGATTGGTAGAGGTTCTGCTCGAAGTACTGCCTTCCCTCTTCGCTCCAGGCCCATTCGTGCACCAGGTCGGCGATGATATCGGCCACTTCGATCAAATCATCATCCAGGGCGCTTTTGTCAGTTTTCTGCAGGTAGAAGTCCAGCCCTTTCTTATCGCCGATCAGCGTCAGTATCTCGACCAGAAGGTCGTACCATCCTGGAGTATTGAGGTAACGCCTTGAAAGTCCTGCGCCCGCAAACAGGATCGGCCTTGATTGCGTCGTCACTTCAATCTGGGCGAGGATTTTCTCTTGCACCAGCTTCCGATAGGCTTGATTGGCTGGCATGGATCGATCGGTGCTATCGCCATAATCCTCCGCGCCCCTCTGGGCAGGGAAGCCGGTCGATTGTTCTTAACCTGGCCCAGCACCAGACCCTGCTGCCGATGCGCAGACTGCGGCGGTGCACCGTGGCCTTGATCTCTGAACCCACAGGCAGGGGCGAATAATCGGCAGTGGGGCCCACCCCATCCCGATCAGCCCTCAAGCCCGGCCTCCCGCCCCCACCGGCACCGATCAGCTCGGCTTATCACCCCCACTAGCACGCCCAAACAGTCGGGCGCCCCAGGACCCGCCCCAGCCCTTAAGGTTGTGTTCAGCTTCGGTTCGGCCCTATCGCCGACCACCGAACCGCAGTGATGCTCCTCGGCTTCCCGCCTCGGATCGATCCTGCGGCTCCTGTCTCGATCGGGTGCCCTTGAGCAGGCAGCTCGACAACGTTGTGGGTTCAACGACCCGGGTGGTGGTGACCTCCCGGGTCTTTTTTTTATGGCCGTGGCGGGTCGCCGTTTGCCTGCGCCAGGGTGGATGGCATCGCGCCACCCCCACCAGCCCCCACCAGCCCTCGCTGCCCCGCCCGCTTCGCCGCCATGACCACCCCGTCCCCCTCCCCCTCAGCTCCGGCCGCCGGCGCCGCCGGCCTGCAGGGGCAGCCCTCGCTGCTGCTGCGCCCCGCCGCCGAGCGTTTCCACAGCCGCCACGACTGGCTCGACAGCCGCCACAGCTTCAGCTTCGCCGGCCATGACGACCCCGCCTGGCGCGGCTTCGGCCCCCTGCGGGTGATCAACGACGACCAGATCGCCGCCGGCCGTGGCTTCGGCATGCACCCCCACAGCGACATGGAGATCGTCACGGTGATGCTGGCCGGGGTGCTGCGCCACCGCGACTCGCTCGGCCACAGCGCCGAGCTGCGCGCCGGTGAGGTGCAGTGGATGAGTGCCGGCACTGGCATCGTGCACAGCGAGATCAACGGCGGCTCCGATCCCTGCCATCTGCTGCAGATCTGGATCGAGCCGAGCCGGCGCGGCCTCACCCCCTCCTATGGCCAGAAAGCCTTCGCGATCGGCGCGGGCTGGACGCCCCTGGTTGCTCCCGATGGCGCAGACGGCGCCCTGGCGATCCAGCGGCCGGTGCGGCTCTGGCGATCTCGCCCCCCCCTGGCCACCCCCCTCGACCTGCCCGGCGCTGCCGGCGCCCACGGCTGGATTCAGGTGATCGCCGGCAGCCTGGCGATTCGCTTCGAGGCCAGGGGCGACGGCCAGGGCGCAGGCCAGGGCGATCGGGAGGACCGGCCGATCGAGGGCATCCTCAGGGCCGGCGATGGCCTCGGGTTTGCCCCCCTGCGCCCCGGCCAGAGCGCCAGCCTCCGGGCCCTGGAACCCGACACCGACCTGCTGGTGTTTGCCCTTCTCTGAAGGCATCCCAGCCGGTCAGGAGCCCACCCGCCGAAACGCGGCCCGCCCCCGGATCGCCAGCGCCTACAGCTGCCGCAACCCCTGCAGGTCGCCCTTGCCGTGCAGGTCCACCAGGGCGTCGTAGCCGCCGATCGCCACCCCGTCGATCGTGATCTGGGGCACGCTCGCTCCCGGCCGGGGCTCGACCAGCGCATAGGGGATGCCAAGGGTGCGCAGCAGGCGCAGGGCCCGGGCCGACCAGGGGCAACCGGCCAGCACCCCCACCTCCACCCGCGGCTTCTGATCAGCGGCCGAGCCGCCATGGGCCGCGGAACGGGCCGCCATCGCCCGGGCCGTGGCGCCGGAACGGGCCGCCATCGCCCCAGCCCGGCGGGCCGCCGATCGCGATGCACCCGGGCCTGGCGCCGCGGCCGTCTGCCCCGCCCCTCCGGGCTCCGCCGCCGCCGGCGCCAGGAAGCCCACCAGCAGCTCGCAGACGCTGTGCACCAGCGCCCCGGGTTCCAGATGGCCGCCCCACACCTGGCAGTGGCTATCGGAGAGGCTCAGGTGCAGATGCACACCCTGGGGGCCGACCGTGCCCTGCAGGGTGATGATCTCCAACACACCGCTGAGCAGCGTGGGCTGGGGTTGGCCCGGGCACTGGAAGGCCGCCTGGGAGAGGTTGCCCACCACGCTCAGCACAAAGCCGTTCGCACCCTGCTCCCGCCCCAGTTGCTCCAGGCTCAGGCGCACGTCGCTGCCCGGCTCGAGCTGGAGCGCAACGGTGCGCAGGGCCTGGAAGGTCATGGCCGGAAGCGTTGCGGTGGCGCCCACGATACGTGCGGCCCCATCCGGGCCCCATCCGGGCTCCTGCCGCCGCCGACGGCGCGGGCTCAAGGCTCAGGCTCAGGCGCTGGCCAGCAGCTCCACCAGGGTGTCCGCCGCGGCCGTGGTGTGGGGGAGGATCCGATCGGCACCGGCCTGCCGCAGCTGCTCTTCGTAGCGCTCCCGGCGCTCGCCGACCTCCGGGCCATGCAGGTGGGGCGGCGCCACCGCCAGGCTCCAGAAGCGCTGCTGCGGCAGCCGCTGGCGGGCCCGCTGCACCGTTGTCACATCGGCCACGGTGTCGCCCAGGTAAGCCACCGGCGGAGCCTCCGGACCCAGACCCAGGCCCCCGTGCCGGCGGCAGATCGCCTCCGCCAGCTGCAGCAGGCCGCTCGGGTCCGGTTTGTCGGGGGCGTCGCCCATGGCGATCAGGGGCGGATCCAGCAGGGCCAGGCGCCGCTCCAGCACGAACCGCGCCGAGGGTGGCTCCGCTCCGCTCACGAACCCCCAGGCGATGCCGCGCTGGTTGAGTTCAGTGAAGAATTGCCGCTCCACCAGCAGCGGCTCGGCGCCGATGAAGCCCCGCCAGCCGGCCGGATCGCCCTCGGGATCGCCGCCGAAATAGAACCCGCCGAACACCGCCGCCAGCGCCTCCAGGCTCGGCAGCGCCTCCGGGCTCAGCCCCGCCGCGGGCCGGGCGCCGCCGCCAGCGCCGTGGCGCCGCAGCAGCTCCAGGGAGGCCTCCCAGTCGTTGTTCCAGCAGCCCTCGCCCTTGAGGGCGTCGATCGCGGCCGGATCGGGGCGCCAGCCGCTGTAATGGTGCACCGTCTCGACGATGGCGCGGCGATAGCTGCCGCCCACATCGCGGATCACGCCATCGATGTCGAACAGCAGGACGGCGCGCGGATCCAGAGGTGCCGGGTCGGCTCGGCTTGTAAGATAGCTGTTTGCCCCATAACCCCTTGAGCACCGAGACCATGAGCGTGTCGACGACGGAAGCCGAACCCGCGGCGGCGGAACTCGCCGAGCTCGGGGATGCTGAGGAGCTCGGAGCAGCCGCCGGCGAGCCCGCCCCCGCGCCGGTCCAGGGGCGTCCGGTGATGCGGGGCGGCAGCGCTGCCCTGGCCACCGCCACCATCGACGAAGACGGCGTTCCCTCCGGTTACACCCCCAAGGCCGATGAGGGCCGCTTCCTCCTCAAGATCCTCTGGCTCCCCGACAACGTCGCCCTGGCCGTGGATCAGATCGTTGGCGGCGGCCCCAGCCCCCTCACCGCCTATTTCTTCTGGCCCCGGGAAGACGCCTGGGAAACCCTCAAGAGCGAGCTCGAAGGCAAGAGCTGGATCACCGACAACGAGCGGGTCGAAATCCTCAACAAGGCCACCGAGGTGATCAACTACTGGCAGGAGGAGGGTCGCGGCAAATCCCTCGATGAAGCCAAGCTCAAGTTCCCCGACATCACCTTCTGCGGGACCGCCTGATCCGCGGCTCGGCTCGGCGCAGCAGTAGCAGCAGCGGCCATGGCCCACGGGTCATGGCCTTTTTTTATGGGCCTGGCTCCAGCACCGCCCCAAAGGCGCTAGCCGTGACGCGCACCATCCCCCCCTCCTGCTCCACCCGGAAGAAACGGCGCTCCCGCTGGATTCGCCCATCGCGATCCACCAGCCGCACCACCCCCACCAGGGTCACGGCACCCGCATCCCGGCCCGGGCGCGGGTCGCCGCTCGGCTGCAGCTGGCCGCTCGGCGTCGGTGGATCGCTCGCCGTCGCCTGATCGCTCGCCTTGGCCTGATTGCTCGCCGTCGGCGGGTCGCTCGCCTTGGCCTGATTGCTCGCCGTCGGCGGGTCGCTCGCCCGGTCGGTCGGCCCCAGCGCTTCCAGCTCCACCCGCGCGTAGGGCCGGAACTGGGCGGGCGCGAACTGATCCGCCGCACCGGCCCCCAGGTAGGCCGCCGCAGCGGCGCCATCCCCCCGCGCCAGGGCTCCATACAGCGCCGTGACCGTGCGAATCGCCGCCTCCTGGCGGGCCGTGCTGCCCGCTGCCGCCACGCTGCCGCCCGCCTCCCCGGCAGGAGATGCCGCCGATCCGGCCAGGCCCGGGCCGGTGGCTGGCACCGCTGCGCTGCGCGCCCAGAGGCTGTCGAGGGCCTGGTTCAGGGCCGGGCAAGGGCGCCCCGGGGCCGGCCGCCTGGCCGGGGTCACGGTCGCCTGGTCGGATCGGGAGGCTGCTCCGGTCGGGGGCGCCGCGGCTGGGATAGTGCTGGCGATCAGGGCGCCGAGGGGGTCCCGCTGCCGCTGGGCCAGCAGCTCACCGCGCTCCAGCCGGCCCTGCCGCAGCCCCTCGAACTGGCTGCGGCGGCTGGCCAGGGCCGCCGCAGCCAACCCCGGGCTGGCGCAGAGGCGCTCCACCTCCTGGGCCAGGGGGTCGCCGGCCGGCAGCAGCCGCTGGGGCAGCCGCAGGCCGATCGAGGCGCCAACCGCCGCCAGGCCCGCCAGGACGGCCAGGGCCGCCACCATCCCTCGGCCGCCCGGACGGCCCGGCGCCCCTCGCTCCTCCATGGGAGCCGCCACGACGGGCAGGGCCGGCAGGTTTTGGGCGCCTGATGGCCGAGGCGGTGCCGCGCCGAGCTCACCCCAGCGCACGATCGCCACGCTCACGTCATCGCCGCAGCCCTCGCGGCTGATCCGCTCCAGGCTGTCCTCCAGGGCCGGGGCCGCCATGCCGGTGGCCAGCCAGCTGGCCAGGGCCAGGAAATCGGCGTCGCTGGCGCACGACTTGCGGATGCCATCGGTGCTGAGCACCAGGGCGAAGGGTGGGGCCTCCGCTTCCAGCGCGAACCAGCGCCAACGGAAGGGAAACGGCGCCCCACCGCCACTGCCCTCGTCGTCATCGCCACTGCCGCTGCCGCCGGCCGCCAGGCTGGCGGTGGCCTCACCGCCGCAGCCCTCCCCCTCCTCCTGGCTGAGCAACCGGGCGCCGTCAACATCGATCCGCACCAGATCCCAGTCCCCCAGGCCGGTGTAGGCCCACCAGCCCGGCGTCAACAGCACCAGAGCCAGGGTGGTGCCATAGGGGCGCGGCTGGAATGGCTCCGCCTCGCCCGCCGCCAGGCCCCGCCAATGCCGGCGGATCGCCTCCAGCCAACGCCGCCGGATCGCCGCCGGCAACTCCCGCCCCAGCCAGCGCTCCAGGGCGCCGGGATCGGGCCTCCGCCAGTCACCCTCGGGCTGGGCGAAGGCCTCCGCCACCGCCTCCAGGGCCACCCGGCAGGCCGCCGCGCTGCCCACGGCACTGTGGCGATAGGCCGACGCCCCATGGCCATCGGCCACGGCCATCAGGGTGAGGGCCATCCCATCGGCGCCGGCCACCTCGGCCACCAAAGAGGCGTCCTGGCAGGGCTGGCCCCGGCGCCGATGGGAGGCCCCGGCGCTGCTGCCCACCAGCGGAGGCGACCAATGGTTCAACATCGCCCCGTCACCACTTCAGCGGGTCGGGATCGTCGAGCGGATCGAGTTCCGTCGGCGGCAGCTCCGGCAACGGCACAGGGCCCTCCTCCGCCCCAGCGCCGCTGAGCCGGCTGGCACTGCTCGAGGCCGCCCCCACCACCGCCGTCGAGGCCCACTGGATGTAGCGGGCCAGGGTGGTGGCGTTATTGGCCCGCAGCGGCCGGCGCGGGGAGGCGCCCAGCCGATGGCGTGGCATCTCGCCGCTCGCCCCTGGCACCTCCCCCGGCGGCAGGGCAGGGCCCGGTCCGATGAAGCGCTGCAGCACCTCCTCATCGGCATCGTCGCCCATGGCGATCGCCAGTCGCACCGAGCGCCGGGCCCAGGGTTCGGCCATCAGGGTCGCCAGACCTGCTTCGAAGCCATCGGTGGGCTGGCCATCGGAGATCAGCACCAGCACCGGCGGCAGGGCCCGCTGCTCCAGGGGCGGACTGCGCAGTTCCGCCGCCAGCAGCTCCAGGGCCTCCCCCATCGCCGTGACCCCGCCGGCCTCCAGATCCACCCAGTGCAGCTCCTCCACCGGTGTCGGGCGCCCGATGTGCCAGGCGGCGCGATCGGCGAAGCGCAGGGCACGCACCAGCAGGCGCGCCTCCGGGTTCTCCCGGGCCACGGCGGCCATGGCGGGCAGCGACTGGCGGATCGCCTGGTTCAGCGACTGGATCTTGCCCTGCGCCTCCATCGAGCCGGAGCAGTCGCAGAGATAGATGAAGTGCAGCGGCCGGCTGGCCAGGCGGACATTGGGAAAAGCCATCGAAGGTGCCGGGGGATGCCGGGGCAGGGCCGGGGTGTGGCTGGGATCCGGGACCGACCTCAGGGCTCGATCCGGATCTGCCCAGCCGCCGAGCGGAGCTCGCGGCTGCGGGCGAGGCCAGCGGTCTCGCCCGGGGCCACCGTGATCGTCTCACCCCCGGCCAGGGTGAGGGTCCAGGGATGGGGGGAAAGGTTGCGCAACCCCACCAGGCCCGGCCGGCTGGGGTGGGCCTCCACCCGCGCCAGGGGCTGGTCGATCGCCTCCGCCGCCAGGGGGTCGAGGTGATGGCGGTGCAGCTCGTTGCCGGCGGCCACGCTCACCACCCCGGCCGGGGCGACCAGCCGGGGCGGCGGTGGCAGGGGGCTGGCGCAGGCCCAGCAGAGTCCAGGGGCCCGCGGCTCCACGAAGTTCTCCTCGCCGCAGGCCGGGCAGAGGCGCCGCTGGTCGAGGCAGGCCGCCAGGGCCTGGCGCCATTCGCCGGTGAGGGTGCGCTGGGCCGGATCGCGCAGGCCGGGCCCGAAGCTGCGCTCAAACAGCTGCTGCACGGCGCGGGGGTAGATCGGCCAGGTGAGCAGCGCCGCCCCGTGCTCGATCGGATCGGGCCGGTTGCGGCCGTCGCGCGGATCGAAGATAAACACCGGATCCTCGGCATAGAGCCGGCGCCGACTGGGCAGGTCGAGGCAGGGGATCGCCAGTTCCAGGGCTCCCTTGAATGGGTCATGGCGGGTGAGCAGCTGGAACAGCAGCGCCGCCAGAGCGAACAGATCCGAGCTGGCGCTGGGTCTGGCCTCAGCCAGCGCCACCTCCGGGGCCATGAAGCCCCAGGTGCCGATCACGGCGCCGCTGCCGTCGCCGCTCACCGCCACATTGTCGTTGTCGCCAATCAGGATCCGCCCCCGCTCCGGGTCGAGGAAGACATTGCCGAGCGAGACGTCCTTGTAACAGAGCCCCAGGCTGTGGAGGTCGTGGAAGCCGCTGGCCAGGTGAAAGGCGCAGCGCACCACATTGGCCAGGCTGATCGTCAGCCGCCCGGCGGCATGATCCACCGCCCCGCGGTAGTCAGGGGGCCGCAGCGCCATCAGGTAGCCCCAGCCGCCGCTGCCCTGGCTCCGGCCATCGCCGCCTGCACCACCGGAACGGCCGCCCTGAGCGACGGCGGCTTCAGGGCGCAGCAGGGCGAGGGGCCAGAGGAAGGCGGCGCTGGGGGAGCCGCGGCGGATGCTCTCCCGCAGCCGTCCCTCCAGCCCCGGGTCCCGGGCCAGGAAGCCGGGCAAATACCACTTCAGGGCCAGCTCCTCGCCGCCCAGCGTCACCGCGAACACCTGCCCCTGGCTGCCGCCCCCGAGGCCCCGCACAACCGTGACCGGTTCGGGCAGGTCCGCGAACCGATGGGTGGAACCGGGGCTGAGCAGCCAGCGCATCGCCGTGGTCTCCTCCGCTCAGGGGTTGCGGCGGAGTCCCCACCCCGCCGCGGCCATCACCCCACCCGACACCCTTGCGGCCATCGCGTCGCTCATGGGGCCTCGCCCCAGCCGAGGGCGCGGCGGATGCCCTGCAGGTGGGCTTCGGCGGTGGCCCGGTCCTGGAACCGGTGCCGCAGGGCCAGGCCATCGCGGAGGGTGAGGCTGAGCAGATGGTCCTGGCGGCTGCCGGGCCCCAGCCAGAGCACCAGGGCCGCCACCTCCACCACCACGAACACCACCCGGAAGGGCAGCAGCAGCAGGCCGCTCAGGCAGGCCAGCACCCACCAGCTGAAGCTGTGGGGATGGCGAGCCTGGCGCCGCAGGCTGACGTCCTCGATCTGGTCGAGGGGCACCAGCCGCCCCGCCACCGTGATCGTGCCACTGGAGGGGCGGGCCATTGGCCCGCCGCGGCCGGCAGGCCGCACGGATTCCGACGGGTCGGGCCCGATCGGGGCCGCCGCCGTCGCTGGGGCGGCGACCTGCGAGCGGGACGGCCGCGGATGGACGGGCCCCGCTCCCGGTGCCGCCGTGGAGGCCCGGAACACCAGGGCCGGCCCCTGGCGACCCAGCCGGATCAGGTCCCCCTCCCGCAGGGGGCGGCAGCCCTCCAGCCGCTCCTCCCCGATCCAGGTGCCGTTGCGGCTGCCCAGATCGCAGAGCAGCCAGGCCCCGTCCGCCTGGCGCCGCAGTTCGGCATGGCGCCGCGACAGGCCCGGCTCCTCGGGCAGGGCCAGGTCGCAGCGGGGATCGCGGCCGATCGTCAGCGTCCGTTGGGGATCGAGGCGGATCGGCTGGTCCGCCAGGCCCAGTCGCACCAGGGCGGCGACCTCACTCACGGCTTGACCCTGCGGCTGCCGCCAGCGCCGTCGATCCCGCCCGTGTTGCCGCTAACGCCGATCCCGCCCCCAACCCGCTCGCGATCGCGGCCCCGGCCCCCGCCGTCCCGCCCCGGAGCCTGCCGGCCCGGAGCCTGCCGGCCCGGGGCCGTCTCGCGCCAGAACACCACCCGCCCCGGCCAGAGCAGGGCCTGCAGCGCCAGAGCCAGGGCCGCCAACACCAGCAGCAACAGCACATAGCCGGGGATCGCCCCCAGCGGGGTGGTCACCAGGGCGGCCCGCAGGGCATAAAGACCGATGGTCAGGGCGATCCCGATCCGAAAAGGGGCCCAGGGATCCCGCCGTCGCTGCACTGCTGCGAACCGCTCACCCCGGTAGCCTATGGGCCCACAGCCTTCCCCGCCGCTGTCCCCGGACCCGGCTGCCACCGGCAGACACTCACCGCCCGGCCGCACCATCAGCCCGCCCGAGCCCCCAGACCCCAGCGCCGGCCAGGCCCGACGGGCCGCAGCACTGGCCCCCTGGGCGGCCCTGCTGCGCGCCTGCCGCGAGCCAGCGCCCTGGCCCCGCCGCCGCCGGGCCCTGGCCGAGGCCTGGGCCGACCTGACCCGCCGCCAGGCCCAGCTCGAGCTCTGGAGCGGCGATGTCTGCAGCCGCCGCCTGCCCCTCGGCGACGAACGGCTGCGGATCGGCCGGGATCCCCTCTGCGAGCTGCCGGTCGAGGCGGCCGGCGTCAGCCGCATCCATGCCGTGCTGGAGCGGGAGCACCCGGGCGACCGCAACCATCGCCTCGAGGATTTTCACGCCACCAACGGCCTGTTCTGGCGCGACCGCCGCATCCGCGCCATCGCGCTTCGCCATGGCGACCGGGTGCTGCTGGGCTCCCCCCTGAAGGGCCCGGCCACCCCCAGCCTGCGCTACAGCCATCCCCGCAGCCCCCTGGAGGCTGTGATCCATGGCCTCGGCCTGTTCGCCCTGGCGGGTTCCGCTGTGGTGGTCGGCGGCCTGCTGCTGGTGAGCAGCGTGGCGGGGGGCTCGACGATCCGCTTCTACGGCGGCCCCCTGAAGATCCTGGCGGCCGATTTCCGCCGCATCGATTCGCGCGAGGGCGCCGCCACGGCCCTGCCCAGCCTCGCCGATTACCCCCAGACCCTGCAGCAGGCGCTGCTGGCCTCCGAGGATGCCCGCTTCGGCTGGAACAGCGGTCTCGATCTGTTCGGCACCCTGCGGGCCCTGGTCCAGGGTTCGGGCGGTGGCAGCGGCCTCACCCAGCAGGTGGCCCGCCTCTACGACCCGGCGGTGGGCCATGCCGTGAGCATGGACCGCAAGCTGCGCGAGCTCTGGGTGGCCTGGCAGCTGGAGACGGCCTTCAGCAAGAACCGGATCCTGAAGATGTACCTCGACCGGGCCCCCCTCGGCCTGGGCAGCGAGGGCTTCGAGCAGGCCGCCCAGCTCTATTTCCGTAAGTCGGCCCGCCAGCTCGACCTGGCCGAATCCGCCTTCCTGGTGGGTCTGCTGCCCAGCCCCAACGGCTACAGCCCCTGCAACGCCCCCCAGCCGACGAGCGGCGCGCTCGACACCTGGGCACCGGTGCAGCGCCGCAATCTGGTGCTGCGGCGCATGCACGAAGAGGGCTTCATCGGCCAGGACGCCCTGCGCGACGCCCAGCGCCGACCCCTCAACATCGACCCCTCCGCCTGTGGCGGGGTGTCCGCCTACCGCAGCCACCCCTTCTTCGCCGATTACGTGCGCGGCGAATTGCAGGGCCGCCGCTTCGGCCTCAACCTCGACCCGGAGCGCGGCGGCGGCAACTACGCCGTGATCAGCACCATCAACCCACGCCTGCAGCAGCTGGCCGAAACGGAGCTGCGCCGCTTCATCGACCGCCAGGCCGAACCCCTCGGCATCAGCCAAGCGGCGTTGATCAGCCTCGATCTGCGCAGCGGCGACATCCTTGCCTACGTGGGCGGCCGGGACTACGGCCGCAGCGGCTATGACCGGGTCCAGGCCCTGCGCCAACCCGGCTCCACCTTCAAGCTGTTCAGCTTCCTCGCCGCCCTGGCCCGTGGCATCGAGCCCGGCGAACGGATCTCCTGCGCCCCGCTCGGGGCGGTGGCGGGCTGCGGCCATGGCCCGGTCGACGCCGATGGCAGCACCGACATGGCCAGCGGCTTCGCCAGGTCGGAAAACGTAGTGGCCCTGCGGTTGGCGGATCGGGTCGGGCTCGACACCGTGATCGCCCAGGCCCGGCGGCTGGGCATCAGCACGCCGCTGCGCCCCGATCACAACATGGTCCTCGGTGGCGATGCCACCTATCTCTATGAGCTGGCGCGGGCCTATGCGGTGGTGGCCAACGGCGGTCGCTCGGTGCCGATGCACGGGGTGCGGCGGATCATCGATCTGGGGCTCTGTCCCGGCGGGGCCGATGGGGCCGACTGCCCCGCCCAGGCGATCAGCGACCCGGTGGGGGAAACGCCGCGGCAGCTGCTCGATCCGGCCATCGCCGCCCGCATGGATGGCCTGCTGCGCCTGGTGGTCAGTGAGGGCACCGGCCGGGCGGCAGGAGTGATCGCCGATGCCCGGGGCAAAACCGGCACCACCAACGATGGGGTCGACGTGCTGTTCATCGGCTACTCCCCCGCCGCCGGCATCCTCACCGCCGTCTGGATGGGCAATGACGACAACCGCCCCGCCGAGGCAGCCACCAGCGTGCTGGCCACCGAGGTCTGGGCGCGGTTCATGGGGGCGGCCCTGGGCTGATCAGCCCGCCGCGCCGCCGCCGCTGGGCAGCAGACTCACCACCCAACTCAGGCTGCCCCAGGCCACACCCAGGGCCAGACCCCAGAACCACTGGGAGCTCAGCAGCCGGTCGCGGCCCCGGCCGACCGCTTCCGGACCCCGCCGCGGCAGGATCCAGATCAACTGCAGGCAGCCCACCACCACCAGCAGCACCCAGGCCGGCACCGCCTGGCTGCCGAGCGGGAAGCTGATCTCACGCCAACGCAGCAGGCTGTGGCAGGCCGCCAGGCCGATCAGGGCGCCGCTCACGCCGGAGGCTCCAGCCCAGCGCTGCCCCCGCAGCCCCAGGGTCCCCGCACTCAGGCAGGCCAGGGCCATGGTCGCCAGGGCGGTCAGGGCATAGCGCAGCACCCCGTCCTCCAGGGGCAGGGGCGAGGGACCGAGGATCAGCAGCAGCACCAGCGCATGCAGGATCGCCTCGGCGTTGCGGTCGTGGACCCAGGGCGCCGTCACCCAACGCCAGGCGTGGCCGATCTCGCCGCTCTGCTCCTGGGCCAGCCCACTGGCCTGGCGGGCCCTGGCGAAGGGGCCGATGCTGAGCAGCTGGGGGAGGAGCACCACCAGCACCAGGGCCTGGCCGCCGCTCCACCGCCAGGGAACGAACAGGAGTTGGTCGAGCACCCCGGCCAGCCAGGAGAGCACCAGGGCCATGGCGGCGGCGAGGGCCAGACCGGCACCGAGCGGGCGCAACTGGCGACCGAGGGAGCGGAGCAGCGGCGCCGCGCTGCGCTGGATTCGCCGTTGGCGTGCCGCCGCCGCCGACGGCCCAGGGCCGGGCGGCCCGGCCGGGGTCCAGCTGGGCGGCGGGCCGGGTGGCGGGCTGGGTCGGCCATCGCCGCCGGCAGTAGCGGCACCGGTCGGTTGGGCGCTGCCGGGGCTGGCCCGGAGCACCGCTGGCTTCGTTTCGTTGTCCTGGAGAGCGCTGGCTGCGGGGCCGCCACCATGCAGCCCCGCTTCCCCGAGGGCGGCCTCCAGCAGATCCACCAGCTCCGCCAGCACCCGCGGCGCATAGGTGCTCTCCAGATCGCTCACCAGGGCCCGGAGGGCGCTGCGTCGCGCCATGCCGCGGCTTTGCAGCGCCTGGCGCAGCAACGGCCGCCGGGCCAGATCCCGCAGCGGACCTGCCAGCGCCTGGTCGGCACCGAGCAGATCGCAGAGCCGGTTCCCGAGCGTCAGGCCGTTGTCCAGTCCGGCGGTCCCGGTGGCGAGCCATTCCGCCAGTTGCTGTCCCAGCCGTCGCCCTGTGCCCATGCCCCCCTGCCAAGGGGCCGAGCTTAGGGATCCGTGGGACTGCCGCCCAGGGCGCTGGCGTCGCTCTCGAACTGTCGGGCAGCGGCCTCGGTGGCGGGATGCTCCAGCAAGGCCGCCGCCAGCCTCGGGGCCAGGGTGAAGGTGCTCACCCCCGCCCCCGCCAGGCGGGTGAGGTCGGTGGGCGCGCGCAGGCTGGCCACCAACAGGCGGGTCGTCGCCCCCACCCCATCGAGGGCCCGCTGCATCGTCACCAGTTCGCCGTGGCCATCGCCACCGAGGTCGCCGATCCGACCCAGGTAGGGGGCGATGTACTGGGCCCCCAGGGCCGCCGCGACCAGCACCTGCTCGGCCGCGTAGCAGGCGGTGAACGTCACCGGCACGGCGTCGGCAATCAGCTGCCGCGCTGCCGCCACACCGGCCCGGGTGATCGGCAGCTTCACCAGCACCCGCCCGGGCGCCAGCGCCGCCAGCGCCGCCCCGCGATCGGCCAGCGCCGTGGACTCCTCCCCCCAGGCCTGCAGGTGCAGCTCGGCCACGTCAAGATCCAGTGCCCGCTGGGTCAGCTCAGCCAGGCTGGCCAGCTGGCAGGGCAGCCCGGCCCGCCGCAGCAGGGTGGGGTTGGTGGTCACCCCCTCGAACAAACCGCTCGGCAACCACTGGCTCCAGGCCCCATGGTCGGCGGTATCGAGCAACAGGCGCAGAGCCATGGTGGGGGCCAGGGTGAGCAGCGATGCGGGCGCTACGCCGGGGGCTGAGGCGCCCGCATCGCTGCTCACCCTGGCAGAGGGTCGGGGGGGGGAGGAGCTTGATGCTGGGGGGGGGCGCTATGCCGGGGGTTGAGGGGGCCGCATCGCTGCTCACCCTGGCAGAGGGTCGGGGGGGGGAGGAGCTTGATGCCGCGGGGGGGCGCTACGCCGGGGGTTGAGGGGGCCGGACGGTCGCTCAACAAAAAGCCCGAGCCGACAGAGGTCGGATCGGGCTGGACTGGGATCGCGGGTTGGGCTGGATCGCGAAGGGTGCGTCAGCCGCCGCGGGAGGCGGAGAGGCGGGCCCGGGCGATGGCCAAGGACTTCTCGGCCTTGATCTTGTCGGGGCTCGAGGGTTTGCCTTCGAAGCCATTGAAGGCTTGCTGGGCTGCCTCGAAGGCTTTCTCGGCGGTGGCGGTGTCGATGCTGCTGCCAAGTTCGGCGGCGTTGACGAGGACGGTCACCTCATCGGCATCGACTTCGGCGAAACCACCGCTCAAGGCGATGGACTTCCAACCGCTGCCCTCGCGAACCCGCAGCACACCGCTATCCAGAGCGGTGAGCATCGAGACGTGGCCGGTGAGGACACCAAGCTGGCCGGTGGTGCTGGGGAGGATCACTTCGTCGGCGCTGCCGTCAAAGACGCTCCGATCGGGAGCGAGAACGCGAAGGGTGAAAGACATCAGGATGGCTCCGCTCAGCTCTTGGACTCGGAGAGGATCTTGGCGGCCTTGGCCTTGACTTCGTCGATGTTGCCGACCAGGTAGAAGGCAGCTTCGGGGAGGTCGTCAAGTTCGCCGGCGAGGATCTGGTTGAAGCCCTTGATGGTGTCATCGAGCTTCACATACTTGCCGGGCATGCCGGTGAAGATCTCAGCCACGAAGAAGGGCTGGGAGAGGAACTTCTCGATCTTGCGGGCCCGATCCACCGTGCGGCGGTCGTCTTCAGAGAGTTCATCCAGGCCGAGGATGGCGATGATGTCCTGCAGTTCCTTGTAGCGCTGCAGGGTGCTTTGCACGGCGCGGGCGGTGCGGTAGTGCTCATCACCCACCACCGAGGGCTGCAGCATGGTGCTGGTGGAATCGAGCGGGTCAACCGCCGGATAGATGCCTTTCGAGGCCAGGCCGCGACTGAGCACGGTCGTGGCGTCAAGGTGGGCGAAGGTGGTGGCGGGAGCGGGATCGGTCAGGTCATCGGCAGGCACGTAAACGGCCTGGATCGATGTGATCGAACCCTCGAGGGTGGAGGTGATGCGCTCCTGCAATTCACCCACGTCGGTGCCGAGGGTGGGCTGGTAACCCACGGCGGAGGGCATGCGGCCGAGCAGAGCGCTCACCTCGGAGCCGGCCTGAACGAAGCGGAAGATGTTGTCGATGAACAGCAGCACATCCTGCTTGTTGACATCGCGGAAGTGCTCGGCCATGGTCAGCGCCGAGAGGCCGACGCGCATGCGGGCGCCGGGAGGCTCGTTCATCTGGCCGTAGCAGAGAGCCACCTTGGATTTCGAGAGATCCTCGGAGTTGATCACTCCGGATTCCTTGAATTCCTCGTAGAGGTCATTGCCTTCGCGGGTGCGCTCGCCAACGCCACCGAACACGGAAACGCCGCCGTGCTCCTTGGCGATGTTGTTGATCAGTTCCTGGATCAGCACCGTCTTGCCTACGCCGGCACCGCCGAACAGGCCGACCTTGCCGCCTTGGCGGTAAGGGGCCAGCAGGTCGATCACCTTGATGCCGGTCTCGAACACCTTCGGCTTGGTCTCCAGCTCGGTCAGGCGGGGAGCCTCCCGGTGGATCGGCGCGGTGGTGGTGGTGGCGACAGGGCCCCGCTCATCAACGGGCTCGCCGAGCACGTTGAAGATGCGGCCGAGGGTCGCCTCGCCGACAGGCACGGAGATCGGAGCGCCGGTGTCGGTGGCGGCCATGCCGCGAACCAGGCCATCGGTGCTGCTCATCGCCACGGCACGGACGCGGTGATCGCCCAGCAGCTGCTGCACTTCAGCGGTCAGGGCCACGTCCTGGCCAGCGGCGTTGCGGCCGGTGATGCGCAGGGCGTTGTAGATGCGGGGCAGCTTGCCGGCGGGGAATTCAACGTCCAGCACCGGGCCGATCACCTGCTTCACAACACCCTGGGTGCCGGAAGCGCCGGTTGTGCCGGAGGCGGCGGGAGCAGCAGCAGCCATAGGGAAAGAAGAGTCGCGGGGAGCGCGCAGGGGGTACCAACCCTCCTGAAGCCGCGCAACCTTATCACTGCGACCGAAACACTGGGGCCGCAGCCGGCTGCCGATCCACCGGGCTCGGCTGGTGGGCGAGCCCGCCCCCGCCAGCCCTGCCGAACCGGCCGGTTCGGTCACCCGAACCGCCATGGCCTGGCCCCAGGCCTGGACGCCCCCCTAGGTTGGCACTCGATGGACGCGAGTGCCAAAGCGTCCAATCTGAGCCCATTTTTTCGCGATACCCCATGGCTGCTGTTTCCCTCAGCGTCTCCACCGTCAAGCCCCTCGGCGACCGCATCTTCATCAAGGTGTCGGAGTCTGAGGAAAGGACTTCCGGTGGCATCTTGCTTCCCGATACCGCCAAGGAGAAGCCACAGGTGGGTGAGGTGGTCCAGGTCGGACCCGGCAAGCGGAATGACGATGGTTCCCGCCAGGCTCCGGAGGTGAGCATCGGCGACAAGGTCCTCTATAGCAAGTACGCCGGCACCGACATCAAACTCGGCACCGACGAATTCGTGCTTCTCTCTGAGAAGGACATCCTCGCCATCGTCAGCTGAAGCCTCGCCCGCTGATTGCCCATCTGAGCGATCACCCCGCCACCCCTCTTGTGGCGGGTCCCAGCTGCAACGCCGCGCTGGTGGCCCTTCCGCTGGGCGCTTGATGGGCCAGGCCACGTCAACGGAACTCCCGGCCATTGCCGCCAGGGCTTCCGATCGACGCTGGCCATCAGGAGGCTGCCAGCACCAGCTTCTCTCCTTTTCCTCTCGTCCTTCCCTCTTTCAAGGTTTTCCATGGCCAAGCGCATCATCTATAACGAGCAGGCTCGCCGCGCCCTCGAGAAGGGCATCGACGTCCTCGCCGAGGCGGTCGCCGTCACCCTCGGCCCCAAGGGCCGCAATGTGGTTCTCGAGAAAAAGTTCGGCGCTCCCCAGATCATCAACGATGGCGTCACCATCGCCAAGGAGATTGAGCTTGAGGATCACATCGAGAACACCGGTGTCGCCCTGATCCGTCAGGCTGCCTCCAAGACCAACGACGCCGCCGGTGACGGCACCACCACCGCCACCGTTCTGGCCCATGCCATGGTCAAGGCGGGCCTTCGCAACGTCGCCGCCGGCGCCAATGCGATCACCCTGAAGCGCGGTATCGACAAGGCCTCCGACTTCCTGGTCAAGAAGATCGAGGAGCACGCCAAGCCGATCAGCGACAGCAATGCCATCGCCCAGGTGGGCACCATCTCCGCCGGCAACGACGAAGAGGTGGGCCGGATGATCGCCGACGCCATGGACAAGGTCGGCAAGGAGGGCGTGATCTCCCTCGAGGAAGGCAAGTCGATGACCACCGAGCTGGAGGTCACCGAAGGCATGCGCTTCGACAAGGGCTACATCTCCCCTTACTTCGCCACCGACACCGAGCGGATGGAGGCGGTGCTGGATGATCCCTACATCCTGATCACCGACAAGAAGATCGGACTCGTCCAGGATCTGGTGCCCGTGCTCGAGCAGATCGCCCGCACCGGCAAGCCGTTGCTGATCATCGCCGAGGACATCGAGAAGGAAGCCCTGGCCACCCTGGTGGTCAACCGCCTGCGCGGTGTGCTGAATGTGGCTGCCGTCAAGGCCCCCGGCTTCGGCGATCGTCGCAAGGCCATGCTTGAAGACATCGCTGTGCTGACCAACGGCCAGCTGATCACCGAAGATGCCGGCCTGAAACTGGAGAACGCCAAGATCGAGTCCCTGGGCACCGCCCGCCGGATCACGATCAACAAAGACACCACCACCATCGTCGCCGAAGGCAACGAGGCCGCCGTCAAGGCTCGGGTGGAGCAGATCCGCAAGCAGATCGAGGAAACCGATTCCTCCTACGACAAGGAGAAGCTGCAGGAGCGTCTCGCCAAGCTCAGCGGTGGCGTGGCCGTGGTGAAGGTGGGTGCGGCCACCGAAACCGAGATGAAGGACAAAAAGCTTCGCCTCGAAGATGCGATCAACGCCACCAAGGCGGCCGTTGAAGAAGGCATCGTTCCCGGCGGCGGCACCACCCTGGCCCACCTGGCTCCTGCTCTTGAGGAGTGGGCTGCGGCCAACCTCAGCGGCGAGGAACTGATCGGCGCCACGATCGTGGCTTCCGCCCTCACCGCCCCCCTCAAGCGGATTGCCGAAAATGCCGGTGCCAACGGCGCCGTCGTGGCTGAGCACGTCCGCAACAAGCCCTTCAACGAGGGCTACAACGCCGCCACCGGCGAGTATGTCGACATGCTGGCTGCCGGCATCGTTGATCCCGCCAAGGTGACCCGCTCAGGTCTGCAGAATGCCGCCTCGATTGCCGGCATGGTGCTCACCACCGAGTGCATCGTGGCCGATCTGCCCGAGAAGAAGGACTCTGCTCCCGCCGGAGGCGGTGGCATGGGCGGCGGCGACTTCGACTATTGATCGCCTGATCGCCAAGGGTCAGACCCCGTTGTCTGACCTGAGATGGCCATGGGGAGGGCTTCAGCCCTCCCTTTTTTTGTTCTTTCTGCCTGGATTCCAGACGCGGGGCCAGCGCGGCCGATCAGGCCTCGGAGCCAACAGCTGATCCGCCCGTGGATGGGGGGATTAGCCGCCAGGTGCGCGGATCTCCACGGCCCCGGTCGCGGGACTTCGGCCGTGCCCCAAGCTCTTGAACGCCCCTGCGAAGGCATCTGGGAGACCCCCCTGGGGCCTGCTGAGCACCCTCACCGTGCCTTTGAATTCGCGCCCACCACCACCGCCAGCTGCCAGCTCCAGCCTGACAACCGGGCTCGCGGATTGCGGAGCCGCTCAGCCGTTGCCGCCCAGCTCCTGGCCCTGGGTGACCTCCAGCCGGTCGGCGCCCTTGCGCTGCAGGTGGTCGTGAATCGCTTCCTGGAGCACCTGGGCAAGGGTCTTGTTCTCCAGGATGCTCAGCAACTTGAGCGAGCGATGCTGGCTGTCGTCCAGCGTGATGGTGATGCGAGACAACGGTGTTGGGTCAATGTTCATAAGCGTACAGACCTCTCCCCAACCACAGAGGCGAGTGCAAAAGCACTTCCGCATCGCTGCACTTAGCGCTGTATTCGTCGCTGGTCCCCTGTTCCCTGGGGGCATCGCCGTTGCCGGTAAGAAGCTCAGCATAATCGCAGCATCCTTGCCACGTTCAAACACTGTAACGACGGCAACAATCACTGTAAGATCGCTGTACGATCCCAACCGATGTTGCGTTCGTGATGGGCTGTTGTCGCCTGTTTTCGCTTGGCTGTTGTCGCTTGGTCGGTATCCAGCCAAGCCCATCGGGGCGACTGTTGCCCTAGATATTCAGCCCTTCTCCCTGACCACCTCCCTTCCTGCCTGATGTCCAGTTCCGGTCCACCTGAATCCAAGGACCACACGTTATCGGCGGGTCCTATCCCATTCCCTGTCCCATCGCCTGCGCCGCTGGACCACCAGCCCGTGGCGGGGCCATCCGACCCCGATCCCTGGGCTCTCGATCCCAGCCGGCTTCCCAGGAGCGTGCCGCTTGAGCTCTCCGAACCGATCTGGCGGGAACTCCTGCAGCGGGCCCGGCAGAGCGGCCGCGACCTTGGCGAGATCGCCCTCGACTTGATCGATCAGCAACTCTCACGGGCCGTCGACGTCGCTTCAGCTCAGGGGAGTGAAGGCGGATCGCCGGAGTCGTCGTCCGAACAGGCCAACCCGCCCCAGCCCTCAGGGCCGCCTAAAAGTCTGTCCCGATAGCCCTTGGCGAGGCTGTCAGCATTGGGTTCGCTCGGCGGGTCTCAGTGCCCCCAATGCCCGATACTCGTTCTGCCGCAGTCGATCAGCCCGCACC
>JBIKKX010000055.1:0-7619 GCA_044360135.1 Cyanobium sp.
CGGTGCGGGCTGATCGACTGCGGCAGAACGAGTATCGGGCATTGGGGGCACTGAGACCCGCCGAGCGAACCCAATGCTGACAGCCTCGCCAAGGGCTATCGGGACAGACTTTTAGGCGGCCCTGGGGAAACGTGTGACTACACGGGGAACCATTACCGGTAATTGGACGAGATTTCGCCAAAATAATGGCGATATCTGGCCAGATAGCGCTCGATCTGCCCTGAAACTGTTCACAGCAAGCAAATTGATGCTCAAGCCGCTCTGCGCGGGCTTGTTGCTCAGAGCTTCCCTAGCATCTCAAGAGGCAAGTTGCAAGCCAAAATTTTTTGTATCCGTTCAGGGGGTGGGACGAGCGGGATGGAGCTTTGAGCCTGGCCAGCCCTTGACGGCAGCCTGATTCCCGTTTGTATCTCAGCAGGAGACTGCTTGCGATGACCGCGCCACCCTCTGGCATCTCAGAAGCCGACTGGTTGTCGTGGCCTGCTGATGCCAGGACGTTCATCCTGGCTCAACAGCAGGAGATACGGGCGCAGCGGGAGGAGCTCCTGGTGCTGCGTCAGGAGAATGAACAGATGCGACAACAGCTCACCGCCCTGGCGGCCGAACTGGCCAGCCTGCGGGAGCGCATTGGCCGCAACTCGCGCAATTCGTCGAAACCACCCTCCAGTGACAGCCAAGGATTCAAGCCTCCCCTGAAACGGAAAGGCAGTGGCCGCAAGCGCGGTGGCCAGCCAGGCCATCCCGGCTCTGGGCCGGAGCTGTTGCCGGTGGAGCGCTGCGAGAGCGCCCATGACCATGTGCCTGACACCTGTCGGCGCTGCGGCAATCCACTCTCGGGAGTGGATCCGGCACCCCACCGCCATCAAGTGATCGACATCCCGCCGATCCAGGCGAAGGTGATCGAACACCGCTTGCACCGCCTGCTCTGTCCCCGTTGCTCCACCAGCACCTGCGCTGAGCTGCCCCGGGGGGTGAAGAGCAGTCACTACGGCCCCCGCCTCAGTTCCCTGGTGGGTCTGCTGGGCAGTGCGTTTCCGTTGAGCCTGGGCAAAACATCAGAGCTTCTGGAGAGGTTGCTCGGGGTGTCGATCAGCGGCGGAGCGATCGTGGCGATTCGTGCGCGGCTGGCGGCCTGCCTGTATGAACCGATGGAGGAAGCCCTGAGGGATGCCCGGCTGCAGCCGGTGGTCTACATGGATGAAATCGGTGCCCCCACCGGCAACGCCGACGGGGGCAATCCCGATGGACGTCGTGGCTGGTTGTGGGTGCTAATGACGCCAAAGCTGACAGTGTTTTCTCAGGGTTTGAGCCGTTCGAGCGCCGCCGCGATGGAGCTGCTGGGTCCCTCCTTTGGCGGCATTGTGGTGAGCGATCGCTTCTCGGCCTACAACCAGCTGCCGCTTGAGCAACGGCAACTCTGTTGGGCGCACATCGTCCGTGATCTCACGGCCATTGCCGAGCGCCCTGGCGCCAGCGCCGAGATGGGTAAGCGATTGCTGAATCTGCGTCAACAGCTGTTTGAGCACTGGCACCGCTGGAAGGCCGGCGAGATCAACCGAAAACAGTTGCGGCAACGGTTCCGCCCGATCCGAGCGGATGGTGAACTACTTCGCCCGCCACCAAATCGTCAAGCGGTGCTCAACCTGGAATCAGTACAGCAAAGGCCGTCAGGCCTGGGATGGCTGGGGCGGCGCCCTTGGCCGCCGCTGGGCAACCTCACTCGCCCGCCGGATGGCTGCCGCCGAGCGCCGAGCCGGGGCGCTGCATCCCGCACCAGGGAAGCTGGAGGCGGTGATCCTCGATCACGTCGGCAATGCCCATCGCCATGGCCTGCCCACCGATGAGCTCGAGTGGAACCTGGCCGGCCGCCGGCGGCGTGAGAGTGTTGTCTCGATCCCGATCAAGGATTGCACGGTCTGCTTCCGCAGCTGCCCCAGCGCGGCTCAGGTCTGCCCCGACTGCGGCCATCTGTTCCTGAGGGAGGAACGCGATGAGCAGAGGCGCGGGCTCCAGCAGGTGGAGGGCGAACTGGTGGAAGTCACAGGCGCAGCCCTTCACCGGCCCAAGCCCAAGCAGCAACAGCAACGGCCACGGCGTACGCACCCGGCCGCTGGCTGCCGCACCTTCGAGGAGCTGCTGCAACGGGAGCAGGAGCGGGGCTACAAACCGGGGTGGGCCAGGCCTGTGTGGGCGACCAGGCAGCGCACCACGACCAAAAGCAGTACGCTTAGACGTACGGGGAGCAGGGGCGCCATGACCACCGTTTCTGCCACAGAAGCCCGCAAGCGCCTTTACGCCCTGATCGATGAGGTGGGCCAGTCCCACGAGCCTGTGCAGATCACTGGCAAGCGGGGCAATGCCGTCCTGCTCTCGGAAGACGACTGGCGTGCCATCCAGGAGACCCTGCATCTGGTCTCGATTCCTGGCATGCGCGAATCGATCCTGGAAGGCATGGCCACGGAGTCCTCTGAGCTGAGCAGCGAACCGCTCTGGTGAGCTGGACGGTTCTGTTCACCAAGCAGGCCCAGAAGGACGCCCGCAAGCTCGCCTCGGCTTCTCCGGCGCTCAAGCAGAAAGCCCAGGCCCTGCTGGAACTCCTTGCCGTTGACCCCTATCAGCAGCCACCGCCCTATGAAGCCCTGGTCGGGGAGCTGCGCGGAGCCTGCTCACGGCGCATCAACATCCAGCACCGGTTCGTCTACCAGGTGCTGGAGGAGGAGCGGATCGTGAAGGTGCTGCGCCTCTGGACCCACTACGAGTAGGCGCGCCGTTCGCTGACAACCAGCCCGGCAACAGGAGGCATGGCCTCCTCCTCCCCGAGCGAACACGAGATCCAGCAGCGCATCCGCCTGGCCTGCGGCCGCGGGGCGGTGCGGCTCTGGCGCAACAACACCGGCGCCCTGGTTGATCAGCAGGGGCGCTTGGTGCGCTTTGGGCTATGCAAGGGCAGCAGCGACCTGATCGGTCTGCGCTCCCTGGAGATCACGCCCGAGCTGGTCGGTCAGCAGCTCGCTCAGTTCGTTGCCGTTGAGGGAGTGCTACGCCGAGATCACATTGTGCGGGGGGCAGCCGTACGTGGTTGGCGTCTGACAAGGGCTGCTGGGTCGAGGTCAGCTGGTACCCCATCGCCCGATAGCCCCGCAGCCGCCGCTCCCACATCCGTTGCGGCACCGGATGGCCGAGATCGAGCCAGTCAATGATCCGCACGCTGGTTTTGCCAGCCTGCTGCCGGTGCAGGCGGCCGGCGTATTGCTGCAGCGTGCCTTTCCAGGACACGGGCATCGCCAGCAGCAGGGTGTCGAGTGGCGGATGGTCGAAGCCTTCTCCCACCAGGCGGCCGGTGGCCAGCACGATGCGGGGCGCCTCAGGAGGCAGCTGCTCCAGTGCTGCCAGGGTGGCGCTGCGCTGGCGTGCGCTCAGCCGCCCATGCAACAGGAACAGGTTTGGCACCTGCTCGGCCAGCGCGGCGGCGATCGTCGTGATGTGGTCCGTCCGCTCACTCAGCAGCAGCACCTTGCGGCCATCACCCCAGCAGTGAAGGGCCTCGGCCACGATTCGCTCGGTGCGGCGTGGGTCCTCCGCCAACCGGCGCATCAGCTCCTGGATCGGCAGATCGGTTGGCAGCCCCTCGAGCGGATGGGTGCGGCTCACCAGCTCCAGGATCTGGGGCGCTCCGGCGGGCCGCTGGGCGGTGTGGCGAATGGGGCCGCACTGCATGAACAGGATCGGCTGCAGACCGTCGCGGCGCACCAGGGTGGCGGACAGCCCCAGCACGTAGCGGGCCTTCACCTGCCTGAGGATCGCTTCAAAGGAAGCGGCGGCGATGTGGTGGCACTCATCGACGATCACCTGCCCGTAGGTCTGCACCAAGGGATTCACCTCGCCCTTCCGCACCAGCGACTGCATCACGGCGATGTCGAGTTGGCCAGTGGGCTTGGCGTTGCCAGCACCGATGCAACCGATCGCCTCAGGAGCGACATCCAGGAAGGCATGGAGCCGCTCCTGCCATTGGCGCAGCAGCTCGGCCCGATGCACCAGCACCAGGGTGTTCACGCCCCGCCGAGCCAGGATCGCCGCTGCGACCACTGTTTTTCCGGAGGCCGTCGGTGCCTGCAACACGCCGATGTCATGGCGCAGCATCGCGTCCACGGCGGTCTCCTGGTCATCGCGAAGCTGGCCGGTGAACATCAGCTCCAGGGGTGAGCCGTTCAGGCGCTCATCCACAAGTTCCCAGCCGATACCCTGCTCCTGCAGAAGGGTCAACGCCGGCTCCAGGCAACCCCGCGGCAGGGCGAGGTGCTGGGGAAAGTTCTCGGCGCAGCCGATCACCCGCGGTTTGTCCCACACCGACAGGCGCATCGCCTGGGCCTTGTAGAAGGCAGGGTTTGCGAAGGCGGCGAGGCGGATCAGGCGATTGAGCAGTGGCTGCGGCAGGCCCTGGCGCTCCACGTAGAGGCGATCAGCCAGGGTCAGCGTGAGGGAAGTGGGCAGCGGTCCCCTGAGTCGCGATGGCGGCACCGCTGCCTTCCATGGAGTCGCCAGGTCCTCCTCATCGATGAACGCCAGATCGAGGGGATGGGTACCGCCGGTGGCACTCTGGATCAAGGTCTGCAGCCCCGCCACCGACAACCTCTGCAGGGTTGCCAGTTAGGCCCACTGATCGGGATAGGGCTTCAGGTCATCATCCACGAACACGCTGCACCCCCGCTGCCGGGCTTCCTTTTGCAGCGGAAGGGCGATCAGGTTGCCGAAGCCGCCTTTCGGCAGGGTGTCCTGGTTGGGGAACAGCCGATCGTAGGAGCTCAACTGCAGCTGACGCGTGGCGTTGCAGGTGTGGCTGATCAGGGCCGCCCCCAGCTGGCGAGCCTCCCGCGCCGATACGGCCTCCTCAAAGAACACCCACGCGTGAGCACCTTCCCCGGAACGGGAGATCTCCAGCGCTGCGGGCACCGTCAGCTCCCGACACGAGCGCAGAAAGGCCCTGGCGTCGTCACGCCAATCCTGCTCATCAAAGTCGACGGCTAGCAGGTGGCAATGGTCGTTGTCCAGCAGGGGGTAGAGGCCGAGGGTGTGATCACCGGCCAGATGGCCGTAGATCGCCGCGTCTGTCAGGGGCAACAGCTCCCGGTGCTGGCAGTCGCGGCAGCTGATCCTGGGCTTCTCGCAGACACCGGGTTGCCATTCATTGGCGCAGCCAGGTGCATACCCCGAGCGTCCGCTGCTGCGGCTCTGCCAGCGCAGGGCATAGACGTCGTCACGACCGCGAAACAAACGACGGAACAGCGCCACCTTCTGCTCCGCCGAACCGGGAGCACTGGCAGCGGGCTGCGCTGAGTCCGGGGGTGGTTCCGACCCCGGGGGGGCGCTCGAGCGCCAGGCGATGCCGTGAGCCTCCAGCAGGCCAATCAGACGAGCGTTTTCCCGGCGCAGCTGATCCAGCTCAGGGTGCATGGAGTCGGCCATGGGGTAGTGCCTCAGCACTAAGCAGCCTGTCGGTAGCCAGCATTGCGCTCCCGCTCGCCCACCGCCACAACAATGACTGTTAAGCGCGCATTTGAGCGCAGCAGCGTAGCTGTGTACTGGATCTGGAGCCGTCTGGTGCGGCAGCCAGGTACCCCACTGCACAGGGCAAGAGCGTTCTGCAGAGCCTCGGCCAGGGCCACAAAGCTCTCGCCGGCATGGATCACCTCCACGTGACACCAGCCCGAGTAGAGCAGGCGGAAGTGGAACAGCCGGTGCTCCAGCGCCTGGCCCGCCACGGTGATCGGTTCTCCCTTGAGCAAGGTGAAATCCGAGATGCCCAGCACCCCTGGCTGGTGGTGCTGCAGAAACATCACCTCCCGCGCTGGGCCGTGCAGAACCCGCCACTGCTCCACCCGCCGTTGCAGGGTGCGCTTACTCCGGTACCACTCCTGGCCCGGGAAGGTCAGCTCCAGGTGCAGCAGCAACGTCTGGGGTTCGAGCTGCGGCGCCTTCTCGAGCAACCGCTTCGCGGAAGCCTGCGGCTACGGCACCAGGACGCTGTCCCACACGTCCGCCAGGGGATCGGCTCGGGTGCGCCAATGCCTGCCCCGCCGCTGCTGGTGACCCTCGTGCCACCCGGACGCCAACGCCGCAGACCACTAAACTAGGTCGCAGACCAGGTCCATCCGCCCATTCCTCCCCCCTCCCAGGTCATGGACTCCTGCATCGGCGCCTTCGAAGCCAAGGCCCAGCTTTCCCGGCTGCTGCGTGCCGTGGAGAACGGCGAGCAGTTCACGATCACCGTGCGGGGGAAGCCGGTGGCCGACCTGGTGCCCCATCGGGGCCACTCCGCTCAGAGCCTCGAGGCTGCGGTTCATGCCCTGCAGGCGTTCCCGCGGATCCAGGGCGTCGCCGATGCGGAGGTTGCCGGCTTCGTGAGCGAGGGGCGACGGTGAGCAGGCCAACGGGGAACGCGATGGCGTTGAGGGAAGAGCAGGACGGATGCTCGTGATTGATGCCTCGATGGCGCTGGCCTGGGTGTTCGAGCGACAACATCCGGAGGATGGTCTCCGGGCCAGTCGTCTGCTCAGCACCTGCGGCAACCAACCCTGGTGGGTGCCGGGTCTCTGGCATCTGGAGGTGGCGAACGCGTTGCTGGTGGCGGAGAGGCGCGGCGTGATCACAAGCACTGCCAGCGATCTGTTCCGGGCTCGTCTCCAGGTCCTCCCGATCGAGACCGATGCCACACCTGTGCAGGACTCAGAACCGAGAGTCCTGGCGATCGCCCGATCACAGAGTTTGTCCAGCTACGACGCCACTTATCTGGAGCTGGCGCAGCGGCTTGGCGCCCACCTGGCCAGTTTTGACCGCCGGCTCAACGAGGCGGCACAGCGGCTGGGAGTGGAGCTGCAGCCCTGAACCGGCCCGGGCTCTGGCCGTTCACGACGCGCGAAGTGCCCTGAGCGCGCAGGCGGCTCCCAGCACTGAATCACAACGAGCGGGCAGGGGCAGGTTCCCAGCTCACACCCATGCAACCAACGGCGTCAGATCAGAGTTCCCTCCTCCAGCCACCGGCGAAAGCCTGCCGGATCCAGGATGAACAGCGGCTGGCACTGACCCTGGAGCGCCAGCAGATCGGCATCACCGCTCACCAGAGCCGCCACGCCAGACGCGACGGCCAGATCCAGGAACTTCTGATCGTGCGGGTCCCGCACCACGGAGCCGCAGGGCGGAAGGGACTGCGGCCAGGTCTCGCTCCAGGGCAGCAGGTCAGCGAGGAGCTGCTCG
Source organism: Cyanobium sp. (assembly GCA_044360135.1). GTDB lineage: Bacteria > Cyanobacteriota > Cyanobacteriia > PCC-6307 > Cyanobiaceae > Cyanobium. Next base: position 7,252 of record JBIKKX010000055.1, read on the forward strand.
ATCGCCAGGGGGTCCAGGCGGAATTTCGGACAGGCCAGCACACGCAGCAGCTCAGGGGTGGTGGGTTTCGCCAGAACGGGCGTGAACCGGCCGCTCTGCCAGCCGCGGCGGAGCCAGGCCAGGCGCCCTGCTTCAAACAGCAGCGCCGACATGCCCGGTGTCAACTACGTAGGCGCCCGCCTATCTAATTGTCGCCGGACACAGGGCACCCGCGTTCCCGTGGCGGCTCTGTTCGAGAACCTTGAGGGCACCTCGAATAATCAGCGCTTTGAAGAGGCTCTGCGAACATGAAGAAGCCGCCAAAGATGCGGCAGACCATGATAATTCTATATCGACTCTTAGTGAGATCGCCTTAACCATAGGAGCCT
>JBIKKX010000005.1:0-153355 GCA_044360135.1 Cyanobium sp.
GGATTCATCGTGGCTACAAGAGGTGCATCTGCACCTCCGGAATGACAGCCCGTCATTCCACCCTGTTCACCCTCTGATCAGGGCATTCGGGCCTCGGGTTTTACACCACGGGAAGGGACGCGGCCTCAAAGCCGCGCTGTCGCAGGTGGCCGACTATCCCATCATCCTGAATCCGCTGGACTGGGAGCTGGCGCATATCAATGTGCAGCTCGATGACTCGGTGCCGCACGCGTTCAACCCGCCCTGGGCGGTGACGCAGAACCTGGAGGCCACGCTCAGCCCCGAACATGTCAAGTCGCCGGCGGCCACCTTCAAATCAGACTTCTCGACCCAGCACTATTCAGACGGGTTCGACGCCGCCCACATCCAGGAGATGGCCGACCCGGAGGCCTACTTCGACTTCTGGCACGTCGACGACTACCCCTGCGTCTGCATCGTCATGCTCAGCGATCCCAGCGGCTTCAAGGGCGGCGAGACGGTGATGCGCAACAACCGTGGCGAGCTGCTCAAGCTGCAGTTCCCCGAGGCTGGCTTCGCGATCCTGCTGCAGGGCCGGTACGTCATCCACTGCGGGCGCCGCGCCTTCGATGTGTCCGAACGCATCTGCATGATCCCGAGCTTCTTGCCCGAAAACGTGCTGGCCAAGGACACCACCATCCTGAACGCGGCCAAGGGCAACTCCGATCACCGCGAGTTGTTCGAGCAGTGGTCGAGCTACCGCATCGACCGCTTCCGCCGCAAAGTCGCCCAGTTGGAGGAGCAAATGCTCCAGGAGATTCAGGAGGGCCGCTTCGACCGTGACCGCACGCTGGCGATGCTCGACGACTGGATTGACGATCTCCAGCACACCCGCTCCGAGCTCAGCTGGCCCTAAATGCTGGGCATGAATTCCCCTCTCCAGCCACCACAACACCGTCAGCCCCCGTCTCAGGGAGATCAGTCGTCCATCGGCCCTGTCCGTCCGCACCGCAATCGCGATGCGGACTCGCCTGGTCCAGCGCGGCGGCAGACCGGCCGGACGTTCAGGCGTTGGCAAGCCGTTTGACCTTCCGCACCATCACCAGCACCAGCACCACCGGTTGACACCTTGCCCAGGCCTGCCAGCAGCCCCTGACACGCTGAACTCATTCCCCACCAGCGCCTCCCCGCCCAGACCCTCAACCGCCAGCGTTCTCCAGCACCCACCCCACCAGCGCCGCATCGCTCAGACCGGCCCGTTGCACAGCCGCCAGCGCGGCAGCAGCCCGCTCCGCCGGAACGGCGGCCAGCAGCGGGCCGCTGGTCTGGGGGTCGATCAGCAGGCTCCTCAGCGCCTGGCCGCCCCCACCATCGCCGTGCTCCAGCAGCCGCACCGGCCCATCCAGCAACACCAGGGCGGCCCCGTTGGCCGGCGCCAGGCTGCTGGCCCAGCCCTGATCCAGCAGCTCCAGAGCCCCGGCGTGGGCCGGGATGGCGCGGCCATCAAGCTCCACGATCCAGGGCCCCTGGTCGCCAGACTCCTGGTCGCCGGATCCATCGGCACCCCGCACCCCCAGCATCTCGCCCAGGTGCCCCAGCAACCCGAAGCCGGTCACATCGGTGCAGGCCCGGCAGCCATGGGCGGCCAGAATCTCCACCAGCGGCGCCTGGCTGCGCTGCATCCGCTCCAGCACCGCATCGATCCATTCAGGCTCCGCCGCGCCGGCCATCGCCGCCGCAAACAGCACGCCGCTGCCCAGGGGGCCGCAAAGCAGCAGGGCATCACCGCCCTGCAGGGGGCCCTTCGGCCAATGGCGATCGGGCGCCACCCTGCCATTCACGCTCAGGGCCAGGGCCAGTCCGGCCCCATCGCGGGCCTCAAGCGTATGGCCTCCCACCAGCTCCGCCCCCAGCGGATCCAGCACCGAGCGCACACCCGCCAGGGTCTGGAACAGCAGCTCCTCCTGCAGCGGCGCCGCCGCCTCAGGCAGGGTCACCAGGGCCTGGGCGCTGCACACTTCAGCGCCGCTGGCCCAGAGGTCGCCGCAGGCATGCAGGGTGGTGAGGCGGGCATTGAGCCACGGGTCGTCGATCAGGGCGGGGAAACCATCTACGCTCTGCAGCAGCAGCTCACCAGCTGCGGTGGTGGCGATCGGGGCGGCGTCGAGCGGCTCAGCAGGTGGCTCCTCGCCTCCATCCAGGCGCTGCAGCCGCGCCAAGGCGGAAGCCAGCGGTGCGGCCGCGAGCTTGGCGGCGCAGCCCCGGCAGGCCATGGCGGCGGGGCCTGGCGCGCCGCCGGCCGCAAAGCGCTCCAGGAAGCGCCCATCGAGGCGCCGCTTCCACTGCCAAAGCCAGCGGCTGGGGCCCAGCGCCAGCGGTCCCCAGAAGGCCACCGCCCGCGGACCGGCCGCGCTCCAGCCCGCATCGCCCAGCAGCTGCAGGGCCCGGCGCTGCGGTCGCCAGGTGCGCAGGGGCCGGGGCGGATCCGCCAGGCTGCTTTGCAGGTTGTGGGCCAGCAGCGGTGCCGCCCGCACCGCCCAGACCCCGGACGCGGGGCGGGGATCGCTGGCGATCAGGCCGCAATCGCCTGCGGCAAACAGGCCGGGATGGCCCACCACCTCCAGGCTGGCGTCGGTGAGCACCCGGCCGCTGTCCCGATCCACCGGCAGCCCGGCGGCCGCCAGCCAGGGCGGCGCCAGGCTGCCGGTGCAGGCCAGATCCGCCGCGGCCTCCGCCAGAGCGTGCCGCTCCAGGGGAATCGCCGCCTCCGCCAGCAGCCGCTCCGCCAGCCGATTGGCCGCTGCTGATCCGAGTCGCAGCCCGGCGCCACGCAGCAGCAACCGCGGCGCCATGCCGCGCCGGCGCAAGGCCAGGGCCAACTCCACAGCCGCGGCGCCACCACCGCGGATCCGCACCACGGCACCGGGCGTCAGGGTGGACAGCCAGGCCAGAAAGGGCTCCAGCGGCTTTACCGCCTGGGCGGACCCGTCCCCTGCGGCGGTGACCGCCCCCACATCAAGGCTGAGCCGCTCGAAGCGCAGCGGCGGCCGTTCCGCCAGCCAGAGCAGCCGGGCCTCGGGATCGAGGCCGAGGATCTCGGCCCGCACGAAGCTCACACCCGCCCTGGCGCAGAGGGCGCGCAGGTCGATGCGGCAATCCTTCAGCTCCAGCAGCCCGGCCACCAGGGCCGGCAGGGTGCCGGAATAGAGGGCCGTGCTGGAGCGGCTCACCAGGGTGATCCGCGTGCCGGCCGGCCGTAGCTGCGGCCGCATCAGCCAGCGCAGCAGCACCATCGCGTGGCTGTGGCCCCCTCCGGCCAACAGCAGCTGGTGGCGGGGCGGTGGGGCCGTGGCGCCGCTGCTGCCGTTGGCCTGCACGGATTCAGAGCCGCGAGCAGCTTCCGATCTTCCCACGGGCGGATTCGTCGCCAGTGGATGCGCCGACCCGGCGCCTTTAGCCTGGCGGCATGGCCGATCCAGCTCCAGCCTTCCGACCCCAGGCTGCCCCCCGGGCAGGGAAACCCCTGCTGCGCCTTGCATTGCCCCTGCTGCTGGGGGCCCTGCCCCTGCCCTTCCTGCTGGGGGCCTGCCGATCCAGCCCGCCCGAGAGCGCCCCTGCCCCGGGGCCCCGGCGGGTCTCGGCCCTGGGACGGCTCGAACCCGAGACCCGCATCCGCAAGGTGTCGGTCCCCAGCTCGCTCAGTGGCGACCGGGTGCAGGACATCCTGGTGGACGAGGGCCAGCAGGTGAAGCAGGGTCAGCCCCTGGCGGTGCTCAACAGCAAGGCGAGCTTGGCCGCTGCCCTGGCCGAGGCTGAGGAAAACGTCACGCTGGCGCAGCGGAAGCTTGAGCAGGTGAAGGCTGGCGCCAAGCAGGGCGAGATCCAGGCACAGGTTTACAAGGTGGAAAGCCTGGAGCGCCGGCTGGCCGGCGAGAAACTCGCCCAGGATCAGAAGGTGAACAGCAAGCGGGCGAGCATGGCGGAGGCCCGCACCGAGTCGAAGCGCTACGACGGCCTCTATGCCAGTGGTGGCGCCTCCCAGCTGGAGCGCGACCGCTACCGCACCCGTGCCCAGACCACCGAGGCCGAGCTGGCCCAGGCGATTGAGACCCGCGCCGGCACCCTCGCCTCCCTGAGCTCGGAAATTGCCAGCGAAAAGCAAACGCTCGCTCAGATCAAGGAGGTGCGCCCGGTGGATGTGGCCACCGCCGAGAGCGAACTGCGCAAGGCCATCGCCTCCCGCGACCGGGCCAAGCAGGAGCTGGCCTTTGCCACGGTGCTGGCCCCCCAGGACGGCCGCATCCTCAAGGTGGTGGTCCAGCCCGGCGACAAGGTGGGCGATTCCGGCATCCTCGAGATGGCCGACACCAGCCGCATGGTGGTGACCGCCGAGGTGTACCAGACCGACATCAAGGACATCCGCCCGGGGCAGGGCGCCACGATCACCGCCGACGGTTTCGCCGGCAGCGCCCGGGCCAACGTCTATCAGATCCTGCCCCAGGTGCAGCGCCAGTCGATCTTCGCCGGTGAGGCGGGCGAAAACCAGGATCAGCGGGTGTTTCAGGTGCGGCTGCGCATCGATGCCAAGGATCTGCGCGACCGTCCGATCGGCGGCGCCTCGAATCTTCAGGTGACGGTGGTGTTCGATCCGCTCACCCCCGCGCAGGCGGCCCTCAGTCCTGCCGCCCCCGGGCCCGCGAGGACCCCCTGATGCGGCGCGCCATCCGCAAACTGCTGCAGCGCACCCCGATCGCCTGGCTGCAGGTGAGCAACAACCCCACCAAGCTGCTGATCGGCATCGCCGGGGTGAGTTTTTCGAACCTGTTGATGTTCTTCCAGCTGGGCCTGCTCGACAGCCTCTACAACAGCCAGAAGAAACCGATCGACCGGCTCGAGGCTGACCTGGTGATGGTCAGTTCCAAATACAGCAACATGGGCTCGCTCCAGGATTTTCCGCGCAGTCGTCTGTATCAGGTGCTCGGTGTGGATGGGGTGGCGGCGGTGTCACCGCTGCGGATCGCACGGGGCACCTGGATCACGCCGGCCACCCGCCAGTCGTTTGATGTCTATGTGTATGGCGTCAACCTGGCCCAGCCTTCGCTCAGTTTTCCCGAGATCGAGGCCAACCGCAGCCAGCTGCAGGTGCTGCGCAATGCCCTGTTCGATCGCAATTCGAAGAAGCAATACGGTGATGTGATCGACACCATCAACCAGGGCAAGAGCTTCGCCGTGGAAGTGAACAACAAACGGCTGAGCATCATCACCACCTTTGCGATGGGGGCCACCTTCGCGGCGGAAGCCAACCTGATCACCGCCGAGAACACCTTCCTGCATCTGTTCCCCAAGCTCGATCCCGGCTCCCTGCAGCTCGGCCTGATCCGCCTCAAGACCGGCGCCTCCCCCCAGGCGGTGAAGGCCGCCATGGAGCCGATCCTGCAGGGCCGCAATGTGATGGTGCTCACCAAGCAGGAGCTGGCCGAGAAAGAGATGAACTATTGGAAACGCAATTCCTCAGTGGGCTTCATCTTTTCGCTCGGAGTGCTGGTGGGTTTTGTGGTGGGCAGCATCATCGTGTATCAGATTCTCTATGGCGATGTCATGAATTCCTTGCCCCAGTACGCCACGCTCAAGGCGATGGGCTACCGCGATCCTTTCGTGATCGCGATTGTGATTCAGCAATCGGCGATTCTGGCGGTGGTGGGCTTCATTCCCGGTGTGATCCTCTCCTCCGGCCTCTATGCCCTCCTGGCCGCCGTCACCAAGCTCACGGTGCTGATGACCCTCAACCGCGCTCTGTTGGTGCTGGCGCTCACCTTCGTGATGTGCGTGGGCTCCGGCACCCTGGCCACCCGCAAGCTCGTGCAGCTGGATCCGGCCGATGTCTTCTGATCACTCCATGGATAACTCCACGGATCACGCCATGGAGCGCCCCGACCCCTCCCTCGATCGTTCCACCGCCGTTGCCGGGGCCAGCGCCGGATCCACCGAGGCGCCCAGCGCCCAGCCATCCGATCCGCCACAGGCGGCCGCACAACCGGTGATTTCGCTCCGGAACGTGAACCACTGGTTCGGCACAGGTGAGTCCCGCAAGCACGCCCTCAAGGACATCACGCTCGACATCTACCCGGGCCAGATCGTGATCTGCACCGGTCCCTCCGGCTCCGGCAAGACCACCCTGCTCACCATGCTGGGCGGCCTGCGCTCCTGCCAGGACGGCAGCCTCAAGATCCTCGGCCAGGAGCTCAACGGCGCCAGCAAGGAGCAGCTGGCCGATCTGCGCCTCAACGTGGGCTTCATCTTCCAGGCCCACAACCTGTTGATGTTCCTCAATGCCCGCCGCAATGTGCGGCTGTCGCTGGAACTGCACGACCGCTTCTACGACCAGGACATGGACCAGCTCGCCACCGCCATGCTCGAGAAGGTGGGCCTGGGCGACCGGGTCGAATACATGCCCGCCAACCTCTCCGGTGGCCAGCGTCAGCGGGTGGCGATCGCCCGGGCTCTGGTGGGCCAGCCCAAAATCCTGCTGGGCGATGAACCCACCGCGGCCCTCGACAAGGATTCAGGCCGCACCGTGGTGGAACTGATGCAGCAGCTGGCCCGCGAGCAGCAGACCACGATCATCATGGTCACCCACGACAACAAGATTCTCGATGTGGCCGACCGCATCGTGATCGTGGAGGACGGCCATCTGGCCAGCCCCGATCAGGAGGCTGCCTTCCTGGGGCGCATGCGCGATCAGGGCCATTGAGCCCCGGCCAGTGCCCCATGGCCGCCGCGCCAGGTCAGGGGAGGCAGGTGCTCGGGCCTTCTATCCAGAGCGGCCTGGTTGGGGCTGCCCAGGCCCAGGATTCGCTGCTGCCGGAGCCAGCGCACCGAGCAGGGCATCCGCCAGCTGCACGGCACTGCGCAGCGCCCCCTCCACCCGAGCGAAACCCTCACCCTCCACATAATCGCCGCAGAAGCCAACGCGGCTCTGACGGCAGAGGCTGAGGGCCGGGGGCAGGCCCGGCCTGATCGGGAAGGCGGCCCCCCAGCGCATCAGGTCGCGCCGCGCCCCGACGATGGCATCACGGTCCAGCCAGGGGGCCAGGGCGGCAGCCACGGCCTCGCTGAGAGCCTCGATCACGGCGGCCTCCTGCTCCTGGGGGGGAGCCTGATGGAGCTGGCTGGCGATCGAGGAGCGGGAGCCATAAACGCTCAGATGCTCGGCAGCGAAGACGGCGCTGGAGTGGGCCACCACCGCCACCCGCCCGTCGTCGAGGGGCTGGATCGCCAGGCGCGACAACCGCCAGCGCTGCTCGGCCGCCCGATCGAAGCGCAGCATCCGGAAGGGACAGGCCAGCCAGGCCTCGGCGGCGGCCCCCTCCGCCACCAGCAGCAGGTTGCTGCGGGCCTCGCTGCGGATCGAAGCCAGGGCGGCCAGGGCGTGATCGAGATCGGGATCCGCCAGGGCACGGGCCGCGCCCTGCAGGGGCACCGTGTCCCAACCCAGCAGCAGGCGGCTGCGGGGATGGGCCAGCAGGGTGCCCGCCAGCACCAGCCAGTCGGCGTCGACGAGAGCCGCTCCCTGGCGATCGAGCAGGCGCCAGCGCCCCTGCTCGGAGACGGCCAGATCCCGCACCAACACCCCGTAGTGCTGCTCCACCGCCCCCTCCGCCAGTGCCAGCAGGCCCCGGCAGAGGTGCTCCATCCCCCCCCGCCCCCGGAACAGGGCCCCCTGGCCAAAGGGATCACCCGGATCGTCGCTGTTCAGCGTGCCTTGGGCCGTGAGCAGAGCGCGCTGGGGCTGCCAGGGCTCCACGGCACCGCTGGCGAGCAGTTCCTCGAGCAGGGGCAGGGGGGTGGCGGCCGCGCTGTTGAACAGGGGCGCGCCATGGTCGAGGCGCAGGCCTGCATCCTGGCGGGAGCGGCGGGTGGCGGTGCGCCCCCCCGGCCCCCGGCCGCTCTCCCAGAGGCTCAGGGCTCCCGTGAAGCCCCCTTGTCGCAGGCGCGCCACCAGGGCGCACCCCCCCACCCCGGCACCGATCACCGCGATCGAGGCTGGCGGTGCCTCTGCCATGGAGGGAAACGGTGGGGAAGGTCCCCTTCAGGATGGAGGATCCAGGCGGCGATGGAACCGCCTTCGCCCTGCCCTAGGCCCGCCATGCCCCCACGCCTGTCTTCCCGACACCGGCGCGCCCTGGTTCTGGGCGTGCTGCTCAGCGGCCTCGTGGCGCTGCTGGGCTGGCCGGCCCCGGCCGGAGCGGAGGAGGTCTGGGCGGAATCGATGCTCGACCGGGCCAGCGCCTTGCGGGACGCCTCGGAGAAAGTGCCGGCCGGGGCGCGCATCCTCTCCAGCCGTTGCAGCGAGGTGGCGCTCCGAGGCCTGTCCTTCCGCTATCGCTGCAACGTGCGATTTGAGCGCGCCCCATCCAGCCCCGCCAGCGCCCCACTGACGACGCCTGCGCCTGGCGCCGCCAATCCCTGAGCCCGAAGCCTTGCGCCCTGGGCCTGGCAGGTCCGCCCTGCCCGACGGCAACCAGCGGCCAACAACACAGCAGAGCACGGGCAGCAGCGGGCCGCCTGTGTCGCCCTGAGCCAGCGGGCGCCAGCCCCAGCGTTGGCGCCCCACTCGCCGCGGTCGCCGATCGCCGCAGCAGATCTGCTGCTTAGCCTGTGGCTGCCGCCAGTCCGTCTCCTGCCGTCGCGATGTCCGAATCGCCCGATCCCGATCGGCTCCACCACGACGCCCTGCAGCGCGAACTGGAGGCCGCCCGCGAGCGGCGCGACAGCTATCAGGCGCTGCTGAAGGATCTGCCGCAGATCTTCGAGAGCCGTTTCCGCGAGAGGCTGCGGCCGCTGCAGCAGCGCAACGAGCAGCTGCTGCTTGAGGGTGCGGCCCTGCAGGAGCAGGTCCGGCGCAGCCTGCCCCAGGCCAGGGCCCAGGCTGCCGCGCTCAGCCCCTCCCCAGAGGAGCCCATGGCGGCAGCCGCCAGCGGCATGGCCGATTCAGGCCAGGCCGGGGGGACGGAGCCTGCCAACCCCTCCCCGCCGATCCTCGATCGCCGCCAGAGCCTCCGGCGCCCTGGGTCCTGGACCACTGCCGATGTCCAGCAGGCCAATAACCCAGGTGTTGCCGGGAGCCAACGACGGTGGCTGGGGGGCCGGCCCTGGCTGCTCAGCATCGGGATTGCCCTCACCCTGGCGGGGGCTGTGCTGGGGCTTCGGGGTCTGACCAAACCGGGCGCGGCGACCTCCGGCAGCTCCCTGGCCACCTCGGCAGGGCGAGTGAGCCGGCCCACGGTCGGTGCGGCAGAGCAGGGGAGCCGGGCCGTCAACGGCCCCGGAGCGGTGGCCCTGCGCCGCCATGGTGGCGAGGTGAAAGTCGGCACCCTGCGCCTGGAAAGCCGCGAACCGAGCTGGCTGGAGGTGGAGGCCAGTGATGGCACCAGCCTCTATTTCGGGCTGCTGCAAGGGGAACAGAGCTTCCCGGTGGGGAAGGGTCTGCGCATCCGGGCCGGCCGGCCCGACCTGATCAAGATCCACTGGCCCGGCGGCTCCCAGCAGGTGCTGGGCTCGGTGGACGATCTCGACTGGCGGGAGATCCGGGCGCAGTCCGGTGACGGCTGACCTAGCCGCCACCGGGTCCCTGGCGGTCGTCAGAGCGTGGGGAGGCGCCGGCCAGCAGCCAGAGCAGCAGCGCCAGCGCCGCCCAACCCAGCCAGGAGAGATCCAGCACCGGCGTGAGCAGAGCCGCCAGGGGCTGGAGCAGCCAGTGGCTGAGCGCCAGGCTGACCAGAACCAGGAGCAGCACCGCCAGCATCAGGGAGACCCTCCGGAGCCGTTGTCTCCCCCTTGGCCGGGGGCCAGCAGATCAGCAGCGACCGCCGCGGTGGCACCGGCCCGCAGCACGCGCCAGGCCGCAGCCCCGGAGGGCGCGGAGCTGGCCGTCCAGGCCAGAACAGTGCTGGCCTGACCGCTGCCGCTGGGCCAGGGCAGCGGGCCAAGCAGGGGAAGCTCGGGGAACAGGGCCGCGGCCTGCTCGGCATTGCAGGCGGCGGGCTCGCCGGAGCGATTGGCGCTGGTGGTGGCGAGGGGACCGCTGCGGCGCAGCAGCTCCACGGCCTCCGGGCAGGCGGGCACCCGCAGCCCCAGGCTGGTGCCGCCCGGATGGAGCGCCGCCGTGGTGGGGCCGGGAATCGGCAGCACCAGGGTCGTGGCGCCGGGCCAGCACTGCCGCGCCTGCGCCAGCCAGGGCTCGTCCCAGGCGACGCCCAACCAACCGAGCAGCTGGTAGAGGTCGGCACCCATCAGGATCAGGGGCTTGTCGGCGGGGCGCCGCTTGAGACGCCAGAGGTCGGCGGCGGCGGCGGGGATGGCCGCCAGGGCCGGCAGGGTGTCGGTGGGGAACAGGGCCGGCTCTCCGGCAGCCAGCCGCACGCTCAGCTCGGCGGCGGAGCAGACCTGGGCCATCAGCACGCCCCCCGCACAGCACTGGCGAACCGCCAGACCCCTTCGAGATCTTGGTGGGCGCGGCCCTGCTCCAGGCCAGCGGCGGCCAACAACCCCAGCACGGCCTCGCTGTGGTCGTGGTGGTGCTCCAGCAGCAGCACCCCGCCGGGGGCCAGGGCCCGGGGAGCCCCGGCCAGGATGGCGCGAATCGCGGCCAGGCCATCGGCACCTCCATCGAGGGCGAGGGTGGGTTCGTGATCTCGCACCACTGGATCGAGGTCAGCGAGAAGGGGCGTGGGGATGTAAGGGGGGTTGCTGACCACCAGATCGAGCCGCCCCCACCAAGGCTCCAGGGCCGTCCACCAGTCGGAGCGGACCAGGCTGATCTGATCGCCCGCCGTGACACCCCAACGCTCCAGATTGGCGGAGGCCTGGGCGAGGGCGACCGGGCTCAGATCCACGGCAAAGCCCCTGGCGGAAGGCAGGGCCCTAGCCAGGGCGACGGCCAGGCAGCCGGATCCGGTTCCCAGGTCAGCCCAGTGGATGGCTGCCTCAGGGAGTGAAGGCAGCCGTTGGAGGGCCAGATCCACCAGCAGCTCGGTTTCCTGGCGGGGAATCAGCACCCCTGGGGCGACCACCAGCTCCAGATCGCGCCAGGGACAACACCCCACCAGGTATTGGAGCGGTTCAGCGCCGCGGCAGTGTCGCCACCAAAGCGCCTCAAGATCGGCCAGGGATCGGCGGAGCTGCACCAGCTGCTGGGGCTTGAGCTGGAGCTGGCGGCGTGCATCCCGGCTCAGGCCACCGGCAAACTCCAGCAGCCAATCAAGCTCGGGACCTCCATCTCCCGCTGCGAGCAAACGCCGCCGCCAGGCGAGCAGCTCGACGGCGGACACGGGGAAAACGTTGACGAAGGAACCAGGGATGGGGCTCGGGCCCGGGAGGGAGCCAGGGCTCGGGCCCGGGAGCGAGCCGGAGCCCGAACTGGAGCTCGAGCCGGAAGCCTGGACAGCGCACGGGACCATGGGGGCCAGCCTAAGGAGCCCCGCCGCAGGGATGCCAGCGCAGTCCGGGCTCGGCCCGAATCAGCCCGGCCAGCTCCAGCTCCAGCAGCTCGGCGGCCAGCTGGGCGGGCTCCTCCCCAAGCGCCTGGCTCAGCTCCTCCAGGCCGGCTCCAGCCTCCAAGGCCCGCAACAATCGCTGCTGCGCCGGCGCTGGCTGCCCTGGGGCCCCGGCCCCGGAGCCCCCTGAGGCCCCGGGCTCGCGCCAGCGTGGGCCGGCCGCCGCCAAAGGGCCCTGCCCCAGGGAGCTGAGGAGATCCTCCGGGCTCAGCAGGGGCGTCGCCCCCATCCCGAGCAGCCGATTGCTGCCCAGGGCCGAAGCCCGGGCGGCGTCGGCGGGGACCACCCAGAGGGGCAGCCCCCGCTCCCAGGCATGGGAAGCCGAGTGCAACGCCCCGCTGCCGGGGGGGCATTCCACCACCACCACCGCAGCGGCCAGGGCCACCAGCAGCCTGTTCCGCTGGGCGAAGTGGCCCGCTCGCACCGCCCCCCCCGGGGGCTGCTCGCTGATCAGCAGGCCGCGGCGACCCACCTCGGCCTGAAGGGCCGCATGGTGGCGGGGATACACACGCTCTAGGGGGGTGCCGAGCACCGCCACGGGAAGCCCCCCGCCGCTCAGGCAGCCGCCATGGGCCGCCCCATCGATCCCTTCGGCCAGGCCGCTGACCACTGGCCAGCCGGCCCGGGCCAGAGCCAGGCCAAGGGAGCGCGCCATCGCCAGGCCATGGGCAGAGGGGCGACGGGTGCCGACGACCGCCACGGCCCGTCCGCGGGCGAGGGGAGCCCAGAGGCTGCCGCGGCCCTGCCACCAAAGGGCCAGGGGGGGACGTACCCCGTGGGTGTCGGCCAGGCCTTGGGGCCAGCGGGGATCACCGGGCATTAGCACCCGGCGATCCCCAGCAGGCTCCTGCCCGAGCCTGACCAGGGGCGCGGCGCCCCAATGGCGCCGGAACGCCCGCAACGCCGGGAGCAGGCCGGCGTGCCAGCCCGGCAGGGCGGCGAAGGCCTCATCCGGCCATTCCCAGGCGCTGGCCAGATCACCGCTGGCCTGGGCAAGGGTCCGCAACCGAACCCAGCCGACGCCGGCACAGCGGCTCCAGAGCAACCACCACAACCGCTGCTCCCGGCTCCAGGGAGGGCGGAAGGCCGCGGGCCAGCTCTGGCCATTGGAACAAGGCTGAGCCTGGGGCAGGAAGCATCCCTGAAGGAGGTCACCCATGGCGCGCCAGGCTGTGAGCAGCACCAAGTGACGGCTGAAGCGCGGCCGCGAGGGTCAAGTGAACAGATGCGGGCGGGGCTGCATGGTCAGCCGCCGCGGCGATCCCCGCGCCAGCGCGGGTTGTGGCGCTGGGAGCGGTTGGTCCGGCAGTGGCGGAGCGAAGGGCGGCAGGGGCAGAGAGACCCCCGGCAGCACAGACAGCGAACGGCATCGAAGGGTGAAGCAGGGGGTTGGCAGGGCGAGGGCGGTGGCGGGGCGGGGCCCCACCCGAACGCCCCTGAGCCCGACCTCCAGCCCCGAGACGCCCCGCTGACAGCCCAGAGACCCCACCAGAAACCCCGCGACCCATCACCCGCTCCATGACCGGTACAAACGTACCATCAACGACCTGCCGCGGTCATTCGGCATCTGCTTCGCGATGGTCTCAGACGTCCGGGCCCCTGCTCAGATGCTCCAGCGCCGCTTCCAGGTCGTCCGGCAGCCTGCGCAGCAGGCGTCGCCGCTCCTGGCCATGGCCCATCCCTACGGCCACCAGCTCCACCCGGGCCTCGGCCGCCAGTCGCCCACCGCCATCGAGGAGCTGGCTGCGCCAGGGCAGCTTCAGACCCTGGCGCGGTTCAAGCCAGCTGCGGATCTCGACCCTGTCGCCATGGAGCAGGGCCTGGCGGTAGGCGATCGAAAGCGCCACCACCGGCAGCTCCAGCCCTCTGGACGAGAGGTCGCTGTAGGCCAGACCCACCGCCGCCAGAGCCTCCACCCGTGCCTCCTCGAGCCAGGCCACATAGGCCCCGTGCCAGACAACGCCAGCATGGTCGGTGTGCTGGGGCAGCACCCGCCGCCAGAGGCGCCAGGGAGGCGGTTCGGAGCCGGTGCGCTGCGGGGCCTTGGCGGAATCAGGGGCGTTCATCAAGCTCTATGGGCAGTCGCCTGAGCGATCCAGAATCAGCCATAGGCTGACCCAGCCTGTTCTTCCAATCGTGTTCCGCAACCTTCTCATCGCCGATTCCGGCAACGGCCATGTGGAGGAGATGGTGCGCACGCTGCGCGACATCCCCCCCTGCCGCCAGGCGCGCATCAATCTGCTCCACGTGATGAACGAGCAGGGCGCCGATGATCTGCGCTCCCATCGGGAGAAGGTGGAGGGCCTGGTTGCCGCAGCGATCGAACGCATGGGCCTGGAGCCAGGCCAGGTCAACGCGATCGTGCGCGAGGGCGATACCAAACAGACCGTGCTCAAGGTGGCCGATGAGCTCAATGCCGATCTGATCGTGATGGGCTCGCGAGGACTCGGCCGCCTCCAGTCGATCCTGGCCAACAGCGCCAGTCAGTACGTGTTCCAACTCTCGACCCGGCCGATGCTGCTGGTGCGTGACGACCTCTACATCCGGGCAATCAACCGGGTGATGGTCACGGTGGATGGCACCGGCGTCGGCGATGACGCGATCCGTCTGGCCTGCGAGCTGGTGGCGGGCATTCCGGGCGGCAGCCTCACCGGTGTGCACGTGACCCGCCAGGATCCCACCCCGTCCCGGGGCGGACGTGGCCCAGCCGATGAGGTGCTGGCCAGGGCCGTACAACGGGCCCGGGGTTATGGAGTCACCATGGAAGCGATCCACCGCAGCGGTGACATTGGCCGCACCGTCTGCTCGGCCGCTGAAGAGGTTCGGGCGGATCTGGTGGTGATCGCCTCCCAGGACCGCCGGCCTCTGGTGGCCAAGGGGCTCGTCGATCTCGACCGGCTGCTGGGGAGTTCGGTGAGCGATTACATCCGGGTTCATGCCCCGGCACCGGTGCTGCTGGTGCGGGAGCCGGAGCGCTCGTGAGTGGTTCCCCCGGTGACATCCGGGGGGCGCGGTAGCAACGGTTGACGGCTTAGCCCCGCGGCGCGACAGGCGCTGCGGGGACACGGGACGCCGTGAATCAGCCTCCCTGGCGGCTGCTGGTCTGGATGTAAAGAATGATCAGGAATACGGCCGGAACCAGAACGAAGAGCAGGCTGGCAACGAAGCCGAGATCGTTGGTTTCCATGGCGGCGTCAGGTCCGATCATCAAAGGGGCCGTGGGGACGGTATCACCGCCGCTCGGGGCCATCGGCCCCAACTTCACCGCTCGTTGCGGACTGCCCGGCCTCGGCCACCGGGCCCGCTTCCGAAACGGCCGCGGCACCATCGGTGTCCTCCTCGGCTTCTTGGGTTTCAGGCTCGGGAGGGGTGGGCCAGGCCATCGGCCCCGGAGGCAGCGGCCTGCCAAGGGCGTTCTCCACCAGCGCCTCCCTGTCCTGAAGACCCAGCTGCGGACGGGTCACCACCAGCACCGAAGACTCCACCAGGGCCTGGCAGGCCAGGCGCCAGGACTGGGGACGGCCGCGCAGCTTGCGTTCCTCCACGGGGGTGCGGGGACTGAGGGCAGCGACGGGGCTGGAGGGCACCACATCGACGAAACAGGTGATGCACTGGCCGCAGCCGCCGCAGTTCCCGAGCTTCCCCTTCAACCCATAGAGCTCCACCCCCTCCCGCAGGGCGACCTCGCGCAGGTTCTCACCGGGGTAGCACTCCACATCGCGGCCCTCGCGCAGGAAGCGGATCACGGGCATGGCAACGGCGGCGATGGGTGTTCCATTCTGAACGCGGCAGTTGCGGTCCGTAACCAGCAGCCTCGTCGGCCCTGGGGCAGCGCTTACCATCGCCACCACACCCAGACCTGACTCCCCATGGGATTGCCCTGGTACAGGGTGCACACGGTCGTCATCAACGACCCGGGCCGTCTGCTCGCCGTGCACCTCATGCACACCGCCCTGGTTGCCGGCTGGGCCGGTTCCATGGCGCTCTACGAGCTCGCCATTTTTGACCCCTCCGACCCCGTCCTCAACCCGATGTGGCGTCAGGGCATGTTTGTCATGCCCTTCATGGCCCGCCTCGGGGTCACCGGCAGCTGGGGTGGCTGGAGCATCACCGGTGAAACCGGGGTGGACCCCGGCTTCTGGAGCTTTGAGGGCGTTGCCGCTGCCCACATCATTTTCAGCGGGCTGCTCTTCCTTGCCGCGATCTGGCATTGGACCTACTGGGATCTCGAAATCTGGCAGGACCCGCGCACCGGTGAACCGGCCCTGGACCTGCCCAAAATCTTCGGCATCCACCTGCTGCTGGCTGGCCTCGGCTGCTTCGGCTTCGGCGCCTTCCACCTCACCGGTGTGTTCGGACCGGGGATGTGGGTCTCAGATCCTTACGGACTAACCGGACATCTGGAGAAGGTGCAGCCGTCGTGGGGACCTGAAGGTTTCAACCCCTTCAACCCAGGCGGCATCGTTGCCCACCACATCGCAGCCGGGATCGTGGGAATCATCGCTGGCATCTTCCACATCACCACCCGTCCGCCCGAGCGCCTCTACAAGGCCCTACGGATGGGCAACATCGAAACGGTTTTGGCCAGTGCCATCGCCGCTGTTTTCTTCTCCGCCTTCGTGGTGGCCGGCACGATGTGGTACGGCGCCGCTGCCACCCCAATCGAGCTGTTTGGCCCCACCCGCTACCAGTGGGATCAGAGCTACTTCAAGACCGAAATCAACCGGCGTGTCCAAACCGCCCTCGACAACGGTGCCACCAAGGACCAGGCCTGGGCCTCCATCCCTGAGAAGCTGGCCTTCTACGACTACGTCGGCAACAGCCCTGCCAAGGGCGGTCTGTTCCGCGTCGGCCCGATGGTCAACGGCGACGGCCTGCCCACGGGCTGGATCGGCCACATCTCCTTCACCGACAAGGAAGGCCGTGAGCTTGAGGTACGCCGCCTGCCGAACTTCTTCGAGAACTTCCCAGTGGTCCTCCAGGACCAGAACGGCATCGTCCGTGCGGACATTCCCTTCCGACGGGCCGAAGCCAAGTACTCCTTCGAGCAGCAGGGGGTCACCGCCACCGTCTACGGAGGCGCCCTGAACGGCAAGAGCTTCACCGATGCCGCTGACGTCAAGCGCCTGGCCCGCAAGGCTCAGCTCGGTGAAGCGTTCGAGTTCGATCGGGAGACGTATCACTCCGATGGCACCTTCCGCAGCTCACCGCGTGGTTGGTTCACCTTTGGGCATGCCACCTTTGCCCTGCTCTTCTTCTTCGGCCACATCTGGCACGGTGCCCGCACCCTCTACCGCGATGTGTTTGCCGGCATCGATCCCGACCTTGGCGAACAGGTGGAATTCGGTCTGTTCCAGAAGCTGGGCGACCGCAGCACCCGCCGCCTGCCCGAGGGTTACGTCCCTCCGGCCGGAACCACCATCAGCTGACGTTCCGGCTGACCACCGGATCCTGCCCTCCCTTACCGAGAACATCCCATGGAGAGCTTCGCTTACATCCTGATCCTGGCCCTGGCCATCTCCACCCTCTTCTTCGCGATCGCCTTCCGCGATCCCCCGAAGATCGGCAAGTGAGGACCATCGCAACGATTCTTCCAGCCCCTGCCCACAAGGCGGGGGCTTTTTTCTGTCGCTCGGATGGGCAGCGCCAGACCTCCGGCGGAGCGGGATCAGGGCCGAGCGGCGGCGGGCTTGCACGCTCCGGCCGAGGAGCATCGGGGCAGGGCTCTTTTCAGGCCTCGGATTGATGTCTACACTTGGTTGCAAATTCCGAATCCCCGGGCATGCAATGCCCTTCCTGCCAGCACACCGACAGCCGCGTTCTTGAATCCCGCGCGGCAGATAGCGGCAGGAGTGTGCGCCGTCGAAGGGAGTGCCTGAACTGCGATTTCCGCTTCACCACCTACGAACGGGTCGAGACCGTTCCCATTTCCGTGGTCAAGCGCAATGGCTGCCGCGAGACCTTCAACCGCGGCAAGCTGCTGCACGGCCTGCTCACGGCCTGCGAGAAGACTGGCCTCGAGCCCGCCCGGCTCGAACAGGTGGTCGATGAGATCGAGCTGGTGCTGCAGCAGCGCAGTGGTCGCGAGGTAAGCAGCACCGAGATCGGAGAGCTGGTGCTGCTCGAGCTGCGCGGCATGAGCGAAGTGGCCTATGTGCGCTTCGCCTCCGTCTACCGGCAGTTCCGCAGCGTCAGCGACTTCGTCGCCACATTGGAAGGACTGGGCAACGGCAGCCACAACAGCGAATCTGGCCAGGGCCGCCTGGCGGCGGTGAGCTGATCCTGCTCGTCGCTTGAGATCTCAGACGGTGGCTTGATAGATTGTTGGATCGGCCCTCGCTGCTGGCGGGCAGCAGCGGCCCATCCCATCGCACTGCCTTCGGCAGACCGCCACCGCTTCATGACCGCGACCCCCACGAGCACCCCCACCGAGATCGACCTGCCGGATCTGGAGGCAGCCAGCGCATCCGCCGCCGCCGACCTTGACCTGGACATCCCGGAGGAGGTTCCCGCCGCCGATGCGTCCAGCAGCCGGGGGTCGAGTCGCGATAGCGAGGGGGTGGGCTTCACCCTCGACGACTTCGCTTCGCTGCTGAGCAAGTACGACTACAACTTCAAACCAGGCGACGTCGTCAACGGCACTGTCTTCGCCCTGGAATCCAAGGGGGCGATGATCGACATCGGCGCCAAGACCGCCGCCTTCATGCCGCTGCAGGAAGTTTCGATCAACCGGGTGGAGCACCTTTCCGACGTGCTCGAGCCCGGTGAGGTGCGCGAATTCTTCATCCTCAGCGAAGAGAACGAGGACGGCCAGCTCACCCTCTCGATTCGGCGCATCGAGTACCAGCGGGCCTGGGAGCGAGTGCGCCAGCTGCAGAAGGAGGATGCCACCATCTACAGCGAAGTGTTCGCCACCAACCGTGGCGGTGCCCTGGTCCGGGTTGAGGGCCTGCGGGGCTTCATCCCCGGCAGCCACATCAGCACCCGCAAGGCCAAGGAAGAACTGGTGGCCGACTTCCTGCCCCTGAAGTTCCTGGAGGTGGACGAGGAGCGCAACCGCCTGGTGCTCAGCCATCGCCGCGCCCTGGTGGAGCGCAAGATGAACCGGCTGGAGGTCGGAGAAGTGGTTCTCGGCACCGTGCGCGGCATCAAGCCCTACGGCGCCTTCATCGACATCGGTGGTGTCAGCGGTCTGCTGCACATCTCCGAGATCAGCCATGAGCACATCGAAACGCCCCACACCGTGCTCAATGTCAACGATCAGATGAAGGTGATGATCATTGACCTCGATGCCGAGCGTGGCCGAATCTCCCTCTCCACCAAAGCCCTCGAGCCCGAGCCCGGCGACATGCTGAGCGACCCCCAGAAGGTGTTCGACAAGGCCGAGGAAATGGCAGCCCGCTACAAGCAGATGCTGCTTGAGCAGGCCGAAGAGGGTGAACCCATGGGTGTCACCGTCGACTGAAGCCCGAGGGCTCCCGCTCACCCCGCGGCCGCAGTAGCGGCCGCGGCCCATCCACCGCACCACGAACACCATGGCCCAGCTGCTGCTGCGGGGTGAGCCCCTGGGCACCGTCGAAGGCCAGCCGATCGCCGTGAAGGCTGTTCTGTTCGATAAGGACGGCACCCTGAGCTACAGCGAACCGATGCTGCTGCGCCTCGCCCGGGCCCGCATCGACCAGTGCCTCGCTCTGCTGGACGCCCGCAACGGTGGCGGCCCCATCCCTGGGCAGGCCCCCGCGCCGGGGGGTGGGGTCTGCAGCCCTTGCGAGCCGCCCCAGTCTGAACCGGTTGCCCATCCCCTGCGGAGCACAGGTCGGGCCGCATTGATCGATCTCTTGCGCCGGGCCTACGGCATCGATGGCCAGGGTCTCCATCCCGGGGGGATCACGGCCGTGGCCGCCCGCGATCACAACCTGATCGCCACCGCCACGGCCCTCTCCCAGGCAGGGCTGATCTGGCCCGATGCCCTGACCGTCGCCGAGGCCGCCTTCGAGGCCACCGACGCCTTGGCCGGGAACGACTCCTTGCCGGAACCGACGGCGGGCTTGGTCTCCCTGCTGGAGCGGTTCGACCGGGCCGGCCTGGTCTGCGCCGTGATCAGCAATGACCACCGCCAGGGCATCCACTCCTTTCTCGAACGCCATGCTCTGGCCCATCGGTTTGCGGCCACCTGGAGCGCCGACGACCACCCCCGCAAGCCCAGCGCCGGGGCTGTGCAGGGATTGTGCGGCCTGCTGGGGATCCCGCCCGGCCACTGCGCCCTGATCGGCGATGCGGCCAGCGACCTGCGCATGGCGGCTGCCGCCGGCGTGCCGCTGGCGCTGGGCTATCGCTCCGGTTGGCAGCGGCCGCCCGGCCTTGATCCAGGCAGCCTCTCCCTGGAGCACTGGGATGAGCTGGAGGCCGTTGCCCTCTGAGGCGGCCTCCCCCGGTGCCGCCAGAGATCCGCAGCACGGCGTGTCCATCACCACAGGGATGGTCGCCGAGAGAGGAATAAAGTCCGGTGATTGCCTCCCGCAAGCCCAATGAGTCGCTACGTCTTCACCTCCGAATCGGTCACAGAGGGGCACCCCGACAAAATCTGCGACCAGGTGAGCGACGCAGTTCTCGACGCGGTGCTCTCTCAGGATCCGTCAAGCCGCGTGGCCTGCGAGACCGTGGTCAACACCGGTCTTTGCCTGATCACCGGCGAGATCACCACCAACGCCCGCGTCGACTTCCAGGGCCTGGTGCGGGGCGTGATCGACGGCATCGGCTACAGCGGCGCCAGGGCCGGTGGTTTCGATGCCCGCAGCTGTGCTGTTCTGGTGGCCCTCGACCAACAGTCCCCCGACATCGCCCAGGGTGTCAATGAGGCCGACGACCACTCCGGCGATCCCCTCGATCTGGTCGGAGCCGGCGACCAGGGAATCATGTTCGGCTACGCCTGCGATGAAACGCCCGAACTGATGCCCCTGCCGATCAGCCTGGCCCATCGCCTGGCGAGGCGCCTTGCCGAAGTGCGCCACAACGGCAGCCTCGGCTATCTGCTGCCCGATGGCAAGACCCAGGTGAGCGTGGTCTACGAAGACGACCAGCCCGTGGCGATCGACACCCTGCTGATCTCCACCCAGCACACCGCCGAGGTGGATGGCATCACGGATGAAAAGGCCGTGCGCGAGCGGATCACAGCCGACCTCTGGACCCATGTGGTGCTTCCCGCCACCGCCGATCTGCCCCTTAAGCCCGACCAGGGCAGCACCCGCTTCCTGGTCAATCCCACCGGCAAATTCGTGGTCGGAGGACCCCAGGGCGACGCTGGCCTCACCGGCCGCAAGATCATCGTTGACACCTACGGCGGCTACGCCCGCCATGGCGGTGGCGCTTTCTCCGGCAAGGATCCCACCAAGGTGGATCGCTCCGCCGCCTACGCCGCCCGCTACGTGGCCAAAGCCCTCGTGGCCTCCGGCCTGGCCCGCAAGGCGGAAGTGCAGCTGAGCTACGCGATCGGCGTGGCCCGGCCGGTGAGCATCCTGGTCGAAACTTTCGGGACCGGCAAACTCAGCAACGACGATCTGATGGCCCTGGTTCAGGAGCATTTTGATTTGCGTCCGGGGGCGATCATCGCCACCTTCGGCCTGCGCGAGCTACCGAGCCAGCGCGGTGGTAGTTTTTATCAAGATGTTGCGGCCTACGGTCACTTCGGCCGCTCCGACCTGAATCTCCCCTGGGAGGATGTGAACGCCGTGGCCGCCAACCTCCGCCAGGCCACCGCCGACCGGGTGGCCAGCGCCGCCTGAGCCCCGCGGCTCCAGCACCTGCCCTCGACACCACCGCCTGCGATCCCACCGGGGCTGACGCCACGGCACCGCTGGCCCTCGGTCTCGATCTGGGCAGCAGCGGCGCCCGCCTCGCCCTGGTCGGTCGCGACAACCGAGCCGGTGGGTCTGGAACCACCGGCTCCCGCTTCCGCCCGATCTGGGAGGCGGCTCTCCCCTACCCCGGCCGGTTTGACGACCCGCTGGGGTGGAAGGAGGTTTTGCAGCAGCTCTGCGGCGCCATCCCTGAGGTCTGGCGCCCATCCATCGCGGCGATCGCCATCGATGGCACCTCCGGAACCCTGCTGCTCTGCCGGCCGGACGGCAGCCTGCTGCCGCCGCCGTTGGCGCTGGCCCTGCCTTACCACCAGGCCTGCCCAGCCGTTGCCGCATCCGCCGCTGCCATTGCCAGCTCAGGACCCGCCGCCGGCGCCAGCGGCAGCCTGGCCCGGGCCCTCACCCTGCTGCAGAGGGCGGCGGACCAGGGGGATCACGGCCCGTGGCTGCTCCGCCACCAGGCCGACTGGCTGATGGGTTGGCTGCTCGGCGACTGGCGCTGGGGCGAGGAAGGCAACAACCTTCGGCTGGGCTGGGATATCGAGCGCCAGGCCTGGAGTGGCTCGATCGGCTGCCAGAGCTGGGCGGCCTCCCTGCCCGAGATCCTGCCCAGCGGCAAAAAGGTAGGGCCCCTCGCCGCAGAGGTGGCGGTGCAGCTCAATCTGCCCGCCACCTGCCGCGTGGTCAGCGGCAGCACCGATGCGAATGCGGGCGTGCTGGCCGCCGATCCGGCCGCAGGCGATGGCGTGGCCGTGCTGGGCACCACCCTGGTGCTCAAGCGCTTCGTGGCGCGGCCGCTGCACGGCCCCGGCATCAGCTGCCACCGGGTGGCCGGACGCTGGCTGCTGGGCGGGGCCTCCAATGCCGGCGCCGGCATTCTGAGACGCTTCTTCAGCGATGGCCAGATCGAGGCCCTGAGCCGCCAGATCGATCCGGAGCAGCCCTCTGGCCTGAGGCTGCGGCCCCTGCCGGCCCGGGGCGAACGCTTCCCTGTCGACGATCCGGAGCTCGAGCCGGTGCTGGAGCCCCGGCCAGTGAGTGACGCGCTCTATCTCCAGGCCCTCCTTGAGGGACTCACCGCCCTGGAGCTGGCCGGCTGGCAGCGGCTGCAGGCCCTGGGAATGGAGCCGCTGCAGCGGGTGATCAGCCTGGGGGGTGGGGCCCGCAACCCCCAGTGGCGCCGGATGCGCGAGCGGGCGCTGGGGGTGCCGGTGCTCAACCGCCCCCGGCTGAGCGCGGCCCGGGGCATGGCCCAGCTGGCGCTGGCGGCCCTGGAGGCTTCGGAGCTGACGGCGGCAGGCGAAGGGCTGCCCAGCTGAACGAAGGGACGCCCCCAGGCGGGGAAGCGAGGATGGAGGCCCCTGCCAGCTCCATCAATGTCCTCCCCTCTGGCCGACCGGCTGCGTCAGGCCGCCGCACTGGTGCTGTTTGTGGTGCTGGCGGGCTACGTGGGCTTCAGCGCCCTGCGGCTCGGCCTGCTCCTCTGGCAACGGTTCGCCCCGGCCTGAACCGCGAAGGCGACAAGCGGCGGCCGCGCCCCCAGAATCGGAACCTCAGGAGTCTTTGCCGATGGCCGCCGACCCCCTCACCCCCGCCGTCAGCGATCGGATCTGCAAGCACATGAACGACGACCACGCCGAGGCTGTGCTCGCCTATGCCCGCCACTACGGCGGTCTGAGCGCCGCCGGCAGCGCCCGCATGCTCGCCGTCGGTCCCGAAGCGATGCGGCTGGAAGTCGATGGGGTTGCCGTGGAGGTGCCCTTCGACCACTCGCTTCAGGACAGCGAAGATGCCCACCGCACCCTGGTGGCGATGCTGCGAGCCCTGCCACAGCCACCGGGCGCCGCTGGCTGAGCCCTGTCCGTCCAGGGGAATGCTTGGGGGCACCTCCTTTGGGCTGATGCTGCCCCTGCATTGGTTTGTGATCAGCCCCTGCGGCCTCTGCGGCGAACCGCTGCAGGGCTCCTCAGCCCGCTGCAGCGGTTCGCTCTGCGGAGCCTGCCAGGAGCGCCTGGCCCTGCCGGCTGGCGGGCTGCGTGGGGACGACCCGATCCCCTGGTGGAGCACGGGGGTCTATGCCGGTTCCCTGCGGGAGCTGCTTCTGCAGCTGCGTCGCCGGCCACGACCCGAACTGGTGCGTGTCCTTACCGGCGGGATGGCCGAGACCCTGCGCCAGGGAGGCGCCCCCCGGGAGCAGCCCTTGCTGGTGCCGATCCCCAGCTGGAAGCGCCAGGCCAATCCCTTGCCGGGCCTGCTCTGCTCAGCCCTGGAACGGCACGGAGGGCTGCGACAGGCGGAGCTGCTGGAGCGATCCCGACCCGTGCTGGGCCAGCACCACCTCGGCCGCGACCTGCGCCTCGCCAACCAGGCCGGGGCCTTCCGCTGCCGGCGCCCCCCAGGGATCGGGGAGCGGGCCCGGAGGCCCCTGCTGATCGTGGATGACATCCTCACCACCGGCGCCACCGTCTGCAGTGCCGCAGCGGCCCTGCGGCAGGACGGTTGGAGGGTGCTCGGGGCGGTGTGTCTGGCCCGCACCCCCCAGGGGGCGCGGCAGGCAGTGCTCTAAGATGAATGGGTCGCCAAGGCGGCGGGCCGGGATAGCTCAGTTGGTAGAGCAGGCGACTGAAAATCGCCGTGTCCCCAGTTCAAATCTGGGTCCTGGCATCACGGATGATAGTTGTTTTCACCTCGAAGGCCTGAACGGCTTGGGCGCGGTCGCTCCTCTTAGCGGCGACTCTTCGTTGTGCCTCGACCCGATCTCGCCAGCGCACCTGCTCCCGCACTCCCTCCACCATGCGCCAGCAGCCTTCCTCCAATCGCACCTTCAACAACGCCGACAGCTTTGCCCAGGCCTTCGATGAAGCCTGGGGGCGGCTGCGCCGCGACGGCGTTCCAGCAGCGCCCGATCAGGCTGAGGCGCTCTTGCAAACGGTGCTGGATCAGCTGAGCGACCATCCCTTCGCTGCCGCCGATCCCTCCATGGCCCGACAGGTGGGGGAATTCCGGATCCGCCTGCTCGGCCTGTAATTTGCCTGGGGCCTGACGCTTGACCCCATGAGCCCCTCCCTCACCCGCCTGGTGCGGATGCTGAGCGCCGGCTTCAGCAACCAGCAGCAGGCCTTCGACAACCCGCCCCTGTTCGCCCACATCCTGGTGACGTTCCGGCCCCTGCCCCAGCTGGCGCCAGGCTCGCTGCTGCTGGAGCAGTCCTACGCCATTAATCCCGCCGTGCCTTACCGGATCCGGGTGCTGCGCGCCGAGACCAGGGACGGGCAGCTGGTCATCGAGAATCAGGCTCTGCGTGACGAACAGCGCTTCTGGGGGGCTGTGGACGACGGGGCCAAACGGGCCGCCATCAGCGCCGACGACCTCCTACCCCTGGAGGGTTGCACCTATCTGGTGCGGGAGCAGGGCGATGGGTTCGTGGGCGAAGTGGAGCCGGGCTGCCGCTGCCTGGTGGAGCGCAAGGGCCGCACGGCCTATCTGGTGAGCAGCTTCAGCCTCTGGCCTGGTCGGATGGAAACAATCGATCGTGGCCATGACCCCGAAACCCATGAGCAACTCTGGGGAGCGCTGGCGGGTTGCTTCGAATTCAGCCAGACCCACGACTACAGCGACGAGATTCCGACCAGCTGGCTGGAGGCCTTCGCGGGCTGAGGTCAGCGCGCCCGGGATGCCGCTTTGGGCGAGTGGCGGCAGCCCAAGGGGGAAGCATGAAGGAATTTTGAGCTTCAGGGCCTGGGGGCGTCGACGCGGAGAAACATCCTTAAGTTTCCCGGGTTTGCCTTCCAGCTTCATGAGCCTGCCCCTGCTTGCCACGCCCCCGCTGAGCGCCAACGCCAGGGTGCGCAGCTTTGGTATCGGTACCGACGAGACCCCACGTCGCGCCCCCCTGAGTGGCAAGGTCAGCGCTGCCAACCTTGATGAGCAGATCGAGCAGGCCTACCGCCAGATCTTCTTCCATGCCTTCAAGGTGGATCGCGATCCGGTCCTGGAATCGAGGCTGCGCAATGGCCAGATCAGCATGCGCGAGTTTGTGCGCGGCTTGCTCTACTCCAACAAGTTCCGCAACGACTTCTACCGCTGCAACAGCAACTACCGCATGGTCGATCAGATCGTCGGCCGCGTCCTCGGGCGGCCGGTGCACGGCCAGCAGGAGCGCATCTCCCTCTCGATCCTGATCGCCCAGAAGGGCATCGCCGGCCTGGCGGATCATCTGCTGGATTCCGCCGAATACCGCGAGGCCTTCGGCGACGACACCGTTCCCCACCAGCGTTCGCGGATCCTGCCGGGCCGCCGCTTGGGGGATCTGCCGTTCAATCAGCAGGCCCCCCGCTACGAGGCCTACTGGCGGGAAACCACCGCCCGGCGGGCGCCGGCCGGCCGTGGCACCGCCTGGAGCCCGAGCGGCATCGGCCAGGGCCTGCCCCGGCCCCAATGGCTAGCCGACGCCCCCTCACCCCTGGCCCGCAAGATCTGGCAGGGACTGGTGACTGCCGGTGGTTTCGGCCTGACGGCTCTGCTGCTCTACGTGGCCGCCGTGATGCTGAGCACCCGCGCCGCCGGCTGAATCCGCTCACCCCTCAAGCGGTTCGCTCGTCCATGAACGGCTGCTCCTCTTCATCATCGAAGGGATCCTCAAGCAGCTCCGTGTCATCCCCAAGCCGCCCACTGGTGGTGGATTGGGGATGGCGCCGGGCCTGAAGTCCCGGCAGGGTCTGGATGCGGGAGGCCTGGCCTTGGGCCTCCTCCAGACCGGCCAGCAATGCTTCAATCCGCCCGAGGCGCTCCTCCGTGGCGACCATCCGCCGGGCCAGCAGCTCTGCCGCCTCCCCTGGAGGCCGGAACTCAGGGGTTTGGCCATTCAGGAGCAGAGGTGCCAAGCGCTCCTGTTGCTCCGCCAGACGTTCCTCGAGTTCGAGCAGGCGATAGGTGAGGGTTTCGCCCAGTTGAGCGAGAGTGTGGAGTTGCTCTGCCAGCCTGGCGGTGGTACCGCTCAGCGGGGCCCCCGGGCCTGGGGTTTGCTCGGGGGCAGAGGCCATGGCGGGCAAGGGGGAGCGTGGGCGGATGGTATCGGCGCCAGGACCAGCTGCCAGAGGGGGAAATCGGCAGCGGCTCGGACACGGGGAGACCAGCATGTAACGATTCTGAAAGGCTCGTCACGATCCCCTGTCAACCCCATAGGATCCGGCTGCAGCCAGCGCTGGAGCCGGATCCAACGCCCTTTCAGCGACCATCGAGCGTCCATCGCGCCCGCCACTCAGCGCCGTTCCGTCCGTCCGCTGAGCGAGGTGCCATCCCTGCTCCGGTTGTAGAGGGTTGTCTGGAGATCTGGCCGGCGTACCCAGGTTGCCCAGTCCGCAGGGCTCACATCGGGGCCTTCCGGCTACCTGCTTTCCAATCCGCCTCCCCACCAGGCCCCTCGCCCATGACTCTCGTCAACGCTGCCTATCTGGGCATCGAGCGCTACTCCCTCAACCGCAATCGGGAAAACTGGAGCAACGCCACTGAAAACGACAAGGAAGTTCTGATCCGCGCCGTCTACAGGCAGGTGCTCGGCAACCAGTATGTGCTCAGCTCCGAGCGGCTGCAGGGCCCCGAGTCGCTGTTCAAGCGCGGCTATCTCAGCGTGCGCGAGCTTGTGCGCCAGGTTGCCAAGAGTGCGCTCTACAAGTCGAAGTTCTTCGAGAGCACCAACCCCTACCGTTTCATTGAGCTGAATTTCAAGCATCTCCTTGGTCGCGCGCCGCAGAACAAGGCTGAGATGCTCCACCACTTCACCATCCTCCAGGAAAAAGGCTACGACGCCGAGATCGATTCCTATCTTGATAGCGCCGAATACCAGCAGCGCTTCGGCGAGGAAGTGGTTCCCTACATCCACGGCTGGGACTATTCCGTGGGTCAGCAAGGGCTGCAGTTTTCCTACATCCTTCAGCTCACCCGCGGCGCCGCCGGAGCTTCCGTGCGTGGCGATCTGCTCAAGAACCAGTCGCGCCTCAACCCCGCTGTGCACAGCGAAGCACCGCTGCCGGTTGTGAGCCCGAATGCCAAGGGCAACGTCTTCCGCAAGGTCACCAGCGACGGCGTGACCCGTCAGGGCGTTGGAGCCGGTGAAGAGGGGCGCACCTATCGCGTCGAGATCACCGGCTTTAATAACTACAGGCTGCATAAGCGCAGCAACCGCGTGCGTTTCATCCCCTTCAATAAGCTGCTTGAGTATCAACAGCAAATCCACCGCGAAGGCGGCCGCATCGCCAGCATCACCCCGGTCAATTGACCGACCGGCTGATTGGCCGGACTTCCGCCATCCACGCTCCTCCTCTGAACCACCATGAAGGTTTCCGCAGGTTCCCGTGGCACCGGCGTCAACAGCGACCGTCAGGTTTCGTTCGTTGTCACCGGTGTCAACAACAACGACTACTCGCGCACAGCTGATCTGGTGATGAACGTCCCCTTCAGCCGCATGAACGAGACGATGCGTCTCGTTCATGCCATGGGCGGCAAGATCACCAACGTCGTGGTCACCGGTAGCGGCAATGCCGGCGAACCGGTCGCCCCCCGCAAGGCTGGACGCAAGGCCGAAGGCTGAAGCCACGCCCCAACAGGTCTCATCCAGCGGGTGGATCTCAGCCGCCCCACCCCATGGCGCCACTGTCCACACCCCAGGGGCCTCCCGCGACGCGGGGGCCCTTTTTTGCTGTCAGGGCAAAGCCGCGGCCGCCATTACGATCCGATGGAATCGAGCGCCTCCTGGCTGCCTGCCGATGGCAAGCCGGGCGGAGGCCGGGCGGAGGCCTTTCCGCGCCCCTTAGCACCGCTGTAGCAGCAGTGACCGTTTGTTACGGCGGTCGCGGTTGGCTGGCCGGAAACCCAACAATGGTCTGGTCGCAGAGCCGGTTCTGGTCAAGGGCCAAACCAGTGCAGTGCGACCCCGAGCACGACGACCCCGGCCCCCCCCCGGCCGTCGCCCTCACAACCCCTTACCCACCCACTCCCGACGGCCCACCGTCGAGACCAGGAGCTCTACAAATGTTCGACGCCTTCACCAAGGTTGTTGCGCAGGCTGATGCCCGCGGCGAATTCCTTAACGCTGGTCAGATTGATGCTCTCTCCGCCATGGTGGCCGAGAGCAACAAGCGTATGGATTCGGTGAACCGCATCACCTCCAACGCCTCCAAGATCGTGACCAATGCCGCTCGCGAACTGTTCGAGCAGCAGCCCGCCCTGATCGCCCCCGGCGGCAACGCTTACACCCATCGCCGCATGGCCGCCTGCCTGCGCGACATGGAGATCGTTCTCCGCTACATCACCTACGCAACCTTCACCGGCGACGCTTCGGTGCTGGAAGACCGCTGCCTCAACGGCCTGCGTGAGACCTACCTCGCCCTCGGCGTTCCCGGCGCTTCCGTGGCTGAAGGCATCCGCAAGATGAAGGACGCCGCCATCTCGATCGCCAACGATCGCAACGGCATCACCCCCGGCGATTGCTCCGCCCTGATGTCCGAAATCGGCACCTACTTCGATCGCGCAGCCGCTGCTGTCGCCTGATCGTCCCTCTCTTCGGTTCACCTTCTCGACACCTCCTTCCATGAAGACCCCCCTCACCGAAGCTGTTGCAGCCGCCGATTCACAGGGCCGCTTCCTCAGCAACACCGAGCTCAACGCCGCTTTCGGTCGTTTCGAGCGCGCCGCCAATGCCCTCGCTGCTGCCAAGGCTCTCACCGCCAACGCTGACAACCTGGTCAACGGCGCCGCCCAGGCCGTCTACAACAAGTACCCCTACACCACCCAGCAGCAAGGCAGCAACTTCGCCGCCGACGCTCGCGGCAAGGCCAAGTGTGCCCGTGACATCGGCTACTACCTCCGTCACATCACCTACTCCCTGGTCGCTGGTGGCACCGGCCCCCTCGATGAGTATCTGATCGCCGGTCTCGATGAGATCAACCGCGCCTTCGAACTGTCCCCCTCCTGGTACGTCGAAGCCCTCAACTACATCAAAGCCAACCACGGCATCTCCGGCGACCCCGGCGTGATCGCCAACAACTACATCGACTACGCCATCAACGCTCTCGTCTGAGCTCCAGGCCTAGCCCTTCCCACAGCCCCCCCTCCAGGGGGGCTTTTTTTGCGCAATCTTGAGCGCTGTAACGTTCGCCACCGCCCATGTGGGCCAAACAGTTAATCACCCATAGGATCAAGATGGCGCACGGGTCTTGCGTGCAGCCCTATCCTTCCCGGCCTGCCTCCATGACACTGGTCAACGCGCCCTATCTGGGCATGCAGCGGTACACAGTAAACCGCAACAAGGAAAACTGGTCGACTGGCTCCGACCAGGACAAGAGCGCGATCATCCGGGCGGTGTACCAACAGGTGCTCGGCTATCAGTATGTGCTCAAGAGCGATCGTCTCGAAGGCGCCGAATCTCTGTTTCGCACAGGCTATCTGAGCGTGCGTGAACTGGTGCGCACCGTGGCCAAGAGCGGCCTCTATCGCAGCCGCTTCTTTGAGAGCTCGAATCCTTACCACTTCATCGAGCTCAACCACAAGCACCTGCTCGGTCGCGCCCCTCAAAACCGTGAGGAGATGCTCGATCACTTCACGATCCTCCAGGAGCAGGGCTATGAAGCCGAGATCGATTCCTACATCGACAGTGCCGAATACCAGGAGCGTTTCGGCGAGGAGGTCGTGCCCTACCTGACCGGCTGGGATTACGCGATCGGTCAGCAGGGTCGCCAGTTCTCCTGGCTGATGCAATTGGCCCGCGGCGTTGGCGCCTCCGGCAAGGCCGACACGGCCGGTGGCAACTTCCGCCTCGGCACCGCCCTGCATCAAAACCGTGCCGTGCCCGTGGTGAGCCCGAATGCGGGTGCCTCCTCAGGTGTGCAGCCTTCCGCCATCGCCCATTCGTCGATCACCTCGATGGCCAAAGGCGTGGGCCAGAAGGCCCGCGTCTACAGGATTGAAGTGACCGGCCTGACCAACTACCGCCTGCACAAGCGCAGCAACACCGTACGTTTCAGCACCTTCGACAAGCTGCTCGAAACCCAGCAGACCATCCACCGCCAAGGCGGCCGGGTGGTCAGCGTCAGCCCGGTGAACTGAACCACCCTGAAGCCATCGGAACAGCGCAAACGCGCCAATCCTCACGCACACTGGCCCGGCAGCCCCGCTGCCGGGCTTTTCTCATGGAGGGCGCTTGATCCGAGCTCTGCTGCCAGCCCCCGGCAGACAGCTCGCGCCATGGAGGGCTCGCGGACCCGAGGGCAAGGCTGGCAATGACCCTTTGTAAAGCCAACGAAGTTGGGCGAGCAAGTGCAGCAAAATAACGGGGTGCTCAGCACAGAGGGACATCGGCCTGATCGATCAGGCCAGGACTGATAAGCCCAGCGCCAATCTCAGCCGAAACCCTCACCTTCTTTCCCCACCCACCCACTCCCGACGGCCCACCGTCGAGACCAGGAGCTCTACAAATGTTCGACGCCTTCACCAAGGTTGTTGCGCAGGCTGATGCCCGCGGCGAATTCCTTAACGCTGGTCAGATTGATGCTCTCTCCGCCATGGTGGCCGAGAGCAACAAGCGTATGGATTCGGTGAACCGCATCACCTCCAACGCCTCCAAGATCGTGACCAATGCCGCTCGCGAACTGTTCGAGCAGCAGCCCGCCCTGATCGCCCCCGGCGGCAACGCTTACACCCATCGCCGCATGGCCGCCTGCCTGCGCGACATGGAGATCGTTCTCCGCTACATCACCTACGCAACCTTCACCGGCGACGCTTCGGTGCTGGAAGACCGCTGCCTCAACGGCCTGCGTGAGACCTACCTCGCCCTCGGCGTTCCCGGCGCTTCCGTGGCTGAAGGCATCCGCAAGATGAAGGACGCCGCCATCTCGATCGCCAACGATCGCAACGGCATCACCCCCGGCGATTGCTCCGCCCTGATGTCCGAAATCGGCACCTACTTCGATCGCGCAGCCGCTGCTGTCGCCTGATCGTCCCTCTCTTCGGTTCACCTTCTCGACACCTCCTTCCATGAAGACCCCCCTCACCGAAGCTGTTGCAGCCGCCGATTCACAGGGCCGCTTCCTCAGCAACACCGAGCTCAACGCCGCTTTCGGTCGTTTCGAGCGCGCCGCCAATGCCCTCGCTGCTGCCAAGGCTCTCACCGCCAACGCTGACAACCTGGTCAACGGCGCCGCCCAGGCCGTCTACAACAAGTACCCCTACACCACCCAGCAGCAAGGCAGCAACTTCGCCGCCGACGCTCGCGGCAAGGCCAAGTGTGCCCGTGACATCGGCTACTACCTCCGTCACATCACCTACTCCCTGGTCGCTGGTGGCACCGGCCCCCTCGATGAGTATCTGATCGCCGGTCTCGATGAGATCAACCGCGCCTTCGAACTGTCCCCCTCCTGGTACGTCGAAGCCCTCAACTACATCAAAGCCAACCACGGCATCTCCGGCGACCCCGGCGTGATCGCCAACAACTACATCGACTACGCCATCAACGCTCTCGTCTGAGCTCCAGGCCTAGCCCTTCCCACAGCCCCCCCTCCAGGGGGGCTTTTTTCATGGCCATTGGTTAAGGCCCTCCTCAGCCTGGGCCGGCAGGCAGGGATGCGATGGCAGCATCACATCCAGAAGGGCGCTCTCAACGCACCATGGCCGTCGATGACAGCGGCAGCAGCCCCCATAGCGGTGGCCAGCCGATCAGCGAGGCCGAAGCTCTGGATCGCCTGCGCCAGACCGCCGACCAGTCGCTGCAGTATTACGCCGCCTGGTGGCTCGGCCGGATGCGCAGCCGCCATCCCGAAGCCGTGCCCCTGCTTTGCGCTGCCCTGCGCCAGCGCCAACCCCGGGATCCCGGCGCCGGCGTCGAGCACAACGCCGTGGCCCGCAACGCCGCCAGGGCCCTGGGCAAACTTGGCGAGACAGCGGTGGTGCCGGATCTGCTGGCCGCGCTTGAGGATGAGGACGACGGCCTGCGGGAGGCCGCCGCCCGTGCCCTCGGCGAGCTCAGGGCCGAGCAGGCGGTGGCGCCCCTCACCGCCCGGCTGCGCAGCGGCCCGGCCGGAGCAGGGGCGCCCCAGGCCCAGAGCCCCCGCCTCCAGGAACCCTGTGAAGCCCTGATCGAAGCCCTCGGCGACATCGGCATCGCCGATCCCGCCGTGCTGGAGGTGATCCACCCCTTCCTCGACCACGACCGCCCCCTGATCCGCAGCGCCGCCGCCAGGGCCCTGCTGCAGCTCACCGCCGAGCGTCGCTGGGGGGACCTGCTCCTGGAGTTGCTCAACCATCCTCAGCTCCAGGTGCGCCGTGCGGCCCTGATGGACCTCGGCGCGGTGGGCTGGCGTCCGGCCCTGGAGCCGATCCGCGCCACCCTGGCGGAGAACAGCCTCAAGCTGATCGCCCTGCGCGGCCTGGTGGAGGACGGTGACGGTGACCCGGGAGAAGAGGCCCTGCTCCAGGCCATGGACGAGCTGCTTTAACCACCGGAATGACAATGGCGACCCTCCACCCCAGCTCTGAGTCCGACCGCCTGATCGCTGCAGTGGAAGGGGCGGACAGCGCCGCCGGCCTGCTGACCGCCAGCGCCGCCCTGGCCCGCCATCTGGCCGGCAGCCCGGCGCCGGCGCCGGCGGCGATCACCAGCCTGGTGCAGGTGCTGGGCTTCAACAACCCCGGGGCGGCGGTGGCTGCGGTCGACGGCCTGATCGCCTGCGGCGAGGCGGCGGTGGAGCCGCTGCTGGCCAATCTCGATGCCCACAACTACGGCGCCCGCGCCTGGGCGGTGCGGGCCCTGGCGGGGATCGGCGATGTGCGGGGACTGGAGCTGCTCGAGCAGGCCCTCGCCAGCGACATTGGCCCCAGCGTGCGGCGGGCGGCGGCCCGGGGCCTCGGCCAGCTGCGCTGTGGCGCCCTGGCCGAGGAAGCGCGGCTGCTGGTGCGGGGCCGGGCCCTGGAGGCCCTGGAGGCTGGCGGCGAGGACGGCGAGTGGGTGGTGCGCTACGCGGTGGTGGTAGGGCTGGAGGGGCTGGGGCTGGACCGATCCGATCCGCAGCCCGGCGCCGGAGCCCCCCAGGCCGCCTTGCTGGCCCGGGTGCGTCAGGCCCTGAACCGCCACCACGACGGCGACGACACCGTGCCGGTGGTGCGGCTGCGGGCCCGCCAGGCCCTGGGCCGGTTGAGCTCGACCGCGACCTAGGCGCAACCGGAGGCAATACAGCCGCCGCCACGGCTGAGCGACAGCCACAACCGAGGCCCCCTGCGCCTGCGCCCTCCCCTCCAGATCCGAACGGTCCGCTGATGGATCCCGCCCCCTCCCTCCCCACCCCGCAGCCGCAAGCGCCCCAGCCGCGTCCGGACACAAGCGCCGCCACGGCGCCCCCCACCCGGGTGCTGTTCGTCTGCCTGGGCAACATCTGCCGCTCCCCGGCGGCGGAGGGGGTGTTTCTGCAGCTGCTCGCCGCAGCCGGGCTCAGCCAGGTCTTTCTGGTGGATTCGGCCGGCACCGGCGGCTGGCATCAGGGCCAACCGGCGGATCGACGCATGCGCGAGGCGGCAGGCCGGCGCGGCATCGCCCTGCCCAGCCGAGCCCGCCAGATCGAGGCGGCCGATCTGCAGCGCTTCGATCACATCCTGGCGATGGATGCCGACAACCTTGCCGCGCTGCGGCGGCTGGAGCGCCAGGTCGATGGGCATGCACGAATCCGCCCCCTGGTGCAGCACTGCCGGCGCGGTGACGCCGAGGAGGTGCCCGATCCCTACTACGGAGGTCCAGAGGGCTTCGAGCGGGTGCTGGATCTGCTCGAAGACGCCTGCGCCGGCCTGCTGGAGGATCTGCTCAGGGAGCGGGGCGAGGCGGCGGCCAGCCAGGAGCCGCCAGCATCCTGAGACTGGCAGCGCAGGCAAGAAACAGCCTGCTATCAACAGATGGCAGAGGTGATCACCATGGCCGGGCACTCAAAGGGTCGCATTTTGGCCACAAGCAGCATGAACGTCCGCTGAGCCAGCCGCAAAATCAGATTTCACACGGCAATCTGAAGCCAAGCCAAGCAATGAAGCGCAAGCCAGGACGCATCGAATCAGATCAACATAACTTCGGGAACAATCCTGCCAAGGCCGGATGAAATCTTCTCGCCAATGATCATCTGTTTACCGATCAAGGCAACCGACTGTGATCGTGGCGAAGAGGTAGATCCACTCCCACGACTGATGCAGCAACCGGGTTGATTCTTATCCCCTGGGATTGAAGCAAGTCAGCTGAAACCATCGCGGCTTCGCAAAAACCTGGTCCCCCCAGGATCCTGAGGGTGTTCGGCTTCCACCCTCCGCCGCCGCCGATCCGCTCAGGGGCTGGCCACGCTTGCCGGCGCCGGCCAGGCATCTTCCGGCACCCGCTCACGGAACAGGTCCTCCAGGGCGGTGAGCACCGCCTCGATCGTCAGGCCATCGGTGAGAACCTCCACCGCATCCTCCGCCTGCCGCAACGGCGCCACGGCCCGGGAGGAATCGAGCCGGTCACGCTCGGCGATGCTCTCCGCCAACTCCGCCTGGGGGGGAACCGGGAAGCCCCGCTCCGCCAGATCGAGGGCGCGGCGCCGGGCCCGCTCAGCCACGCTGGCGGTCAGAAAGATCTTGCACTCCGCGTCCGGAAACACGGCGGTGCCGATGTCGCGCCCCTCGGCGACCAGGCCCCCGCGGCTGCCCATCGCCCGCTGCTGGGCGGTGAGGGCGTCGCGCACGCAGGGATGGGCAGCCACGGTGGAGACCAGGGCCGTGATCTCCGGGCTGCGGATCGCCGCGGTCACGTCGTGGCCGTTGAGCAGCACCTGCTGCTCCCCATCCGCCCCGACAAGCAGGCGCAGATCGAGATCCCCCAGCAGGGGGGCGACCGCCGCGGCATCCCCCGGATCCACCCCCTGTTCCCGCACCCACCAGGTGAGGGCGCGGTACATGGCGCCGGTGTCAAGGTAAAGCAGGCCCAGGCGCCTGGCCAGGGCGCGGGTCACGGTGCTCTTGCCGGCGCCGGCAGGGCCGTCGATGGCGACGATCGGGGGACGGGACATCAGAACCAGGTGATCGATCAGGCGGCAGTCGCCGCAGCGGGCCGCCACAGCGAGCATGGAGCAGCCGCCGGCTTCGGCCAGGGGAGCCAGGCTCAGGGGATGCACCAGCTCCACATAGTCCTCCTCCAGGCCGGTGGCCCTGAGCCGCTGGCGGGCCGCGGCGATCAGGGCGGCCGCCTGCCGCTCCCCGGCCCGGTGCAGATCCGCAGCCGCCGCCAGCGCCTGGGCCACCGCCGCCGCCCGGCTTCGGTCGGCGGCGCCCAGATAGCGGAGGCGCGAGCTGCAGGCCAGCCCATCGGCCTCGCGCACGGTGGGGCAGCCCTCGACCGCCACCCCAAGGCCCAGGTCGCGAATCACCCGACGCAACACCTGCAGCTGCTGCCAGTCTTTTTCACCGAGCAGCAGCCGCTGCGGGTGCACCAAGGCCAGCAAACGGCAGACCACGGTGGCCACCCCATCGAAATGGCCCGGCCGGAACCGGCCGCACAGAACCGTGGCCAGGGCGGGGGGCGCCAGCACGCGGCTGAGCTGGGGCTCACCCCCGGGGTATAAGGCTGCCGGCGAGGGGGCAAACAGGGCGTCGGCGCCGGCTGCGGCGGCCAGGGCCCGGTCGGCCTCAAGGTCGCGGGGGTAGCGCTCGTAATCCTCGCCGGGGCCGAACTGCAGGGGATTCACGAAGATGCTGAGCAGAACCCGCGGCGGTGGCCCCCCGCAGCGCGGCTCGGCGGCGCGTTTCAGCAGGCTGGCGTGGCCGCGATGCAGGCAGCCCATCGTCGGCACGAAGTGGAGGGGGCGCTCCGGCTGATGGCGACGCCAGGCGGCCAGGTCGGCAGGGGATCTGAGCAGGCGCACGATTGAAAACGAAACAGGCCCACCCTCCAGAATGGAGGGTGGGCCATTGGGTGAACAGATCAGTCTGAGCTGATCCTCAGGGCAGAACCTCAAGCTTCACCGAGGCAACGCCGCTGGAGGTGACTCCCAGCTGACTGGCGGCACCGTGGGCGAGATCGATGATCCGTCCACCGTGGAAAGGACCGCGGTCATTGATGCGAACCACGGCGCTGCGGCCGTTGTTGAGGTTGGTGACCAGGACCCGGGTGCCAAAGGGAAGGCTGCGGTGGGCGGCGGTCATGGTTCCAGGGCGAAAAATTTCACCACTGGCGGTGCGGTTGCCGTAAAAACCAGGGCCGTACCAGCTGGCCTGACCGGTGGCCGAGAAGGCTAGCTGCAGGGGGCTTTTGGGAGCCGAAGGCATCTGCCTGATGAACCGCTCTTCCCAGGGAGAGGGAGCCGCATCCCGGATCACGGCATCGGCGGCTGGGCTGGTCTGGGAGGAGGTGGCGGCCGCCAGGGCGGGGCTGCCGAAGGGAAGCATCAGGAGGGCGGCGGCGCCCAGAAGTTGAGGTGCACGCATGGCATTCGGAACAAACTGGCTGAGACCTGCGGACATCCCGGTGAAACGGGAAAACCATGGGATCTGTCTGCAGCTGAGAGACCGGGATGAACCGGGTTCAGTGGAGCAGTGGCCTGGTGAGTTCCTGGCGATGAATAACGACGGCGCCAACGTAAGGGCAAAAAAAGGGTCAAGCCAGACGCTTTTCTCCCCCCTGGCACTGATCAGTTTTCTTCATGTTTCCACCGGATTCCCAGCAGCACTGGCCCCACCTCCCACCGGCAAGCGCCCCAAGCATCAGGACATCCAATGCTTGAGATAAGCCGAGCTGATTGAAGCTTGTGCCAATCAGCGAATCGCACACTGCAGGAGGTGGGCAGGGGGCGCCCCGGGCTCCGGCGCCATCGGAGGATTGGAGTTGCGTGCTGAGCCAAGACCATGGACTACCGCAGCGCCGGCGTCGATGTGGCCGCTGGACGGGCCTTCGTCGATCGCATCCGAGCCAGCGTCGACGCCACGCGACGGCCGGAAGTGATCGGCGCCCTGGGGGGCTTCGGCGGCCTCTGTCGACTGCCGGCAGGGATGCGGCGCCCCCTGCTGGTGGCCGGCACCGACGGGGTCGGCACCAAGCTCGAACTGGCCCAGGTCCATGGCGGCCACCACGGCGTCGGCATCGACCTGGTGGCGATGTGCGTCAACGATGTGATCACCAGCGGCGCCGAACCGCTGCTGTTCCTCGACTACATCGCCACCGGCAAACTCAGCCCCGCCACCCTGGCCGAGGTGGTGGAGGGCATCGCAGCGGGCTGCCGCAGCAGTGGCTGCGCCCTGCTGGGTGGGGAAACGGCAGAGATGCCGGGCTTCTACGGCGCCGGCCGCTACGACCTGGCCGGTTTCTGCGTGGCGGTGGTCGAAGAGGATGAGCTGATCGACGGCCGACAGATCCGAGCCGGCCACAAGATCCTGGCGGTGGCCAGCAGCGGCGTGCACAGCAACGGTTTCAGTCTGGTGCGCCGCATCCTTGAGGCCGAGGGCGCCGATTCCGAGACCCGCCTCGGCGCCGATGGCCCGCCCCTGATCACCAGCCTGCTCACGCCCACCACCCTCTATGCGGCGTTGGTGAGGCAGCTGCTGGCGCAGGGGGCGCCCCTGCACGGCATGGCCCACATCACCGGTGGCGGCCTGCCGGAGAACCTGCCCCGCTGCCTGCCGGAGGGAGTGCACGGGGTGATCGATCCCAGCAGCTGGAGCCGCCCGCCCCTGTTTCGCTGGCTCCAGGAGCGGGGTGGGGTGCCCGAAGCTGACCTTTGGGAGACCTTCAACCTGGGGGTGGGCTTTTGCCTGGTGGTGCCCCAGGAGGCCGCGGCAGGGGTGCTGGCCGCCTGCGCCGCCGCCGGCCATGGAGCCTGGGAGCTGGGGCAGGTGGCCGCCGGCGCCGTCGAGGAGGGCGGCCAGCCCCTGGCCGGATTGCCGTACTGACGGCGCCATGACTGCTCGGCGCGCCCACCCGTAGGGTGCCAGGGAACCGATCGCTGTAGCGGATCGCTTCCACCCTGGAGTTTTCGTTGCGCTCGCATGTTTGATACCTCCTCCCGCATCACCCGTCGTCGCTCCTCCGCCGGCCCCGTACCACCCCAGCGGCCGCAGCAGCCCAGGCCGCGCCTGCGCGAAGGCACCATTCCACGCGAGGGTGTCCAGCGCGAGGGCGGCCAGCGCCCCACCTTTCTCACGCTTCGCGATCACGGCAAGGTGTACGTGGCCGATCTGCCCCGACTCTCCGACGGCCAGCTGAGCCAGATCGAACGGGAAGCCAGGGAGGTGCTCGACAGTCTCAACCGCCGCCTCGACGAACTCCACAACCAGCTGAGCCTCACCCCCGCCGACCAGGACACCCGCATCAGGGCCACCACCAAGCGGGATGTGACCGAACGCTTCCTGGCTTCGATCGCCCAGGAGCAGGAGCTGCGCCGCAGCAACCCTGCCCTGCGCAGCGCCGCTGGCGAATCCCTGGCCCGAGCCTTCCTCGAACTGGCCCGCCATCGACTGCCGGGAAGCACTTTCGATTCGCTGCTTCAGGAGGCTCTGGCCGCCTGCAGTCCGTCGGATCCCGAAGGGCTCGCCCCCACCAGCCAGGACCCCCAGGTGCTGCGGCTGCTGCAAGGTGGCGACAACCGCCTGCCCAAGCCCCAGGCCCTGCCGGTGGTGCTCACGCCGGATCCGCCCCAGGCCAGCGGCAGCTAGTCGCTGCTGAACGGGTTGGCCGGCATCCGTGCCTGGCCCGCCAGGGCCAGGGCATCGAGGGTCTGGCGTTCGCCGGGGCTGATGGTCCAGCCGAGGGCTGCCGCCGCCGTCTCGGCCTGCTCAGGGTTGCGGATGCCTGGAATCGGCATGGCGCCGTGGGCCCGACACCAGTTGAGGGCCACCTCCACCTGGCTGGCCCGGCGCTCGGCTGCGATCGCCTGCAGGGCCACCAGCAGCGGCTGGATGCGAAGCCAGAGCTGTTGGAACAACAGGGCCCTGGGCCCCCGGGGCAGGGGCGGCAGGGGGCCCGGCGATCGGGCCAGCAGGCCCAGGGCCAGCGGGCTGTAAGCGATCAGCTCCACCCCCAGCCCGGCGCAGACCTCAGCCAGACCACCGGGGCGGAATGGTTCGGGGGCGAGCAGGGAGGCCTGAACCTGCAAGCTGCGCAGCGGCACCCCCCGCTCCGCCAGACGGGCCTGCACCTGCTGCAGGCGCCGCGGGCCCATGTTCGACACCCCCAGCTGGGGCACCCTGCCCGCCAGCACCGCATCAGCCAGGCCCTCCAGCAGCGGACCTTCCTGCCAAGGGGCGTAGCGGGCCGTGCTCCAGTGCAGCTGCACCCGATCCAGCTTTCCCTGGAGGCGCTGGCGGGAGGCCTCCAGGGCCCGGTCCAATCCCCGGCGACCCAGACGCCAGGGGAAGGGGGCGAGCTTGGTGGCCACGGTGAGGGCGGCGCTGCGCTCGGGGGGCAGAGCGGCGATGAAGCGACCCAGGAGGATTTCGCTGCGGCCGTTGAAGCGGCCCGTGCCATAGGAGTCGGCACTGTCGAAGACATGCAGCCCCAGATCCACACAACGGCGGAAGCCCTGCTCCAGGGCGGCGTCCTGGCCAGGCTCATAGCCCCAGAGAAAACTGTTGCCCCAGGCCCAGGTGCCCACCCCGATGGTGGGAGGCGACGGGTTGTCGGGCATGGGACGCGGCGGCGGGGCGTTGGCGCCATGATCGGATCCCTGCGGCACCGCGCTCAGCCCCTGTGACCTCCTCCGGCACCCCAGGCCCAGCGACCATTCCGTCCCCCGCCGGCAGCCTGGAGAGCAGCTTGGGGAACGGGCCGGGGCCACGGGCCGGGGCAAGCGGAACTGGGGTCCCAGGGTCGGGGCCCGGCGGAGCGGAGTCCGGCCAGCCCGGCCCTGCGGAAGCCAGCACGCCCGCCGAAACAGTGCTCTGCGGCCATTGCGGCCGCACCGCCAGCAACGGACTCAGCTGCATCGGAGCCTGCGTGGCCGATTCCGGCTACTGAGGACGGTGGTCCATCAGCACAACATGTCGGGTTGTGTCGGGATGTGGAGCTTCGGCACAGATGTCGCAGCTGAACAGCCAGCCCCTTAAGGATCCCTTTAGGTTTGAGGCAAATCTGATGCTCCTCTGCCATGGCCAGCCCCAGTTCGCTGCTTGCAATGACAGCCCTGATCGGTTTCGCCGTGGTCGAACTGCTCACCCGTCTGCTCCCCTGGAGCTGATCGACCATCGGCTGGTTTCGGTTTTCACTCCCTCCTCATGGAGCTGGTCGGCGTAGAACAACGGCGTCGTGTCGGCGTCCAGGCCTCGGCCAGGGCAGGAGCCATGAAGGTCACCCATCACAACGATCAGCACCTGATCTGCCTCTCATCCGAGGAGGTGGCCCTGTTGATCGATCTGTGCCATGCCGGCGCCTTCTCCGACGAGCTGGTGCAAGGGGAAGAGACGCGCCATCGCCTGGAGCGCTTCCTCGGCGAGATGCAGTCATCGCTCTACGCCACCGCCCAGTCGGTCTGGCGCCACCGCGGCAGCAGTCGTCGACCATCAGGGGTGGCCAGCGTGGAGCCTCTGCAGCACGTGGGGGTGGTGGAGCCTGGGCAAGGTAGCTGACCCATGGCCATCAACCCGTGAGCGGAGCAGCACTCCTTGAGGGAGACCCGGATCGTGAGGGCACCGATGCGCCTGGACAACTTGCGAAGAAAACCTGATCAGGCACCCCGAAAAAGGGGAGCCTTAACCAATTTGTTGTTTTGAAAGAGGCGGCACCCAGATTCGAACTGGGGGTAAAGGATTTGCAATCCTCTGCCTTACCACTTGGCCATGCCGCCGGCCGGGGAGCAAACTCCCTTGCACGGATCGTATCAGCCATGGCATGCCTCCCCCCCGTCTGCTGGTCCTGAGTAACGGCCACGGGGAGGATCTGATCGCCCTGCGGGTGCTGGAGGCCCTGGCCGAGCATCGGCCGGGCCTGGAGGTGCTGGTGCTGCCGCTGGTGGGGGAGGGCAGGGTGTTCACCGCCGCCGAGACCGCCGGCGCCCTGCGCCGCTACGGCCCTCGCCTGCCCCTGCCCAGCGGCGGCTTCAGCAACCAGAGCCTGCGGGGGCTGCTGCGGGATCTGGCCGCAGGGCTGCCCCTGCTGAGCTGGAAGCAGTGGCGCCTGGTGCGCCGCTGGGGCCAGGGCGGCGAGCCGATCCTGGCCGTGGGCGATCTGCTGCCACTGCTGCTCGCCTGGGCCGGGGGCGGTCGCTACGGCT
Source organism: Cyanobium sp. (assembly GCA_044360135.1). Classification (GTDB taxonomy): domain Bacteria; phylum Cyanobacteriota; class Cyanobacteriia; order PCC-6307; family Cyanobiaceae; genus Cyanobium. Next base: position 41,623 of record JBIKKX010000005.1, read on the forward strand.
TCATCGGCACCCCCAAAAGCGATCACACCTGGGCCTCGCCGCCCCCGCCGGGCTGGGGCAGCACCGCGCTGGCCGACGCCTACCACCGGCTCAAGGGCAGCGAATGGGATCCCTGGGAATGGGCCCTGATGGGCAGCGGCCGCTGCCGGTTGGTGGCGGTGCGGGATGAGCTCACCGCCGCAGGTCTGCGGCGCCATGGCGTGGCGGCCAACGCCCCCGGCAACCCGATGATGGATGGCCTCGGGCAGGCGCCACTGCCCGCCTGGCTGGTCGGTCAGCGGCGGCTGCTGCTGCTGCCGGGCAGCCGGCTGCCGGAGGCCCTGGGCAACCTGGAGCGGCTCCTGGCAGCCCTCCCCGCCCTCGGCCCGCTCACCACCGTGCTACTGGCCACCGGCAGCGCCCCCTCCGCCGCAAGCCTGGCGGCACCGCTGCAGCGCCATGGCTTCGCGGCGGCACCGATTCCGATCGGCAGTGGCGCCGCAGCGGCCTGGCGGCGGCGCCAGCTGCGGCTGCTGCTGGGGCCCGGTCGCTTCGCCGAGTGGGCCGGCTGGGCGGAGGTGGGCCTGGCCACGGCGGGCACTGCCACCGAGCAGCTGGTGGGCCTGGGCGTCCCGGCCCTGTCGCTGCCGGGCCCCGGCCCCCAGTTCAAGGCAGGGTTCGCGCGGCGCCAGAGCCGGCTGCTGGGGGGGGCGGTCCAGCCCTGCCACAGCGCCGCCGAGCTCGGCAACCGGCTGGCGGCGCTGCTCAACGACCCGGCGGAGCGGCGGCGCCTGGGGTGGATCGGCCAGGTGCGGATGGGGCCGGCGGGGGGCAGCGCCCGACTGGCGAAGGCGATCGCCACCACCCTGCTCGACCGAGCCGGGGACCGCTGAACCCTGCCCCCGCCGACCGTACGGTCGACCGCCCGGCGCGGGAGCCGCCCGGCGGGATGATGGAACGATCTCCGCAGCTGCCCATGGCCGGCATTCCCGACCGCAACTACAACGCCGCCTGCGGCCGGCTCGCCAGCCACCTGGGCATCAGCCAGGCAGCCGCCCGGCGCAAGGTGGAGATCCGCGCCGCCCAGGAGGGCAGCCGCGATTCCGCCTCCCGCGAGGCCCTGGCCCAGCGCATGCTCGAGGAGGCGATCGCCGCCGGCACCGACCACGGCACCCTGTTCAGCGACCAGCTCGGGGCGGTGGGCAACGACGTCAACTTCATGCTCGAGGACTGATCTCCACGACACCAGGGCCGGGCAATCAGTGCTCGAACACCGAGCCGAACCGCTGCCGATCGAGGTCGGCGAACACCGGGATGCAGGCGAAGCAGCGGCTGGCCAGCTCCCAGCGGTCCTCGCGGCGCAGCATCACCTCCAGCCGATCCCGCGCCGCCAGCAACCAGCGCACGTCGCCGGCGGCATAGGCCAGCTGGGCCTCGCTCAGCTCCTCGACCCGCCCCCAGTCGGAGCTCTGGGCCTGCTTATCGAGCTCCACCCCCACCAGCTCGTTGACCACCTCCTTGAGGCCATGGCGCGGGGCGTAGGTGCGGGCCAGGCGGCTGGCGATCTTGGTGCAGAAGATCGGGTTCACCAGGATTCCCAGGTTTTCGGCCAGGGCCGCCACATCGAAGCGGGCGAAGTGGAACACCTTCTCCACCGCCGCGCTCTCCAGCAGGCCGGCCAAACGGGGTGCCTGCCGCTGGCCCCGGGCCAGGCGAATGCAGCAGACGTTGTCGTGGCTGTCGCAGATCTGCACCAGACAGAGCCGATCGCGGCCGTGCTGCAACCCCATCGCCTCGGTGTCGATCGCCAGGGCCGGGGCCTGCCCGTAGAGCTCCTGCCAGCTGGCATCCAGATCGCCGTCAAAGACGGCGAAGCGGGCCGGCGGCACCGAGGGCGTGGAGGGCATGGGCGGGCTGGCGGCGGGGCGGGCCTGGGTCATGGCGGCAGCGCAGCGGAGGCCGGCGGGGATGGGTTCGCTCAACTGTGCCTGAGGCGCCGCACCCCCCGGCCCCGACCGCGGCGGGGATGGGGGAGAATGCAGCCCCCGATCGCGGCAGGCTGCCAATGCCCACGCTGGCTTCCACCCTGCTGCTCACCCTGCTCCTGGCAGTGGGTCTGGTCTTCTTTTTGCGGGCCGCCAGCAAAGACCGCACCACGGTGGTGGAGATCCATTCGCCGAGGCCCGCCCTTGAGGTTCTCGACGGCCTCTGCAGCTGGCTCAGCCAGCGGGGCTGGCAGCGGGAGGGCGGCGACGCCGACCGCCGACTGCTCCGCTTCCGCGGCCAGGTGAGCGCCAGCGCCACCCTGGCCCTGCTGCTCTCCCTGCTCGGGGCCGTCGGCGCCGCCTGCCTGGGGCTGGTGCTTCGCCAGCTCTGGCCCGTGCTGGGCTGGTGGACGCTGCTGCTCGCCCTGCTCGGACCAGGCGCCGGCCTGCTCTATCGCCGACGGGCCGAGCGCGCCGAGATCCTCGAACTGCGCCTGATCGAAGATCCCGCGCAGTCGGGCAGCACCCTGCGGCTGCGGGCCCACCGCGACGAACTGATCGCGATCGAAACCGAGCTGGGCCAAAGCCTGCAACTCGCCAGCGACGGTCGTCTGCTTTCCTCCCCGATCTGAGGCCATCCCGCCATGCCCCGGCTGCTGCCGTCCCTTCCGCCGCACCGGGCCCCCAGGTCCTTGGCGACCTGCCTGCTAGCGCTCTCCGCCTTGACGGGCCTTGGCGGCCTCGGATCACCCCGCCCCGCCCTCGCCCAGGCCTCGGCCAGTGCCGCCAGCGCCCCTGCGCTCGCACCGCCACCGCTCAGCGATCCCCTGCTTGGCCCCCGCAGCCCCCTCCCTAAGGACTGGGTCGGGGCTCGCCTCGTCGGCCGCAACACGCCGGTGCTGGTGCTTGCCGGCCACGCCGACGCCCAGGGGATCGGCGGTTCCGGCACCAGCGGTGAGGCCGTGGGGCTCTATGGCGCGGCGCCGATGCGACCCGGCATCAGCGATGAGCACTACTGGTGTCTGCAGGTCGCCCACGCCGTGGCGGTGCGGGGTCGGGAGCGCGGCCTGCGCTTCGACTTCCACGTGCCGCCGGTGCGCACCATGATCAACGGCGACGATGCCGGCAGCAACTGGGCGGTGGGCCGCGACCATGCCGCCGCCGGGGGCTACGCCCTGGAAATCCACTTTGATGCCTACGGCAGCAGCGGCGTCGGCTCCGGCCTGATTCCTCCCCTGCACCAGCCGTTCAGCAGCATCGATGAGAGCCTCGCCCAGGAGTTCGGCGCCTATCCGATGAACTTCCGCGACCGCCTCGGTGGCCCCAAGCGCGGCATTGCCCTGCTGGAGGTGGGCAAGCTGGAGGGTCGCCTGGAGGCCTCCCTGCGCGATCCCCGCACCCGTGATCGCACGATCCGCTACCTGGCCGAGCGAATCGTCTACGCCATTGAGCGGGGCATGGCCGCCGCCCCTGCCCCCAGCAACGCGGCCAGCCGCGGCCGGCCGGCAACGCGTCGGGGCGGTCCTCCCCTGGCCACAGACACCCCTTAGGCCTGCCGGAGCGAAAACCGCTGCCGCTGAAGCTCCAGTCAGCGGACTCAGCCCACCGCCTGATGGGGACGGCAGCGCTCGACCAGACCACCATCCTCCAGCCAGTCCTGGGGGCGGGTGAAGACGTCGGTGAGCAGAGCCTCGCGACTGCCTGGCTCAGGGCTGTAGCCATACTCCCAGCGAACCAGCGGAGGCAGGGACATCAGAATCGATTCGGTGCGGCCATTGGTCTGGAGGCCGAAGATCGTGCCGCGATCGAAGACCAGATTGAACTCCACATAGCGGCCGCGGCGGTAGAGCTGAAACTGCCGCTCCCGCTCCCCCCAGACCAGGGGCTGACGCCGCTCGACGATCGGCACGTAGCTCGGCAGGAAGGCGTTGCCGCAGGCCGTGGCGAGGCGGAACAGCTGCTCCCAGTCGTGGCTGATCGCCCCGGCCCCGGCCGCCGTGGCCGCGGATGCTGCGGCGGCGGGCCCGCTGGGATCCGACCCCTTGTAGAGCACCCCAGCGGGGTCCTGATAGTCGTAGAAGATCCCCCCAACCCCGCGGGTCTCGCCGCGGTGGCGGAGGAAAAAGTATTCATCACACCAGCGCTTGAACACCGGGTAGTAGGCCGGATCAACCCCATCACAGGCCCCCTTGAGGGTGCGGTGGAAATGCTGGGCGTCCTCCAGGAAGGGGTAGTAAGGGGTTAGGTCGGCCCCACCACCAAACCACCACACCGGCCCGGCCTCGAAATAGCGGTAATTGAGGTGCACCGTCGGCACATAGGGGTTGCGGGGGTGCAACACCATTGAGGTGCCGATGGCAAACCAGCGCTGGCCCTCCGCCTCGGGGCGCTGACTGAGAATCGAAGGTGGCAGTCGCTCGCCCTCCACCTCGGAGAAGTTCACGCCTCCCTGCTCAAACACCCGGCCCTCCTTGATCACTCGCGAGCGGCCGCCACCGCCCTCGGGCCGCTCCCAGCTCTCCTCCAGGAAGCGCCCCTCGCCATCCACAGCCTCCAGGCCGGCGCAGATCGCATCCTGCAGCCCCATCAGCAACGCCCGGGCACGGCTGCGGGAATCGGCGGGCGGAGGCGGAAGCGTGGGGGCCATGGAGGGGCGGGCGGCGGCGTTGCGGCAAGGGTGGGGCCCCATCCGGGGCGTCCCTGCCAACGCCGGGACCGCCCCACCTTTTCAGTCCGCCAGGGCCGGACACAAGTCCCCGAGAGGGTCTGTCATGGCCCTGATCGCCTCGACAACGCCATTAGGATCCAGGCCTGTCGCGGTTGATGAGCAGCGGATGGCCACCCCTGACCAGGCTGCCGGCACCCCAGCCGCCACAAGCATCGACGCCGGCTCGGAGGCCCTGACCCAGGCTCTGGTTCCCCTGCGCGATGCCGGCAGCGGCCGCAGCCTGCTCGAGCTCGGCTGGATCAGCCAGATCCGCCGCCAGGGGAATCGGGCGGTCCTGCGGCTTGCCCTGCCCGGCTTCGCCTCCAGCCAGCGGGAGCGCATCGCCGCTGAGGCCCGCCAGGCCCTCCTGGCCGTCGCCGGCATCGGCGACGTGCAGATCGAACTGGCCCAGCCGCATGACCACGCCCCGGGCGCCGGCACGGCAGCGCCGATCGGCGGCGCTGGCCACGGCCCCGGTGGTCCCGGCGGTCCCCCTCCCCGCCAGCCCGTGCCCGGCGTGCGCCAGGTGATCGCTGTCAGCAGTGGCAAAGGTGGGGTCGGCAAGAGCACCGTGGCGGTCAACCTGGCCTGCGCCCTGGCCGCCCAGGGCCTGCGCGTCGGTCTCCTCGACGCCGACATCTATGGCCCCAACGCCCCCACCATGCTGGGCGTGGCCGACCGCTCTCCGGAGGTGAGCACCAACAGCGCCGGCGAACAGATCCTGCAGCCGATCGAGACCTGCGGCATCGCCATGGTGTCGATGGGCCTGCTGATCGAGGAAAACCAGCCGGTGATCTGGCGGGGCCCGATGCTCAACGGCATCATCCGCCAGTTCCTCTACCAGGTGGCCTGGGGAGAGCGGGATGTGCTGGTCGTCGATCTCCCCCCCGGCACCGGCGACGCCCAGCTCACCGTGGCCCAGGCGGTGCCGATGGCCGGCGTGGTGATCGTCACTACCCCGCAGCGGGTGTCCCTGCAGGATGCCCGCCGAGGGCTGGCCATGTTCCTGCAGATGGGCGTGCGGGTGTTGGGGGTGGTGGAGAACATGAGCGGCTTCATTCCCCCCGATCTTCCCGATCGCCGCTACCCGATTTTCGGCAGCGGTGGTGGCCGCCTGCTGGCCGCCGAGGCAGACGTTCCCCTGCTGGCCGAGCTCCCCCTGGAGATGGCGGTACAGGAAGGGGGCGACCAGGGCCTGCCAGCCGTGCTCGCGGCCCCCAGCTCGGCCAGCGGCCGCGCCTTCCTCGCCCTGGCGGCCGACCTCGCCGCCCGCTGCGGGCTCGGCGCTGCCGTGGCCTGAACGACCATGGCTGCCGGCCTGAGCACCCGACGTGGTCCGAAGACTCTGCGGGGAGGCCGGCGCAGCCGCCCCCTGTTCGGCGACACCGATCTCCTGCTCTGGGGCATCCCCCTGGGCCTCACCCTGCTGGCCGGCATCCTGATCGCCAGCACCCAGCGCCAGGCCGATTACGCCGACTGGTACCAGCACTGGATCACGGCCGCGGTGGGCACCATCATCGCCCTGGTCGTGGCCCGGCTGCCCCTGGAACGGCTCAACCTGGTGCAATGGCCCATCTACGGCGCCACGATCCTCAGTCTGGTGGCGGTGCGCGTCGTAGGCACCTCCGCCCTCGGCGCCCAGCGCTGGATCAGCATCGGCGGCTTCCATGTGCAGCCCTCGGAGTTCGCCAAACTGGCGGCGATCCTGCTGTTGGCGGGGGTGCTTTCCCGCTATCCGGTCGAACGCCCGGTGGATCTGGTCCGGCCAATCGGCCTGATCGGCCTGCCCTGGGCTCTGGTGTTCATCCAGCCCGATCTCGGCACCTCCCTGGTGTTCGGGGCCGTGCTGCTGGTGATGCTGTTCTGGGCGGGCCTGCCCCTCCCCTGGTTGGTGCTGCTGCTCTCACCGCTGGTGGCGGCGATCGTGGCGGGGGTACAACCGCTGCTGCTGATCCTGTGGATCCCTCTGATGGGCTGGCTGGCCTGGCGCTCCCTGCCCTGGAAGCGGATCGCCCTGGCGGTGGTGCTGGCGGTGCAGGGCCTGTTCGCCCTGATCACCCCCTACCTCTGGATGCATGGCCTGAGGGAATATCAGCGCGACCGGCTGGTGCTTTTCCTCGACCCCTCAAAGGACCCCCTGGGCGGCGGTTACCACCTGCTGCAGAGCAAGGTGGGGATTGGCTCCGGAGGCCTCTTGGGCACCGGGCTGATGCATGGTCACCTCACCCTGCTGCGCTTCATCCCCGAGCAGCACACCGATTTCATCTTCAGCGCCCTCGGCGAGGAGACCGGCTTCATCGGCTCCGCCCTGGTGGTGCTCGCCTATGCCCTTCTCTGCTGGCGCCTGATCCAGATCGCCAATCAGGCCCGCACCGACGTCGAGTCGTTGGTGGTGATTGGGATCGGCGCCATGCTGATGTTCCAGGTGGTGGTCAACATCTGCATGACGATCGGCCTCGGTCCAGTGACTGGCATCCCCCTGCCCTGGGTGAGCTACGGGCGTTCGGCGATGCTCGTCAATTACGTGTCGCTCGGGCTCTGCGCCGCCGTGGTGCGACGCAGCCGGGTGCCCCGGCGTTGGTGAGGGCGCCCGGAGCCCGCTGCCATGGCTGAGCCCAGCGCCACCCTGGCCGATCTGCGCCGTGAGCTGGCCCGCGGTGTTCCCGGCAGCGGCAGCGACGACGACAGCGCCCGGCGGCAATGGTGGGCAGCCCTGGCCACCCTCCAGGACAACCTGCTGGCCGGCGCCAACGCCCCCCGCCGTGGCCTGTGGCTGGCGGCGCCGTTGCCAGCGCTCTACGAACCGGCGCTGCTGCAGAACCTGGATGGCTGGGTCTGGGCCCCCCAGCAGATCGGCACCCTCCTCCCCCAGGCGCCCCTGCTGCCGGGTCGCCGCGAAGCGGAGCAGGGAGCCGAACTCCGCCCCTTCCGCTTCCAGCGGCTCCCCCTGCGCGACGGCGACGGCACCGATCCGGTGCTGCTGCTGATCACCCCGGCGCTGCAGGTGGGGCTGGCCCTGGAGGGGGCCCCGGGCCAGCGGCGCCTGTTGGCCCGATTCGATGCGCCGGTGCTCTCCGCCGGCCTGCACCTGCTGAACCGGCGCCTCCAGGCTGAGAATCCAGCCGAGGCGGCGCGGCTGCGGCAGTGCCTGGAGCGGCTCGGCCCCCTCGACAATGATCCTGGCCTGGCGATGCGGTTCTGGCCCCTCCTGGCCGAGCGACTGGCAGGCATGGCGCCGAGTGTGACCCTTCAACCCCTGGGGCGCCTGGTGGCTCCAGGAGCGGTCGCCCCAGGCAGCGGCGGCGAGGGTGGAGCGGGCAGCCGCGGGGGCGGATCCAGCCTCCAGGCGGACGGGGGAGGTGCCAGCGCCGAGCTGGCCCTCCTGGAGGCCCTCACCCATGAGGTGCGAACCCCCCTGGCCACCATCCGCACCCTGATCCGCTCCCTGCTGCGGCGCCGTGAACTGCCGCCGCTGGTGCGGCAGCGCCTGGAGCAGATCGATGGGGAATGCAGCGAACAGATCGACCGCTTCGGCCTGATCTTCCTGGCGGCGGAGCTGCAGCGCCAGCCGGGCAGCGGCCAGCCCCTGAGCGCCAGCGAACTGGCCCGCACCGACCTGAGCCACCTGCTCAGCGAACTCGAGGAGATCTGGCGACGGCAGCTGGCCCGCCGCGATCTCAGCCTGCTGCTGACGATCGCCCCGGATCTGCCTCCGGTGCTCAGCGATCCGAGCCGCCTCGAGACCATGCTCGGCGGCCTGATCGACCGCTTCGGACGCAGCCTCAGGGCCGGCAGCGAGGTGCGCCTCAGCCTCCAACCCGCCGGCCCGCGGTTGAAGCTGCAGCTGAGCAGCAGCGATCACGCCGGTCGCGACGACGGCGCCGATGGCGGGGCCAGGGACGGCACCGGCACCGACCTTGTGGGACCGGTGCTGAGCTGGAACCCGGCCACGGGCAGCCTGCAGCTGAGCCATCAGGCCACACGCCAGCTCTTCCACCGACTCGGCGGCCGACTGACGGAGCGGGGTGGATCGAGCCTGACCGTCTTTTTCCCTTTGGCGGAGGGGGGCGAGTCGCGGGGGGCCGCGGCCCATTGTTGACGGGTGTGAAGAGTGCGCGCCCCCTGGCTGGGAGGGTCGAAACACGGTGCTAGCTTCCGCCTGTAACGGTCTTTGAGCCATGCCAGCGACGGCCCTGACAGGTCAACTTCCGAAGTTCATCGGCAGCACGGGCGGTCTGCTCAATGCCGCCGAAACCGAGGAGAAATACGCCATCACCTGGACCAGCACCGCTGCCCAGGCCTTCGAACTCCCCACCGGCGGCGCTGCCGAAATGCACGCCGGCGAAAATCTGATGTATTTCGCCCGCAAGGAGCAGTGCCTTGCCCTCGGCACCCAGCTGCGCACCAAGTTCAAGCCCCGGATTGAAGATTACAAGATCTACAGGATCTTCCCCGGCGGAGACACCGAATTCCTCCATCCCAAGGATGGCGTCTTCCCCGAGAAGGCGAACGAGGGTCGCGTCATGGTCGGCCACAACGCCCGCAGGATCGGCGCCAACCCCAACCCTGCAGGCCTCAAGTTCAGCGGCAAGGCTCCCTACGAAGTCTGAGCCGCGCACCCTCGCGCATCTATAAAGGCGGGGCTGGCAAGCCCCGTTTTTTTTGCCTGCCTGTCGTGCTGATGCCGGGTCCTGATCGCGCCCCCGACCGAACCGCCTTCCAGAAGGAAGCTGCCCGAGGGCCCGCAGCATTCGGCGGGCACAGTTTTGTGCCGCTCTGGAAGCGCTGGCCCGCTGATCTGGAAACACCGCTCACCACCTGGCTGAAGGTGGGGGCCGGCGAGGGCCATGGCCTGCTGCTGGAGTCGGTGGAAGGCGGCGAGCGAATCGGCCGCTGGAGCGTGGTGGTGACCCAGCCCCTCTGGACCCTCACCTGGCGCGGTGAAACCGGCGAGCGTCACTGGCGCGATGGCCGGCGCGAGCAGCTCAGTGGCAATCCCTTCACCCAGCTGCGCCAGTGCCTCGCCCCCATCAACCCCGCACCGGTGCCGGGCCTGCCCCCCCTGGGCCAACTGTTCGGGGCCTGGGGCTACGAACTGATCCGCTGGATTGAACCCAGCGTGCCCGTCCATTCCCCCGGCCCCGGCGACCCCCCCGATGGCTGCTGGATGCTGGCCGACAGCCTGCTGGTCTTCGACCAGGTGAAGCGGCAGATCACGGCGGTGGCCTATGCCGATCTGAGCGCCGGGGGCGACCCCGACCAGGCCTGGCAGAACGCCTCCGAACGGATCGGCCAGCTTGAAGCCCGCATGCACGCCCCGCTGCCACCGGGCATCACCCCCCTCGACTGGCACGACGAGCCCGGCAGCACGCTCCAGACCAGCGCCAACCGCAGTCGCGAGAACTTCGAGGCAGCCGTGGCCGATGGCCGAGAGTCAATCGCTGCCGGCGATGTCTTCCAGCTCGTGCTCAGCCAGCGGCTGGAGGCCCGCATCCAGCGCGATCCATTCGAGCTCTACCGAAGCCTGCGGATGGTCAACCCCTCCCCCTACATGGCCTTCTTCAACTTCGGCGACTGGTACCTGATCGGCTCCAGCCCCGAGGTGATGGTGAAAGCCGAGCCCAAGCCCGGGGGGGGCGTGCGGGCCTCGCTCCGACCGATCGCCGGCACCCGGCCCCGGGGAGCCGACGAAGACGAGGATGGTGCCCTGGCGGCCGAGCTCCTGGCCGACCCGAAAGAGCGGGCCGAACACGTGATGTTGGTCGATCTGGGCCGCAACGACCTCGGCCGCGTCTGCCGACCCGGCAGCGTGCGAGTGCAGGACCTGATGGTGATCGAACGCTATTCCCATGTCATGCATATCGTCAGCCAGGTGGAGGGGGATCTCGAGGATCGCCACGATGTCTGGGACCTGCTGATGGCCTGCTTCCCGGCCGGCACGGTCAGCGGGGCGCCGAAGATCCGGGCCATGCAGCGCATCCATGAGCTCGAACCGGATGCCCGCGGCCCCTATTCCGGCGTCTATGGCGCCGTGGACCTCGGCGGCGCCCTGAATACGGCGATCACGATCCGCACGATGGTGGTGCTGGCCCCGCCGCCTGGAGATCCCGATCCGGGCTGGCGGGTGCGGGTGCAGGCCGGGGCCGGGATCGTGGCCGACTCGGTGCCCGCCAAGGAATACGAAGAGACCCTCAACAAGGCCCGCGGCATGCTCAAGGCTCTGGCCTGCCTTCTGCCGCCAGCCCCCCTTGCCCCCTCCCTCCCCAGCCGCCCCTGACCATGAGCATCCCCCTGCTGACCAAGGGTTTCGAGGTGGAGATGTACACCGGCCGCGCCGACGGCACGGTGGTGGGCTGCGCCGCCGAGGCGGCCCGGGAGCTGGCGGGCTTCGTGACCGAACCGGACCAGCGCAATCTCGAATACACCACGCCCCCTGAGCCGAGCTACGAGCGCCAGCTGGCCCTGTTGCTCGAACCCCGCCAGCGGCTGCGGCACTGGCTCGAGCCTCGGGGGCTGACCCTGCTGCCTGGCAGTGCCCTGAGCACCGGCGATAGCGGCCGCTTCGAACGCTCCGACCCCACCAACCCTTACCACGCCTACATCGAGCGCACCTACGGCACCCGCGTGGTGACCGCCAGCGTGCACATCAACCTCGGGATCACGGCGATGGAGCCCCTGTTCGCCGGCCTGCGGCTGATCCGCTGCGAGGCGGCCCTGCTGCTGGCCCTCAGCGCAAGCTCCCCCTTCCTTGATCGGCAACCCACCGGCGCCCACTCCCAACGCTGGCTGCAGTTTCCGCTCACCCCACCGGAGGTGCCGCTGTTCCTCAGCCATGCCCATTACGTGAGCTGGGTCAATCAACAGCTGGCCAGTGGCGCGATGACCAACGTGCGCCATCTCTGGACCTCGGTCCGACCCAACGGTGAGGACCGCCCCCACGATCTCAACCGAATCGAGGTGCGCATCTGCGATCTGCTGGCCGATCCGATCGACCTGCTGGCGGTGACGGCCTTCATCGAGCTGCGACTGCTGCAGCTGCTCCTCGATCCCCGCGGCTTCGATCCGCTCGAGGTCAGCGCGCTCTCCCCCTCCGAACTGGCGCGGCTCGCCGACGCCAACGACCGCGCTGCGGCCCGCGACAGCCTCGATGCCGTGCTGCGGCACTGGCGCGACGGCAGCGAGATTCGAGCCCGAGACTGGATCGACCGGGAGCTGGAGGCGATCGGTCCGATGGCGGCCCAGCTGGGTCTCAGCCCCAGGCTTGCCCCCCTGGCCGAGGTGCTCGGCCGCGGCAACACCGCGATGCGCTGGCTGGCCCTGCACCGGGCCGGGCAGCCGGTGGGGGAGATCGTGGCCGCCGCCGCCATCGAGCTGCAGAGACGGGAAGAGGCCCTCAAGGCAAGCCTTGCAACAGACCCATCCCACGCTTTGGGATGATCATGGATCCCAACTCCCCGCTCCACCCGCCCATGCGGCCGCCATCTTCAGCGCCAGCCGCAGGTCCCCAGCAGGGCGTCGCTGTCCCCGACGGAACCCAAGGGCGGCACCCGGGTGGCCAGGGCCTGGCCCCCTCCACACCGGAGGTCCCCGCTGTCGTCGGCCGCCTGCTGGGTGAGCGACTGGAGCTGGTGGAGGACCTCTGGCTCAACGTGCTCAGGAGCGAATGCCCCCAGCCCCAGCTGGGTCGGCTGATTCGGCTGAAGGAACTGAGCGGCCCGCTGCATCCCCCGGAGATCAGCGCCAGCGATGAACAGGCCGGCTTCCGCAGCGGTGACAGCGAAGCGATCGTGGCTGTGATCAGGGAGATGGATCTGGCCGATGGCATCGCCGCCGCACGGGCCTTCTCCCTCTACTTCCAGCTGGTCAACATCCTGGAGCAGCACATCGAGGAGGACACCTACCTCGAAAGCATCCAGACCGCCAACGCCCCTGTCGCCTACGACCCGTTCCTGCCTCCGCTGGCCAGCCAGAGCGACCCCGCCACCTTCCGCCAGCTGTTCGAGCGGCTGCGCCGGCTCGGCGTGCCGCCGGCCCAGATCGAAAACGTGCTGCGGGAGCTCGACATCCGCCTGGTGTTCACGGCCCACCCCACCGAGATCGTGCGCCACACGGTGCGGCACAAACAGCGCCGTGTGGCCAGTCTGATCCAGCGCCTGCAGGAGGATCGCAGCCTCAGCCGCGAGGAGCAGCAGCGCTGCCGCCAGTTGCTCGAGGAGGAAATCCGCCTCTGGTGGCGCACCGATGAGCTGCACCAGTTCAAGCCCTCGGTGTTGGATGAGGTGGACTACGCCCTCCACTACTTCCAGGAGGTGCTGTTTGAGGCGATGCCCCAGCTGCAGCAGCGCATCCGCTCCGCCCTGCGGGCCAGCTACCCCGATGTCGCCCTCCCCCGCGACGCCTTCTGCACCTTCGGGTCCTGGGTGGGCTCCGACCGGGATGGCAACCCTTCGGTCACCGCCGAGATCACCTGGCGCACCGCCTGCTATCAGCGCAAGCTGATGCTGCAGCGCTACATCCGCTCGGTGGAGCAGCTGCGCGACCAGCTCAGCATCTCGATGCAGTGGAGCCAGGTGGGACCGGCCCTGCTCGAATCCCTGGAGATGGACCGGCTGCGGTTCCCCGAGATCTACGACGAGCGGGCTGCCCGCTACCGGCTCGAGCCCTACCGGCTCAAGCTCAGCTACGTGCTGGAGCGGCTGCGGCTCACCCTGGAGCGCAACCAGCTGCTTTCCGACGCGGGCTGGGAAGCCCCCGGCGATCTGGCCTCCCCGGTGGGCGCTGATGGGTTCAGCAGCGCCGCGGGCCAGGTGGGGGATCTGCACTACAGCAGCGCCGATGAGTTCCGCAGTGATCTCGAACTGGTGCGCGACAGCCTTGTGGCCACAGGCCTGACCTGCGAAGCCCTGGGCGATCTGCTCTGCCAGGTGCACATCTTTTCCTTCTGCCTGGCCAGCCTCGACATCCGCCAGGAGAGCACGCGTCATAGCGATGCGATTGACGAGCTGAGCCGTTATCTGCAGCTGCCCGTTCCCTACGGGGAGATGGATGAGGAAAGCCGCATCAGCTGGCTGCTGGGCGAACTGCAGACCCGTCGGCCCCTGCTACCGCCGCTGGCACGCTGGAGCCCCGCCACCGCCGAGACGATCGCGGTGTTCCGGATGCTGCAGAGACTGCAACAGGAGTTCGGCGCGCGGATCTGCAACACCTACGTGATCTCGATGAGTCACACGGTGTCCGACCTGCTGGAGGTGCTGCTCCTGGCCAAGGAGGCCGGGCTGGTCGACCCGATGAGCCGGCAGTCGCGCCTGTTGGTGATTCCCCTGTTCGAGACCGTGGAGGATCTGCAGGGGGCTCCGGCGGTGATGGGACGCCTGTTCGCCGACCCCTTCTATCGCGATCTGCTCGCCAGCGAGCAGATCGGCGCCGAACCCCTGCAGGAGGTGATGCTCGGCTACTCGGACAGCAACAAAGACTCCGGCTTTCTCTCCAGCAACTGGGAGATCCACCGCGCCCAGATCGCCCTGCAGCAGCTCGCCAGCACCCATGGCGTGGCGCTGCGGATCTTCCACGGTCGGGGCGGTTCGGTGGGTCGCGGCGGCGGCCCGGCCTACCAGGCGATCCTGGCCCAGCCCAGCGGCACCCTGCGGGGTCGGATCAAGATCACCGAGCAGGGTGAGGTGCTGGCATCCAAATACGCCCTGCCCGAGCTGGCCCTCTACAACCTTGAAACGGTCACCACCGCCGTGCTTCAGAACAGCATGGTCTCGGCCCCGATCGATGACACCCCCAGCTGGAACGCCCTGATGGAGCGGCTGGCGGCCCGCTCGCGGGACCACTACCGGGCCCTGGTGCACGACAACCCCGATCTGGTGGCTTTCTTCCAGCAGGTCACCCCGATCGAGGAGATCAGCAAGCTGCAGATCTCCAGCCGCCCGGCCCGGCGCAAGAGCGGCGCCAAGGATCTCTCCAGCCTTCGGGCCATTCCCTGGGTGTTCGGCTGGACCCAGAGCCGCTTTCTCCTGCCCAGCTGGTATGGGGTCGGTGCGGCCCTGCAGAAGGAGCTGGAGGAGGATCCCGGCCAGATGGAGCTGCTGCAGCTGCTCTACCAGCGCTGGCCCTTCTTCCGCATGCTGATCTCCAAGGTGGAGATGACCCTCTCCAAGGTTGATCTTGAGCTGGCCCAGCACTATGTCCGCGCCCTCGGTCGGGCCGAGAACCGCGAGGCCTTCGAAGCGATCTTCGCCACAATCGCCCAGGAATTCACCCTCACCCGCGATCTGGTCCTGCGGATCAGCAACCACAGCCGCCTGCTCGATGCCGATCCCGCCCTGCAGCTGTCGGTGGATCTGCGCAACCGCACCATCATCCCCCTGGGTTTCCTGCAGGTGGCCCTGCTGCGTCGCCTGCGGGAACAGAACCGGCAGCCACCGATGAGCGAAGGGCCCAGCCATGGACCGAGCGGTGGCGATGAGCGCACCTACAGCCGCAGCGAACTGCTGCGCGGTGCACTGCTCACCATCAACGGCATCGCGGCCGGCATGCGCAACACCGGTTGAAACCACCACCGGATCGCCCCCTCTCCCTTGATTCCCTTTCGCCCCGCCATCGCCCCGCCCCGCCTGCCGGAGGGCTACACCCTCCTCCAGGAGCCTGATGGGATGGGGTCTCCTGGCCGTGGCGGGCTGGCTGAACGCACCAGCGAGGAGCTCAACCGGCTGCTGCTGGCCTGCGGTGATCAGCCCCGCAGCCCCGAACGCTGGCAGGCCACCCTGGAGCGGAGCACCTGGTCTCTGCGGGTCTGCGATCCCCAGGGCAAGACCGTGGGCTTCCTGCGAACCACCAGCGACCAGGCCCTCAATGCCAACCTCTGGGATCTGCTCACCGATCCCAGCGACCCCGCCCGTGATGCCGTGCTCACCGCCCTGGTGCGCACGGCCCTGGGCCGCCTGCGCCGGGAGTTGGGGGGCTGCAGCATCTCGCTCTCGGCACCGCCGGAGGCCATAGCGGCCCTGAGCAGCGCTGGCTTCCTGCTCGATCCAGGCGGCATCCGCGCCATGGGGTTGGCCCTGCGGCGCCATTGATCCACCCCACACCCTGGCCTCGTTCAACGCCGCCGCCTGGACTGAGTTCCAGATCGCCCAGGTCGCGGTGGCGGTGACCCCCGGGCTGTGGCGGCCGGCCAACAAAAAACCCCCGCCGAGGCGGGGGCTGCCCTTTGGGGTCCCTGGGTCTGAACGAGCATGGAGGGACTCGAACCCCCGACACTCAGAACCGGAATCTGATGCTCTATCCAACTGAGCTACATGCCCAACCCGTGCCGGACACCAGGGAAGAGGGATGGGCTACCAACGGAAGGCTGGCGGCACCGGCGGCAGCGCCGGCCTGACGGCCGACCCATCGACTCTGATGTGAGCTTACACGCGGTCCAGGCGGGCCCCTTCTGCACGGCCATTCGGCGCGCAGCCGCACGGGATCACAGGCGGTACGTTGTGGCCCAGCCGCCCCAGACCCATCCGGCTGCATCGCCTGGAGCTGCACGACTTCCGCAACATCGGCGGCCTGCAGCTGGAGCTGCAGGCGCCCCGCCTGCTGGTAACCGGGGCCAACGGCGAGGGGAAGTCCAACCTGCTCGAGGCGGTCGAGCTGCTGACCAGCCTGCGCTCCCACCGCTGCGGCAACGACCGGGATCTGATTCGGCACGGCGCCCCGATCAGCAGGCTGCGAGCGATCACCGACGAGGGCGATCAGCTTGATCTGGAGCTGCGCCGCCAGGGGGGGCGACAGGCCCGCCGCAACGGCCTGAACCTGGAGCGCCAACTCGACCTGATCGGTCCGCTGCGCTGCGTCGGCTTCAGCAGCCTCGATCTGGACCTGGTGCGGGGCGAACCAGCCCAGCGGCGTCAGTGGCTCGACCGGGTGGTGCTGCAGCTTGAACCGGTCTACGGCGCCCTGGTGAGCCGCTACGGACGACTGCTGCGCCAGCGCAGCCAGCTGCTGCGCCGCGGCCTGGCGGCAGGCCAGCGGCAGGCCCTGCTCGATGCCTACGACCAGCAGATGGCGGTGGTGGGCACCCGGCTGCACCGGCGCCGCCAGCGGGCCCTGGCCCGCCTCACCCCCCTGGCCCAGCGCTGGCAGGGCCGCCTGGGCGGCAACGCCGAAGCGCTCGAGCTGATGTATTGCAGCGGCACCCCCCTGGCGCCGCAACCGCTGTCCTCGGAGCAACCCGGAGAGGAGCGCCGGGAAGAGGAGGCCTGGCAGCAGGCCCTGCTCCTGGGGTTGCGCCGCCAACGGGGCGAGGAGG
Organism: Cyanobium sp.; assembly: GCA_044360135.1. Classification (GTDB taxonomy): domain Bacteria; phylum Cyanobacteriota; class Cyanobacteriia; order PCC-6307; family Cyanobiaceae; genus Cyanobium. The sequence goes on from JBIKKX010000005.1 coordinate 58,595, forward strand.
AGCGGCTGGGCCACTGCCAGGTGGGTCCCCAACGCGATGAGATCGGCCTGCTGCTGGGGGGTAGCCCGGCCCGCCGCTACGGCTCGGCGGGCCAGCAGCGCACGCTGGTGCTGGCCCTGAAGCTGGCCGAGCTTGAACTGGTGGGGCAGGTGGTCGGCGAACCACCCCTGCTGCTGCTCGACGATGTGCTGGCGGAACTCGACCCGCGCCGCCAGCAGCTGCTGCTGGAGGCCGTGGGCGAAGGGCACCAGTGCCTGGTGAGCGCCACCCATCTCGACGGCTTCAGCGGGGGCTGGCGGGCCCGGGCCCAGCTGGTGCGGATGGAGCAGGGCAAGCTGCAGCCCGGCTGAACTGGCTGAGCTCTGTGGGCAATGCAGCACAGGGAGCGGCCTATGTCGACCGAACCGGTCTGCTGGCCCCCCCAGCCCCTATGGTGGTGGGCTCATTGACTGGATTCGATGAACCAGCGCCTGGCCAGCCTGCACCCCAACCCCGGATGGGGTGGTGACGATGCTCCCAAGCCCAACCCGACATCCGCCATCAGCGACGCGGTAGGGAAACACTGCATCCTCGAGCTCTACAACTGCGACAGTTCTCGGCTCGATGACGAAGCTTTCCTCAGGGAAACCATCACCACAGCAGCGAAACGTGCTGGTGCCACCCTGCTCAACCTGATCACCCACCGCTTCGAACCGCAGGGTGTCACGGGGCTTGCCCTTCTAGCCGAATCCCATATCTCTATTCATACGTGGCCGGAATCCGGCTACGCCGCCGTGGATGTGTTCACCTGTGGTGACCACACCATGCCCGAGCGAGCCTGCCAGGTCCTGGTGGAAGAGCTGGGGGCGGCCGATCACAAGCTCACCAGCTTCCGCCGCGAAACGCCGGGCTCGATCGCCAATAGCGAGCGAGAACCCCTGCTGGCTGCTTGCTGAACCCCAGCCGATCCCTCCCGATCCCTGCCTGCTGAGGAGGCAAGCCCAGGGCTCACGACCCTGAGGCTTCCTCCCAGCCCGTGCTGGAGGCTGCCGACCTGGAGACCGCCAGGTCGCGGTTGAGCTTGCCGCTGACCAGGCCCTCCAGGTCGAGGGCGACGGCTGAAAAGCCGAGATCACGGAACCTGGCCACCAGGCGCTCCCGGAAGCCCCCCCGGACCAGAAGCTCCAGGACTGCCGCCAGCTCACCGGACGCCAGTTCGATGCGGGCCGTTTCCCCCTGGCTGCGCACCCGCAACTCCCGAAACCCCGCCTGCAGCAGCCAGGCCTCAGCGGCGGCCACCCGCTGCAGCCGCGCCGCGGTGATCGGTTCGCCGTAGGGGAAGCGGGAAGCGAGGCAGGGCTGGGCAGGCTTGTCCCACCAGGGCAGGCCCAGGGCTCGCGACAGGTGCCGCACCCCCTGCTTGTCGATGCCGGCCTCAGCCAGGGGGGAGATCACGCCCCGTTCCCCGGCTGCCCGTAGTCCGGGCCGGTGATCGGAAAGATCGTCATGATTCACCCCATCCACCACCACCGCGCCGGGCATGGTGGTGGCCAGCACGGCCAGCAGCCCGTGGAGCTGGCTTTTGCAGGCGTAGCAGCGGTCGCTGGGATTGCTGGCGTAAGCGGGATCGTCCAGCTCGGCGGTCGCCAGCTCCCGGTGGGCCACCCCAAGCCAGCTGGCCTGGGCTCTGGCCTCCGCCAGCAGATGGGGGGCCAGGGCCGGGGACACCCCGGTCACCGCCAGGGCCTTCGATCCGAGCCGCCCCTGGGCCAGGGCTGCCACCAGGGCGCTGTCGACGCCACCGGAGTAGGCCACCAGCACGCTGCCGAGCCCATCGAGACGTCGACAGACCCGCCCGTAGGCCGCCTCCAGGGGCGGGGGGAGGGATTCGAGCAGGGTGAGGGGAGGGCGCTCCGGCCGTTCTGCGGTCATGGGTCGATCCTGGCAAGGCGATGGGCTGACTGCGGCGCCGGGGGGGAGTGCCCTGGGTAGCATCCGGCCAGTGGGTCTCGCCATGGCGTCCTCCTCCAGCCGCACCCAGTCACCGCAGCGAGGCACGGGCCGTGGCATCGGCATCCGCACAGCCGCCGGCAGCGATGAGCGGGTCCACGGCCAGCTGCACGTTTACGACGGCGATGGCAAGGGCAAGAGCCAGGCGGCCCTTGGGGTGGTGCTGCGCACCATCGGCCTGGGAATCTGCGAGCGGCGACGCACCCGCGTGCTGCTGCTGCGCTTCCTGAAGGGTCCGGGCCGCTCCTACGACGAAGACGCGGCGATCGAAGCCCTGCAGCAAGGGTTCCCCCACCTGATCGACCAGGTGCGCACCGGTCGTGGCGAGTATTTCAGTGCCGAGCAGGCCAGTCGCTTCGACCGCCAGGAGGCTCAGCGGGGCTGGGACATCGCCAAGGGGGCGATCGCCAGCGCCCTCTATTCCGTGGTGGTGCTCGACGAGCTCAACCCCGTGCTCGATCTGGGCCTGCTCGATACGGCCGAGGTGGTGCGCACGCTGGCCGCCAAACCTGAGGGGATGGAGGTGATCTGCACCGGGCGGGGCGCCCCGGCCCAGCTGGTGCAGCTGGCCGATCTGCACTCCGAGATGCGGGCCCACCGACGCCGCGGCCCGGACCAGCGGGCGGCGGGCTCCGATCCCGAAGGTGCGCTGGCGGATCGCGGCCTGGATGGCATCGAGATCTACACCGGTGAGGGCAAGGGCAAGTCGACCAGCGCCCTGGGCAAGGCCCTGCAGGCAATCGGCCGGGGCATCAGCCAGGACAAAAGCCACAGGGTGCTGATCCTGCAGTGGCTCAAGGGCGGCAGCGGCTACACCGAAGACGCCGCGATCGCGGCCCTGCGGGAGAGCTATCCCCACCTCGTCGATCACCTGCGCTCCGGTCGCGACGCCATCGTCTGGCGCGGGCAGCAGCAGCCCATCGACTACGTGGAGGCTGAGCGGGCCTGGGAGATCGCCCGGGCGGCGATCTCCAGCGGCCTCTACAAAACTGTGATTCTCGATGAGCTCAATCCCACGGTCGATCTTGAGCTGCTGCCGGTGGAGCCGATCGTGCAGACCCTGCTGCGCAAACCCGCCGAAACCGAGGTGATCATCACCGGCCGCTGCAAGAGCCGGCCCGCCTATTTCGACCTGGCGAGCGTCCACTCCGAGATGGTCTGCCACAAGCACTACGCCGAGCGCGGCGTCGACCTCAAGCGCGGCGTCGACTATTGATCAGAGGCCTGTGATCACAGGCCTCTGATCACAGGCCTCCGCCTGGTGAGGCCCGTGAACAGCGGCAGCTGGGCCGGATCAGCGTGTGCCGGCGAGCCACTGGGAACGGAGCCCCAAGGTGCGCCGCGCCGCAACCGCTCAGTAGCGGGGTCAGTAGCGGGGCACGCTGGGGTCAATCTCCTGGCTCCAGGCGTCGATGCCGCCGGCCACGTTGATCCCCTCGATGCCGTGGCGCTTCAGGGCGATCAAGGCCTTGGCACTGCGGCCGCCCAGCTTGCAGTGCACGTAGAGACGGCGGCCGGCCGCCAGCTGCCGCACCCGCTCGATGGCAGTGCCGTTCTCAATCTGATCCAGGGGGATCAGGGTGGAACCCGGGATCGTGGCGATCTCGGCTTCGGGCGGATTGCGCACATCCAGCAGCAGCAGATCAGCGCTGTCGCCATCGAGCAGCGCCTTGAGCTCCTGGACGCTGACGCTGGCCACGGCACCGGCCTCCTCCTGGCCAGGGGCGGTGCCGCCGACGCCGCAGAACTGCTGGTAGTCGATCAGGCGATCGATCACCGGCCGCTCGGGACTGGGCCGCAGCTTCAGCTCACGGAAGCTCATTTTGAGAGCGTCGAACAGCAGCAGCCGGCCGCTCAGGGTGGTGCCGATGCCGGTGATGATCTTCACCGCTTCGGTGGCCTGGATCATGCCGATGATGCCTGGCAGCACCCCGATCACGCCCCCCTCGGCACAGGACGGCACCATCCCCGGCGGCGGCGGCTCGGGGAAGAGATCGCGGTAATTCGGACTCTCCGCATCCAGGTTGAAAACGGTGGCCTGGCCCTCGAAGCGGAAGATCGAGCCGTAAACATTCGGCTTGCCCAGCAGCACGCAGGCGTCGTTCACCAGGTAGCGGGTGGGAAAGTTGTCGGTGCCGTCGCAAACGATGTCATAGGGGCGGATGATCTCAAGGGCGTTCTCACTGCTGAGGGCCGTGGGGTAGAGATCCACCTGGCAGTAGGGATTGATCTCGGCGATGCGGGCCTTCGCCGACTCGATCTTGGGCTTGCCCACCCAGCTGGTGCCATGAATCACCTGGCGCTGCAGGTTGCTGGCATCGACCACGTCGAAGTCGACAATGCCCAGCCGGCCCACCCCGGCAGCGGCCAGGTACAGGAGCAGGGGTGACCCCAGGCCGCCGGTGCCGACGCAGAGCACCGAAGAGGCCTTGAGACGTTTCTGCCCCTCCATCCCCACCTCCGGCAGGATCAGGTGCCGGCCGAAGCGGGCCACCTCATCGGGGCTCAATTGAACGCCGCTGGTGTCGGGAGGAAGCATGGACGGAAGATAGGGGCGTGACGCGGCCGCGGGTGCGATCGCCTCAATCCTCCATTCTCCATGGCAGCTGCAGGGGGGTGGCGTCCGCCTCCAGCCACCAGCAGCGAAGCACATGGTCCGGTGCGTCGCCAGCAGCCCCGCTCGGGGCGGCGGTGCCGCGGATCACCATCAGCGTCGGCCAGGCGGCCAGGGCGCAATCGGTGGCCGACGGGATGGGCTCGCTGCTGGGATGGCTGTGGACCGAGCCCAGCAGCTCCATCCCCCGGGAGCGTCCCCAGTGGATCGCGTGCAGCTGTTCGCGAGGATCGATCGCGAAACGGCGGTGGCGCTCGGCGGCGGGCTCCCAGACATTGCAGCAGGGCCAGATCTGCCGCAACCGCCAGGTTTCCCCCTCCCGGCCCAACGGCAGGCCAGATGCCGGAGCGATCCCCACCGGCCACCGCTCCCCGAGCAGCAGACCGCATCCCTCCTGGGGCACCGCCGCGTCAAGCAGCCGCTGTAGAAGCGTCAGCGCCTGAGCACCGAACAGGACCAGCGCTGGCGACCGCGGGGGCATGCCTGTACCTTGGGTTGGCTTTATTGTTGCCGCACTCCATGAGCGATCTGAGCACCGAAGCGAAAGACGAGGTTGTGGAGGCTGCTGCCAACGACAGCGGTCCCTCGTTCGACTTCACAGCGCGCTACGGCGAAGTGATCGGGAAGGTCAACGATACCCTCGACAAAGTCGACTGGAGCCAGATCGGCAAGGCCGGCAAGGTCGCCGGAATCTTTCTTGCCGTGATCGTGGCCCAGATCCTGATCAAGGGTGTTCTCGACACGATCAACCTGCTCCCCGTCGTGCCAGGTCTGCTTGAGCTGCTTGGCCTGGTTGTGGTGGGCACCTGGAGCTGGAACAACCTCACCACCAGCGAGAAGCGCAGCGCCGTTCTGGATCAGATTCAGAATCTCCGCAAGGAATACCTCGGCTGATCGCTGCACGCCCGTCTGGGTTCATTGCTTGCCTCGAAAGCTCCGATCGCTCATCGGAGCTTTTTTTGTCGTGTGGTCGTTGCGGCCTAATCCGCCGTGGCGTTGAGGGCGGCGATCTGTTGGCGGGCCTGGTCGAGGTAGCCACGTCCGAACAGATTGGCGTGGTTGAGCAGGTGGTAGAGGTTGTAGAGGCCGATCCGACGCCGGTGGTCGGCGGCCAGGGGCCACACCGCCCCATAGCCGTCGAAGAAGGCCGCTGGAAAGCCGCCGAACAGGCGGGCCATCGCCAGATCCACCTCCCGATCGCCCCGGTGCACCGCAGGATCGAAGATCGCGCCGCCAGCCTCAGCCGGCTCCCCCGCCGATGCCTCGACCGCGACGCCCGGCCCTCCGCCTGGCTGGACGGCCAGGCGGGCCATGGCATTACCGCTCCAGAGGTCGCCGTGCACCAGAGAGGGCTCCGGCTGATGGGCCTTCAGCCAGCCCGGCACCCTGTCCAGCAACCGCTCCAGCCCCGGCAGATTCCAGCCCCGGCGGGCCAACAATGCCGCCTGGGGGGCCAGCCGCCGCTCGCAGAAGAAGCGGCCCCAGTCCCCATCCCAGCCATTGGGCTGGGGGCCTGATCCGATCCAGTTATCCCGCTCCCAGCCGAAGGCATCGGCACGATCCCCGGGCGCGCAGCTTAGGCCGAGGCTGGCGCGATGGAGCCGGGCCAGGCCTGCCCCGAACAGCCGCCAGTGGGCCGCTGTGGGGCTGAGCCGCTCCAGCCAGGGCAGCACCAGCACGGCCCGATCACCGGCTAGGCCCAGGGCCAGGGGCCTCGGCACGGTCAGCCCCGTGGCCGCAGCGGCCACAGCCAGGGCCGCCAGGCCATCGGCCTCGGCCTCCAGCAGGGGCAGGGCCGCAGCGGCATTGGTCTTGGCGAACAGCCGGCCCTGCCCCTCGCCCTCCAGCCGCAGGCACCAGGCGCTGTGGATGCTGCCACCACCCACGGGGGTCTGGCTGAGCAGGCGCACCCCCAGTCGCTCGCCCAGCCAGTCGGCGGGCACCCCCCCGGCCGTTCCCATCGGATCCGCTGATCACTGGCCCCAGCCTGCCGCGGCATCAGCCTTCAGGACCGTGCCCACGCCGGGGTGCCGGGCGCTGCCAACATGCGCCGATGGCTGGCCAGGACGACAGCGATGTGGTGGTGGTGGGGGCCGGCATCGCCGGACTCACGGCCGCGGCCTTGCTCGCCCGGGAGGGACTGGCGGTGGTGCTGCTGGAGGCCCACCATCAGAGCGGCGGCTGCGCCGGCACCTTTCGGCGGGGTCCCTGGACCTTTGACGTGGGCGCCACCCAGGTGGCCGGCTTGGAAGCGGAGGGGATCCACGCCCGCCTGTTCGCCGCCCTTGGGGTGGATCCCCCGGCCGCCACACCCCTGGATCCTGGCTGCGTCGTGGATCTGGGCGACGGTGCGCCGGTGTGGATCCACCGCGATCCCGAGGCCTGGCAGGCTGAACGGCTCCGCCAGTTTCCAGGCAGCGAGAGGTTCTGGAGTCTCTGCGAGGCCATCCACCGGGCCAATTGGGCCTTCGCCGGCCGCGATCCGGTGGTGGTGCCGCGCTCCTGGTGGGATCTGGCCCAACTGCTTGGAGCCCTGGGGCCCGCCACCCTGGCCAACGGCCTGCTGACACGGGCGACCATGGCCGACCTGCAGCGCCTCAGCGGCTGCGGCGGCGGCAGCACGGGGCAGCGGCTGCGGCGCTTCCTCGATCTGCAGCTGCGGCTCTACTCCCAGGAGCCGGCCGATCGCACCGCCGCCCTCTATGGCGCCACGGTGCTGGCGATGGTGCAGCGGCCGCTCGGCCTGTGGCATCTGGAGGGATCGATGCAGGAGCTGGCCCAGCCCCTGGAGCAGGCCCTGGCCCGTGATGGCGGCCAGCTGCGGCTGCGCCATCGCCTCGAACGGTTGCGCCCCCCCCAGGATCCCCAGGCCCCCTGGCTCCTGGAGGGCCGCGGACCAGCCGGGGCGCCCTTCCAACTACGGGCGCGGGAGGTGGTCCTCACCCTTCCCCCCCAGTGCCTGCCGGCGCTGCTGGGCGACGCCCTCCCCACGGGCTACCGGCGACGGCTGGCCGCCCTGCCTGAACCTTCCGGGGCGCTGGTGTTCTACGGCGCCGTCGAACGCCGCCGGCTGCGGGACCCCGAGGTGGGTCACCGCCAGCTCGCCTGGAACGATCCCGGCTCCCTGTTCGTGTCGGTGAGCCGCGAGGGCGATGGTCGCGCCCCGGCCGGGGAGGCCACGGTGATCGCCAGTGTGTTCACCCCGGCCCGGCCCTGGTTCAGCGGCCCCAGGGCCGACTATCAGCAGCGCAAGGAGAGCGCCGGCCGCGGCATCGCCCTGGGCCTGCAGACCCTGCTGGGGATCGGCCCGGACGACTGGCGGCACGGCGAGCTCGCCACCCCCCGGGGCTGGGCCCGCTGGACCGGCCGCCCGTTTGGCTATGTGGGGGGGCTGGGGCAGCATCCGAGCCGCTTCGGCCCGTTCGGCCTGGCCAGCCGCAGCCCCCTGCCCGGCCTCTGGCTCTGCGGCGACGCCCTCCATCCCGGCGAGGGCACCGCCGGAGTGAGCCTCTCGGCCCTCACGGCCTGCCGGCAGCTGCTGGCGGAGCGGGGGCGGTCCCTGGAGCTGCCGGAGCGGGGGGTGGAGCCCCCTGCTGCCGCAGGGGTATCCAGCGGGCCAGCTGGCGACGGGGGGTCTCCGGCGGCAGCCCCAGCCAGAACACAGCACGGCGACCATCGGTGAAGTAGGGATCGCCCGTGAAGTTGGTGCGGGGCTGGGCGGGGCTGGAGGCCCCCACCCCTCGGACGAAGCCATAGCGGATGAGGCCATCGGAAAAGAAGAGGTCCTGCAGCAGGTACCAGCGGGTCTCGTCGACCTCCGGATCGATCTTGTGGGTGGTGATCGTGCGCCGGGTCAGGCGCACGCCGATGTCGCGGCTGATCTGACCCACCCACACCGGCTTGCCCTGCAGGGTCACCGGCGCCAACCACAGGCGCATGTGATTGCGCTGGTTGACGTCACTGCGCCCTTTTTGAAGGGCCATGTCCTGGGGGCGGCCGAACAGGTAGAGGGGCGAGACGGGCGCATAGCGGTACTGGCCTCCCAGCAGGGAGGAGCGGATCGTGCGCCAGATCGAGCTCACCGAGAGGGTCTGGGTCACATGCCAGCCACGGCGGGCCAGCACCGGGAACACCACGTCGCGGCCGCCGATGATCACCACATTGAGGGGATCGGCGGGGGTGCGACGGTCACCGCCGAGGGTGCAGCAGGAAACATCGGACTCGATCCAGTCCCGGAAGCCCGCTTCATCGAGATCCCGCACCTTGGCGGAGGGGTAGAGCCGATCCCAGGGCACCCGCTGGAAATCGGTGGCATGGCCTGGAATCTCGGCGAGGAAGGTGAAGCGCCGCACCGGCGCCTGGGCGCCGGAACCCACCAGCATCAGGCTGGCGAACTTGATCCCCTCATCGAGGTTGGTGAAGACAAAGCCGGAAGCGACGCCGCGGGGCTCGACATACTCCGGCAGCCCCAGCCGCTCCAGCCGGGCATCGACGCGCCTATTGGCCTCGGCCGACATGGGCCGGTGGCCCCGCCAGGCCACCTCCAGGGGGGAGTAGTAGTCGCTGTCGATCGTGATCGGCGGCAGGAACCAACGCACCGGCTCGCGATTCACCACCTTCACCCACACCGGCTGGATACCGGCGGAGGCCACATCGAAGCCGAGCAGGTTGCGGGATTCGCGTTCGGTGAGGGCCGTGAGCGTGACATTGACGCCGCCATCGATGCGGCTCTGGCCTCGCCGCAGCAGGGCCGCCTCATCGACGGGGCGCGGCTCCTGCACCGCGCATCCCGCCAGGGCAGGGAGCAGAAGCAGCGTCAGTGCACGCCTTGCTGGCCCCCCCATGCCCCGCTCCCCCTGCCCCAGATGCCGCGCGGGGCGCACCCTAGGTCGCACCGGCAGGCCTGTCATCGGCCGCCGGCCCATGCCCGCCGGTCGGGGGATCGGCGCCGAGGTACGCCGGGCGCAGGGCCTGGGCCGCGCCCAGCCGCCCCTCCAGATCCGACCAGCGCTCCCCGGCCACCAGGGCCTCGAGATCACCGATCTCGAGGCGGTAGGCCGCCAGCGCCTGCAGCAACGCCTGCCGGTTGGTGCGAGCCATCAGAGTGCCCAGCTCGGGATTGCCGCCCCCGACGCGGGTGGTGTCGGCAAAGCCGCTGGAGGCCAGGAAGCGGGCCAGGGCCCCCACCCCCGTGCTGGCACCGGCGCGGTCCGCCGCGGCCAGCAGGGCCGCACCCACCAGCACCGGCAGGTGGGAGATCAGGGCCACGGCGCGGTCGTGGTCGGCGGCGGCGCAGGTGAACCATCGGGCCCCCACCCGTTCCGCCAGCTCCCGCACCAGGGCCAGGGCATCGGGATCAGTGTCGCCATCGGGGGTGGCCACCCAGGGCCGCCCGCGGAACAGTCCGGGCTGGCCGGCCTCAACGCCGGCGCTGGCGGTGCCGGCCATGGGGTGACCCGGCACGAACCGCCCCAGCTGCTCTCGCCGGCCCACTTCAAGGAGCAACTCGCGCCAGTGCGCCAGCAGCGGCCCCTTCACCGAGCCCACGTCGGTGAGGACGGCGGCGCCCGGCAGGGCGGCCAGGAGGGAGGGATCCGGTGCGAGCAGACGGTCCAGGGGCAGGGCCAGCACCACCAGGCCGCAGCCCTGGAGCAGTGAGGGATCGGTGCCGATGCTGGAGGCCAGTCCCCGCTCGCGGGCCCGCAGGGCCGTGGACTCCCGGTGCACCAGCGCCCGAACCTCGATGCCGGCCGCCTGCAGGTCCAGACCCAGGGAGCCGCCGATCAGTCCCAGCCCCACGATGCCCACCGGCTGGCCGTCGCTGAGGGCTGGCATCGATGGGTGCTCCTGTGGGTCTGCGGCCAGGGCTGGGCGGCAGATGTCACCCCGCGACTGACAACTCTAGGCAGGGCCTTGCGGCCTGCCCGCGGTGGCTGGAGCGCTGTCGCATCGGCAGCCGCCCGGCGGCCAGGGCCTCCTTACGATCCTGCGATGTTGGAAGCCAGCGCCCATCTCCAGCTCAAGGCCCTGCTGCGCCAGGAGGGTCGCGGCGACTGGCCCCATCACCTCACCCTCTGCCGGCTGGTGGGCCGGAGCCTGCGCCGGGGCGACCAGACCCTGATCCGCCTGGCGCCGGGCACCGACCCCTGCTGGCTGATCGGCCTGCTGGTGCCGCTGGCCCTGGCTGACACGCCCCTGGCTCTGGTGGCTGATGGCCGACTGCGCCAGCGGTTGCTGCAGGTGGAGTGGCCGAGGCTGCGCTCGGTGGCGCTGCAGCTTCCCCTCTGGGAGGGCCAGGAGCCCCCGCCCCGAAGCCATCTCTGGCTGCTCGACCACCAACAGCTCTTGGAGGCCTGGCGGCAGGGAGCCCTGGGGGATCGCCAGCTGGTGATTCCCGAGGCAGAGCGGCTCGAGCCCCTGTTGCGCGAGGCCCTGGCGGTGCGCCTGCAGCCCGGCGACTGGGACGGCCTGCGTCGGGCCCGCCCCGCCGCCGAACCCAGCCTGCTGGCGCTCCATGAACGGCTCAGCCGGCGGGTGCTCTCCCATCCCCGCCACCCCAATCGGCTGGTGGCGCTGGCCCAGGAGGATGAGGCACCCCTGCGCCAGCTCCTGGGCCTGCTCAAGCCCCTACCGGATCCCTGGAACCGCTGGCTCGAGGCTGGAGCGGCGGACTGGACCAGCTGGGCGGAGGTGGACCCGGGCCTGCTGCAGTGGCAACTGCACCGCCAGCCCCTGGCTCCCCTCGCCCAGCTGGGGGGGCTGCTGAGCGCCAGGGGGGCGGTGCTGGTGGGCGAGCTGCCGCGGCCGCGGCCCCTGGGCCCGGCAGCGATGGGGAGCCATGGCGCGCCGGGTGCCCCCGGGGGTCTGGAGGGCAGCGCCCTGGGAACCCTCAGCTTCCGCCCCTCGGTGGTGGTGGATCTGGGGGAGCCCGCCGTGCTCGATCCCCTGCCCCTCTACTGCCCCAGCGGCCAGCCCCTGCCGAACAGCCCCCACTACGGCGAGCACCTGCTCGATCACTGCCGCCGGCTGATCCTGGGCCAAAGCGGTCTCACCCTGGTGCTGATCGATGACCCGGCCCTGCGGCTCTCCCTGACCAGCGCCCTGGCGGCGGAATTCGGCAGCCGGGTGAGCCACGCCTGCACCACCCCCGAAGCCAATGGTGTGGTCTGCGCCGACTGGGCCTGGTGGCTGGAGCAGCAAGCCCGCCTGCCCCAGCCGGCCCAGGTGGTGGTGGCCCTGCTGCCGATCGCCAGCCTGGAGGATCCGCTCACAGCGGCTCGCGTCGAAGCGCTGCGGCGGGAGGGGGGCGACTGGTTCCGCAACCTGCTGCTGCCGGAGGCGATCAATCGGCTGCAGCGGGGCATCGCCCCGCTGCGACAGCGCTATGGCAGCCGCCTGGCGGTGCTCGACGGCAGGCTCCGGGGGCGTTCCTGGGGGCAGACGGCCCTGGCGGCCCTGGAACCCTGGGTCCCGCTGACCCGGCTGCTTCCCGACTGAGCCCCGGCCGGCGGTCGACCGTTGCCAGCGGCGGCGGAGCACCTAGCCTCAGCCCGCCCTCCGCTAAGCCCTGCCATGGGAGAAGCCAAGCGCCGCGCCGCCCAGGGCCTGCCGCCCCGAGCCCAGCCCCGTACTCCGAAGCCGGCGGACACCTCCCCCCGCCTGGTGAGCTGGCTCCCCCTGACCCGGAACCAGGCCGACCGCTTCGTGGCGCTCACCACCCGAGGGGCCTGGATCGGCATCGGCGCCCTGGTGCTGTTCTGGGTGATCGTGCGCTTCATCGGCCCTGCCGCCGGCTGGTGGACGCTGGCTGACGGCTGAGCCCGCGGCCAGGGCGTCGCCAGCGCCCCAGACCCCGGCCGCCACGCCAGCCACCGCCATCGCGCAATTCGGAAGAAAACCTTAGGATGCTTGACGAAACCGCCAGGCAGTCCCGTGTTCCTGCGCCTTGCCGACCAATACCGAGGCCTGGTCAATGACCTGGTGGTCAGCCTCCAGGCTCTTGCCCACTGCCTGCGCCAGCAGGGCCACGCCGCCACCTGCTACATCTGCGGTGACGAGCAGGATCCCCACGGGGCCTCCTTCGTGGCCGACCTCGGTGAGACCCATGTGGTGCGCTTCCTGGTCTCCAACTTCGGCATCAGCTGGGTGGAATCCCGCGATGGCCACGAGTTGGTGAAACTCGAAGGGGCAGACGCCATCCAGGAGCTGAACCGCGTCGCCATCGTGCTGCAGCAGGGCTCAGCCTCACCGCGCCCGCCGGCGGAATCGACCCTCAGCAACAGCGCCGGCTGACAACCAGCAAGGACCAGATCAGGGCCACGGGCTGCCCGGCTGCGGTGGTAGCCAAGGTCATCAGGTCGCCACGACGTCCTTGCCGCAGGGTCGAGGGATGGCTGCGGCCCCTGGGCAGTGATCCGTCGTCCCAAAACGACACCATCATTCTGCAACGAAAGGAGCCCCGCGAGGTTGCGGAACCCGCCGCGGGGCTTCGCAACCCCGCAGGGCTCCTGAGGGTCCGCGGAGGAGACGCTGATCCGGCTGATCAGGCGGCCGGGCTGCCATCGAGGCTGCCGTCCTCGGCGGGCTCCAGGGAGTCCGTGCGAGCGGCAGCGAGCTTGGCTGCCGCCGCCAGGGGCTTCATCGAGTTGGCCGTGACCTCCGAGCCTTCGGTCAGGCGCCGACGGGTGAGCTGCTCGATCGTGACCACCTGATCAGGGTTCTGCTCCAGCCAGGTGATCGTGTTGTCCCGTCCCTGACCGATGTTGTCGCCCTCGTAGCTGTACCAGGCCCCCTTGCGGGTCACCACGCCGGTCTCCTCGGCCAGATCGAGCAGGCAGCCCAGGGTGCTGATGCCACGCCCGAAGAGGATGTCGAACTCGGCGATCCGGAAGGGAGGGGCCACCTTGTTCTTGGCCACCTTGACCTTGGCCCGGATGCCGTACTCCTCAGTACCTCGTTTCAGGGTCTGGATGCGGCGAATATCAAGCCGCACCGAAGCATAGAACTTCAGGGCGTTACCGCCAGTGGTGGTCTCGGGATTGCCGTAGGTGACCCCGATCTTCTGGCGCAGCTGGTTGAGGAAGATCACGGTGCAGCCCGACTTGCCGATGTTGCCGGTGATCTTGCGCATCGCCTGACTCATCAACCTCGCCTGGCTGCCGACAGCCAGATCGCCCATCTCCCCCTCAATCTCGGCCCGTGGGGTGAGGGCGGCGACCGAGTCGACCACCACGATGTCGACGGCGGCGGAACGAACCAGCTGGTCGACGATCTCCAGCGCCATCTCGCCGGTATCGGGCTGGGAGACGAGCAGATTCTCGATATCCACCCCGAGGGCGGCGGCATAGACCGGATCGAGGGCGTGCTCGGCGTCCACAAAGGCCGCGACGCCGCCGCGCTTCTGCACCTCGGCGATCGCATGGAGGGTGAGGGTGGTCTTACCGGAACTCTCCGGGCCGTAGACCTCAACCACCCGTCCCTTCGGGTAACCGCCACCGAGAGCCAGGTCGAGGGTGAGGGCTCCGGTGTTGATCGTTTCGACCCGCATCCGCGAGGCATCCCCGAGCCGCATGATCGACCCTTTGCCGAAGTTGCGTTCGATCTGGTTGAGCACCAGGCCGAGGGCCTTGTCGCGCTCAGTGGCCGAGGCGGGGGCGGCGGATGAGGCGGAGGCGGCCTTGGAATCGGCGGGCATGGTGGTTGGAGCGATGGGACAGGCCGCAACGGCGAATGCCGATCCGGATCAGGGAGCGAAGCGGAAGCACGGCCTGGGCCGAACTCCGAGCGCCATCCTGCGGCCTCTGGAATGCAAGTACCACCGGATGGAGCCGGCGTATCAGGTGTTTAGTACGGGCGTACTCTAGCGCCTCAAGGCCAGTGCGCCAGGGGGCAGCCGAATCGCTCCGTCGCGAGGGGCTGGATGCCCAGGGGAGCCAGTCCATCGCCGTCGCCAGGAGCCAGATAGCCCCAGAGGGCCAGGAAGCAACGCACCTCCTCCAGGCCGGCGGTGGCGCGCACCAGCTCCAGGGTGGGGCGGCGATCCTCCACGAACCACAGCGGCCGCCCCTGCTGCCGCAACCGCAGCAGCACCTCGGGCTTGCTGCCCTGCTCGTGGCCATCCACCGCCAGCGGCTGCAGACCGGCGGCCGCAAGCAGACGGGCGGCGAAGGCCCCACCCTTGGTGGTCAGCACGGTCCAGGCGGCACCCTCAGCGGCTAGGCCGGCCAAGCGCTCAACCACCCCCGGATAGAAACGGTGCAGCGCCAGCCAGCCCGCTGGATCGCGCTCCAGGGCCTCCCGCCGCACCCGTTCGAGGGCTTCCTGCAGTTCGGCGGGGGTGTGGGCATTGCTTGAGAGGGCACGCTCCAGGGTGGCCGGGTAATCCGCCAGGGCACTGGCGGGATCGAAACCGGGTCGGGCGAGCTCGGCAGCGATCAGGACCATCTCCCAGCCCTTGTGGATGGCGGGACGGAGCTGGGCAAAGGCGGCCGGTGCCCGCTCCGGAAGGTCGAGATCGGAATCGAGGGCCAGGGCCGCCCGCCGCGCAGACCACCAGTACTCGGGCATGCCATCGACGAGCACGCCATCGAAATCGAAGACAATCAGCGGGGCGCTCACCGGGCACACTCCAGTCGGTGGCAGGGATTCAGGGGTCTGAGATCAGAACTGGGCCGCTAGGATTCGAACCTAGGAATGGCGGGACCAAAACCCGCTGCCTTACCGCTTGGCGACGGCCCATTGGGCTGAGAGCTCCGGTCGGCGTACCGCCGGCGCCTTCACAGTTACCCACAGCGGCCGGTCCTTCGTCAACTCACCGGCGACACGGCCGGCGCACCAGCGCCCGAGTCATCCCCTGGGCCAGGCGGTCCGGGAGGCCGAGCCCGTCCACCCAGCGCCGCCCCCCCAGCCCGTAGCCGCAAGCAAGTCCGACGGTTCAGGCCGGGAACACCCGCAGGCGCTGCTGCACACCGCGCCCGAAGACGGCACTGCGCAGGCGGTAGCGACCGACCAGCTCCGCCTGCATCCGCAGCACGCTCTCGCTGCGGGGCAGCAGCTCCACGGGCCGGCCCTGGGGCAGAACCACCTGCTCCACCGCCAGGCGACATTCCTCCAGGGCCCCATGGACGTCTTCGGGATCGGCCGCGGCCGCGGCCGTCGGAGCGCCGCCAGGACGGTCGCAGAGCCGCTGCAGGGCCCGCTGCAGCTGGTGCAGGGTGTCGGACTTGATCACCAGGATCGGCAGCCCCCGATCCCTGGCCAGCCGCCGGATCTGGGGTTCGCGGCCGAGCTGGCCCCGCAGGCTGAGCAGCACATCGGCCTCGGCCGGATCGTCGACCACCGCCACATGGGCGTCCAGGCTGCGGGCGGCCTCCTCCAGCAGCGGCCGGGGCAGCCCCACCCCCAGCACCCGCAGGGGGGCGGCACTGGCTGGCAGGGCCGGGTCTCGATCGGGGGAAGGCGCCTCCGGATCGGGGAGGGGCAACGACGCCAGGGGGTGCGAAGCCTGCTGGGGCGGGATCAGGGGCGCGCTGCGGCCCGCCACCGCAGTCGCCGATGCCCTGACCGCCGTAGCCGCCACGGGAGGGCTCGGGCCAGGGGCCTCCTGAAGCCTCACCGCCCCGTCCTCACCGAGTTCGCGGATCTGGGGCCGGGGGCTCTGGCCCCGCAGCAACCGGTCGACCGTGGCCGCCACATCCCGATGGACAAGCCAGCGCTGGCGGCTGTGCATCTCCACCGCCAGCGGGAAGGTGGGCTCCGCCGCTCGCTCCAGCACCGTCTTCTGGGTGCGGCGACGGCGGGCCTCCTCATCCCCCAGGGTCACCGACTGAATGCCACCGACCAGATCGCTGAGGGTGGGATTCTTGATCAGGTTGATGAGTTCATTGCCATGGGCGGTGGCCACCAGCATCACCCCCCGCTCCGCGATGGTGCGGGCCGCCTGGGCCTCCCGCTCGGTGCCGATCTCATCGATCACGATCACCTCGGGCATGTGGTTCTCCACCGCCTCGATCATCACCTCGTGCTGCAGCTCCGGCCGAGCCACTTGCATGCGCCGGGCCCGACCGATGGCGGGGTGCGGGATGTCGCCATCTCCGGCGATCTCATTGCTGGTGTCGATCACCACCACCCGTTTGCCCAGCTCATCGGCCAGCACCCGTGCAATCTCACGCAGAGCCGTGGTCTTGCCCACGCCGGGGCGACCCATCAACAACAGCGACAGGCCCGAATCGAGCAGATCCCGCACCATCGCCACCGTGCCGAACACGGTGCGGCCAACGCGGCAGGTGAGACCCACCACCTCGCCGGCGCGGTTGCGGATGGCGCTGATGCGATGCAGGGTGCGCTCGATCCCGGCCCGGTTATCGCCACCGAAAGGGCCCAGCCGCTCCAGCATCTGGGCCAGGTCAGCGCGCTGAACCGCCTCGGTCCCCAGGCTCAGCACCCGCCCGGGGTAACGGGCCTCCGGCACCCGCCCCAGATCGAGCACCACCTCCAGCAGCTGGTCGCGGGCCGCGGGCTCGGCGAGGGCCGCCTGCACCGACGGCGGCAGCAGCATCAGAAGACGATCGAGATCGTCGGTGATGCGCTGGGGGGAGGAAAACGGGGGCGCGACCAAGGGGTTCCGGCGGCGGCACCTGCGGCGGAGGGCGCTGGCGCCGTGGTCCGGTTCTAGCGTCAGTGGCCACCGCGGCGGGATCCCCGGCGCTGGAGGCGATGCCGCATCCCTCCGATCGCGGACGGGAGCTTGCCCTGCGGGCATGCACCGGAGCGCGGCCGCTCAGCGTGGGCGGAGCAGCCAGGGGGTCACCAGCTCAGCCGCCAGGGCGATGGCCCCGCGCAGCAGATCAGGCTGATCCAGTAGCCGTCCTCCGCGTCTGTGGGCCTGCCCCAGGACGTGCTGGAGCCGCACCCTGGCGACACTGCCAAACGCGACCCCGGAGACCTGCCGGGCCAGGCCGCCCTCCAGCCCTTCCACCAACCCGATGGTGCGGCCATTGGTGCCCCCGGCCAGCTGCACCGGGCCTGGCGGCAGACAGGGGGCAAGCCGCCGCAGCAGCTGCACGGCGGCGCGGGCCGTGCCGTCCCCGACATCGCCACTCATCGGGCGGCCATCGAGCTGCCAGAGGGGCGCAAACCCAGCGCCGCGCACCTGGGCGAAGCGGTTCCACAGCTCGGCCGCCAGCCGATCCGCCAGGAGGTCGGTCTGGGCAGCGGGGCGCGGCGGTTCCTGGCCTCCGGCAACGCCACCGCCAGCATGTCCCTCCAGCTCCAGGCCGCAGCTCACGGCGAGGCGGCGCAGCGGAATCCCGGCAGACCGCACCTGGGCCAGCCGCGCCGCAAATGGGGCCCCCCGACCGATGCGCGTGTGGAGCTCGATCGCATCGGGGCGTAACGCGGCCAGCAACGGGGGCACGGCCTCAGCCGGAAGCAGCTGCTCGCGTTCTTCGATCAGCCCGTGGGGACAGGCCGGCAGGCAGCGGCCGCAGCCGTAGCAGCGGTCCTCCAGCACGCCCTGCCCGGCCCCCGGCGGCGGAATCGCCAGGGCCGGGCAGAGGCGCTCGCAGGGGCGCGGACAGCCCGGGGGACAGCGACGGGGATCGAACCATGCCTTGCGGAAATGGGGATCGGCGCCATCGCTGAGGCTGAGCATCAGCCAGGGAGACACCGCACCGCGATCCGTCGCCCAGGCGATGCCGCGCCGCGCCGCCGCCACCACAGCGGGGTCGGCCGCCAGATCGAGGCAGTGGACCCCCACCAGGCTGTAGAGGCCGGCGAGATCCTCGATGGCGGCCAGGTCCTGATTGCTGGCGCCGCCGATCCACTTGACCCAGCGACCGCTGGCCAAGGCCACCTCGGGATGGCCGGGCGCCGCCGGGGCCCCGTCCCCGAAACCAGGCGGCACAGCGACAGACGGGGAGGCGGGCAAGCGGGGCTGAACAGCAGGTGGCAGCAGGACCGGAGGCGGCGGCTGGTCCCGTTCTACCTGCGGAACACCAGGGGAGGCCTCAGGGGGGCGGCGAGGCCAGCAGCCCTCAAGCAGGGGCAGCAAGGCGCCAAAGCAGATCAATCGGGTGGGCGCCGGCGGGGCCGCCGAAGATGCCGAACTCATGCTGCACGCACAGCAGATCAGCGTGGGAGAGGGCGAGGACATCGACAGCGCGGCGATACGCGGTGAGGTCCCGCTCCGGGGATCTCGAAACGCACCTCCTCGGGGAAGTCGTCAGCCTGGCTGGGTTCGGTGACCGCCACCACCGGGCCTCTCCAGCGGGGCCGTCGCAGCGCCAGCGCGTTGGGCAGGTCTCGGGCGAAGGTGGTGATGCTGCAGTGCCAGGGAGCGAAATCGCCCAGGCAAGCCATCCTGCAAAGGCTGTCGACCGCCATCGGAGAAAGAGGTCGCCGGGGCGGAAGGGATCACCTCCGCAAAGGCTCCGGGATAGAGGCAAGAAGCAGAGCCAACAGGTTCAGGCCGCCACCAGGCAGCTCTCGAGGGGCTGCCAGCGCAGGCTGCGGGAGCCACCCATCTCGACCACCACCTTGAGGCGAGGTTCGCGACGGGTGAGGGCCAGCAGGGAGGACAACTCAGCATTGGAGAGCACCTGACCCTCCAGCAGCCAGAGAAGGATCGGAGCCTGGCCCTCCAGGTCGGCACCGAGCTGGGGCATGACCCGATGCACGTCCCCCACGGCGGCTCCGCGGCCGACGCTCTGGTGGCCCAGATGGGGCGGACGGACCCCATGGAGCTGGAACAGATAGGCCTCGGGATCGCCCAGTCCGCGGGCGGAGGTGAGGTGGGCGCGGTAGCCAGCGGCCCGCAGCCGACGCATCAGGCGGGTTTCAGCGCCACCCTCAAGGGGGGCGAACAGGGCCAGCGCTCCGGCTCGTTCCAGCGCATCACGGAAGGCGCGGCCTGAGAGCAGGAGTGGCATCGGGCATCTCCGGTCGAGGGCGTTCAGTCTGGCAGCCCCAGCCCGGACCAGGGGGGGGAAGGGCTATGGAGTATGGTTGGCGCTTGTGCTGCAGCCTGCGCCCGTCCGCTAGCCGGGCCTCCAGAGCGTGGCACAGGGGTTGTCTGTGACGACGACCTCTCCAGGCCAGAACGTTGTGGTGACGGAAGGCTTCCACGCCAATTCCCCACCCACGTCGGGAAACTGCCGCACCGGTCTCGGTTGTCCAGCCGGACAATCCGATCAACCGGTTCGTTCAAGTCCCAGCCCGCTGATTCGCCTCGCTAGCTCCAGGCCCTCTGGCACCGGTCCCGCACCGGTTTCCCGGGTCCGCATTGCGACTCCACGACTCAGCCACCGCCCGCCGCATTCCGGATGTGCCGGAAGCCGGGCCCTGGCAGCGCGCCCTCGGCTCGCTGTCCATGGCCATGCTTTCCAACCATCCCCGCGGCCACCGTCCAGCTGGCGCTTCTCCCCCTCCCAATGTCCATCGGCATTCTCGGGAAGAAACTGGGCATGTCCCAGTTCTTCGACGATGAAGGCAGGTCCATCCCGGTCACCGTGATCGAGGCGGGCCCCTGCCGCATCACCCAACTCAAAAGCGACGCCACCGACGGCTACAGCGCTGTACAGATCGGTTTCGGCGAGATCCGCGAGAAACTGGTCAACAAGCCAGCACGCGGTCACCTGCAGCGCTCCGGCAGCGACCCCCTGCGCCACCTGCGCGAGTACCGGATCGAAGCCGTCGACGGCCTAGAACTCGGCTCCACGATCACGGTCGCCGCGTTCGAAGCAGGCCAAAAGGTCGATGTCAGTGGTGACACGATCGGCCGCGGCTTCGCCGGCTATCAGAAGCGCCACGGATTCAGCCGCGGCCCGATGAGCCACGGCTCCAAGAACCACCGCGAACCGGGATCCACCGGCGCCGGCACAACGCCGGGCCGCATCTATCCCGGCAAACGGATGGCGGGTCGCTACGGCGGCAAACAGATCACCACCCGTGGGCTCACCATCTTGAAGGTCGATGCTGAGCGCAACCTTCTGGTGGTGAAGGGCTCGGTTCCCGGCAAGCCCGGAGCCCTGCTCGACATCCGCCCGGCGAAGCGGGTGGGCAGCAAAGCGGCGTCCTGAGGAGGAGAACCATGGCCAATGTTGTTGTACATGACTGGCAGGGGAAGGAGAGCGGCAAAGCCTCCCTCGACCTGAAGGTCGCCCGCGAGACCTCCGCGGCGGATCTGATCCACCGCGCTGTCGTTCGTCAGCTCGCCCACGCCCGCCAAGGCACCGCCAGCACCCTGACCCGGGCTGAGGTGGCTGGCGGCGGTCGCAAGCCCTACAAGCAGAAGGGCACGGGTCGCGCCCGTCAGGGTTCGATCCGCACCCCGCTGCGGCCCGGCGGCGGCATCGTCTTCGGACCGAAGCCCCGCAGTTACACGATGGCGATGAACCGCAAGGAACGTCGCCTGGCCTTGCGCACCGCCCTGATGAGCCGCCTCGAGGACATCGTGGTGGTCAAGGGCTTCGGCCAAGGGCTTGACACCCCAAAAACCCGCGAGATCACCGCGGCCCTCGGTCGCCTCGGCATTGAGACCGGCTCCAAGGTGCTGGTGATCCTCGACAACGCCTCCGAGGCAGTGCGGCTCTCGATCCGCAACCTCGAGAAGGTGAAGCTGATCGCCGCAGATCAGCTCAACGTCTTCGATCTGCTCCACCACAGCAAGCTGCTGGTGAGCGAAGAAGCGCTCGCGAAGATTCAGGAGGTTTACGGCGATGGCTGAACGTTTTGCAGACCGGCTTGCGGATGTGATCCGCCGGCCGCTGATCACCGAGAAGGCCACCCGCGCCCTCGAGCTCAATCAGTACACCTTCGAGGTCGACCATCGGGCCGCCAAACCTGATATCAAAGCGGCCGTTGAAACCCTTTTCGATGTCAAAGTCGTCGGGGTAAGCACAATGAATCCGCCCCGTCGCACCCGTCGGGTGGGACGCTTCGCCGGCAAACGCGCCCAGGTGAAGAAGGCGGTGGTGCGCCTCGCCGAAGGCAGCGCCATCCAGCTGTTCCCAGAGGCCTGAGGGGTCTGAAACGACATGGCAATCCGCAACTACAGACCCATCACCCCCGGCACCCGCACGCTGGTGGTCAGCGACTTCGCCGAGGTCAGCGGCCGCGGCCGCGAACGCACCCTGGTGGTGGCCAAGCACCGCCATAAGGGCCGCAACAATCGAGGCGTGATCACTTGCCGCCATAGGGGCGGCGGTCACAAGCGCCTCTACCGCATCGTTGATTTCCGTCGCGATAAGCACGGTATCGAAGCGAAGGTAGCGGCCATCCACTACGACCCGCACCGCAACGCCCGGCTGGCCCTCCTCTACTACAAGGACGGCGAAAAGCGTTACATCCTGGCCCCAGCTGGCATCAGCATTGGCCAGAGCGTGATCTCCGGCCCCGAGGCCCCGATCGAGACCGGCAACGCCCTGCCGCTCTCCGCCATTCCCCTGGGCTCCAGCGTTCACAACGTTGAGCTCTATGCCGGGCGCGGAGGCCAGATGGTCCGCACTGCCGGCGCCAGCGCCCAGGTGGTGGCCAAGGAGGGCGATTACGTCGCTCTCAAACTCCCCTCCACCGAGGTGCGCCTGGTGCGTCGGGAGTGTTACGCCACCCTCGGTGAGGTCGGAAACAGCGAGAACCGCAACACCTCCCTGGGCAAAGCCGGGCGCAAGCGCTGGCTCGGCCGCCGTCCTGAGGTGCGCGGCAGCGTCATGAACCCCTGCGACCACCCCCACGGTGGTGGTGAGGGCCGCGCGCCGATCGGCCGCTCCGGCCCTGTCACCCCCTGGGGCAAGCCGGCCCTTGGCCTGAAGACCCGCAAGCGGAACAAGCCGAGCAATCGGTTCGTGCTCCGGAAACGTCGCCGCACCTCCAAACGGAGCCGTGGCGGTCGCGACTCCTGATGACCCACACCGCTCTGCCGTACGCCTGAACCGCCATGGGACGCTCACTCAAGAAAGGCCCCTTTGTTGCCGACAGCCTGCTCCGCAAGGTCGAGAAGCAGAACGCCGCCGAAGACAAAACCGTGATCAAGACCTGGTCGCGGGCCTCCACGATCCTGCCGATGATGATCGGCCACACGATTGCCGTGCACAACGGCAAGGCCCACGTGCCCGTCTACGTGACGGAGCAAATGGTGGGTCACAAGCTGGGCGAATTCGCCCCCACCCGCACCTTCCGCGGCCACATCAAAGACAAGAAGGGAGGCCGCTAAAGCGATGGCTACCACCAACCCCAACACCCAGGCCATCGCCCATGGCCATTACATCCGAGGCTCCGTCTCCAAGGTGCGCCGGGTGCTCGATCAGATCCGCGGTCGCACCTATCGCGACGCGCTGATCATGCTCGAGTTCATGCCCTATCGCTCCACCGGACCCATCACGAAAGTCCTGCGCAGTGCTGTGGCCAACGCCGAGCACAACCTCGGCCTCGACCCCTCCAGCCTGGTCATCAGCCAGGCCAGCGCTGACATGGGTCCTTCCATGAAGCGGTTCCGCCCCCGGGCCCAGGGCCGTGCCTACGCGATCAAGAAACAGACCTGCCACATCAGCATTGGTGTGGCGACGCCCACCGCCTGACCCCCGAGGACACCGACCGATGGGACAGAAAATCCATCCAACCGGCCTGCGCCTGGGGATCACCCAGGAT
Organism: Cyanobium sp.; assembly: GCA_044360135.1. Taxonomy (GTDB): domain Bacteria; phylum Cyanobacteriota; class Cyanobacteriia; order PCC-6307; family Cyanobiaceae; genus Cyanobium. Next base: position 81,840 of record JBIKKX010000005.1, read on the forward strand.
CACCGCTCCCGCTGGTACGCCCCAAGCAAGACCTATCCGACCCTCCTCCAGGAGGACGACAGGATTCGTCGTTTCATTCACAAAAAATATGCTGCCGCCGGGATCAGCGACGTGCTGATTGCCCGCAAAGCCGACCAACTGGAGGTCGAACTCAAGACCGCGCGCCCTGGCGTGCTGGTGGGTCGCCAGGGCAGTGGCATTGAAGAGCTGCGCAGCGGCATCCAGACCACCCTTGGCGACCGCGGCCGTCAGGTCCGCATCAACGTGGTCGAGGTTGAGCGGGTTGATGCCGACGCCTACCTGCTGGCTGAATACATCGGCCAGCAGCTTGAGAAGCGCGTCGCCTTCCGGCGTGTGATGCGCATGGCGGTTCAGCGGGCCCAGCGGGCTGGCGTCCTGGGCCTGAAGATCCAGGTCGGTGGCCGCCTCAACGGCGCCGAGATCGCCCGCACCGAGTGGACCCGCGAAGGTCGCGTTCCCCTGCATACCCTGCGGGCCGACATTGACTACGCCACCAAGGTGGCCAGCACCACCTACGGGGTGTTGGGCATCAAGGTCTGGGTGTTCAAAGGGGAGGTGCTCCCCGGCCAGGCGCCCCAGCTGCCCGCCGATGCCGCCCCGCGGCGCCGCGCCAGCCGCCGGCCCCAACAGTTCGAAGATCGCTCCAACGAGGAGTGAGGGAGGTCTGAACCATGCTGAGTCCACGACGCGTCAAATTCCGTAAGCAACAGCGGGGCCGCATGCGCGGCATCGCCACGCGCGGTAACACCATCGCCTTTGGCGAATTCGCCCTGCAGGCCCAGGAATGTGGCTGGATCACCTCCCGCCAGATCGAGGCCTCCCGCCGGGCGATGACCCGCTACGTCAAGCGGGGCGGCAAGATCTGGATCCGGATCTTCCCCGACAAGCCCGTCACCATGCGCCCGGCGGAAACCCGCATGGGCTCCGGTAAGGGCAACCCCGAGTTTTGGGTGGCCGTCATCAAGCCCGGTCGCATCTTGTTCGAAATGGGGGGTGCCGAAATCACCCCCGAGATCGCGCGCGAAGCGATGCGCCTGGCGCAGTACAAGCTGCCTATGAAAACCAAGTTCATCAGCCTGGCCGACCAGGCGGATGCAACCCCTGCCGAGGCCGAGGCCGAGGCCACCGTCCCCGTCCTCGCCCTGGAGTCCTGACCATGGCACGTCCCGCCATCGCCGAGGTGCGCAAGCTCACCGACGGCGACCTGAGCGAACGCATCGCCGCGACGCGGCGGGAGCTGTTCGATCTCCGCTTCCAGCAGGCCACCCGCCGCCTGGAGACCCCCCACCGGTTTAAGGAGGCCCGCATCAAGCTGGCCCACCTGCTCACGGTGCAACAGGAGCGTCAGCGCTCCGCAGCCTCCTGATCCCCATCACTCCCATGGCAAGCAAGGAAAGGGTCGGCACCGTCGTCAGCGACAAGATGGATAAAACGGTGGTGGTGGCGGTGGAGAACCGCTTCCCCCACCCCATCTACCAAAAGACGGTGAGCCGCACCACCCGTTACAAGGCCCACGACGAAACCAACGCCTGCCGCGTCGGTGATCGGGTCCGCATCACCGAGACCAGGCCCCTCAGCCGCACCAAGCGGTGGCAAGTGGCCGAGGTTCTCTCCACCACCAGCGCCGGCTGAGGAACCCCCGATGATTCAGCAGGAAACCTTCCTCACCGTTGCCGACAACAGCGGCGCCAAGCGCATCCAGTGCATCCGTGTGCTAGGCACCAATCGCCGCTATGCCCACGTCGGTGATGTGATCGTGGCAGCCGTCAAGGACGCCATGCCCAACATGGGTGTCAAAAAATCGGATGTGGTCAAGGCTGTGGTGGTGCGCACCCGGGCCACCCTGCGTCGCGACACAGGCAATTCGATCCGGTTCGACGACAACGCCGCCGTGATCCTTGGCAACGACAACAATCCGAAAGGCACCCGCGTCTTTGGGCCCGTGGCCCGCGAGCTGCGGGAGCGCAACTTCACCAAGATCGTTTCCCTCGCGCCGGAGGTGATCTGAGATGGCCACAGCAACTCCTAAATCCCGTCCCCAGGTCCGCACCAAACTGCGGATCAAGAAGGGCGACACCGTCCAGGTGATCGCCGGCAAGGATAAGGGCAAGACTGGCGAAGTGCTGCGCACCCTGCCCTACGAAAACCGTGTGGTGGTGCAGGGAATCAACATCCGCACCCGCCACGTCAAGCCGACCCAGGAGGGTGAAACCGGTCGCATCGTCAGCGAAGAGGCCTCGATCCATGCCTCCAATGTGATGCTCTACTCCACCACCCAGAAGGTTGCCAGCCGCGTCGAGATCGTGGTCGACAAGTCCGGCAACCGTCAGCGCCGCCTCAAGAAAACCGGGGAAATCCTCGACTGATCGCCAGATCGTCTGCCGGGGTTCCGGCCAGACAGCTAGCCCCCGGAGCTCCTCGCTCCCCACCCCTCGCCTCTCCTTACCTCCTGCCCGCCTTCTGACCACGCCCAGAAGCGCAACCCTTCCCCGCCATGTCACTCAAACAGCGCTATAGGGAGACGATCCAGCCCAAGCTGCAAAAGGATCTCGCCCTCGCCAACGTCCACGAAGTTCCCAAGCTGGTCAAGGTCACCGTCAACCGGGGCCTCGGCGAAGCCGCCCAGAACGCCAAGGCTCTGGAGGCCTCCATCGCCGAACTCGCCACCATCACCGGTCAGAAGGTGGTCGTGACCCGGGCTAAGAAGGCTATCGCTGCCTTCAAGATCCGGGCTGGGATGCCAATCGGCGTCAGCGTCACCCTGCGGGGTGAGCGGATGTACGCCTTTCTGGAGCGCCTGATCAACTTGGCCCTGCCCCGCATCCGGGACTTCCGCGGGGTGAGCGCCAAAAGCTTCGATGGCAGGGGCAATTACACCCTGGGTGTGAGGGAGCAGATCATCTTTCCGGAAATCTCCTTCGACAAGATCGACGCCATCCGGGGCATGGACATCACCATCGTGACCACCGCCCGTAACGACGAAGAGGGCCGGGCCCTCCTCCGCGAAATGGGGATGCCGTTCCGCAGCAACTGAGCCCTCCTTCACCACGTTCATGGCCAACCACGACCCCATTTCCGACATGCTCACCCGCATCCGTAATGCGAGTGAGAAGCGTCACGAGCGCACCCGGATTCCAGCCTCCAAACTGTGCCGTAGCATCGCCAACGTTCTGCAACAGGAAGGCTTCATCGCTGCCATCGCCGAAGAAGGCGATGGCGTGAAGAAGGAGCTGGTGCTGGAGCTCAAGTACAGCGGCAAGCACCGTCAGCCCACGATTCGCCGCGTCCAGCGGGTGAGCAAGCCCGGTCTGCGGATCTACAAAAACACCCGTCAGCTGCCGAAGGTGCTCGGCGGCCTCGGCGTGGCCATCATCTCCACCTCCAGGGGTGTGATGAGCGACCGCGATGCCCGCAAGCAGGGTGTGGGCGGCGAAGTGCTCTGCTACGTCTACTGATCCCGGGAGGAACGACTCATGTCACGTATCGGAAAAGCTCCAATCCCCATTCCCGACAAGGTGAGCGTCACCCTTGACGGCCTGTCGGTGACCGTCAAGGGTCCCAAGGGTGAACTCAGTCGCACCCTTCCAGATGGGGTGACGATCAGCCAGGAGGGCAGCGCCCTTCAGGTCAATCCCGCCAACGAAAGCCGGCGCTCCCGCGAGCGGCATGGCCTGAGTCGCACCCTGGTTGCCAACATGGTGACCGGCGTGCACGAGGGCTTCACCCGCAAGCTTGAGATCGTGGGCGTGGGCTACCGCGCTTCGGTGCAAGGCAAGAAGTTGGTGGTCAGTGCCGGCTACAGCCACCCCGTCGAGATGATTCCCCCAGAGGGTGTCAGCTTCGCCGTCGAGAACAACACCACCGTGTTGGTCTCCGGTGCTGATAAGGAGGTGGTCGGCAATGAGGCCGCTAAGGTGCGGGCCATCCGCCCCCCCGAGCCCTACAAGGGCAAGGGCATCAAATACGAGGGTGAGAAGATCCTCCGCAAGGCCGGTAAGACCGGTAAGAAATGAGGTCTGCACGCGCTCCCTTCGCCTGATTTCCCATGTCCTCCCCATCCCGCAAACAGCAGACCCAGAAGCGCCATCGCCGTCTGCGCCGAACCCTCTCCGGCACCGCCGATCGGCCCAGGCTGGCGGTGTTCCGCTCCAACAATCACATCTACGCCCAGGTCATCGACGACGACGCCCAGAACACCCTCTGCGCGGCCTCGACCCTCGACAAGGATCTGCGCACCAGCCTCAAGGCCGGTGGAACCTGCGATGCCTCCGAAGCGGTGGGCCAGCTCGTTGCCAAGCGTGCCCTTGCCAAGGGCATCCAACAGGTGGTCTTCGATCGCGGCGGCAACCTGTACCACGGCAGGGTGAAGGCCCTGGCCGATGCCGCCCGGGAAGCGGGCCTTCAGTTCTGATCCTGCTCTCACCATGACCGAAACCAACGACCAGATTCAGATCGACGACATCCCGGGTGCCGCCGATGTTCCTGCCGCCGCCGATGGCCAGCAGGACCGCCGCGGCGGACGCGGTGAGGGCAAGGGCGGCGACCGTCGCGGGGGCGGCCGTGGCCGAGATCGCGACAACCGCCGCGGCCAGGAGCGCGACTCCGAGTGGCAGGAGCGGGTGGTCCAGATCCGCCGTGTTTCCAAGACCGTCAAGGGCGGCAAGAAGATGAGCTTCCGCGCCATCGTCGTGGTCGGCAACGAGCGCGGCCAGGTTGGTGTTGGCGTCGGCAAGGCGGGTGATGTGATCGGCGCTGTCCGCAAGGGTGTCGCCGATGGCAAGAAACACCTCGTCAAGGTGCCCCTCACCCGCACCAATTCGATCCCGACCCTCAGCAATGGCCGCGATGGTGCTGCGAGCGTGTTGATCCGCCCGGCAGCCCCCGGTACCGGGGTTATTGCTGGGGGCTCGATCCGCACCGTGCTCGAACTCGCCGGGATCAAGAACGTCCTGGCCAAGCGGCTGGGGTCCAAGACCCCCCTCAACAACGCCCGTGCCGCCATGGAGGCCCTTTCGGCACTCCGCACCCACAAGGAGACCGCCAAGGAGCGGGGCATCTCCCTCGAGCAGATCTACTCCTGAGGCCTCCGATGACCTTTCAACTCGACAACCTCAAACCCCAGACCGGTGCCCGGCGCCGCAAGACCCGCAAGGGTCGCGGCATCGGCGCCGGCCAGGGTGCCAGCTGCGGTTTCGGCATGCGGGGCCAGAAGTCCCGCTCCGGTCGGCCAACCCGTCCGGGCTTCGAGGGTGGCCAGATGCCTCTCTACCGGCGGGTGCCCAAACTCAAGCACTTCCCGCTGGTCAACCCCTCCAACTACACCTTGGTCAACATCGGCAAGCTCTCTGGCCTCAAGGCAGGTAGCACCGTCGATCTCGATGCCCTGGTCAAGGAGGGCATCCTCACCAGCGACCGCCATCCCCTCAAGGTCCTCGGCAACGGCGAGCTGAGCGTCAAGCTCACCGTCCAGGCAGCGGCCTTCAGTGCCTCAGCCCGGGCCAAGATTGAAGCCGCCGGCGGCACCTGCGAGATCGTCGGCTGACCCCGGCGATGCCGCACCGGCCAGCGGGGCCACCCGTGATTCCAGGCCGTCCGGCGGTGCCTGAACGGCCCGCCGGACGGCCTGTCTCATGGGCGCCCTGACTCGATCGCTCCTCCACCTTCTCCCCACCCACCTGTCATGGTCATCAGCCGGGGGCGCAACCCGAGCGCCGCTGAAATCATCAGCCAGCTGGTCCAGGCCAAGGGGCTGCGCGACAGGGTGCTGATCACCCTGGGCCTGCTCCTGATCGTGCGACTCGGCATTTATGTGCCGGTGCCAGGCATTGATCGGGTGGCCTTCCAGAGCTTCATCCAACGGGGCGGGCAGCTGCTCGGCTTCCTCGACATCTTCACCGGCGGCGGACTGTCCACCCTTGGGATCTTCGCCCTGGGCATCCTGCCGTTCATTAATGCCTCGATCATTCTGCAGCTGCTCACCGCGGCCCTGCCCCAGCTGGAAGACCTCCAGAAGAACGAGGGCGAGGCCGGCCGCCGCAAGATCGCCCAGATCACCCGTTACGTGGCCCTTGGCTGGGGCATCCTGCAGAGCACGGTGTTTGCCCTGATCCTTCGCCAGTACGCCCTGCCGGGCCTGCCGGAATGGCTGTTCGTGGTCCAGACCACCCTGGCCCTGGTGACTGGTTCGATGGTGGTGATGTGGATCAGCGAGGTGATCACCGAACGCGGCATCGGCCAGGGAGCCTCGCTGGTGATCTTCATCAACATCGTGGCCACCCTGCCGAAGGCCCTGGGGTCCACAATCGAGTTGGCCCAGAGCGGCGACCGCTCGACCGTGACCGGCATCATCTTTCTGCTGTTGGTCTTCCTGCTGACGATCGTGGGCATCATCTTTGTGCAGGAGGGCAACCGCCGCATTCCGATCGTCAGCGCCAAGCGTCAGGTTGGTGGCGCAGGCATGCTTTCGGCTCGTCAGAGCTATCTACCCCTCAAGCTCAATGCCGGCGGCGTTATGCCAATCATTTTCGCCTCTGCGGTGGTCTTCTTGCCCCTCACCCTTGCCAACTTCACCAGTAACCCTCTGCTGATCCGCCTGGCCGGCTACCTCAGCCCCAACAGCAGTACCCCCTGGCTCTATGCCCTGGTCTTTTTCGCCCTGATCCTGGGCTTCTCCTATTTCTATGCCTCGCTCACGGTGAATCCCGTGGACATCGCCACCAATCTCAAGCGCGGCGGCGTCGCTGTCCCCGGGGTGCGCCCCGGCTCCGCTACCGCGAACTACCTAGGGGGAGTACAGAACCGCCTCACCCTGCTCGGTGGTCTGTTCCTCGGCGCGGTGGCGATCATCCCCTCGGCCGTCGAAGGGGCGATCCAGGTGCGCACCTTCCAGGGACTGGGCGCCACCTCCCTTCTGATCCTTGTGGGCGTGGCGATCGACACCGCCAAGCAGGTTCAGACCTATGTGATCTCCCAGCGCTACGAGGGCATGGTGCGGCAGTGACCGCCCCCCGCCCACGGCCCATCCCTGCGGCATGGATTGCGGCGATTCCCCCACTCGGGTCTGCTACCGCCCTCCCTTCCCACTCTTCCGCCATGAAGCAACGCCTCCTCTTTCTTGGTCCCCCTGGCGCCGGCAAGGGCACCCAGGCCCAGCTCCTCGCCTCCCGTGAAAAGCTGCTCCACCTGTCCACCGGCGATCTACTGCGGGCTGAAGTCCAGGCCGGCAGCCCCCTCGGCCAGGAAGCTCAGGCTGTGATGGCCCGGGGTGAACTGGTCAGCGATGCTCTCGTTCTGGCGATCGTGCGCAGCCGCCTGGAGCAGCACAGAGGCGGCTGGTTGCTGGATGGCTTTCCACGCAACCTGCCCCAGGCCGAGGCCCTGGATGGTCTGCTGGCCGAACTGGACCAAAAGATCGAGCGCGTTGTGCTGATGGAGCTCGACCCGGCCGTGCTGATCCAGCGGCTGCTTAGCCGGGGCCGCGCCGACGACACGGAGGACGTGATCCGCCACCGACTGGTGGTGTACCAGGAGCAGACAGCACCCCTGATCCAGCACTACGAGGCCCAGGGGCTGTTGACCCGGCTTGAGGCCTCCGGCACGGTCGAGGCCATCTCCGAGAGACTGGCAGCAGTGGTGGTTGACTGATGTGATAGGTTGGCGGTTTGCAAATGCGAAAAGCTCTACGCCCATGAAGGTGCGTGCCTCTGTCAAGAAAATGTGCGACAAGTGCCGGGTGATCCGTCGCCACGGCCGGGTCATGGTGATCTGCACCAACCCCAAGCACAAGCAGCGCCAGGGCTGAGCCCGGTCCTGTCCCACCCCCGTCACCGGGGGCCTCTCCCTCACCCCCATCGCTCGCCGCGGCCAGCAGCCCGGCGGCGGACGGGGGTCTCCCCATCCCCTCCCTTCGAACGTTTCAGACGTGGCTCGGATCGCCGGTGTCGACATCCCTCGTGACAAGAGGGTCGAGATCTCCCTGACTTATGTGTATGGCATCGGGCTCACCCGGGCCCGCAAGATCCTGACCAAGGCCGGGGTCAGCCCCGATATCCGGGTCAAGGACCTCAGCGACAGCGATGTGCAGAAGCTCCGCGGCGCCGCCGAATCCTTCACCCTTGAGGGTGACCTGCGTCGCGAAGAGGGCATGGCCCTCAAGCGTCTCCAGGACATTGGCTGCGTTCGCGGTCGCCGCCATCGCATGGGCCTGCCCGTGCGTGGCCAGCGCACCCGCACCAATGCGCGCACCCGCCGCGGCGCCCGCAAGACCGTCGCCGGCAAGAAGAAGTAAGTCCTGCCGCCGACCTTCAGCCCCGCCGCCATACCGGCGTCACCGAGGCTCCCCCCAGATTCCCGATCACCTCCCTGCCACCGCAGGCCTTTTCCCATGGCGAAGCCAGCCAAGAAGACCGGCCCCAAGAAGGCCAAGCGCAATGTCCCCAACGGCGTTGCCCACATCCAGAGCACCTTCAACAACACAATCGTCTCGATCACCGACACCGCCGGTGAGGTGATCAGCTGGTCCTCCGCTGGAGCCAGCGGCTTCAAGGGCGCTCGCAAAGGAACTCCCTTCGCCGCCCAGACCGCCGCCGAGGCCGCTGCGCGCCGAGCCCTCGAGCAGGGCATGCGCCAGATCGAGGTACTGGTGCGCGGTCCAGGATCCGGACGGGAGACCGCCATCCGGGCCCTGCAAGTGGCTGGCCTGGAGATCACCCTGATCCGTGATGTGACCCCCCTGCCCCACAACGGCTGCCGTCGGCCGAAGCGCCGTCGCGTCTGAAGCGGCTCACCACCCGTCCACCCCTTCGTATCCACCGACCGTGTTGCAGTATCAGATCGACCGGGTCGACCACCAGGTTGCCGCCGACCGCTCCCAGACCGGGACCTTCCTGATCGGCCCTCTCGATCGTGGCCAAGCGACCACGCTCGGTAACGCCCTGCGAAGGGTGCTGATCGGTGGCTTGGAAGGAAGCGCCATCACCGCGGTTCGGATCGCCGGTGTCAACCACGAATACGCCACCGTGCCCGGCGTGCGTGAGGACGTTCTTGACATCCTCCTCAACTGCAAATCGGTGCCCGTCAGCAGCCGGAGCCGCGAGCTGGAGATCGGCCGGCTCGTGGTCAACGGTCCCGCCACGGTGACCGCATCCGACCTTCAATTCTCCTCCCAGGTGCAGGTGATCGACGCCGATCGGCCGATCGCCACGGTGGCTGAGGGCCACAGCCTGGAGCTCGAGGTCCATGTGGAGCGCGGCGTCGGCTACCGCCCCGTCGATCGCCACAACGAAGACACCAGTGCCATCGACCTGCTCCAGATCGATGCAGTGTTCATGCCGGTGCGCCGGGTCAACTACACCGTCGATGAAACGGCCGTCGGCGAGGGTGGCTCCGCCCGCGAGCGGCTGCGCATTGAGATCGTCACCAATGGCAGCATCACCCCTGATGACGCCATGGCCCAGGCGGCGAACCAGCTGATCAGCCTGTTCCAGCCCCTGGCCACCCTGACGATGATCGAGGAGCCCGGCCTGGAGCCCCAGGCACCGGCCGAGGCTCAGATCCCGCTCGAAGAGCTGAACCTTTCGGTGCGGGCCTACAACTGCCTCAAGCGCGCCCAGGTCAATTCCGTCTCCGACCTGATGGGCTTCAGCTACGAAGATCTTCTCGAAATCAAGAACTTCGGCTCCAAATCAGCAGACGAGGTGATCGAAGCCCTAGAGCGTATCGGTATCTCTCTGCCCCAGAGCCGCACCACCGCCTGAGCGGCCGTTTCCCTCCCAGCCGGCACCGGCCGAGGCCCCTTCACCGACCACCACGTATCCGACCATGCGACACCAGTGCCGAGTCCCCCTCCTGGGACGTCCCGCCGACCAACGCAAGGCCCTGCTGCGGGGGCTGACGACCCAGCTGATCCGCGAGGGCCGTGTGACCACCACTAAGGCCCGTGCCAAGGCCCTGCGGGACGAGACCGAACGGATGATCAGCCTGGCCAAGGATGGCACCCTCGCCTCACGGCGCAGGGCGATGGGCTACATCTATGACAAGCAACTTGTGCACGCTCTGTTTGACAAGGCCCAGGATCGTTACGGTGATCGCCAAGGCGGCTACACCCGGATCATCCGCACCGTCCGACGCCGCGGTGACAACGCCGAAATGGCCATCATCGAGCTGGTCTGAGCCCAGCTCAACCCAGCTCAACCTCCACCCCAGCACCTCCTCCAACCCTGGAACGGCTGGATCAGGCCCTGAAACCCCGGGGCCCGATCCAGCCCCCGGGGTTTTGTTGCGATCGGGTGCTTTGCGTCGTATCGCCCTCTGCCTCCAGTACGACGGCAGCGCCTTCCACGGCTGGCAGCGCCAGGACCACCACGCCAGCGTCCAGCAGACGCTCGAAGAGGCGATCATGGCCCTCGATCCCCTGCGCCCCCTGAAGACCGTCGCCGCGGGGCGCACCGACACCGGCGTCCACGCCGCCGCGCAGGTGGTGCACTTCGACGCAGCTGGTCCGATCCCGCCTCACCGCTGGGCCCGGGCCCTGAACGGCCGGCTGCCTGCCAGCATCCGGGTGCGAGCGGCGGCGGCCGTCCCGAGCGATTGGCATGCCTGCTTTTCGGCCCTGCATCGACGCTACCGATACACCATCCACAACGGACGCAGTCCCAATCTCTTCCTGGCCCCCTGGAGCTGGCACCGCTACCAGGTGCGCCTCGACGACGCCCTGATGGCCGCGACCCTGGCCCCCCTACTGGGTGAGCACGACTTCGGAGCCTTCCAGAGGGCCGGCAGCCGCCGCGCCCATGCCCGTACCACGCTCCAAGAGGTGAGCCTGTGCCGGCAAGGCGACCTGGTGGTGGCTGAGCTCCAGGCCAGCGGCTTCCTGTACGGCATGGTGCGGCTATTCATGGGACAGCTCGTCGCGGTTGGCGAGGGCAGGATCAGCCCTGAGCAGTTCCTGGAGCGCTGGCGGCGCCGCGACCGCACCGCCGTCAAGGAGGCGGCGCCGGCCCAGGGCCTCTGTCTGCTGAGGGTGGGCTACCACAACAACCCTTTCCCAACGACTGCCTGGTATGATTGCCAACCGCAGTTCCGGCTGGAGATCGCCGATTCACCTCCCCCCTGGTCCAGGCCCAGCCACGGACCGGAACGGTCAATCGACTGAACTCCCTGGCTTCCCTGAGCGGTCCTCCCCTCAGCGATCCCGGCAGTGGCAGGTCAGGGCCTTGTCGACCCTGACTTGCCAACCGGTCTCACCGCCAACCGAGCACGCGATCCGGGTCTTGAGCCCGGTCTCCGTTCCATTGCTGGCCTTCCGGGAGGCCCGTCTCCGGACCCCATCCCTCCCCTGGCCTGCGGATGCCCCCGGAAACGTGCCGAGGTAGGGTCTTCCCTGGCTCGGCGGTAACCAGCTCGGTCTGGGCAGCCAATTCCATCCGAAGCTCTTTCGGCAGCTTGTGCGAGCTGCCGCCCCCAACAGGCGCCATGAACAAGACCTCCCTGCCCTCCCTCGATCACCTCGACCGCCAGTGGTTTGTGGTGGATGCGGCGGATCAGACCCTCGGCCGGCTGGCCAGCGAGGTGGCCCGGGTGCTGCGCGGCAAGAACAAGCCCACCTACACCCCCCATCTGGACACCGGCGACTTCGTGGTCGTGATCAATGCCGAGAAGATTCGGGTCAGCGGCAACAAGCCCACCCAGAAGCTGTACCGGCGCCATTCCGGCCGTCCCGGCGGGATGAAGACCGAAACCTTCGCCCACCTCCAAGCCCGCCTGCCGGAGCGGATCATCGAGACGGCAGTCAAGGGCATGCTCCCCCACAACGCCCTCGGTCGCCAGCTGTTCCGCAAGCTGAAGGTCTACCGCGGCGCCGACCATCCCCACGCCGCCCAGCAACCCCAGCCCCTCGCCCTCGATCCCGCCGCCTCCGCCCTCCAATGACCAGCTCCTCCAACCGCGCCGTCTACTGGGGCACCGGTCGACGCAAGACAGCCGTCGCCCGCGTCCGGGTCGTGCCGGGCAGCGGCAGCGTCACGATCAATGGCCGGCCCGGCGACAACTATCTCAACTACAACCCCGTCTATCTGGCGGCTGTCAAGGCCCCCCTGCAGACCCTTGGCCTCGAAGGTCAGTACGACCTCCTGGTCAACGTCCGCGGTGGCGGCCTGACCGGTCAGGCTGATGCGATCAAGCAGGGCGCCGCCCGGGCCCTGTGCGATCTCTCCCCTGACAACCGCAAGCCCCTGAAGGTGGAAGGTCACCTCAGTCGCGACCCCCGCGCCAAGGAACGGCGCAAGTACGGCCTGAAGAAAGCCCGTAAGGCGCCCCAGTTCTCCAAGCGCTGATTCCACGCCTCCCCTGGCCCCCCTCCCCCGCTCCAGCGATGCCCAAACCCGACATTCACCCCACCTGGTATCCCGATGCCAAGGTGATCTGCAACGGCGAGGTGGTGATGACCACCGGCTCCACCCAACCCGAGATCCACGTGGATGTCTGGAGCGGTAACCACCCCTTTTATACCGGCACCCAAAAAATCCTTGATACCGAAGGCCGGGTCGACCGCTTCATGCGCAAATACGGCATGGGTGGATCTGACAGCGCCACCGCCAAGAAGGCCGCTGCGGTCCCTGAAGCACCTGCCCCAGAGGCAGAACCAGCCGCCAAGGCCTAATCCCCGAAAGCGCTGGCTCCATCGCTGAGGCCTGCGTTCGTTCCATCACGGGTCTGCAGGTCCAGACGTCCGTTCACCGCTCCCCTGCCGGAGTGGACCCTCTGGCCGGATGCCCCAGCATCCGGCCTTTCTGCTGGGACAGCCGCCGCCCTCCCCCATGGATCCCGCCCTGCTCAAGGAACGCCTGGAAACGGCGACGCGCACCTTCGAAACCCTCGAGCGCCAGCTGGCCGATCCCGCTCTGGCCGCCGATCCTGCCCGGCTTCAGACCCTCGCCCGCGAACGGTCACGTCTGGAACCTCTGGTGCGCGACTTTGAGGAGCTGGGACGGCTCGAACGGGAACAGCAGGAGGCGCGAGCGCTGTTGCGGGAGCAACGGAGCGATCCAGATGGCGCCGAGATGGCGGCCCTGGCCACCGAAGAGCTAGGCAACCTCGAGGAGCGCCTTGAGGTGCTTCACCAGCGGCTCACCCTGGCCCTGCTGCCCAGGGATCCACGCGATGAACGCAGCGTGATGCTCGAGATCAGAGCAGGCGCCGGCGGCGATGAAGCGGCCCTCTGGGCCGGGGATCTGGCCCGCATGTACGAGCGCTACGCCCAGGGCTGCGGCTGGCGGGTCCAGCCGCTCAGCGCCACCGAGGCAGATCTTGGCGGGTTCCGGGAACTGATCCTGGCGATCGAGGGGGATGGGGTGTTCAGCCGCCTCAAGTTCGAGGCCGGGGTGCACCGGGTCCAGCGGGTGCCCGCCACCGAGTCCCAGGGCAGGGTCCATACCTCCACGGCCACAGTGGCGGTGATGCCCGAAGCTGATCCGGTGGAGGTGCAGATCGATCCGGCCGACCTCGAGATCGGCACCGCCCGCTCCGGCGGCGCCGGCGGCCAGAACGTCAACAAAGTGGAGACCGCCGTGGACCTGCTCCACCGCCCCACCGGCATCCGGGTGTTCTGCACCCAGGAGCGCTCCCAGCTCCAAAATCGCGAGCGTGCCATGGACATCCTGCGGGCCAAGCTCTACGAGCGCCAGCTGGCCGCCGCCGAAGCCGAGGAACGCCAGGCGCGGCGCTCCCAGGTCGGCACCGGTGATCGCAGCGAGAAGATCCGCACCTACAACGCCAAGGACAATCGGGTGACCGATCACCGCCTTGGGCGCAACTTCGGGCTCGACAGTGTGCTTGAGGGGCAACTTGAGCCGCTGGTGTCGGCCTGCACCGCCGCGGAACAAGGGCGGCTGCTGGAGGAGCTGGCCCGCCAGGCTGGCTCCGGCCCGCTCTGAGGTGGCGGCACGACCCAGGCGCTGGACCTCAGGAGCTGGGCCCGCTCACATACTTGGCCCATTCGCGATGGAGTCCAGCCCTGATCTGGCGGTTGGCCTCGAAGCCCAGGCTGCTGGGCGGCCGGCGGGGTTGGCGGATCAGGGGCATGGCTGCCTCCCGTGGGGTGCGGTTGGCCTTGCGAACGTTGCAGGCCAGACAAGCCGTGGTCACGTTCTCCCAGCTGTCGCTGCCACCCCGGCTGCGGGGGATCACATGATCGATCGAGAGGGGGGCGCTGGCGCTGCCGCAGTACTGGCAGGTGTGATCGTCGCGATGAAAGATATTGCGCCGGGTCAGCGGCACCTGACGATAGGGGACCCGCACGAACTGATGCAGGCGGATCACGGTGGGTTGGAGCAGATCGGAGCGGATCGGACGGGTGGCATCATGCTCCAGCCCCTCGGCCTTTCCCTTGAGCAGCATCACCATGGCCCGGCGCCAGGTCGTGATGTTCAGGGGTTCGTAGGACGCATTGAGAACAAGAACGTGACCCATGCCGGGTTCCTGGATCACGGCCATGCTATCGGCGGTTGTTGGATGCTTCGGTGTTCCACGACTCCGATCGCAGCTCGCGGGGTGCGGCATCCCGTCCCGGTCTGAACCCCCTCGATCCCCATGGCCCGTTCTCCCCTCGCCCCCGAGCCTGCCCCCCATGAGACGGGTCGGTCGCGCCAGCGGGCCTGGGTGGTGGTGGATGCCGCCGCGATCACGGCCAATGCCCGCGCGATCGGCCGCCTGATCGGGCCCCGCACCGAACTGATGGCTGTTGTCAAGGCCGACGGCTACGGCCACGGAGCCATCGCGGTGGCCCTGGCGGCCCAGGCGGGTGGTGCCAGCAGCTTCGGAGTCGCCACCCTGGCCGAAGCGGTGGAACTGCGCCGGGCCGGGCTGATGGCTCCAGTGCTGGTGCTCGGGAACCTCACCCAGGTGGAGGAGCTGCGCAGCTGCCTGCGCTGGAACCTGATGCCCACCATCAGCACCATGCGCGAGGCCCTGCTCTGCCAGAACCTTGCCCACGGCAGCGGCCGGCGCATGGCGCTGCAGCTGAAGCTCGACACAGGCATGGCCCGGCTGGGGGCCGACTGGGAGGAGGGTCCGCGGCTGGTGGCGGCCCTGCGGGAGCTCGATGCGATCGAGCTGACCGGGATCTACTCCCACCTGGCCAGCGCCGATGCCGCTCCCGCCCAGGACGACGGTCTCACCCGCCTCCAACAGCAGCGTTTCGAGCAGGTGCTTGCCAGCTTGCGGCTTCAGGGGCTGGCCAGCGGCTGCCGTCATCTGGCCAACTCGGCCGCCACCCTGCGCCATCGCCAGCATCATTTCGATCTGGTGCGGGTCGGTCTGGCCCTCTACGGGCACCCTCCCGCCAGCCATCTGGCCGACACGGTGCCGCTGCGGCCGGCCATGCAGGTGCTGGCCCGGGTCACCCTGATCCGCTGCGTGGCTGCCGGCGTGGGGGTGAGCTACGGCCACAGCTTCCGCACCCAGCGGCCCACGCGGCTGGCGGTGGTAGCGATCGGCTACGCCGACGGTGTTCCGCGGCAGCTCTCCAACCGCATGGACGTGCTGCACCGGGGCCGGCGGCTGCCCCAGATCGGTGCGATCACCATGGACCAGCTGGTGGTGGATGCCACCGAGGCCCCGGACCTGGAGATCGGTGCGGTGGTCACCCTGCTGGGCAGCCAGGGGGACGAAACCATCACCCCGGCCGACTGGAGCGCCCGCTGCGACACGATCCCCTGGGAGGTGCTCTGCGGCTTCAAGCGCCGGTTGCCGCGGCTCGGCTCCGAGGAAGACCCAGACAGCGACCGCCACGACCCAGGCGAACACCGGCCCGGGCCCCCAGGCGACAGCCCGACCAGCGACGCGGCCAGGGGTGCCTGATAAGCTCTACGAGCCCCCTGGAGAGGTGGCTGAGTGGTTGAAAGCGGCTCCCTGCTAAGGAGTTACAGGAGGCAACTTCTGTCGAGGGTTCGAATCCCTCCCTCTCCGTTCCCGATCGTTGGCCACCCCGGACCTGGCAACCGTGTTGCCACCGCCGGATCAGCCGGCTGATTTTGTCTCCTCAGGTCCATTGGGTCGGTAAGGCCAGTCGGGGAGACTTCGTCGGTGGCTACCGGCCCATCCTCCGCTGACCGCAGGGGGCCGCCATCGCCCCACGCCCAATCGGGGCGGTGCAGCCTGACACTGGCTGCATGCCGAACGACCCGGATCGGGGCTCCACAGCCCAGATCCCACCCAGTTCGCCGGCACCAGCCACCCCAGCGGAGCCCAATCAGCCGCAGCCTCTGCTTGGCCCGAACGCTCCCTCAGACCGCGGCGAGGCCAAGCAGACGACGGCTGATCGCCGGCAGCAGGGTCTCATCGGTGGCGGCGGCGGCCCCCTCGCTGAAGGCCACCAGCACCACAGGGGCCCGGCCCTCCAGCTCGATATAGGCCGCATCGTGGCGGGCCTGGCTCATCCAGCCGGCCTTGCTCCACAGCCGTGCTGTCTCGTGCAGACCGCTACCGAGAAACCCATCCACCTGATTAAGGGGATCCACCTGGCGCGCCAGGGGATCCAGGCTGCGGCGCAGCAGAGCTCGCATCCGAGCGCAGGCCGGTGGGGAGACCACCCCATCACGGACCACGGCGTGGATGAGCCGGGCCGTGGCATCAGTGCTGAGGCTGTTTCGGTTGTCGCGGGCGACGCCGTAGAAATCGTTTTCGCGGCCGTAGGGGCCATCCTCCCAAGTCTTCTGGCAGGCATTGCAGCCGGCCAGCTCCGGCCACCCGAGGGAGGCAAGCCAGTCGTTGACCAGCCGCCGCTGCTGCGCCCAGCGCTCGAAGCGCTCCGGCGACAGGCTCGGCCCGCTGGTGGTGCCGCTGAGCAGATCCACCACCAGGCCGGTGGCGTCATTGCTGGAGTCTCGGATCATCGCCTCCAAGGCCCGGCGCAGCTCCGGGTCGTCCTCGATCAGGCAGCGCTGCAGCCAGGCCTCGGCGGCGACCAGGTAAACCAGCTTGACCACGCTGGCGGGGTAGCGCAGCCGATCGCCATTCCAGGAGGCGCCCCGCGGAGGGATCCCCTGGGGATCGGGATCCAACTGCAGCCAGGTGAGCGAGAGCCGCTCCGCCAGGCCGGGTCGCCCTTCGGCCTCCAGCTGGCCCACCAGGTCGCTGAGGGCCTGGCCCATGGCCGGATCGAGGCTGTAGAACGCCATCGTTGCAGGCCGAGATGATGGCGAGATTAGGCACCACCGCCAGGGTCGCGGGCCCTCCGGCCCCTCCGCCCGGTTCGCTCTGGCGGTTGTTGGCCCCCCTCGACGGCTACAGCCGGGCCGGCGGTTCCGGGTTGGCCACCCAGCTGCGGGCCGGCCGCCACCTGCGGGTTCTGGATCCGCCCCAGGACATCGGAGCGGGCGCACGGCTGCGGGTGCGGCTGCTCGAGGATGGCTATCCCTGCTGGCTGGACCTCGACGCCCTGCTGGCCAGGGCCACCCCTGCCGAACGTCCCCAGCTGCCAACGCTGACGCGCAGCGCCATCGAGATGCGGCTGGGGGAGGTGCTGGCCTTCGCCGAAGCGGCGGCGGCCCAGCCCAACCGCTACCTCTGGGGGGGCACCCTCGGCCCCGACTACGACTGCTCGGGGCTGGTGCAGAGCGCCTATGCCGCCGCCGCGATCTGGCTGCCCCGGGACGCCTACCTCCAGGAACGGTTCTGCCGCCCGGTGGCGGTGCGGCCCGGGGACACCGCTCTGCTGCGCCCGGGCGATCTGATCTTCTTCGGGCCAGCCCAGCGCTGCACCCACGTGGCCCTGCACCTGGGCGGTGGTCGTTACCTCCACAGCTCCGGGCGTGCCCACGGTCGTGACGGTATCGGTATCGACGACCTCCACCCCCGCAACGACGATCCGGTGGCCTGCCACTACCGCGCCGAGCTGCGAGGGGCCGGGCGGGTGATGCACAGCCACGACGGCACACCGCTGCCGGCCTGATCCCCAGCGGCCTGGAGGAAGCCCACGGGGGCACCCTGGGCCCCGAGGAGCCTCTCCCGCAGGTTGAGTAGCGTGCGGGCTGAGATGACTCCTTGCGGCCATGGCCGAGTCCGCCGCACCCGCCGGCTCTGCAGCGGCTGCCTCCTCAGACCAGGGGCCAAGCGGATCCCCTGCCCTCAGCATCGGCCTTGAGGCAGACCCCTCCAACCGAAAGAGCGGTGTCGAAGGCCTCGGGCGACCGGATCTGTCGGTGGTGGTGCCGCTCTACAACGAGGAGGCCAGCCTGCCGCATCTGATCGAGCAGCTGCTGGCCGTGCTGCGGCCCATGCCCGAGCGCTTCGAGATCGTGCTGGTCGACGATGGCTCCCGCGATGGCACCCCCGCCCTGCTGCGGGACCAGGCGGAGCGGGTGCCAGAGCTCGTTGCGGTGCTGCTGCGCCGCAACTACGGCCAGACCGCAGCGATGGCGGCGGGCTTCGACGTCAGCCGTGGCGCGGTGATCGTGACCCTCGATGGCGATCTCCAGAACGACCCGGCCGACATCCCGCTGCTGCTGCGGCGGTTGGAAGAGGGCCAGCTGGATCTGGTCAGCGGCTGGCGCCATCA
Source organism: Cyanobium sp. (assembly GCA_044360135.1). Lineage (GTDB taxonomy): Bacteria > Cyanobacteriota > Cyanobacteriia > PCC-6307 > Cyanobiaceae > Cyanobium. The sequence goes on from JBIKKX010000005.1 coordinate 100,414, forward strand.
GCGCCAGGATGCGGCCCTGAGCCGGCTCCTGCCCTCGCTGCTGGCCAACCGGCTGATTGGCAGCGTCACCGGGGTCAAGCTGCACGACTACGGCTGTTCGCTGAAGGCCTACCGTCGCGAACTGGTCAGCGATCTGAATCTCTACGGGGAACTCCACCGTTTCCTTCCGGCCCTGGCGTTCATTGAGGGAGCCAGGATCGGTGAGGTTCAGGTGAACCACCATCCCCGCCGCTACGGCAAGAGCAAATACGGCATCGACCGCACCTTCCGGGTGCTGATGGATCTGCTCACCATCTGGTTCATGAAGCGGTTCCTCACCCGGCCGATGCATGGCTTCGGCTTTCTGGGCCTGGTCTGCATCGGCTTCGGTTTGGCCACGGCCCTCTGGCTGGTGGGCGAGAAACTGCTGCTGGGAAGCGATATCGGCAACCGTCCGCTTCTGCTGATGGCCGTTCTGGCGATCCTCAGTGGCGTGCAGCTGTTCTGCTTCGGGTTGCTGGGGGAACTGCAGATGCGCACGTATCACGAAAGCCAGGGCCGCCCGATCTACCGGGTGCGAGCCACCCTGCGGGGCCGCCCCGACGGCTGAGAGGAGGGGGGAACAGGGGCGGCGGCCGTCCGGCCGCGGAAGCGCTCGATCGCCAAGGCGGCGGCGCGCATCACCGCCGGATCACTGTCGCGCAGGCCCCGGCGCAGCAGGGGCAGGGACAGACGGTCCCCCCAGCGGTGGGCGGCTTCGATCGCCAGCAGCCGCGAGGCCCGATCACCGCGATAGAGCGTTTCGAGCCGGGTGCGGTAAGCGCTGCGGCCGCCCGCTTCGACAGCAGCGGGGCCAGAAATCCTGCTGGTGCTGGCCAAGGAGCCGGCGGCCATCGGCCCGAGCCCGAGAGGTCCTTGGCTGCCGGCGGAGGTGGCTCGGGCCGGGCTCTGGGGCCGCCCGGCGCTCTGGCCAGGGCGGAGGCCAGGGCCGCTGGGCCAGGGCTGTTCGGGCTGGCTAGCCCCACCGGACTGCACGAGGGCGATCTGGGCGCGGTTCAAGGCGGCCACGTCGCTGGTGTCGGTGCTGGAAAGCAAGGGAGCCCCACGCCGCCCCAACAACCAGGTGGCCGTGAGCAGAGCGGCGACCAGGGCAGCGGTGAGGGAGGGAGGCATGGCTCTGGTGGCTGAACTTTTATGTCGCCCCCTGCAGCACAGGCGAGTGGGCTCCGGGTGCTCTCCGTACAGTACCGGCGGTTGTACGTGGCCCAAGCCATGACTGGAGAATTCGCCGCCGCCTGGTTGCCCTCGGTGTTCGTGCCGCTTGTGGGAATCCTCGGACCTGCTGTGGCCATGGCCCTGCTCTTCAATGTGATCGAGGCCCGCGACTGACCATCGCCGCGGCCGTTGCCGTACCGGGCCCCCGGGCCACCCACCCCGCACCCTCCGAGACCATGACCGTGACCCCCGTGGCCGACCCGACCGTCGGCAATCTGGCCACCCCTGTCAACAGCAGCTATTTCACCAAGGCGTTCATCAACGCCCTGCCGGCCTACCGCCCCTCCCTCTCTCCCAATCGCAGGGGCCTGGAGGTGGGGATGGCCCATGGCTTCTTCCTCTACGGACCGTTTGCGATCACCGGCCCCCTGCGGCTCACCGAGTACGGCACGACCGCTGGACTGCTGGCCACGATCGGACTGATCTCGATCCTCACGGTCTGCCTGTCGATTTACGGAACCGCCGGCACCGGCCCCAACGTCCAACCCGCCGACGCCACGGTCGATCATCCGCCAGCGGATCTGTTCACCAAGGCTGGCTGGGCTGAGTTTGCGAGCGGCTTCTGGCTCGGTGGCTGCGGCGGCGCCGCCTTCGCCTGGTTCCTGTGCAGCACGGCGATCGCCTCCCCCCTGGTGAAGATCGCCGGCGGTGTCTGGAGCGTGAACTGAAGGCGAGCCCCTAGCCCTTACCAATCGCTGTTCACCCCTTCAAGCCCTGGTTCCTCTGGAGCCAGGGCCTTTTGCTGGCGCAGGCCTGAGGGGTCGAAGGGAGGAGCAAGGGTCTCCTGCACCAAGCGGCACGGGCGCCCATCGGATGGGAGTGCAGAGCACAAGGGCCCCGAGAATCGATAGCCATCCCATGGTCTGAACCAACCGAACTACCTAGTTTTGGGCTGGACTGCTTCCTGATCCATGGTCATTCGCACCCGCCTTGTCGAACTCTCCACTCTGGAGGCCGTTGCCTACCGCCAGAAGCTGCGCGGCGGCCAATCGGGGGTGATAATCCTGCGCCACGACTGCGCCCAACCGGGGCTGGCCCTGCTCAACCACCAAAGCGGCGAACCCAATCTTGCCGCCAACGTTCCCGCCGACCTCTACCCGATCGAGGCCTTCCGCGAGGCATTGGATCTCACCTCCGGCCTGCCCTACTCCAGCCGAGGTTCTGTGCGCTCCCCTGCGGCGGTGGCAGGCGCAGGCTCCACGGCAAGCGAAGCGCCAAGCGCCATGCCCGAAGCTGAGGAGGCCCCCGAAGCAGAGCTGGCCACGGTGAAGGGTGCCGATTACCAGGCGATCGTGAAGGCCTATACCAACAAGAAAGGCGAGCTCTCCTACGACCAGTTGAACAAGGCCTTGATCCAGGCCGCCCGCTCCAATCCCTATGTGGCGGATCTGGCGGCCCGCAAGGTCACGGAGCAGGAGATCAGCGACCATGTGGTGAAGGCCAATTTCGAGGCGGTCACGGGCAACCGGGCGATCAGCCTGAGCGAAGTGCACGCCATCCTCGAGCTGCTGGATGCGGTGAGTCCCCGCTCGGTGCTGGCTGAACTCCGCTTCGAGATCCGCCGCATGCTGTCGCAGGCGGGCGCCCAGACACCCTGAACAGCGACGACCCCGCACTGGCCCCTGCAAATCCTCCGTGCTGCAGGGCCAGCGTTGATACGAGGGAACTGGATGCGTGGGATTGGATCTGTCCGTCGGCATGCGGAGCTCAAACGCAAAAGCCCCCGGCCGAAGCCGGGGGCAGAGCGTCCTTCAAGGAGACAGGCGATCGGTCCGGGATCAGCCGAACTTGCCTGACGTCGAGGCGATCAGGAATGCGGCGTAGGTGAGGAAGAAGCCAATCGTGAAATGGGCCAGGCCCACCACACGGGCTTGAACAATCGACAGAGCCACAGGCTTGTCACGCCAGCCGACCAGGTTGGCGAGCGGAGTGCGCTGGTGTGCCCAGACGATGGTCTCGATCAACTCCTGCCAGTATCCCCTCCAGGAGATCAGGAACATGAAACCGGTGGCCCACACCAGGTGACCGAACAGGAACATCCAGGCCCAGACCGCGAGGTTGTTGGTGCCGAAGGGGTTGTACCCGTTGATCAGCTGAGAGCTGTTGAGCCAGAGGTAATCACGGAACCAGCCCATCAGGTAGGTGCTGGACTCATTGAATTGAGCCACGTTGCCCTGCCAGATGGCGAGGTGCTTCCAGTGCCAGTAGAAGGTGACCCAGGCGACGGTGTTCAGCGCCCAGAAGAGAGCCAGATAGAAGGCGTCCCAGGCGGAGATGTCGCAGGTACCGCCACGGCCGGGGCCGTCGCAGGGGAAGGAGTAGCCGAAATCCTTTTTATCGGGCATCAGCTTCGAGCCACGGGCATCCAGGGCACCCTTGACCAGGATCAGGGTGGTGGTGTGGAGACCGAGGGCGATGGCGTGGTGCACAAGGAAATCGCCAGGTCCGATCTGCAGGAACAGGGAATTGTTACCTGCATTGACGGCCTCAACCCAACCAGGAATCCAGGCACCGCCAGGACCAGGGGGGTTGCTCACCAGGCTGTCGGCATTGGCCAGCAGCACATCCATTCCGTAGAGAGCTTTGCCGCTGGCCGCCTGAACGAACTGGGCAAAGACAGGCTCCACCAGGATCTGCTTCTCGGGGGTACCGAAGGCCACGACCACATCGTTGTGAACGTAGAGGCCAAGGGTATGGAAGCCGAGGAACAGAGAAACCCAGCTGAGGTGGCTGATGATCGCTTCTTTGTGCTCGAGCATCCGTGCCAGAACATTGTTCTTGTTGGCCTCGGGGTCGTAGTCACGGATGAAGAAGATCGCACCGTGAGCGAAGGCACCGCACATCAGGAAGATGGCGATGTACTGGTGGTGGGTGTACAGCGCAGCCTGAGTTGTGTAGTCCTTGGCGATGAACGCATAGGACGGCAACGCATACATGTGCTGGGCAACCAGGCTGGTCACCACGCCCAGGGAAGCGAGGGCCAGGCCGAGCTGGAAGTGCAGAGAATTGTTGATCGTGTCATAAAGACCCTTGTGGCCAGCGCCCAGGTCACCAGGGGTGCCTTTGGGCGGATTGTGGGCATCAAGAATCTCACGGATCGAGTGGCCGATACCGAAGTTGGTCCGGTACATGTGGCCGGCGATCACGAAGATGCAGCCGATCGCCAGGTGGTGATGGGCGATGTCCGTGAGCCAGAGGGCCTCGGTCTGGGGGTGGAAGCCGCCCAGGAAGGTGAGGATGGCCGTGCCGGAACCGGTGGTGGTGCCGAACAGCTGGTTGGCTGTGTCGGGGTTCTGGGCGTAAACCCCCCAGTTGCCGGTGAAGAAAGGAGCCAGACCCGCCGGATGGGGGGACACCGAAAGGAAGTTGTCCCAGCCGACGTGCACACCACGAGATTCAGGGATGGCGACATGGACCAGGTGACCAGTCCAGGCGATCGAGCTGAAGCCGAACAGAACGGCGAGGTGGTGGTTGAGACGCGATTCAGCGTTCTTGAACCAGGCCAGCGAAGGCAGAAAGCGGGGCTGGAGGTGGAGCCAGCCGGCGAACAGAGCCCAGGCCGACAGGATCATCATGAAGATGGAACCCTGGTACAGCTCGGCGTTGGTGCGCATCCCGATCGTGTACCACCAGTGGTAGAGACCGGAATAAGCGATGTTCACCGGTGAGGAAGCGCCCGCCTGGGTGAAGGCGGTGATGGCGCCCTGGCCGAAGTGGGGATCCCAGATCGCGTGAGCGATGGGACGAACGTGCAGAGGATCGGCGACCCACTGCTCAAAGTTGCCCTGCCAGGCGATATGGAACAGGTTGCCCGAAACCCAGAGGCCGATGATCGCAAGGTGACCGAAATGGGTGGAGAAGAGCTTTTGATAAAGCCGCTCCTCGGTCATTCCGTCATGGCTCTCGAAATCGTGAGCCGTGGCGATCCCGTACCAAATACGACGGGTTGTCGGGTCCTGTGCCAGACCCTGGCTGAACGAAGGAAATTTCGTTGCCATTGGGAAAGGTCAGGTGGAGGTCAGCCGACCGCAAGCATGCGGGCCAGGAAGAAGGACCAGGTGGTCGCGATACCGCCCAACAGATAGTGAGCGACACCAACGGCACGACCCTGGGTGATCGAGAGCGCCCGTGGCTGGATAGCGGGAGCCACCTTCAACTTGTTATGAGCCCAGACGATGGACTCAATCAGCTCCTGCCAGTAGCCGCGGCCGCTGAACAGGAACATCAGGCTGAAGGCCCAGACGAAGTGAGCGCCAAGGAACATCAGGCCATAGGCGCTGGAGCTGGAGCCATAGCTGTTGATGACCTGTGCGGCCTGGGCCCACAGGAAATCACGCAGCCAGCCATTGATGGTAATGGCGCTCTGAGCAAAGTTGCCGTTGGTGATGTGCTGGACGGTGCCGTCGGGATTGACGGTTCCCCAGACGTCGCTTTGCATCTTCCAGCTGAAGTGGAAAATGACGATCGACAGGGAGTTGTACATCCAGAACAGGCCCAGGAACACATGGTCCCAAGCCGACACCTGGCAGGTACCGCCACGGCCGGGGCCGTCGCAGGGGAAGCGGAAACCGAGATTCGCCTTGTCGGGAACCAGACGGGAGCTGCGTGCATAGAGCACACCCTTCAGCAGGATCAGCACGGTGACGTGGATCGTGAAGGCGTGGATGTGATGCACCATGAAATCGGCCGTTCCCAGGGGGATCGGCGCAGCTGCAACCTTGCCACCCACAGCAACGACAGCGCCGTTGAACACCTCGCTGACGCCAGCGAGAGCGTTAGGGGCGGTGGTACCGGCAGCGGCGGCATGGAGGCCCTGGATCCACTGGGCGAAGACCGGCTTGAGCTGGATCGCCGTGTCACTGAACATGTCCTGGGGACGACCCAGGGCACGCATCGTGTCGTTGTGGATGTAGAGGCCGAAGCTGTGGAAACCAAGCCAGATGGACACCCAGTTGAGGTGGCTGATCAGGGCATCGCGGGCCTTGAGCACACGGTCGAGAACGTTGTCGACGTGCTGGGCGGGGTTGTAATCGCGAATCATCGCGATCGCCGCGTGGGCACCGGCGCCAACGATCAGGAAGCCACCGATCCAGACGTGATGGGTGAACAGTGAAAGCTGGGTGGCGTAGCTAACCCCGATGTACGGATACGGAGGCATCGCATACATGTGGTGCGCCACGATGATCGACAGCGAACCGAGCAGGGCCAGGTTCACGGCAAGATTGGCGTGCCAGGAATTGACCATGAACTCGAAGAGTCCGTCATGGCCCTTGCTGGCGGGGAAGAGCAGAGGGTCACCTTTTTGACCCTCGAGGATCTCCTTGATGCTGTGACCGATGCCCCAGTTGGTGCGATACATGTGGCCAGCCACAATGAAGAGCACCGCAATCGCCAGGTGGTGATGGGCGATGTCGGTCATCCAGAGACTGCCGGTGACAGGGTTGAGACCACCCTTAAACGTGAGGAAGTCGCTGTAGGCCGCCCAGTTGCCACTGAAGAATGCCGAGATGCCGGCACCGAAGCCCGGGAACAACTGGCTGATCAGTCCCTGGCTGAGGAATTCATGGGGCAGGGGGATGTCGGCCACCGAAGCAATGGTTTTGCCATTGAGCACCAGCGGCTTGCCGGCGTCGATGGCATCCATCAACTGGGTGGTGGGCAGGGAGACATGCAGGAGGTGACCGGTCCACGAGAGGGAACCGAGACCGAGCAGGCCAGCCAGATGGTGGTTGAGCATCGACTCAACGTTCTGGAACCACTCGAGCTTCGGTGCTGCCTTGTGGTAATGGAAGACACCGGCGTTGAGCATGAGGCCGGCCATCACGAGCGCGCCAATGGCTGTGGCCAGAAGCTGAGTCTCGTTGGTGTAGCCCCAGGCCCTCCACATGTGGAAGAGACCGGAGGTGATCTGAATGCCGTGGAAACCGGCACCCACATCGCCGTTGAGGATCTCCTGGCCGAAGATCGGCCAGACCACCTGGGCACTCGGTTTGACGTGCAGGGGGTCGGCCAGCCAGCCGGAGTAGTTGGAGAAGCGGGCTCCGTGATAGAAGGCGCCGCTCAGCCAGATGAAGATGACGGCCAGATGGCCGAAGTGAGCGCTGAAGATCTTGCGTGAGACCTCTTCAAGATCGCTCGTGTGGCTGTCGAAGTCGTGAGCGTTGGCGTGGAGGTTCCAAATCCAGGTGGTGGTTTTGGGACCCTTGGCGAGGGTGCGGTCGAAATGGCCGGGCTTTTCGAAAAGCTCGAACGTTGCCGGAACGGGGTTCCGGTCGACCATGTCCTTCGCCGTTTTCCCACGCTCTGGTGGGCTGATGGTCATCGAGAGGTTCCTCGAGGGACGGAATCGAGGTGGAGGTCCACCCCTGCGGCGACGGCAGTGGAAAACCGCTGTCACCGGTGGGACCCCGTGACAGGCGGGGGCGCAGGACGCCGACCGCCGAACCACGGGCGCCAGGCGGACATGGGCAGAACCCTTGCCACGACTGGAGCTTTGGGCCCCGAAAGGGGACCGCTGGCGGAAGTATAGAGGCCGAAATCAAGCGGATTCGGGCCCCAGTTACAAAGGTTCAATCCCTACGGTTTCAAGGCTGACACTGGGGTCTGGCGGGAGGTCTTTCACATCCAGGCCGCCCGATTAATGGCAAGTTGCATAGCATCACTCGCTCCTAATTTTTCGCGGCGAGCGATGTCGGTAGCCCCGACCGGCCGGCGGCGGGCGGCGCAGCAGAATGCCTGCACACCCAAGGCTGTCACGCAGGAGAAGCCCTTGAACGGCGGCGGTAGCCAGGCAGCGCAACGGCGGCAGATCCGTCCAGATCCTCCCAACCGCGGCCCCCACGAGGCCCGGCCGGGGCCCTGGCGACGTTTTCTGACTGGCGGCCTCGGCCTGGCCATCACCCTCGTTTTAGTGCTGGGCGGCGGACCGCCCCTGGGGGGGGCTGCCCTCGCCTGGACCCTGCCCGGCCGCGGTGATGCCAGCAGCGCGGCCTCCCGAGCCCGGCCGACCGACCCGACCTCCCCTCGGGCAGCAACGGCGCTGCAGGAGGTGGCGGCACCGATCGCGGTGCAGCAGCTGGGCGAAGCCCTGGCGCAGCGCCAGCCCCGGCTGTCGATTCTCGAACCCACCGATGGGGCTTCGCTTCCGGATGGCCCCTGGACCCTGCGGCTGCAGGTGGAGGACTGGCCGCTGGTCGATGCCGGTTCCCTGGGCCTGGGTCCCCACCTGCTGATCCAGCTCGACGACGGACCAGCTCTGCCCGTGGTCCAGACCAGCCTGGCGATGCCGCCCCTCTCGCCGGGCAGCCACCGTCTGACGGTGATGGCGGCCCGACCCTGGGGAGAAGTGGTCAAGCGGCCCGGGGCCTTTCAACAGATCCGCCTGCAGCGGATCGCGGCCAATCCGATCAGTCAGCCGGCGCCGGGCAGCCCCCAACTGCTCGCCACCGCCCCCCTCGGCGCCAGCCCGGCAGAACCCGTCCTGCTCGACTGGCTGCTGATCGATGCCCCCCTCCAGAACCTCCGGGCCGACGACGCCCGCTGGCGCCTGAGGGTGAGTGTGAACGGGGACAGCTTCCTGGTGGATCAGGCGACACCGCTCTGGCTCAAGGGCTGGAGGCGAGGCAGCAATGCCCTGGTGCTGGAACTGGTGGATGGGCGCGGCGAGCCCCTGAATCCCCCCTTCAACAGCCTGGTGCGCGAGGTGCACCTGCAGGCGGATGGGCCTCGGCCGGCCTGGCTGAAGGGCCGGCTGAGCGAGTCCGACCTGGCGCGGCTGCTGGGGCAAGGGAACCCTGATCCAGAGGAACCCGAGCCGATCCCGCTGCCGCCGGCCGGGGCGGCCATGGACACGCCGGCCACCAGGAGCAACGCCGCCGCCACTGATCCAGGCGCCGCTGATGGGTCTCAAGGGCTGGCCAAGCAGCCAGAGGTGGCGGTTGAGCAGCCTGCATCGGCCGCGATGGCCGCTGGAGGAGCCGAAGCGGATTCCCAAGGAGAGGCCGAAGCGAGGCCGGCGCCAGTGAAGGCGACTGGCCAGCCCCCCCAGCCCGAGCAACCGGACGAGGCGCCGGCAGAGGCGGAGCAGATCCTGGTGGAGGAGCAGAAAGCCCTTCCAGCCGAGCAGGAGCAGGAGCACGCGGCCGGGCAAGAGCAGGAACATGAGCAGGAGGAGCCCGAACCGACGCTGGTCCAGGCGCCAGTCCAGGCGCCCCCATTGGCACCGGATCCCGGAGCCGCTCCGATCGATCCCAAGCTGGCTGGCCCCGCCCTCGCGGGGGGGGAGTCGCCGCCCGAGCCAGCACCGCTCCCCCTCCCCAGCCAGCGCCCGTCCGCACGGGAGGAGGTGCGGCCCGATGGCACCCTGATTCGTCCTGCCCGGAGCGGGGCCCTTCAGGCCCTGCGCGAGCGGCTGCACCGATGAGGGCATCACAGGATCGGATCGCAGCCCTGGGATTCAGCCCGGAAGCCACGCCGCTGCTGCGACGGCTGGAGAGCGCCGGGATCGTGGGCAGGATCCGCTGGCCCGGGGCGGCCGAGCCCCCGACCCCCTGGCTGCAGACGCTGTGGCCCGAGATCGACGCGGTGGTGGCGGTTGGGGCCTGCGGCCTGATGGTGCGGCTGATCGCTCCGCTGCTGGGAACCAAGGCCGAGGATCCGGCGGTGGTGGTGCTCGACCCGCAGGGGCGCTTCGTGGTGCCCCTGCTGGGGGGCCACGGGGCCGGCGGCGAAGCCCTGGCCCTGGAGCTGGCGGCCCTGCTCGGGGGGGAGGCCGCCATCACCGGGAGCGCAACGGCCACCGGGCGTCTGGCCCTCGATGGCTTCGGTGAGGCCTGGGGCTGGCGTCGCGGTAGCGGCGACTGGACCAGTCTGCTACAGGCAGCCTCCCGGGCCGCACCCGGTCTGGCCCTGGCCCAGGCCAGCGGCCTGGACCTCTGGAGGGAGCTGCCGGCCGCCCCGCCGCAGGGAAAAGGCGAGGCGATTCCAGCTGTATGGGCCGCCGTCCCGGATCCGGCGCCCATGAAGGGCAGCACGGCAGCGACCTCCACTCCACAGGCTCCCCATGGGGATAGCGCCACGCCATCCCAGCGGCCCGTCAGCGAACCAGCGAGGGAGAGCATCGCAGCGGCGGCCTCCGCTGAATCCACCGCGAATGCTTCGAGGGCGCCGGCAGGGCTGACGCTGCGCATCGACCACCGGGTGGGGGAGGGGTGCCTCTGGCATCCGCCGGTGCTCTGGCTGGGGCTGGGCTGCGAGCGCCATAGCAGCGAGAGCCTGCTAGAGCGGCTGGTGGTGGAAACCCTGGCCAGCGCCGACCTGTCCGAAGCGGCGGTGGCGGGGCTGGCCAGCGCCGAACGCAAGGGTGACGAGCCGGCCCTGCTCGCCCTGGCCGAGCGGCGGGGCTGGCCCCTGCGCCTGTTCAGCGCCGAGGAGCTGGCGGCGGTGGCGGTGCCGAATCCCTCCGCGGCTGTAGCCCGCGAGCTCGGCACCGCCAGCGTGGCCGAAGCGAGCGCCCTGTTGGCGGCCCGGGCCGCCGCCGGGGATGGCCCCGAGCATCGGCCGGGCCCTGACCAGGGAACTGACTCTGGTTCCCGACCTGACCCTGGAGCTGGCTCCGCTGAAGGCAGGCTGCTGGTGGAGAAGCGGATCGGCCGCGCCGGCCCCGGCGAGCGGGGGGCTGCCACCCTGGCGGTGGCCCTGGCCAGCCGCCAGTGGGCTCCCCAGCGGGGCGAGCTGCACCTGGTTGGCAGTGGACCTGGCCCCCTGGAGCTGCTCAGCGGCGACGCCCGGCAGGCCCTGGCCCGCGCCAGCGTCTGGGTTGGCTACAGCCTCTACCTCGATCTGCTCGAACCGCTACGCCGCCCCGACCAGCTGCGCCGTGAGGGCAGGCTCACCGCCGAGCGGGATCGCTGTCTGGAGGCGCTCGATCTGGCGAGCCAGGGACTGCGGGTGGCCCTGATCTCCTCAGGGGACAGCGGGATCTATGGGATGGCCGGGCTGGCCCTGGAGCTCTGGCTGACGCGCCCGGCGATCGATCGGCCGGCCCTGACCGTGCATCCGGGGATCTCGGCCCTGCAGCTGGCGGCAGCCAGGGTGGGCGCACCGCTGATGCACGACTTCTGCACCGTGAGCCTCAGCGATCGGCTCACCCCCTGGGCGGTGATCGAGCGGCGCCTGCGCGCCGCCGCCGCCGGCGACTTCGTGGTGGCTCTCTACAACCCCCGCTCCGCCGGCCGCGACTGGCAGCTGGAACGGGCCCGCACCCTGCTGCTGGAAGGGCGACCGGCCAGCACCCCCGTGGCCGTGGCGCGCCAGCTCGGCCGCAGCGGTGAGCAGGTGACGCTCCATACGCTGGGCGATCTGCCGGTGGAGGCGGTGGACATGCTCACCCTCGTGCTGGTAGGCAACAGCACCACCCGCCTCGAAGCCGGCCGGATGGTGACACCCCGGGGCTATCCGGGGGCCAGCCTGGCCTGAGAAGCAGGCCACGGCCGGCCTCATGCTGCATCGGGATGACAGGATTCGACCGCCTTGTCATCGAGCCGGATCTGCAGGGGTCACCTGAGGTCCTGACCTCAGGCCAGGAACAGCTCTTCTCCTCACAGGACAGCGGGGGGCGCATGGGTCAACCCCACTGGGTTCCCCAGCCTCCCTTAGCCCAGGGGCGGCAGCCATACTGCGGCCAGTGACGCGGATCCGATCCGATTGATGGCCGACCAGGAACAGCTGGACGACTTCATCCAGGCCCTGGAGGCCCTTCGCGGCTCCGCGAAGAACCCGGCGCTCCAGGCTGCCCTCGGCTGGCCGGACGCGCTCTATGAGGAGGTGCGGGCTGAGCTCGCCAGCAGGCGGATCGTGGTTCGCGGTCGCGGCCGCAGCGACTCCGTGTCTGTTGTGGCCGCGGCCGCGGCCACATCGGCAGCAGCATCAGGGACAGCCCCGAGCCCCGACCGGAAGGCCAGCGGCAACGGCGCCGGCCCGATCGCATTCGAGGCCCAGCTCTGGAAGGCGGCCGACGCCCTGCGCAACAACATGGACGCGGCGGAGTACAAGCACGTGGTGCTTGGCCTGCTGTTCCTCAAGTACATCTCCGACGCCTTCGAGGCCCGCTATGCGGCGCTGGAGGCCGAGCGCGACCAGGGCGCCGATCCCGAAGACCCCGACGAATACAGGGCCGCGAACATCTTTTGGGTACCCAAGGAGGCCCGCTGGTCGCATCTGAAGGCCCGGGCGCCCCAGCCCACGATCGGCAGCGACGTGGACGAGGCAATGGCCGCGATCGAGCGCGACAACCCCTCGCTCAAGGGCGTGCTGCCCAAGGACTACGCCCGCCCCGGCCTCGATAAACAGCGGCTGGGCCAGGTGATCAACCTGGTGAGTGACATCGGCCTCGGCGAACCTGCCGAACGGGCCAGGGACACCCTGGGCCGGGTGTATGAATACTTCCTCTCCCGCTTCGCCAGTGCCGAGGGCAAGAGCGGCGGCCAGTTCTATACGCCGAGCCACGTCGTGCGGGTGCTGGTGGAGATGCTGGCCCCCTACAAGGGCCGGGTGTACGACCCCTGCTGCGGCTCCGGCGGCATGTTCGTGCAGAGCGAGAAGTTCATCGAGGCCCACGCCGGCAGGATCGGCGACATCTCGATCTACGGCCAGGAAAGCAACTACACCACCTGGCGACTCGCGAAGATGAACCTGGCGATCCGGGGCATCGATGCTCAGATCGCCCACGGCGACACCTTCCACAAGGACGGCCACCCCGACCTGAAGGCCGACTACGTGCTGGCCAACCCGCCGTTCAACGACAGCGACTGGCGCGGTGATCTGCTCAAGGAAGACAAGCGCTGGAGCTACGGCACGCCGCCGCCGGGGAACGCCAACTTCGCCTGGGTGCAGCACTTCCTGCACCACATGGCGCCGAACGGGGTTGCCGGCTTCGTGTTGGCCAACGGCTCGATGAGCTCGAATCAGAGCGGCGAGGGCGAGATCCGCAAGAACCTCGTTGAAGCGGACCTGGTGGACTGCATGGTGGCCCTGCCTGGCCAGCTCTTCTACTCGACTCAGATCCCAGTGTGTCTTTGGTTTCTGACCCGGAACAAGGGCAGCGGCAAGTTCCGGAATCGCCGTGGCGAGACACTGTTCATCGACGCCCGCAAGCTGGGCACGATGGCGACGCGGGTACTGCGGGAACTCACCGACAGAGACATCGCCATGATCGCCAGCACCTACCACGATTGGCGCGGCGATGAGGGAGCAAGCACGTATGCCGACGTAGCGGGCTTCTGCAAGAGCGCGTCCCTTGATTTGATTCGCAAGCGTGGACATGTACTCACGCCAGGGCGCTATGTAGGGGCGGAGGCTGCCGAGAACGATGGCGAGCCCTTTCAGGAGAAGATGCGGCGACTCACCACCACGCTGCGCACGCAGCAGGCGGAGGGAGCAATCCTCGATACAGCAATTGCCAACAGCCTAAGGGAGCTTGGCTACGAATGAGCCCTGTATACGCAGATGATCTCGTCGACAACCTGCCGGAAGGCTGGTCCGTCCACCCCTTCGAAGAGCTGGTTTATTTCCAAGAAGGACCAGGCATCAGGAACTGGCAGTACGTAAGCGACGGGATCCCATTCGTCAACATCAGGTGCCTTGTCGATGGGAGGCTCGATCGCCAAGCGATGAGCCACGTCTCGAAGGAAGAAGCGTTCGGCAAGTACCGCCACTTTCTCCTTGACGCTGATGACTATGTAGTCTCCAGCTCTGGCACCCTTGGGCGCGTCGCGACCGTTCAAGAGTCCGACATTCCCTGCATGCTGAATACAAGCGTCATTCGCATGCGACCCAAGACAGGAGAGCTGGATCGCGGCTATCTCAAGTACTTTCTGCTATCAGATCTTTATCAGACACAGATTGTTTCGCTCGCGACTGGGAGCGCCCAACTTAACTATGGGCCAATGCATCTTCGCCAGATGTTCATCGTGCGTCCCCCGCTCCAAGAACAACGTGCCATTGCCCACACACTCGGCACGCTGGACAACAAGATCGAGCTGAACCGGCGAATGGTCAAGACTCTTGAGGAGACAGCCCGGGCACTCTTCAAGTCGTGGTTCGTGGACTTCGATCCCGTGCGCGCCAAGGCCGAAGGGCGGGATCCTGGGTTGCCGCCTCACCTCGCCGATCTGTTCCCGGACTCCTTCGAGGACTCGGAGCTTGGGCAGGTCCCGAGGGGGTGGGAGGTCAGGAGCTTCGTCGAGACAGTCGAGGTGGTCGGTGGCGGCACACCCAAGACTTCTGTCCCAGAGTTCTGGGGCGGCACGATCCCCTGGTTCTCAGTAGTTGACGCTCCATCCGAGTCGGACGTCTGGGTGCTGGATACCGAGAAAAAGATCACTCCCGCCGGCGTTGACAACTCATCTACACAAGTCCTACCCGTTGGCAGCACAATAATCTCAGCCCGTGGGACTGTTGGTCGAGTCGCCTTGGTCGGCACCCCCATGGCGATGAATCAGTCCTGCTACGGGCTCAGGGTAGTCGCAGGGCGACTGGGATTCTTCACCTACTTCTCAACAAGAGGACTTGTCACTCGCCTACGACAACACGCGCACGGATCCGTCTTCGACACAATCACCCGCGAGACACTTTCCAGCATGCGGGTCATTGGTCCACCACCACGCTTGATCGAGTGCTTCGAGTCGAAGGTGGCCCCATCCCTTGACCGCATCCTGGAGGCACTACGAGAGACGCAATCGCTCTCCACCCTCCGTGACACCCTCCTCCCCAGGCTGATCTCCGGCGAGCTGCGGGTCCCCGATGCCGAGCGCTTCCTGGAACGGGTCGCCGCATGACACCGGGCCGCCCCTTCGCCCGGCGCCTTCCCCTCCCCTCCGGGCCTTCGGAGGGGAGGGGAAGGCTCATGCCGGCGTGTCGATGACGGACCCTCCCTACGCACCGCCGCTGGCGCTCAGCCAGGCGTTGCTGCACCAGGTGGCGGCCATCTGCAATGCCCTCGGCCGCTGGAGTGCCCGGGAAGAAGCGGCACCGTCACCACGCCTGCGCCGCGAGAACCGCATCCACACGATCCAGGCATCGCTCGCCATCGAGCGCAACAGCCTCACGCTGAAGCAGGTGAGCGCCATCGTCGCAGGCAAGCCCGTGATCGGGCCACCGCGCGACATCCAGGAGGTGCGCAACGCCATCACCGCCTACGAGGCCCTGCCGCGTTGGGACCCTGCCAACCACCTGCACCTGTTGGAGGCCCATGGCCTGCTGATGGCCGGGTTGATCGAGCGGGCCGGCCGGTTTCGAGCCGGCGGCGTCGGCATCTACCGAGGCTCCGAGTTGGTGCACATGGCGCCCCCGGCCGCTCGCGTGCCAGGCCTGGTGGATGATCTGCTGGCCTGGCTGGCCGCCACCGACTGGCATCCGCTGCTCACCAGCAGCGTGGTGCACTACGAGCTGGAGTTCATCCATCCCTTCAGCGACGGCAACGGCCGCCTCGGGCGTCTCTGGCAGACCCTGATCCTCAGCTGCTGGCAACCGCTGCTCGCCTGGCTGCCGATCGAGGAGGTGGTGCGCGACCGCCAGGAGGCTTACTACGCCAGCCTCGGCGCCGCCGATCAATCAGGCGACCTCACTCCCTTCGTGTCCTTCATGCTCGAAGCGATCGGCTCGGCCCTGGATGAGGCGATCCAGCAGCAGACCAGCGGCGCACCGCCAGGTTCGGGGAAGGGTTCGGAGATCGGTTCGGAGATCGGTGGGGCGCCTGCCTCCACCGCCGAACGGGTCCTGAAGCTGCTGACCGTCGAGCCTCGCCTCTCCGCCCGCCTCCTGGCCGAGCGGCTGGGGCTCAGCTCCCGCGCCGTGGAGAAGCAGCTGGCATCCCTGCAGAGCGCGGGCCGCCTGCGGCGCGTGGGTTCGGCCCGGACAGGCCACTGGCAGGTGCTGTGACCTGCGCAAGAAGCAACGGCGGCAGGCCAGCCCCCGGGTCAGGCCACAACACCACACCTCGTCTGGACCACGCCAGGAGTTGCCCCCTTGCTCGCGGCACTGCCGACTCGCGTTGCCGCTCCTAGCCTCAGGCCACGGATGAGCCCTAAGGACAGGCCACAGGCCATGGATCGCATAGGTGAGCCCCCCTGGGCCATGACCCCCGAGAAGATCGCCGAGGCGGTGGCCCTGCTGGTGGCGGCAGGCACCCCACAGCAGGTGATCGCCTTCGGGTCGGCCGCGACGGGAGATCTGACCTCCGCCAACGATCTCGACCTGCTGGTGATCCAGCCCCAGGTGCCTGATCGCCTGCGGGAGATGGTGCGTCTTCGCAGGGCCCTGCGGGGTCTGCTGATGCCGATCGACTTGATCGTGACCAGCCGCGAACGCTTCGACGACCGCGCCCAGGTGCCGGGAACGGTGGAGTTCGCCGCACGTACCCAGGGCCGGGTTCTCTATGACGCCGGCTGAACAGGCCCCACCGCCCCAGCCATGAGCTCCTTCGCCGAGTCGGTCGTGGAAGAGGCCGCCCTGGGGTGGTTGGCGGAGCTGGGCTACGAAGCCCGCTACGGCCCTGACCTTGCGGTCGGCCAACCCGGCGCCGAACGCCGCGACCCGAACTGCCGCGACGTGCTGCTGGAGGGCCGCGTCCGCTCCGCCCTGGCCCGTCTGAACCCCGGCCTGCCGGCCGAAGCCCTGGAGGATGCGTTCCGCAAGCTCCTCCGCCTCGATGCCCCCTCGCTGATCGAGAAGAATCGCGCCGCCCACCGCTTCCTGGTGGATGGCATCCCTGTGGAGTTCCGCCGCCCTGATGGCTCCATCGGCGGCGCCCAGGCCCGCCTGATCGACTTCGACGATCCCCGCGCCAACGACTGGCTGGCCGTGAACCAGTTCACAGTGGTGGAAGGGCAGCAGCAACGCCGGCCCGATCTGGTGGTCTTCGTGAACGGCCTACCGGTGGCCGTGATCGAGCTCAAGAATCCCGCCGACGAGAACGCCACGATCTGGAGCGCCTTCCAGCAGCTGCAGACCTACCAGGCCCAGATCCCAGCGCTCTTCACCACCAATGCGCTGCTGATCAGCTCCGATGGCATCCAGGCCCGCATCGGCGCCATCGGTGCCGGCCGCGAGTGGTTCAAGCCCTGGCGCACCGTGACAGGAGAGAGCGACGCTCCCGCCTATCTCAGCGAGCTGCAGGTGCTGCTGGAAGGGGTGTTCGAGCAGCGGCGCTTCCTCGACCTGCTCCGCTTCTTCATTGTGTTCGAGCAGGGCGACAGCCATCTGATCAAAAAGCTGGCGGGCTATCACCAGTTCCACGCCGTCAATGCCGCCCTGGAGCAGACCCTGAGGGCTGCCGAGAGTGATCGACGCATCGGCGTGGTGTGGCACACCC
This sequence comes from Cyanobium sp., assembly GCA_044360135.1. Lineage (GTDB taxonomy): Bacteria > Cyanobacteriota > Cyanobacteriia > PCC-6307 > Cyanobiaceae > Cyanobium. Next base: position 118,037 of record JBIKKX010000005.1, read on the forward strand.
AGGGCTCCGGCAAGAGCCTCTCGATGGTCTTCTACGCGGGCCGGGTGATCCTCGAACCCGCCCTGGCCAACCCGACCGTGGTGGTGCTCACCGACCGCAACGACCTCGACGATCAGCTCTTCGCCACCTTCGCCCGCTGCCGTGATCTGCTGCGCCAGCCGCCGGTGCAGGCCAGCGATCGGGCCGACCTGCGCGAGAAGCTCCAGGTGGCCTCGGGCGGGGTGGTGTTCACCACGATCCAGAAGTTCCTGCCCCAGGCCAAGGGCAACCAGCATCCAGTGCTCTCGGAGCGCCGCAACATCGTGGTGATCGCCGATGAGGCCCACCGCAGCCAATACGACTTCATCGACGGCTTCGCCCGCCACATGCGCGATGCCCTGCCGAATGCGTCCTTCATCGGCTTCACGGGAACTCCGATCGAGAAAGCCGACGCCAACACCAAGGCGGTGTTCGGCGACACCATCAGCACTTACGACATCCAGCAGGCGGTGGCTGATGGCGCCACGGTGCCGATCTACTACGCGAGCCGCCTCGCTCAGCTCGACCTGGCGGAGGCCGAGAAGCCCCGCATCGACCCTGACTTCGAGGAGGCCACCGAAGGCGAGGAGGTGGAACACAAGGAGAAGCTCAAGAGCAAGTGGGCCCAGATGGAAGCCCTGGTGGGCGCCCCCCAGCGGATCGAGCGGATCGCCGCCGACCTGGTGAGCCACTTCGAGCAGCGCTGCGAGGCCCTTGATGGCAAGGCGATGGTGGTGGTGATGAGCCGCCGCATCGCCGTGGCGCTGTATGGGGCCCTGATCGCCCTGCGCCCCGACTGGCACGCCGAAGAGGACGAAGCCGGCGCCCTGAAGGTGGTGATGACGGGCTCAGCCTCCGACCCGCTCGGCTGGCAGCCGCACATCCGCAACAAGGCCCGCCGGGAAGCCCTCGCCCAGCGCTTCCGCAACCCCAGCGATCCCCTGCAGATCGTGATCGTGAGGGACATGTGGCTGACAGGCTTCGACGCGCCCTGCCTGCACACCATGTACGCCGACAAGCCGATGCGGGGGCACGGCCTGATGCAGGCCATCGCCCGGGTGAACCGGGTGTTCAAGGGCAAGCCGGGCGGGCTAATCGTGGACTACATCGGTCTCGGCGATCAGCTCAAGGACGCTCTGGCCACCTACACCGAGGCGGGTGGCAAGGGAAACACGGCCCTCAACCAGGCCGAGGCGGTGGCGGTGATGCAGGAGAAGTACGAGGTGTGCTGCGGCCTCTTCGGTTCGTTCACCACGCCGACCGGCCTGGTGGGCGGCCTCGACTGGAGCGCCTGGACCAGCGGCACGCCTCAGCAGCGTCTCTCGCTTCTCCCAGCGGCCCAAGAGCACATCCTGGCTCAAGCTAGGGGCAAGGAACGGCTGCTGCAGAGCGTCACCGAGCTATCCAAGGCCTTCGCCCTGGCCGTGCCCCACGAGGAGGCGATCCGGATCCGCGACGATGTCGGCTTCTTCCAGGCCGTGCGCTCCGTCCTGGCGAAGGGCACCCCAGGGGAGCAGCGAAGCGACGAGGAGATGAACGTCGCGATCCGCCAGATCCTTTCCAAGGCGGTGATCTCCGATGGGGTGATCGATGTGTTCGAGGCCGCCGGCCTCAACAAGCCCGACATCTCGATCCTCTCGGATGAGTTCCTGGCCGAGGTGAAGGGCATGCCTCAGCGCAACCTGGCGGTGGAGCTGCTCCAGAAGCTGCTGAAGGACGAGATCAAGACCCGCGCCAAGCGCAACGTGGTGCAGGCCCGCTCCTTCCGCGAACTTCTGGAGAAGGCCCTGCAGCGCTACCGCAACCGGGCCATCGAGACCGCCCAGGTGATCGAAGAGCTGATCCAGCTCGCCAAACACCTGCGAGCGGCGGCCGCCCGTGGAGAGGCTCTCGGCCTCAACGACGACGAAGTGGCCTTCTACGACGCCCTGGGCACGAACGACAGCGCCGTGGCTGTGCTGGGAGACGAGCAGCTGCGCACCATCGCCAGGGAGCTGGTGGCCACCGTCAAGGGCAAGGTGACGATCGACTGGACCCTGCGGGAGAACGTGCGCGCCGAGCTGCGGGTGGCCGTGAAGCGGATCCTTCGGAAGTACGGCTACCCACCGGATCTGCAGGCCAAGGCCACCCAGACGGTGATCGAGCAGGCGGAAACACTCTCCGAGGACTGGGCGGTGGCATGAGTGAGCCCGGCCCCATCGCCCGGGTGCGTCGCCTGGGCCCTCGCCGCGTTCCAGGTCATCCGCGAGGAGTGGGACCCACGCCGGCCCCAGTCACCGCTCAGCAGCAGCGTGTGGCCCTGACCGGCGTTGCGCCCCTCGAAGCGGAAGCGGCTGGGGGCAATTGGACTGACGGATCTCATGGGTCAGCCAGCCCAACTCAGGGGCAGGGATCAAGACCATGTCGGGATCGGCGCCTGAGCCAGGTACCCAAGCCATAGCAGGTCATTAGCGGACCAACAGCGATCCGCTGGCTATGGCCTGACTGGGTTCAGGCCCTCCCCGCCAGCGGTCCGCCAGTGAGGGAGGGAGAACAAAAGTCGGGATGACAGGATTCGAACCTGCGGCCCCTTCGTCCCGAACGAAGTGCGCTACCAAGCTGCGCTACATCCCGCTGTGGCGACTGTAAGGGATCAACCGCGGCCTCCCGCGCCCGAACAAGCCCCGACGCGGCGCTTCCTAAACTGAACCTTCCAGCGCTGCCGCTGCCGCGGTGGCATCCTGCCTGCGCCGCCGTGGCCGTCCGAGATCTCCAGCCCGGCGAGCCGGCCGTTCCAGCCGCCAGCCCCCCCGCAGAACCAGCCAGCGGATCCCCGGCAACCCTGACAGCAACGACCACCAGCGTGGCGCCAGGCCCCAAACCGGACTGGCTGAGGGTCAAGGCTCCCCAGCGGGAACGGATCGGCGCCGTGGCCGATCTGCTGCTTGATCTGAAGCTGAACACCGTCTGCCAGGAGGCGAGCTGCCCCAACATCGGCGAGTGCTTCGCCGGCGGCACCGCCACCTTCCTGATCATGGGGCCGGGATGCACCCGCGCCTGCCCCTATTGCGACATCGACTTCGACAAGAGCGTGCGGGCCCTCGACCCCACGGAACCGGAGCGACTGGGTGAGGCGGTGGCGCGGCTGGGCCTCAGCCATGTGGTGATCACCTCGGTGAACCGCGACGACCTGGCCGATGGTGGCGCCGCCCAATTCGTGGCCTGCATCGCCCAGGTGCGCCGCCGCAGTCCCGGCACCACGATCGAGCTGCTGATTCCGGATCTCTGCGGTGATTGGGATGCCCTGGCGGCCCTGATGGAGGGGGCGCCGGAGGTTCTCAACCACAACATCGAAACCGTGCCGCGGCTCTACCGGCGGGCCAGGCCCCAGGCCGACTACGGGCGATCCCTGGAGCTGCTGCGGCGGGTCCGGCAGGGCTGGCCTCGCACCTACACCAAGTCCGGACTGATGCTGGGTCTTGGCGAGAGCAACGCCGAGGTGCGGGAGGTGATGGCCGACCTGCGCCGCCATGGCGTGGACATCGTGACCATCGGCCAATACCTCTCCCCCGGACCGAAGCACCTGGCGGTGGAGCGGTTCGTCTGCCCGGAAGATTTTGAGGCCCTGCGGCTCCACGGCGAGCAGAGCCTGGGCTTCCTGCAGGTGGTCAGCAGCCCCCTGACGCGCAGCAGCTACCACGCCGGCGAGGTGCGGCGGCTGATGGAGCAATTTCCGCGCTGATCAGAGCGGATCAACCTGATCGCAGCGGAGCACCAGTGCCGTGGGGAAGCGGCGGCGCAGGTCCGCCAGCCGTGCCCCATCCAGCTCCCCCACCGCCGCCGCCCTGGTGATCCGCTCCGGCGGCGGCGGTTCGGCGCTGGTCACCGCGCCGAAGACGCTGACCTCCACGACCGGGCTGAACTGCCGCTGGCGCAGCAGGTGCTGGCGGTGGAGCCGCCTGTAGCGCTCCCCCAGGGCGGCCCAGGGGCCTGCTCCACAAGCCCGTCGCTCCACCAGCAGGGGCTGGCGGGGAATGGGATCGAGGAGCGACAGAACCCCGGCAAGCAGCAGCTGGGCCAGCCAGGCCGCGGCCACAAACCGCAGGGATGCCTCAGAGGTTGGTCTGAATGAGGTCATGGATCAGGGGTTGGATGAGCTGGGGATTGCCCTTCTGGACAGTGGTCTCACGGATGGCGGCCAGGGCCTGGAGCTCCCCCAGCTCAGGATCCCCATAGGCGATCGGGATCAGGCTGATGCCGCTGTGGCGAATCACCTGCTCCAGCTCCGCCAGCTCCAGACCGGTGGTGCGTTGGCCGTCGCTGAGCAGCAGCAGCACGAACCGGCCATCGGGATCGGAGCGGCGCGCCTGCATCAGATCGGCCATGGCCACCGCCAGGCCGTCGAACAGGGCGGTGGGGCCGTCGGCACGGAGCCCATCCACCGCCGCCTGCAACCGTTGGTGCCCCGGCCCATCGAAGGGCTGGAGAGGCAGATGGCGGATCGGCCGGTCGCTGAAGCTGATCAGACCGACATGGTTGCCGGGATTGATGGCGGTGGCAGCCTGGGCGACGGCTTGCTTGACCTGCTCCAGCCGCCGCTCCTCGTTCATCGATCCACTGCTGTCGATCACCATCTGCATGTAGACCGTGCGAGCTCCGTCCTTGCGGCGCTTCCATTGGCGTTGGGCCTGGCTGAGCACCTCGCCAACGGCCCGAGGTGGCCGCGCCTGGGGCGGCACCGTAGGGGAAGCGCCGTAGCCCCACTGGCGGGCCAGAGCCTGCATCGGAGGCGAACTGGCGAAGGCGGCAAAGCGTGCCAGGGCCTGGCGCTGCTCGGGGGTGGTCCAGGCGAAGGCAGCCAGGGGAGAATCCTGGGGGCTGCCGAAGGGGACTGCCACGAGATCGGCGAAGCCGGGCTCGCGTTGCAGCCGCACATAGCTCTGATGGGCCATCACCACGGCGTCGAACCGATCCGGGTTGCGCTTCCAGGCCTCAGCCAGCTCGATGTAGGTGGGTGCGGTGGTGGCGATCTGCTGCTGAAACACGCCAAAGCTGCCCTGGACGGCGCCGCTCTGGAGCTCGGACAGGGTCAGCGGCCGCAGGTCGCGGCCATGGCCAGCACTCAGCCAGAGCAGGGTGTGCAGAAAATCAAGGCCTGCCGAGCTGGTGTAGGGGTTGCTGTAGCCGATGCGCAGCCGGCCAGCCAGGGCCTGGTCCACCACGGCGGCGAAGTCGGGGGCAGCGCTCAGTCCTTGATCGCGCAGCACCTTGGGCTGGAGAGCGATCACGGTGGTGTTCGCCACCAGTCCCGGGTGGATGCGGTCGGTGCGCAGACCCTGCTGCTGGAGCAGAGCCAGCCATTGCTCACTGGCGGGGGAATAGCCGGCGGGGCGCAGCTTGCCGGCCGCCAGCATCTGGGCCGCCAGACCGGAGGGGATGGTGCGGATCACCACCTCGATCCGGCGGCCGCTGGCCAGCCGCTCCTGGCGCTGGTTGAAATGCTCGGCCACCAGCACCAGCCAGCGGCGATCTGGCCGATGGGGATCGGCTTTCTCGGCGGAGCTGACGATCTCAAGCCGCAACAACTCAGCGCTGGCGGGGCGCTGGGGATCGGCACCGCTGAGCGGGAAGGCCTCGGCGCTGGGGAGAGATTCGGCCAGGGGAGGCAGGGCCCGCTGCCGACCGCTGCCGAGGGTTGTGTCCGGGTTCGCGACCTTGATCGTGGGCAGTAGATCGCGCTCCAGGTGCTCCAGGGCGCTCTGGAAGCTGTTGATCGGGGGCCACAAGAGGCCGCCCAGGGAGCAGGCGCCAAGACTGACCAGCGCCACCAGGCAGGCCAAGGGGGCAGAACGGGGCTTCATGGGGTGACCTTGAAGGGGTGAAGTGCCAACCGAATCGGCAGGCCGGAGCGACAAAGCGATTGGTCCAGGCCCTCGTCATGGGCAGCCGTCAGGCCATGGAGCACCTCCCGCAGGCGGCACTCGAGTCCATCGGCGCGGGTCGCGCAGAGCTGCCGCGCCGACTCCGTGGGGGCGCGGCTGCTCTGCTGGAGGACCTGCGCCTGCTGGCGAGCCAGGTCCAGCAGCTCTTCCATGAGCAGGATCAAATCGACGCTGCTGGTCGGATCCAACTCCGCGCAGTGGGCCGCCAGGTCGCGGATGCTCTCCAGCAGCCAGCAAAACCGCTCCCAACCGGGCTGCCCCTGCATCGCGCTGGGCTTGGCCCAGGCGGGAAGCTCCTGGCGAACGATCTGCTCCAGTCGCAGGGACAGCACCGCAGCATCCAGGGGGGAGCCCGCTGCCAGCTGGCCGAGCTCAGCGGCCCGCTGCCTGGAATCCCGACGCCGCCACAGGACCTCGGCGGCCACGGGCGGCAGGCCGCCCAGGAGAATCACGCTCCAGCGCAATCCCAGGGCGGCCACAAAGACCACGTAGCCCAGGACTAGCCCCACCAGCAGCAGCAAGGGGGCAGGTCGGGACGACGAGACAGGGGAAGGGGGACATGCAGCAGGGCTGACCATCGGGGGAGGGCTGTCGCTCGCCTCTCCGTGGTTGCAGGCCCTGCAAGTTGATTCAGGACTTTGGCGTCAGGGTCTTGGCCTCAAGGCCCTGCAGGGCGGTTGCCACGAGTCCGGTTCCGAGCGAATTCCCAGGCCATGGTGCCGGCCCGTCATGGCTGACGCTCTGATCCAGGCGTGGGATCGCCAGCGGCACCAGGTTCAGGCCGCCACGGCCTGCCGCTCCGCCAGGCCCATGGCGGCTTTCTCGCTGGGGGGAACCAGAAGCTTGATACGGCTCTTCCAGCTCGGCCAGTCGGCCAGCAGCTGGGCCGCCCGGGCACTGCCGGTGAGCTCCAGATGGGCCTCCAGCAGAGGCTTGAGCAGGGCCTCCTGCTCCGGCGTGGTCAAGGGCACCACCGCCACCGTCTCCTGATTGACGCGACGCTCCAGATCGCCATCCTCATCGAGCAGGAAGGCCACGCCGCCGGTCATGCCGGCCCCGGCGTTGCGGCCGGTGCTGCCCAGCACCACCACCACGCCACCGGTCATGTATTCGCAGCAGTGGTCACCGGCGCCCTCCACCACGGTGCGGGCTCCGCTGTTGCGCACGGCGAAGCGCTCTCCGGCCCGGCCGAGCACGAACAGCTCACCGCCGGTGGCCCCGTAAAGGCAGGTGTTGCCGAGGATCACCTTGTTGCCGGGGTTCTGGCTGCCCGCGGGGGGCACGATGGTGATGCGACCGCCGTTGATGCCCTTGCCGACGTAGTCGTTGGCTTCACCCACCAGGGTGAGGGCCATGCCCTTGAGCAGGAAGGCGCCGAAGCTCTGGCCGGCTGCACCCTCGAAGCGCAGGGCGAGCTGGCCCTGGAAGCCGAGGTTGCCGTGACGAGCCGCGATCTCTCCGGCCAGGCGAGCTCCGACGCTGCGGTCGGTGTTGACGATCGCCAGGGTGCGCTCCAGCTGGCCATGGCCCTCGATCGCAGCGATCACGGCCGGATCGGCCAGGAGTTGATCCTCCAGGATCGGGCCGTTGCCATGGGCCTCGGCGTCGTGCTGGAGCCAGCGACGGTCAGCGGCCTCAGGAATCGGATCGAGCAGGCAGGAAAGATCGAGGCTGGGGGTCTTGGTGAGGACCACGGACCGCGGTTCGAGCAGCTCAGTGCGGCCGATCAGAGCCTCGAGGCTGGCCACCCCCAGAACGCTGAGCAGCTGCCGCACCTCCTCAGCCACGAACAGGAAGAAGTTGACCACATGCTCAGGCAGACCGGTGAAGCGCTTGCGCAGCGCCTCCTTCTGGGTGGCGACGCCGACCGGGCAGTTGTTGGTGTGGCAGACGCGGGCCATGATGCAACCCTCGGCAATCATCGCCACCGAGCCGAAGCCGAATTCCTCAGCTCCGAGCAGGGCGGCGATCACCACATCCCAGCCGGTCTTGAGGCCGCCGTCGGCGCGCAGCAGCACCCGATCCCGCAGGCCGTTGACCAGCAGGCTGCGGTGCACCTCGGTGAGGCCCAGTTCCCAGGGGCTGCCGGCGTGCTTGATCGAACTGAGCGGCGAGGCACCGGTGCCGCCGTCGTGGCCCGAGATCTGGATCACATCGGCATTGGCCTTGGCCACGCCGGCGGCGATCGTGCCGATGCCGATCTCGGCCACCAACTTGACGCTCACCTTGGCGGCGGGATGGACCTGATGGAGGTCGTGGATCAGCTGGGCGAGATCTTCAATTGAATAGATGTCGTGGTGGGGTGGCGGCGAGATCAGGGCGACGCCGGGCTTGCTGTTGCGCAACCAGGCGATATAGGCATCAACCTTCGGACCGGGAAGCTGGCCGCCCTCGCCGGGCTTGGCGCCCTGGGCCACCTTGATCTCCAGCTGCCGGCCGCTGCGCAGGTATTCCGGGGTGACCCCGAAGCGTCCGGAGGCGATCTGCTTGATCGCCGAGCAGGCGGTATCGCCGTTGCGCAGCCCCTGGATCGTGGGAAGGGTGGCGGAACGGCCGTCGCCGTCGACATCGTGGAGCACGTGGTAGCGGGCCGGATCCTCACCGCCTTCGCCGCTGTTGCTCTTGCCGCCGATGCGGTTCATCGCCACCGCCAGCACCTCGTGGGCCTCGCGGGAGAGGGCGCCAAGGCTCATGCCACCGGTGCAGAAGCGGCGGCAGATGCTTTCCACGCTCTCCACCTGATCGAGGGGCAGGGGGGTGGTGGCCCGGCGGAGCTGCAGCAGGTCGCGCAGGGCCGTGACCGGGCGATTCTCCAGCAGGGTTTGGTAGGTGGCGAAATGGTCGTAGCCGGGGCCGGCCGCCACGGCGGCGTGAAGGGCCTTGGCCATCTCGGGGCTGTTCAGGTGGTATTCGCCACCAGTGCGGTATTGCACGAAACCCATGAACTCCAGCTTGGAGCGGTTGAGTTCGGGGTAGGCCTTGGCGTGGAAGGCCAGGGTCTCGCTGGCCAGGTCAGTGAGGCTGAGGCCGGCGACGCGGCTGGTGGTCCCGGAGAAGGCGAGCTGGATCAGGTCGGCCCCGAGGCCGATCACCTCGAAGATCTGGGCACCGTGGTAGCTGGCCAGCAGGGAGATGCCGATCTTGGAGAGGATCTTGCGCAGGCCGTCCTCGAGGGCCTTGCGCACATTGGCCTGGGCGGCGGCGGCGGTGAGGGCCGGCAGCTTGCCCCGTTCGATCTGCGACTGGGTGCGGGGGTGGGCCAGCCAATGGCGGGTGGTCTCCCAGGCGAGCCAGGGGCAGACGGCGCTGGCGCCGTAGCCGATCAGGCAGGCGAGGTGGTGGGTGCTCCAGCACTGGGCGGTGTCGACCACCAAGGAACACTGCAGGCGCAGGCCCTGGCGCAGGAGCTGGTGGTGCACCGCTCCGACGGCCAGGAGCGGCGGGATGTAGGTGGTGCCGGCGCTGATGCCGCCGTCGTGGCGGTCGGAGAGAACCAGGATGCGAGCGCCATCGCGAACCGCGGTCTCGGCCTGGGAACGCAGCCGTTGCAAGGCCTGCTCCAGGGCGGTTGGGCCGTCGGCGACTGGCAGGAGGGTGGAGAGGGTGACCAGAGGAAGGCCGTGGTGGCCAAGGTCGGCCAGCTCAGCCTCGTTGAGAACCGGCGTGTCGAGGTGGAGCACGGCCGCCGCCGTGGGCTCGGGGCGCAGGGCCGACCCCCGCTGGCCCAGATGCATCTCCAGGCTCATCACCAGCTTTTCGCGCAGCGGGTCGATCGGCGGATTGGTGACCTGGGCGAAGCGCTGCTTGAAGTAGTCGTAGAGGAGGTGGGGCTTGCTGGAGAGAACCGCCAGCGGGATGTCATCGCCCATGCAGTAGGTGGGCTCCTTGCCGGCCCCGGCCATGTCCTCAATCACCAGCTCCATGTCCTCGGCGGTGAAACCGAATGCGGTCTGTTGCTGGAGGAGGTCGAGATCGGCGAAGCCGAGGCTCTCCTGCCAGGGCCCGGGGGCGAGAGAGCGGCGGTGCTCAGCCAGCCAGCTGGCGTAGGGAAGGCGGGCGGCGGCCTCCTCCTTCACCTCCCAGTTGCGCAGGACCCGACCCTGCTCGAGATCCACCGCCAGCATCTGGCCAGGACCCAGCCGTCCCTTCTCGACGATGCGGCTCTCCTCCAGCTCCACCACACCCGTCTCCGATCCCATCACCACATAGCCATCGCTGGTGATGCAGTAGCGGGCGGGCCGCAGGCCGTTGCGATCGAGGGTGGCCCCCACCATGCGGCCGTCGCTGAACACCAGCAGGGCCGGGCCGTCCCAGGGCTCCTGGAGGCAGGCATTGAACTCGTAGAAGGCCTGGATCGCCGGCCGCTGATCGAGCTCCGGCTGATCGCGGAAGGCCTCGGGCACCAGGGTGAGCAGGCTGTCGGTGATCGGCCTGCCGCTGCGCACCATCAGCTCGAGGGTCGCGTCGAGGTTGGCGGAATCACTGAAGGCAGCATTGACGAGGGGGCGCAGGTCAGCGGCCGCCTCACCCCAGACGGCCTCAAGGTTGGCTTCGGCCGCCGTCGCCCAGTTGATATTGCCCAGCAGCGTGTTGATCTCGCCGTTGTGACCGAGCAGGCGCATCGGCTGGGCCAGGGGCCAGCGGGGCAGGGTGTTGGTGCTGAAGCGGCGGTGGTAGACGGCGAAGCGAACCTCGAACCGCGGATCGCGCAGGTCGGCGTAGAAGCGATCCAGCACCGCGGAGCGGACCATGCCCTTGTAAACAACGGTGCGGGCGCTGATCGAGGCGAAATAGAGACCCTCGGTGTCGCGGCCCCAGGCCTCGCGGCTGCGGTCCACGGCACGGCGGCGCAGGCGGAAGAGCAGGGCTTCGACGGCGTCGATGGCGGCGGCATCGCTGGCGCTGCCCGGGGCCAGCAGCAACCACTGCTCGATCACCGGCGCGGTCTGGCGGGCCAGGGGACCGAGCACAGCCATATCGACAGGAACCGGTCGCCAGCCCAGGCTGCGCAAGCCGAGTCGATCGGCCTCCTCCTCGCAGAAGCGGCGGGCTTCGAGGCGGCGCGATTCGTCGGCCGGCAGAAACATCATCGCCAGGCCCCGCACGCCGTCGGCGGGTGCAGCGGCAGGCCAGACGGCCTCCAGGAACGTCCAGGGAATGCCGCAGAGAATGCCGGCACCATCGCCGGAGTCGCCATCGCCACCGCAACCGCCCCGATGCTCCATGCAACGCAGGCCACGCAGAGCCTGGGCCAGGATCCAGTGGTTGGCAGATCCGTCCAGCCGGGCGACGAAGCCCACCCCGCAGGCGTCCTTCTCACCCGCCACAGTCGCCGGGGCGGGACTATCGCAATGGGGCCAAAGGGGGTGGGAAGAGCTGGGCATGGACCGGTTGGAGGCTGCGGAAGCGGGTCGGTGGGGGCGGGTGATCCTTGCCTCGGGAAAGGGGCAATGCCTCGAACGTCTGGGCTGGGATGGGCAATCCAGTCGATCGGGAGATCGAATCGGGCCGTGACGGCCCGGGGAAGGTCAGGGGCCGGTGGGGGGATCCTGTCCGTGGACAGTCTCAGGAGCAACCCTGTGGGATCCGCGGCGGGTCTTGACGGGAAACGTTTGATGGCTGTGGTCAGCGAGTGGCGGCTGATGCGCCAGCTGACTGACCAGAGGATCCATCCATGAACGCGCCGAAGGACAAGCCAGGGGGCTCATCAGCAATCCAGCCAGCTGCTGAGCTGGCTGGGTTTCCAACCGGTAAGACCCATGAATCATCTGCCGATCCTAGGGACCGACCCTCTCGCGCCGGTTCATCACGGACATCGCCAGCTGGTCCTAGGTTCCGCCGTCCTGCAGATCTGGCGATGGCGGGCAGAACGACATGGGTGAGCCTGGGTCGGCTTCTGGGAGCGGTGCTGTTGCCGGTGGCGCCCCTACAGGCCGCGCCGGTGCAGGCCCAGCCCGGCCCCCCGCCGCCACTGCCGCCCCTCGACGCCAGCCAGATCGAAGGGGCGGCAGTGGCGGCGCCCGCCGCGGGCGAACGCAGCGGTGCTCGGCTGGCGGTCAACGGCCGGGAGCAGCGGGCCCGCTGGCTCTGGCTCGGCCCGGTCGGCGCCGAGCCGGTCCAGCTCTGGCTGCCCCTGGAGGTGCTGCAGGGGCAGCTGGGTATCACTGTTCGCTCCCTCGGCGCCAGCGGCGCCCTGGCTCTGGAGTGGTTCGGCCGGCGGCTGCTGGTGCCGCCCTCAGGGCAGCGGGCCCTCGGTGATGAAGTGGGCCTGGAGGTGGCCCCCCTGCTGCGGGATGGCGCGCTGCGGATCCAGCCCGACGGGGACCTGCTCCGGCTGGCGCTGCCCACCCCGCAGCTGATCGGGGTGCGACCCAGCAGCGCTCCCCCGGGCCTGCGGCGCGTGGTGCTCGACCTGAGCGGCCCGGCGCTGCTGCGGCGCGGACCAACCTCGCTGCTGGTGGAGCTCCAGAGCAGCCCCGGCCAGCGGGCCGAGCTGCAGCAGCTGGGGGTGGCGGGTCGGCAGCTGGCGGAGGCGCTGCAGCTCTCGGCGGGGGGCCTCCGGGAGCCGCCCCAGGCGTTCACCCTGGGGGAGCCGAGCCGGGTGGTGATCGACCTGCCTGGGGGCGCCGCCGCCGCCGCCGAAGAGCGGCCCATCGACCCGCGGCTGCAGGCCAGGCTCGGCCGCCAGATCCTCTGGGACCGGTCGGTGCGCGAGGTGGGCGGCCGGGCGGTGCGCATCAATGCGGTGCGCCTCGATCCCCGCAGCGGCGACCTGGAGCTGCGACCCCTCAGCCGGCCCGGCGGGATGGAGGGACTCAGCTCACTGGTGGGCCTGGCCCAGCGGGAGGATGCTCTGGTGGCGATCAATGGGGGCTTCTTCAACCGGATCCGCCGCCTGCCCCTCGGCGCCCTGCGGAACCGCGGCGAGTGGCTGTCCGGTCCGATCCTCAACCGCGGCGCGATCGGCTGGAGGCCCGGCGCCCTGCCGCGATTCGGCAGGTTGCAGCTGCAGGAATGGGTGCGCGATCGTGCCGGCAACCGCTGGCCCCTGGTGGTTCTCAACAGCGGCTGGGTGCAGCGGGGCCTCAGCCGCTACAACGCCGAGTGGGGCCCCTCCTACCGCAGCCTCAGCGAGGCGGAGCGCGGGGTGCTGATCCGCCAGGGCCAGGTGGTGGCCCGCTACGGGCCCTCGGCCATGGCCGAGGGCGTGCCCCTGGTGGCGGGGGACTGGCTCCTGGTGGCCCGGGGCGGTACCGCGTTGCCCTGGGCGGAGGGGGAGAGCCTGGCCTTGGAGAGCAGGCCCAGCGATCCCCTGGGGGAAGCGCCGTTTGTGCTGGGGGGCGGGCCGCTGCTCCTGCAGAACGGTCGGGCGGTGCTTGACGGCGCCAGCGAGGGTTTCGGGCCGGCCTTCCTGCGCCAGGGGGCGCCGCGCACGGTGGTGGGCAGCGATGGCCGCCAGCTCTGGCTGATCACCCTGGAGGGCACCGTGGACGAGGGGCCGACCCTGGCCGAGAGCGCCGTCCTGCTGCGCCAGCTCGGCCTCCTGGACGCGCTCAACCTCGATGGCGGCAGTTCAACCGGGCTGGTGATCGGGGGTCGCCATACCGTCAAGGGTCGGGGGGTGGCAGGTGCCGTGCACAACGCCCTGGGCCTGGTGCCGGTGCGACCGAGCGGCCCCGGCCAGGTGGGCGAAGCCAGGCCAGGCCTCTGAGGCGCCCCCCGGGATTCCAACGTCCCGATCCGCCCTGCCATTGTGGGGGCCATGCCTGTCACGTCCGCCGCCGTGCCCCGGGGCCACAGCCTTCGTCTCACCGCCGCCGCCGCTGCCGAGCTCTGCCGTCAGGCGGCCGTGGCGGGTACCCCTGGACTGATGCACATCGATCTGCAGGCCGGTGGCTGCGAACCCTGGACCATCAGGCTGCGACCAGGCCATCTGGCCGGCACGCCGATCGCCCGAGGCGATGGCATCACCCTGCATGCCCCGGCCGACCAGCTCGACCTGCTCACCGGCCTGCAGCTGGACTACCGCGGCGACCTGAGCGGCGGAGCCTTCCTGGTGCGTCCGGGGCCGGGGGTTCACACCTGCATCTGCGGGGCGGCCTTCCGTCGGGAGAGAGGGCGGGGGACGGCCAGGCAGTAATGTGTCGGATTGTCGAATCGGGCCGGAGTTTCGGCCCGGGCCGCCGGCGCGTTCCAGCAACGCCTCGCGGCTCCGCCATCCGGCTACGGCGTGCCGTCCCGAAGGACGCTGCGCCCCCCTTCCATGCCCGGGGGGAGTCCGCAGTGCTCCCCGGGCGACGGCAGCCCCATCCACCCGACCTCCCGACCAGCGCCCCGGCCCTCGATGCCCACCATTCAGCAGCTGATCCGCACCGAGCGTCAGCGCCTCACCCGCAAGACCAAATCCCCCGCCCTGCGCGCCTGCCCCGAAAGGCGCGGCGTCTGCACGCGCGTCTACACCTCCACCCCGAAGAAGCCGAATTCGGCGCTGCGCAAGGTGGCCCGGGTGCGGCTGACCTCCGGCTTCGAGGTCACCGCCTACATCCCTGGCATCGGCCACAACCTCCAGGAACACTCCGTGGTGCTGATCCGCGGGGGTCGCGTCAAGGATCTGCCCGGTGTGCGCTACCACATCATCCGCGGCACCCTCGACACCGCCGGGGTCAAAGACCGGCGCCAGTCGCGCTCGAAATACGGCGCCAAGACCCCGAAGAGCTGAACCGGCCCAGCCGGTGCACCGCTGAAGCACGCCATCCCCTCGTCCATCACCACGCCTTTCCATGTCCCGCCGTAACGCCGCCGAGAAGCGTCCCGTCCTGCCGGATCCGCAGTTCAACAGCCGTCTGGCCTCGATGATCGTGGCCCGGCTGATGAAGCACGGCAAGAAGTCCACGGCCCAGCGGATCCTCTCCGATGCGTTCAGCCTGATCGGCGAGCGCACCGGCTCCGATCCGCTCGAGCTGTTCGAGACCGCCGTGCGCAACGCCACGCCGCTGGTGGAGGTGCGGGCCCGCCGGGTCGGTGGTGCCACCTACCAGGTGCCGATGGAGGTGCGCCAGGAGCGGGGCACCGCCATGGCACTGCGCTGGCTGGTCAACTTCTCAAGGGCCCGCAACGGCCGCAGCATGGCCCAGAAGCTGGCCGGTGAGCTCATGGATGCCGCCAACGAGGCCGGCAGCGCCGTGCGCAAGCGCGAGGAGACCCACAAGATGGCCGAGGCCAACAAGGCCTTCGCCCACTACCGCTACTGAGGTCGGGGTGCCGGAGATCTGGGCTGATCCGGTTCCCACCCACCCGCCTGCAGACCGGTCTGTAGAGTAACGCCCGATTTTTTGTCGACCCTCTTCGGAGCACTTCCCCGTGGCCCGCGCCTTTCCACTCGAACGCGTCAGAAATATCGGTATCGCCGCTCACATCGATGCAGGCAAAACCACCACCACCGAAAGGATCCTCTTCTATTCGGGTGTGGTCCACAAAATGGGTGAGGTGCACGATGGTGCTGCTGTCACCGACTGGATGGAGCAGGAGCGCGAGCGTGGCATCACCATCACCGCTGCCGCCATCTCCACCAGCTGGAAAGACCACCGCATCAACATCATCGATACCCCCGGCCACGTCGATTTCACGATCGAAGTGGAGCGTTCGATGCGGGTGCTGGATGGTGTGATCGCCGTCTTCTGCGCCGTTGGCGGTGTTCAGCCCCAGTCGGAAACGGTCTGGCGTCAGGCGGACCGCTACAAGGTGCCGCGGATGGTGTTCGTCAACAAGATGGACCGCACCGGCGCCGACTTCCTCAAGGTGCACGGCCAAATCAAGGATCGCCTCAAGGCCAATGCTGTGCCGATCCAGCTACCGATCGGCGCCGAAGGCGAGCTGAGCGGCATCGTTGATCTGGTCAAGAACAAGGCCTTCATCTATAAGGACGACCTGGGCAAGGACATCGAAGAGGCCGAGATCCCCGCCTCGATGGCCGACCAAGCCGAGGAGTGGCGCACCTCCCTGATGGAATCGGTGGCGGAAACCGATGAGGAGCTGCTCGAAACCTTCCTGGAGAACGGCGAGCTCAGTGAGGAGCAGCTGCGCCGCGGTATTCGCAAGGCCGTGCTCACCGAGGGCCTGGTGCCAATGCTCTGCGGCTCCGCCTTCAAGAACAAAGGTGTGCAGCTGCTGCTCGACGCCGTGGTGGACTACCTGCCTGCCCCCGTTGATGTGCCACCGATTCAGGGTCTGTTGGCCGATGGTAGTGAGGCGGCCCGTCCGGCTGACGACAATGCTCCCTTCAGCGCCCTGGCGTTCAAGGTGATGGCCGACCCCTTCGGCAAGCTCACCTTCGTACGCATCTACTCCGGCGTTCTGCAGAAGGGCAGCTATGTGCTTAATTCCACCAAGGATAAGAAAGAGAGAATCTCCCGCCTGATCGTGCTCAAAGCCGATGAACGCGAAGAGGTGGACGAACTGAGGGCCGGTGACCTCGGGGCCGTGCTTGGCCTCAAGGACACCACCACCGGCGATACCCTCTGCGTCGACAGTGCCCCGATTGTTCTGGAATCCCTGTTCATCCCGGAACCGGTGATTTCTGTGGCGGTCGAGCCCAAGACCAAAGGCGACATGGAGAAGCTCTCCAAAGCCCTCCAATCCCTGTCGGAAGAAGATCCCACCTTCCGGGTCCGCACCGATCCGGAAACCAACCAGACGGTGATCGCAGGGATGGGTGAACTCCACCTGGAAATCCTGGTCGACCGGATGCTCCGGGAATTCAAGGTGGAAGCCAACATCGGCGCCCCCCAGGTGTCCTATCGGGAAACCATTCGGGGCAGTGCCAAGGGTGAAGGCAAATTCGCCCGTCAGACCGGCGGAAAAGGCCAGTACGGCCATGTGGTGATCGAGATGGAGCCCGGTGAGCCGGGTTCAGGGTTCGAATTCGTCAACAAGATCGTTGGCGGCATCGTTCCAAAGGAGTACATCGGCCCGGCGGAAGCCGGCATGAAGGAAACCTGCCAATCCGGTGTGATTGCTGGTTTCCCGATGATCGATGTCAAGGTCACCATGGTCGATGGCTCCTACCACGACGTCGACTCTTCGGAGATGGCGTTCAAGATCGCCGGATCCATGGCCTTCAAAGACGGCGTCAAGAAGTGCAATCCTGTTCTTCTCGAGCCGATGATGAAGGTTGAGGTTGAGATTCCCGAGGACTTCCTCGGTTCGATCATCGGCGATCTCTCCTCCCGCCGCGGCCAGGTCGAAGGACAGTCCGTCGATGGCGGCCAGTCCAAAGTCCAGTCCAAGGTGCCTCTGGCCGAGATGTTCGGCTACGCCACCCAGCTCCGATCCATGACCCAGGGTCGGGGTATCTTCTCGATGGAATTCAGCCATTACGAGGAAGTTCCTCGGAACGTCGCTGAAGCCATCATCTCCAAGAATCAGGGCAACTCCTGATCTTCCCTCCCCACTCCACCCCACCTACCCCGATTCTTTTTCATCATGGCTCGCGAGAAGTTCGAGAGGACGAAACCCCACGTCAACATCGGCACCATCGGCCACGTTGACCACGGCAAGACCACCCTCACGGCCGCCATCACCAATGTGCTGGCGTCCCAGGGCAAGGCCAAGGCTCAGGCCTATGACGACATCGACGGCGCACCCGAAGAGAAGGAACGGGGCATCACCATCAACACCGCCCACGTCGAATACGAGACCGACAAGCGCCACTACGCCCACGTGGATTGTCCGGGTCACGCCGACTACGTCAAGAACATGATCACCGGCGCCGCCCAGATGGATGGCGCCATCCTGGTGGTGGCCGCCACCGACGGCCCGATGGCCCAGACCAAGGAGCACATCCTTCTGGCCAAGCAGGTGGGCGTGCCCGCCCTGGTGGTGTTCCTGAACAAGAAGGACATGGTCGACGACGAGGAGATCCTCGAACTCGTCGAACTTGAAATGCGTGAGCTGCTGAGCAGCTACGACTTCCCCGGCGACGACATCCCCGTGGTGGCCGGTTCGGCCCTGAAAGCGCTCGAGTACATCCAGGCCGGCAACAAAGCCGTCCGCGGTGAGGACGAGTGGGTCGACAAGATCCTCGATCTGATGGATGCCGTTGACGAAGCGATCCCCGAGCCTGAGCGCGAAATCGACAAGCCCTTCCTGATGGCGGTCGAAGACGTGTTCTCGATCACCGGTCGCGGCACCGTGGCCACCGGTCGGATCGAGCGCGGCAAGGTCAAGGTTGGCGAAACCGTTCAGATCGTGGGCATCAAAGACACCCGCGAAACCACCGTCACCGGTGTGGAGATGTTCCGTAAGCTGCTCGACGAGGGCATGGCCGGTGACAACGTGGGTCTGCTGCTGCGCGGCGTCCAGAAGGAAGACATCGAACGCGGCATGGTGCTGGTCAAGCCCAACTCGATCAAGCCCCACACCAAGTTCGAGGGTGAGGTGTATGTGCTCAAGAAGGAAGAAGGCGGCCGCCACACTCCCTTCTTCGCCAACTACCGTCCTCAGTTCTATATCCGCACCACGGATGTGACCGGACAGATCACCGCCTTCACCGCCGATGACGGCACCGAAGTGGAGATGGTGATGCCCGGAGATCGCATCAAAATGAGCGTCGAGCTGATCTGCCCGGTCGCCATTGAACAGGGTATGCGCTTCGCCATCCGCGAAGGCGGCCGCACCATCGGCGCCGGCGTGGTCTCGAAGATCGTGCAGTGAGCCGAAAGGCCCTCCAACGTCGCTGATGGCTTGGGGTGGGTTCGGCCCACAGGCCTCTCACCCCTGGCCCCCCCCTGTTCCTGTGCTCCAGGTCTGAGCATCGCCACCCCCCACCAGGTGGTGGCGATGCCGAACGAACCTCGACAACCCAGTGCCGGGATCCCCAGGATCCCTGATCTCCACTCCCTTGCCTCCGTCGTCCCATGGCACAATCACTTGCCCAGCAGAAGATCCGCATCCGCCTGAAGGCGTTCGATCGCCGCATGCTGGATCTCTCTTGCGAAAAAATCATCGAAACGGCCGATCACACCGCCGCCACAGCCATCGGACCGATCCCCCTGCCCACGAAGCGCAAGATCTATTGCGTGCTGCGTTCGCCGCATGTGGATAAGGATTCACGCGAGCATTTCGAAACCCGCACCCATCGCCGCATCATCGATATCTACAGCCCCAGCGCCAAGACCATCGACGCCCTGATGAAGCTCGACCTTCCCAGCGGCGTGGACATCGAGGTCAAGCTCTGAGTTGATCGCCATCCCCTGAGGCCCTCGGCTACTAGTGGGCCAGGGTTTCGGACCCCAATCCCCCGCTCGCCTGCTCCGGCGAGCGGGGGATTGTTTCTAGGATCCTTGAACTCGAGCCCCTACCTTGGCCTTGCCCCTTCCACGCCACGCGAGCAGCGGCGCTGTCCCCCTCACCCCTGTCTTCGCGTGACTGAGCTGGCCGTGCGGGAACTGCCGCTCTTCCCCCTCCCCGACGTGGTGCTTTTCCCCCAGGAGGTGCTGCCGCTCCATATCTTCGAGCCCCGCTACAGGATAATGCTGCGCACCGTGCTGGCCGAAGACCGACGCTTCGGCGTGGTGCGCTGGGATCCCCAGGAACGGCGCATGGCGGAGGTCGGCTGCTGCGCCGAAATCCTTCATTGCCAGACCCAGGATGACGACCGCAGCAACATCGTCACCATCGGTCAGCAGCGTTTCCGCGTGCTCGATATCGTGCGTGAAGCCCCCTACCGGGTGGGGATGGTGAGTTGGATCGAGGACACGGTGAGCGATGGCCATGGCGACCTGGAAACCCTGGCGGCCGAAGTGACCACCGCCCTGAAGGATGTGGTGGAACTGACCGGCAAGTTGATCGGCAAGCCCTCCGCGCTGCCCTCGGACCTCCCTGATCTGCCCCGAGAACTCTCCTTCTGGATCGGCTCCCATCTGGGGGGCCCGGTGGCCGACCACCAGCAGGCCCTGCTGGAAATCACCGACACCGGCCAACGGTTGCGCCAGGAGTTTGAGCTGCTCGACCAGACCCGGCGCCAACTGGCGGCCCGCACCGTGCTGAAGGACACCTTCGAGACCTTCGGGGAGGACTCCGAGGATCAGCGCAGCCCCCTCGATCCCTGAACCGATGAGCCCCATCGCTGCCTTCGCGGGCCTGGCTCTGCTGGCCGGAGGATCCGCCCTGGCCTTTCACCTCTGGCAACGCCAGGGGCGCCGCTACCAGGACGCCTCCAGCGTGGCCCAGGCCTACGACCGCTGGACCAACGATGCCCTGCTGGAGACCCTCTGGGGCGACCACGTGCACCTCGGTCACTACGGCGTTCCCCCCCGCCCCCGCGACTTCCGTGCCGCCAAGGTCGACTTCGTGCATGCGCTGGTGCGCTGGAGCGGCCTCGATCGTCTGCCGCCAGGCAGCCGCCTGCTCGACGTGGGCTGCGGGATCGGGGGCAGCGCGCGCATCCTGGCCCGCGACTACGGCTTCGACGTGCTCGGGATCAGCATCAGCCCCGCCCAGATCGCCCGGGCCACCGCCCTCACGCCCCCGGATCTGGCGGAACGCTGCCGCTTCGCGGTGATGGACGCCCTGGACCTGGACCTGGCTGCCGGCCACTTCGACGCGGTCTGGAGTGTCGAGGCTGGCCCCCACATGCCCGACAAGCAGCGCTACGCCGATGAGCTGCTGCGCGTGCTCCGGCCCGGGGGGCTGCTGGCGGTGGCTGATTGGAACCGCCGCGACCCTGCCGATGGTCCGCCCAACGCCCTGGAGCGGTGGGTGCTGCGCCAGCTGCTGGAGCAATGGGCCCATCCGGCCTTCGCCAGCATCCGCTCCCTGAGCGCCAATCTCGAGGGCAGCTCCGAAGCCGGCGGCCTGAGGATCCTCGCAGACGACTGGAGCGTGGCCACCATCCCCTCCTGGCGCGATTCGATCCTTGAGGGCGTCCGGCGGCCCGGAGCCATGCTGGCGCTGGGGCCGGGCGCCTTGATCCAGGGCCTGCGCGAGATCCCCACCTTGCTGTTGATGGACTGGGCCTTCCGCACCGGCCTGATGCAATTCGGGGTGTTCCGGGGCAGCAAACCGGTGCTGGCTCAGGCCAGCTCCTCATCCGCCGCCAGGTTGGTGAGCGGATAGGCGCCGAACAGGGCCACGTGGTCGCAGAGGGGCCTAAGCTCTGCCAGGGCCTGCTCGAGCGGCGCTGAAGGAGCGTCGATCTCGAGATCGACGAAAAAGATGTACTCGCCGAGCTCCCGTTTCGAGGGCCGCGATTCGATGCGCGCCATGTTCAGGCCATGGCGGGAGAAGCAACCCAGGGCCTCCAACAGGGCTCCGGGACGGTTGGCCTGGAGCGAGAAGGCCAGGCTGGCCAGCAGCGGCCCCTGGCGCTCCACCGCCTCACGGCGGAGCAACAGGAAGCGGGTGCAGTTGCCGGGAAGATCATTGATCGGATAGGCCAGCACCTCCAGGCCGTGTTCAAGGGCGGCCTCACGGGAGGCGATCGCGCCCCGGAAGCGGCTGCCGCGCACCAACCGGGCCGCCTCGGCGGTGGAGTTGGTCGGGAGCTGCAGGGCGCCGGGCAGGTTCGTCGCCAGCCACTGGGCGCACTGGGCCAGGGCCTGGGGATGGGAGAGCACCTCGCTGATGCCGTCGATCGGCCCGTTGCCGACCAGGGCGTGGCGGATCGGCAGCACCAGGGCATGGACCACCCGCAGCCCTGGGTGTTCCCAGAGAGCATCGAGACAGGCGGTCACCCCACCCTCCACGGCGTTCTCCACCGGCACCACAGCGGCCTCACAGTCGCCATCGGCCACGGCCTGGATCACGGAGCGGATCACCGGCCTGGCGACCAGCTCGGCCGCCATCCCCTCCAGGGCCGCAAGCCGCTGGGCTGCCTGCTCGCCGTAGGTGCCGACAGGGCCGAGGAAGGCAAGACGCATGGTGGAGGGAGGGCTGCCGATAGGATCATGCCCTGCCGGCCTGCAGGCCATGCCCCTGGCCTTCAGCGCCAGTCAGCAGCTGAGTCTGCCGGTGATCGAACCGGCAGCCCTGCTCCCCTCGTACCTCGATGACGAAGGACGGGTGGTGCGGGCCCTGCTTGATGAACGCCAACTCGAGCAGCTCGGCCCCGGGCGCTACCGCTACACCGTCACCCGGGTGCAGGTGTTCCAGCTCCAGATCCAGCCGGTGGTGGAGCTCCAGGCCCTCCACGAACCCGGTCGCCTGGTGCTTCAGGCGCTTGACTGCCAGCTGGAGGGGCTGGGCCTGGTCGACGACTTCCAGCTGCAGCTGCAGTCGTGGTTGCAGGCCAGGGGCAACGGTCTGGAGGGGGAAGCCAGCCTGGCAGTGCAAGTGAGCCGCCCCCCCCTGCTTCGCCTGATTCCGGCGCCGGCCCTGGAAGCCACCGGCCGCTCGGTGTTGAGCGCCATCCTGCTGGGCATCCGCAAACGGGTCAGTCAGCAGCTGATCGCCGATTTCCACGACTGGTGCGCCGGCCGTAACCCTGGCGGTGAGGGCCAAGGCTGACGGTCAGGACCGTGGGGGGCGGATCGGGAGCTCCTGGGTCGGGGCGCGCTGTTCAGAGTCCGGGAATTGCAAGGGGTCGCCAACGGCCCAGAAAGCTCTGGCGATGCAAGGGGGTCGGCCCCAGGGCGGCAAGGGCGCGGCCGTGCTCGGCAGTGCCGTAACCCACGTGGCGCTCCAGGCCGTAGCCCGGGTAGCGGTGGGCCAGGCGGCGGATCAAGGCATCCCTTTCCTGCTTCGCCAACACACTGGCGGCAGCGATCGCCAGGCAGCGGCTATCGCCCTGCACCAGGCTGCGCTGGGGGCCGGACCACCCCCGCAGCGGCAGGTTGCCATCCACCAGCAGCAGCCGCGGCCGGGCCGGCAGACGCTGCAGGGCACGGACCATGGCCCGCTCAGTGGCGGCGCGGATGCCGATCCGGTCGATCTCCGCGGCGCTGGCCTGGCCGAGGGACCAGTGCAGGGCTCGGGAATGGATCAACGGCACCAACGCCTGTCGCTGGCGCGGGCTGAGCTTTTTGCTGTCGGTGAGGCCGGCGGCGGCCAGCGGGGCGAGGGCCTCGGCAGCCAGCACCACCGCCCCGGCCAGCACCGGCCCGAACAGACAGCCCCGGCCGACTTCGTCGACACCGGCGCAATCATCAGGATCGAGGCCCCCCCAGACGGCGGGGTCAGACCAGGGCGGAGGAGCGGCGGCGGCGGCGGCGGGGTTCGCCGCTGGCCTCAGCGTCTTCCTGATCGGCGCTGCCAACGGGCTCGGTGGGTGGTGGGGTGGTGGGAGCAGCCGCACCGCCCTCGACGGAGCGGCCCAGGGGCACCTCAACGGTGACCAGGGCGGCGGGCTGGAGTTGGGCCGGAATCACCGGCACCACCTGAAACTCATCGACCTGATAGGCAGCCTGGCGGAACGATTCGGCGCTCTCGTCGGCGGCGCTGCCGCTACGGCTTCCCTCCTCGACTGAGGCCTCGGCGCCACCACGGCCGCGGCGACGACGACGCGAGCCATTGGCTGCCGCCTGCTGGCGAGCTTCTTCGATCACCGCCTCGGGATCCACCCCAGGCCGCACGACGCGCACCATCAGGGCATCGCCGGAAGGGATCGGATCGAGCAGCAGTGCCGGGTTGAGGCCCATCCAGCCAAACAACCGCTCCTGCTCATCGTCCATCGGCACGGCCACCACCTCGGGCTCCTGGCGGCGGCTGACAGCCTCTGCAACGGGTTCAGGTTGGCCAGCAGCGGCAAGATCGTCGGCGCTGCTGCCCAGGCCGAGGGCCAGGCCCTCGCCGGTGTCACTGCCGCGGCCACCGCGGCCACCGCGCCGCCGTCGGCCACCACCACCGCCATCAGCCACGGTGGTGGGTTGGGGCGGGGCCTCGCTGCGGGCCGGGGTGGCGGTGCGCACCAAACCGGACACGGTCGCCAGGGGTTGGAGGGTGTCGCGACCGGGGAGGACCGCCACATGGCCAAGGCCGCCGCAGCTGGGACAGGGGCGCCCGAAAAGTTCGTAGATGTTCTGGCCCTGGCGCTTGCGGGTGAGCTCCACGAGGCCGAGCTCGGTGAGCTGGGCGATCTGGGGACGGGCGCTGTCATGACGCACCGCCTGGGTGAAGTGTTCGAGCAGCTGCAGCTGGTCGCGGCGGGAATCCATGTCGATGAAATCGACGATCACCACCCCGCCGATGTTGCGCAGCCTCAGTTGGCGGGCGATCTCGACGGCCGCCTCGCAGTTGGTCCAGAGCACCGTCTCGCGGGCATTGGCCGAGCGGGTAAAGGAGCCGGAGTTGACATCGATCACCGTCAGCGCCTCGGTGGGCTCGATGATCACGTACCCGCCCGAGGGCAGCTCCACCCTGGGCTTGAGGGCGTCGCGGATGGCGGCGTTGACGCGGTAGTGCTCAAGGATCTCGCCGGGTTCGGCGTGACACTCCACCTGCAGCACGGAAGGATCGGCGCCAAGGAAGGCCTGCACGCGGCCCACCGCGTCGGGGCTGTCGACGACGACGCGCAGCACGTCAGGGCTAGAGAAATCGCGCAGCACCCGGTGAATGAAGTCTTCGTCGCGATTGAGCAGCACCGGCGGGCTGGCGTTCTCGGCGGCCTGCTGGATGGCTTCCCACTGACGCAGCAGGGTCTCAAGGTCGTCGATGAGCAGGTCTTCGCTCACCCCTTCGGCCTCGGTGCGCACCAGCAGGCCGGCACCGGGGGGCTTGATCAGCACGCCCAGGGCCCGGAGGCGGTTGCGCTCGTTCTCGCTATTGATGCGCCGCGAAATGCTCACCCCCTGGCCATGGGGCTGGAGCACCAGGAAGCGGCCGGGGAGGGAAAGGTTGCCGGTGAGCCGGGGCCCCTTGCTGCCGGTCGGCTCCTTCATCACCTGCACCAAGACCTTTTGACGGGGCTCGAGCAGCTCGGTGATGCCGGCACCGCCCTTGCGCAGCCGGAGGGGGCCGAGGTCGGTGATGTGAATGAAACCGTTTTTCTCGCTCTCGCCGATGTTCACAAAGGCGGCGTCAATGCCGGGGAGCACGTTTTCAACCGTGCCGAGGTAGACATCACCGATCTGATAACGGCCCTGGGCGACGATCAGCTCGTCGACCCGCTCGTCGCTGAGCACAGCGGCGATCCGCAGTTGCTCAGCGATGACGATCTGCTGGGGCATGGCAAAGGTTGGTGGGCTCAGGGGAGCCCTGCCGGTAAGGGCAGGAGAGGGGAATGGAACGAGGCACCGCAGGGCACCAAGCAAGGAATCTCAGACGCCTGAAAACAAACGCGTCGCAAGACACCCGGTGGGTCAAGGGCGTAGCGGCCTGCTGGGTGTGATGCTTCTCCGCACCGGAGCGGTAACGGTGAAAGGGCGGGACGTGATCGTCGCGATGGCGAACGGACCCAATGCCGGCCTGGACAGATACAGCGATAACCGAACGCTGGATGGTGGTCAGCGGTAGCGCCTCCCGCGGGTGGTTCGCTTGGGCGACCTGGGGGGAAAGCGTCTGGAGGGGAAGGGTTGGCGGTAGTGCCTTGGCTCATCCCTCTGTCAGTAAGTTAGCACGGGCGCAGGCGCAGGGACTGGCGCTCCACAGCCCGCAGCCGCAGCCCGCAGCCCAGGGCGTCCTCCAGCCAGCGGGCGATCTGCTCAGGCCGGAGGCTGCGTCCCTGGGGATCGATGGCGGCCTCCAACACCAGGGTGACCGCTGGTGGAGGGGCGACGGTGGGTGCCGGCTCTCCGGTGGGCGCCGACGCAGCCCGGACCAGCGGAGCTGGGGCGTCAGGGTCGAGGAGCGCCAGAGCAAGCAGGTAGGGCCGGCAGTCCCGCTCCCGAGGACGCCCCTTCTTATCGGTGTCCCGCCAGGGCAGTGCGCTCGCCCCCAGAAGGCCGTCGATCGCCCGCCGCCAATCGGCTGGAGCCGGTGGGGGGGGAGCCTCTGCCGGGGCCTGGGCGGCCGCGGTGGGGGCCGTGCCGGCCGCGAGCTGTGCTGCGGCCCTGGGCCCGGCCTGCTCGACGGCCTGCTCCACGACCTGCTCGACGGCCGCCTCCCCGGCCTGGGGCCGGGCCGGGCCAGGCACCAGGGTGAAACGCCACACCGCGGCACAGAGCTCCTGGGAAAGGCTCGGGGCCGCCACCGGCACCGCCGCCACCGAGAGCAACCGGAACTCCTCCGGCAGCTGGGTGGCCAGGGCCTCACGGGCGGCCCCGGGATCCACCGCTGCCGCGAACTCCAGATCGAACCACTCCCCCGCCCCGGCCACCCCGAGCGGCAGGGGCAGGGCCAGCTGCAGGCGCGGCATCGGGTGGAAGCCGCCGCTGAAACTCACCGGCAGGCCGCTGCGGCGCAGGGCCCGCTCCAGCATCCGCAGGGTGTCGAGGTGGCTGATCAGGGCCAGGGAGCCGCCCTTGGCGAAGCCGAAGCGCAGGCGGGCGACCCGCTCGCTGGCGGGGGCACGGCGGGGCAGGGCCTGCGGCACGGGGGGCGGCGGGATCACCACGTTGTGCCCCAGCTCAGGGCCGCAGACGCCGCAGCTGCTGCAGCCCTCGAAGGAGCAATCGGGCACCACGGCGGCGGCGAGGGCGCGGCCCAGGTCCTCGGCCAGCCAGGCCTTGCTGACGCCGCTGTCGATGTGATCCCAGGGCAGGGGCTGGCGGCAGAAGCTCTCCAGATCGGCGCTGTCCATCGCCTCGGCGGCGCTCCAGCCCCCCATCTCCAGGGCCCGGTAGCGACCGCCGAGGCCGGCCGCCTCGATCGCACCGGTCCAGGCCCGGTGGGTGCGCTCGGCCGATTCGAACCAGGCATCGAGACCGGCCCCGGCCCGCCAGGCGGCCTCGATCACCGGCGCCAGGCGGCGGTCGCCACGGCCGATGAAATCCTCGACGGCCGAAAGCCGCACATCGGTGACGTTGGTCTTGATGCCGCGCAGGCCGCGCAGGGCACTGCGCAGCAGCTGCTGGCGGCGCAGGAACTCAGCCGTGCTGACGCTGTGCCACTGAAAGGGCGTGTGGGGCTTGGGGGTGAAGTTGCTGATCGTGAGGTTGAGCTCCAGCCGGCCCAGATCGCGGCAGCGCTCCTGCAGGGAGCGGCAGGTGTCGGCGATGCCGAGCACATCGGCGTCACCCTCGCCGGGCAGGCCGATCATGAAATAGAGCTTCACCTTGCGGTAGCCGCTCTGCATCGCCGTGCGGATGCCGCGCAGCAGCTCGTCGTCGGTGAGGCCCTTGTTGACGATGTCGCGCAAGCGCTGGCTGCCGGCCTCCGGCGCGAAGGTGAGGCCAGCCTGGCGGGTGCCACCGAGGATGTGGGCGATGGTGGGATCGAAGCGGTCGACCCGCTGACTGGGCAGGGTGAGGGTGACATTGCGATCGGCGAGGCGGTTGCGCAGCTCCACCCCCACCGCCGGCAGGGCCAGGTAATCGCTGCAGCTGAGCGAAAGCAGCGAGAAATCGGCATAGCCGGTGCGCTCCATGCCGGTTTCGATCGCCTCGATCACCGCCTCCGGCTCCACATCCCGGGCCGGGCGGGTGAGCATGCCGGGCTGGCAGAAGCGGCAGCCGCGGGTGCAGCCGCGGCGGATCTCCACCGTGAGCCGATCGTGCACAGTTTCGACATGGGGCACCAGGCCCATGGCGTAATGGGGCATCGGCGTGGCGGTGCGGCGCAGGATGCGGCGGGGCAGGCCGGGCTCCAGGGGCTCGAGGCTCACCCCATCGGCGCCGGGGCCGTAGAGGCTGGGCACATAGACCCCTGGCACCTGGGCCAGATCCCGCAGCAGGGCGCGGCGCGACAGGCCGGCGGCCCGACCTTCGGCCACCACCAGACCGATCTCAGGCAGCAACTCCTCGCCGTCGCCGAGGGCGATGAAGTCGAAGAAGGCGGCGAACGGTTCGGGGTTGCTGGTGGCGGTGGGGCCGCCGGCGAAGATCAGCGGCGGCGCCGCCGGATCGGCCAGGGGCAGATCACCGCGATCGGCAGCCCTCAGGGGGATGGCCGCCAGATCGAGCATCGCCAGGATGTTGGTGCCGCCCAGCTCGTAGCCGAGGCTGAAGCCGAGCAGATCGAAACCGGCCAGGGGCCGGCGGCTCTCGACGGCGAACAGCGGCTCGCCGCGCCGGCGCAGCTGATCGGCCAGGTCGGGGGCGGGCAGGTAACTGCGGTCGCAGAGCTGGCCGGGGATGCTGTTGAGGATGGAATAGAGAATGATGTGGCCGCTGTTGCTGGCCCCCACCTCGTAGACCTCGGGGTAGGTCAGGGCCCAGCGCACGGCGGCCTCACTCCAATCGCGCTCCCAGTCCCGGCTGCGCACGCCGAGCTCGTTGCCGAGGTAGCGGGCGGGTTTGCTGATGCCCAGCTCCACCAGCGCCTGCAGATCCACCGGCTCCTGGGAATGGCGGCGGTCGGGGTCAGCCCCGCCGGGCCCCGGGGCGGCGGCGAGGAAGGGTGAGGCGGTGGTCACGGCGGCCCCAGGCTGCGGCACTGGCCCGATCGTATGCAGGGCCGGCGGGGGCGGCCGCCCCGGTAGCGGCCCGGCGGCCGGCAGCGCCGCCACGGCGCCATAGGACAATCGCGCCCAGTTTCAGCGGGCCCGGTGGCGGCCCACCAGCGATGGTCCTGATCAACGACAACTACCTCAAGCTCAAGGCGGGCTACCTGTTTCCGGAGATCGCCCGGCGGGTCAAGGCCTTCAGCGAAGCCAACCCCGGTGCGCCGATCATCCGGCTGGGCATCGGCGATGTAACCGAGCCGCTGCCGCAGGCCTGCCGCGACGCCATGAAGGAGGCGATCGAGGCGATGGGCAGCCGTGAAGGCTTCCACGGCTATGGGCCGGAGCAGGGCTACCTGTGGCTGCGGGAGGCGATCGCCAGCCACGACTTCCAGGCCCGAGGCTGTCAGATCAGCGCCGAGGAGATCTTCGTGTCGGACGGCTCGAAGTGCGACAGCGCCAACATCCTCGACATCCTCGGCGAGGGGAACCGCATCGCCGTCACCGATCCGGTCTATCCGGTGTATGTGGACAGCAACGTGATGGCCGGCCGGACCGGCGATGCTGACGGGGCCGGTCAATATGGCGGCCTCACGTATTTGCCGATCAATGCCGAGAACGGCTTCACCGCCCAGATTCCCTGCGAACCGGTGGATCTGATCTATCTCTGCTTCCCCAATAACCCCACCGGCGCCGTGGCCAGCCGCGAGCAGCTCAAGGCCTGGGTGGATTACGCCCTGGCCAACGACGCCCTGATCCTCTTCGATGCGGCCTATGAGGCCTTCATCCAGGATCCTTCCCTGCCCCATTCGATCTACGAGATCGAGGGGGCTCGGCAGTGCGCGATCGAGTTCCGCTCCTTCTCCAAGAACGCCGGCTTCACCGGCACCCGCTGCGCCCTCACGGTGGTCCCCCGCGGCCTGAGCGGCAGGGCCGCCAATGGCGAGGCGGTGGAGCTGTGGGGGCTGTGGAACCGGCGCCAATGCACCAAGTTCAACGGCGTGAGCTACATCGTGCAGCGCGGTGCCGAGGCGGTGTATTCCCCCGAGGGCCAGGCCCAGGTGAAGGCGTTGGTGGCGTTCTACATGGAAAATGCCGCGATCATCCGCCGCGAACTCAGCGCCGCCGGCCTGGAGGTGTTCGGCGGCGAACAGGCCCCCTATGTGTGGGTGAAGACGCCGGCGGGTTTGGATTCCTGGGGCTTCTTCGATCAGCTGCTGCAACGGGCCCATGTGGTGGGCACCCCGGGCAGCGGCTTCGGTGCCGCCGGCGAGGGTTACTTCCGCCTCTCGGCCTTCAACAGCCGCGCCAACGTGATCGAAGCGATGGGCCGGATTCAGAGCGCGCTGGCCGGCTGACGCGCTCCGCAGAGGCTCCGGAAGAACGTCAGACGCCAGGGCCGGATCGAGGGCAGCGGGCTCTGCATGGTCTGCCACCACAGGGCGGCACCCGATCAGGGGGGCCGCCGCTCCGATGGATCATGACCGCCATGCGGATGGGTGACATGGCGATCAAAACATCAGCCGTGCGCCTCATCAACGCGATGCAAAAAGCAGCACACGTTCTGTGCTGAGTTCTGGCCAATGCAGCGAAAGGCGCCTGATGGGGCCAGCAATCAGCTGGCCAGCGTGGTTCCGCAACCGCCCGCAGCCGAAACGGCTGCAGGCGGTTGCGGCAGAATGGCCGTTGCCCCACCCAGCCAGCAACGATGCCGACGTCTTCAGGCCAGCCAGGTGGCACCGCCGCCAGCCCCGGCCGCGAGGGCGGCGCCTCGGTGCTGGAAAAGGCCCCCGAGCGGCTGCGCAAACCCTCGCCGCGCTACAGGGTGCTGCTTCACAACGATCCGGTGAACACCATGGAATATGTGGTGTCCACCCTGCGGCAGGTGGTGCCGAGCCTGAGCGAACAGGATGCGATTGCGGTGATGCTCGAGGCCCACAACACCGGCGTCGGCCTGGTGATCGTCTGTGATCTGGAACCGGCGGAGTTTTACTGCGAAACCCTTAAGGCCAAGGGGCTGACCAGCACGCTCGAGCCCGAGAGCTGATGGGGGCCAAGCGGGAGCGACCCCGACCGCACTGGTGGGGCACCCTGTTGTATGTGCCCGTTCTTTACGGCCTGGGTTGGCTGGCATCCAGACCCCTGGCGTTGGCGTTTCCCGGCTGGCGGCCCGACCAGGTGGATCTGGCGGGGGCAGCCCTGGCGCTGCTGCTGCTGCTGCTGACCCTGCCCTGGCGGCTGCGGCGAGCCTGGGGCTGCAGCAGCCCCTGGCAGCGTCTGGGGGTGAGTGTGGAGCCGAGGGCCGGGATCGTGGCCTTCCTGGGCGGGCTGGCCAAGGCAGCCCTGCTGCTGACGGGGGTGGTGGCGGTGGTTTTGTTGGGCGGCATGGCCCATTGGACGGGTCAGCTGGGCGTGCCCCAGCTGTTCAACGCCCTGGCGCTGCTGCTCGGGGTTGGTTTTGCGGAAGAACTGCTGTTTCGCGGCTGGCTCTGGGGTGAACTGGAGCAGATGCTGGGCGGCAGGCGCGCCACGGCGCTGCAGGCCGGGCTGTTTGCCCTGGTGCATCCGTGGTATCGGTTGCCAGCCCTTGAGGCGATCGGCCTATTGCTCGGGCTGGTTGGCCTGGGGCTGGTGCTGGCCCGG
Organism: Cyanobium sp.; assembly: GCA_044360135.1. Classification (GTDB taxonomy): domain Bacteria; phylum Cyanobacteriota; class Cyanobacteriia; order PCC-6307; family Cyanobiaceae; genus Cyanobium. The sequence continues at coordinate 149,090 of JBIKKX010000005.1, forward strand.
CAGCGGCGCTGCGATGGTGGCAGCCTCTGGGGAGCGGTGGGGTTGCACGGCGCTCTGGTGGGCGGTTGGTTCGCCCTGCAGAGCGGCTTGCTGCAACTGGCGCCGACGGCACCGGCCTGGCTGATCGGACCCGGGGGCAGCGCTGCCAATCCAATCGGCGGTGCCCTTGGGTGGGTTGGCTTGGGGCTGCTGATCGGATGGCGGCCCAAACACAGACACTGAGCTCGGCAGGATTCAAGGAGTCGGTTCAGGGGCTGGCGATGGTTGCGTCGATGTCCCAGAGCCCCTTCATGCCATTGCAGCGAAGTGGGTTTTCAAGCGATCGGGATGATCACGTCCCTGAACAGGCTCGGGCCCAAAAACAAAGAACAAAGCCCTGGTGACTTGCTGTCACCAGGGCAGACGTTAAACAACCATCACCAAATGGATGGGTTGATCATCAAATGGCATAAAAAGCAGTTCTAGTGATGGCGTCATTCAAGGCTTGGGACGTGTAATTGGACAAACAGAACGCGGCCCTTGAACCAATACTGGACCAGTCAGCATCATAATAAAGATAGGAATTGGCACCATCAAAAGCAAACAGATAGCCATTGCCGGATGAAACAAGGGCGTTCACAGTTGCAACTGTGGCAGAAGTGCCCGAAAGCAGAGTAACCTTACCGCCCAATGCGACTCCAGTCAGCGAGGTTACCGTGGCGAAGTTGCCGACAGGAAGAGTTTGAGCAGTATCGGGGATTAGAGAAAAGATTGACCTAGTCAAGGCCATCTGATCGCCGTCACCGGTTGAAAAATCGGTAATAGTATCCAAAAGTGAACCACTTTGCCACCTGAACATATCGGCTCCCGATCCTCCGGTAAGCACATCATTGCCAATGCCTCCGTTCAAGAAATCGTTGCCAGCACCACCATCAATCGTGTCGTTTCCATTGCCACCAGCCAGTGAATCAAGTCCATCACCGCCAAGCAGGCAATCAGCGCCGCTGCCGGCAGTGAGCGAGTCATTTCCAGTATCACCCGAGATCCAAGCACTAGCACTGCCCAGAGGTGTAGCAAAGTTGATGCTATCGTTTCCTTGACCACAGGCAATCATGCGAGTAAACGACTTGCCGCCAACAGAAAACGTGCCTGTGGTCGAATATGTGATGGAAGAATTGGCCGCGGCTGCCGTATATTTGAGGGCTAAGCCGTTGCCAGTGAACGTATTTGTTCCTGAAAAAGTTGGGGCTCCAGAGAGCGAGGTCGAATTGACCCTGATACCGAAGCCATCAGCGATGGTGCTAAATGTATTGCCACTGAAGGTCAAACCACCGACATTAGCGCCAATATCAACAAAAGAACCATTTTGGAAAGTGTTATTGGTTAAAGTTGCATTGACATTGGACAAGACATTGCCTTCCGGCCTGACAGTTGCGTTGCTTGAACGCTTGAAAGTATTGCCGCTGATGCTGTGGACAGGTGCAGCAGTGGTGGACGAGGGTGCCGTGAAGTTGACGAAATTGAAGGAACTCAGGAAGCCAGCTTCATCAAATTCGCTACCGGTGATCGTAACCACGCCATTATTATTCCAGTTGTGCAGAAAGGCAGAACCGCCTGTAGTGCCATTGAAGCCATTATTCTGACCGGTTATCGATACCTTAACATTGTTTAGGGTTAGGGCTGTGTTTAGAGGACTTCCGCTGCTGAAGGAGCGCAGCGACATATACAGGTTGCCATTGCCGTTCCAGCCGGAATGGGTTCCTGTAAAAGCAACGTTATTAATGGATAAAGACCGTGCAGCCGTGCTGGTCACACTCAGCAGAGCACCACCGTTGCTGCTGGCACCGCTGGTTTTGTCGTAGTTAAGGGTAAGGTTCTGAACCGTACCCGGCATATTCGATCCGTCGACATTTTGCTGATAAATGCGTGTATCTTGTAATATGGCTGAACTTGTCAGGGTTGAACTGGCTCCTTCAATGGTGTATCCGCTGTAAGCAACAGCTGCTGGCGACGTGCTGGACTGCTTGCCGAGGGTGACAACGGTGGAGTAGGTGCCCGAGCCAGTCAGCTGAATGGTGGGGTCCGTGCTGGAAACGGCCTGAATCGCAGACCTGAGAGCGGTGCTGGTCGAGACGGTGACGGTCATGGCTCTTCTTGAAAACCTGGCTAGAGACAATTTATATCAACCCAGTGCAGACCAAATCCAGCGAGAAGCGGAAAACCGAACTTTTGTGGATTCAAACACAAAAGCAGGGTTTGCATGGTGGTCGCAAAAAGAACTGGCCTAGCGGCTCAGGGCGCAAATCAAAAAATGCTTCGTGTTCCAAGGGACATCCATGACAGCCCCGGGAATCATCTCCGGGCCGTAGCCAAGGCCCGGCGCCCCTCAAGCACCGCATGCAAACTGTCTTCCAGAGGTGCGCAACCGTAGTCGCGTTCGAGAATCGCGATCACGGTGCGGCCAAAATCGGCCGGATCCGTCTGAAAGGCCTCCAGGCAAACACGACCGAACTGGCTGCCCATGGGCTCGGGGTTCCAGAGCAACTGCCTTGCCGTCCAAGGAAGCATGCTCATTGGATTGTAACCAGGCTTGATCAGTCCCTGCTCGAAGCCGTACTGCTCCAAGTGGGTGTGGGGCTGCAGGCCGATGAAAAAGATGGCAGGCTCCACCTTGTCAGCCCCAAAGATGCGCTCCAGCTCGCGGTGATACGCCACGGTCTGCCGGATAGTTTCGGGCCGCTCATCAACAACATTGAAGGAATAGTTGACAGATACATGCTGGCGGAAGCCAGCCCTGGCCAGGAGTCTGCAGTTTTCAAGCACGGTGCGCAGGTTATAGCCCATGCGCATCTTGCGCACCAGCTCCTGGGACCCGGAGGTGATGCCGATCTCGAAGTAGTCCATGCCCGTGGCCACCATCAGCTCCGCCAGCTCGGCATCAAGGTTGTCGGCTCGGATGTAGGCGGCCCAGCGGATGTCGTGCCAACCCTGGGCCTGGATGGCCCGCAGCAGGTCCTTGGCGTCGTCGATGTAGCGCCGGGCTGGGATGAACTGAGCATCGGTGAACCAGAACCCCCGAACCCCCCGGGCATAGAGCTGAGCCATCTCAGCAATCACCTCCTGCACCGGGTTAACCCGCACCGCCTTGCCCTCCACCACGGTGTAAACGCAGTAGCAGCAATTGTGGGGGCAGCCGCGTTTGGTCTGCACACCGACGTAGAAATCGCCGCCCTCCAGGTACCAGTTGAGCTGGGGCCAGATCGCCTCAATGTAGGTGTAGTCGCAAGCGCTCTTTTCGATGCCAGCGGGCTGCTCGTGGATCAGGCCGGGGCGGGGTTCCTCGCCGGCCAGAAAGCAGCGCTCAGCAGCGATCGATTCGCCGCGGATCAATTTCTCCAATAACGGTTCACCCTCACCTACCGACACCACCGTGCCGCGGGGCAGGCGCCGGCCCAGTTGCTCATAGAAGACGCTCACCGCCCCTCCCCCCAGCACCGCCCGCGCTCGGCTCTGGAAGCGGCGGGCCTGGCGCAGGCCCCGACGCACCAGGCGGAGGTTGCGCCACAACTCCCCGTAGAAGGCGCCCATCAAGCGAAGGCCGCCGACAGCGCCCCGCAGACGGCGCAGGGGATTGCGGGCGTAGAAGACCTCAAAGGAATTCTGCAGGGGATTGCCGCCGCGGCCATCCACAGGCGCGTAGATCTGGATGTCGCGCCAGGAGAACACCAGCAGGGTGGGCCGGAAGCTGGCCACGGTGGCCAGCAGCACCCTCTCCACATCCAGCTGGGGAACCGCCGCCAGGTCGAGGATGCGCTGGGGCAGAGCGGGAAAGCATTTATGGAGGTGATCGGCCAGGTAGATCGGGCCGATCGGGAAGATCGGGTTGCAAGGCAGCCTCACCAGCAACAGGCGTTCGGTGGAGCTGGCGGCCTCGGACCCGCCTGAGGGTGTCTGCACGGCGCTGCCAGGGATGGCGGGGTGGCGAGACGCTAACAAGCGCGACCTCTGCCCAGGGGGCCGGCGACTGGCGGGTTGCCCGACCCCACCACCACCCCTCCGCAACAAACCCTCATGAAGCACCAACTTCATGAAGCCCCTTCACAAACCCGCAAACTTCCGTTACAGTCCGAAGCGACGGAGCCAGTCGCCGGGTTTCCGGTCCTCTGGTGCCGGGTCTCACCACCCGACTCCTCAGCCGGTATCCGTCCTTCTTTCCGTCCTGGGTCCCTGCGGGGCCTCTGACACCACCCCATCCCGTTCTCATGACCGCCACTCTCCAACAGCGCT
>JBIKKX010000056.1:0-7383 GCA_044360135.1 Cyanobium sp.
CAGGGAAACGGGCCTGCCCACCCCTTGCAACGTCAGCCGTGGAGCCGATCGCCTGAGGTGCGGACGCTCGGCCCGGCTACGCCGGGCTGAGGCCCTGTGGATTTACACCACTCGCTGGGACGCCAGCCGACGCATACAGGCAAAGCGATCATTGTGGCGCTCCGGCAGGCTGACTTTGATGTGCTGCGGATGAAAAGAGGCCACCATTTCGTTCGGCATCCCGATGGACGGACCACTGTGATCACGGTTCATTCCGGGGACTCTCTTGGACCTGGCTTGCTTGCCAAGATCCTCCGTGATGTTGATCCAACGAGAGATGACCTTGAGGCGCTGCTGTCTTGAGCAGAGCTGCCCCCCACCCCCCCGCGCGAGTGGAGAAGACGCCAGTATTACCCTGACACGCCACCGCACATTCCTTGCCTGCCACTCAGGAGCAGCGCTAGCCGCATCAGCCATCAGCCTTCGCCATTAAAGAGGATATCAAGCCTTGCGATACCAGCAAGACTGAAATGCCAACGACTTCGGATTCGCTCTCACACCCACGAGCCCAATGGGACTCCCTATGGCCATGGAAATCATGGTCAGGCAAGCTGCACTATACAACCGAACCCAGTTGCACCCATTTCAAGTCTGGGATTCAAGCCTTCAGAGCCGCTGGATATCTCCCAGAGACACAATCATCCTTCATAGTCTCTGCTGCAGCTGCCGCAACTGCGCCACCACCAGCACTGTGCGGGCCGGTGGTGTGGCGGAGGGGAAGGCCACGAGCATCGCGCTGATCGTTTGCTCCATGGCGGACCAGGAGGGGACAGCCCCGGCTGCTGGCCCCGGGCCGGCCGGCGGCGGGGCGGCGATGGCGGCGCGGAGCAGGCGCTGGGCCTGCAGCAGGAAGCCGCGGGCGTCCTGGTATTCGATCCGCTCCACCACCTGATCGCCGGCAACGGCGCCCTGGTATTCCTCCACGGCGTCATCCGCCAGTCGCCGCACCACGCTGCGCAGGATCGGTGCCGCCATGGGCTGGCCGGCGCCGATCGAGCGGGATGCGCTGGCGATCGCCTGCTGGGCGGCGGTCAGCTTGCTGGCCGTGGCCGGGGCGGCCGGGTTGAGCCGGATCTGCAGGCGTAACTCCTCCAGGCTGGAGAGGAAGGGTCGGATCCGGCCGCTGCGCAGCACTGGCTCCAGGGCGCCATAGAGCTCCTCCACCGGATGGCCGGCATGGGGTTCGGCATCGCTGTAGCGCTTCTGCAGCAGCAGCTCCTGGGCGATCAGCAGGTGTCCCTGCATCTGGGCCAGCACCAGCTGGATATCCGGATCGCTCACCACGCCGGCACCGCGGCCGGCATGGCCGGCGGGGGCCGCAGGGCTGCCGCCAGCGGCAGGCGCTGAGGTGGGGCTGGCCTGATGGTGATGCGGCTGGGCCTGGGCGCCGGCTGGCAACAGCACCGGGCCGACCAGTCCGGCGCTGGCTGCAGCGCCCAGCAGGATCAGCAGGGCATGACGCACTGACACCATCGGAAATCACGAACACGGCTGGGTTCCATCCTGTCGGTGCGGCGGCGGCGCTGGCGGCGGCAGGTCAGCGTGCCGGGTGACCGATGGCACATCTGCCGGTGCGATCGGTGCTCCGGGCCGATTCAGGTGGGCAACACCTCAAAGAACGCCATGCAGCCCCGTTCGGCGATCTGATCCTGATGGGGGTGCACCATGTAGCGGCCCGGGAAGGGATAGGAGAATTCCAGAATCTGGCGCTCCGCCACCCCCAGGGTCAGCACATCGGTGGTTTCGATCCAGCCCGGACGCATCACCCGAAACTCATTGGCATGGAGATGGAAGGTCAGCGGGCCCTCCAGCTCGGTCATGTTCAGGAGATAGAGCCGCACCAGAGCGTTCTGACGAATCCGGATCGGCTGGTGCATGTAGGCATCAGGAATGCCATTGAAGGCGTAGATCTCATTGCGGCCATCGTTGTTGAGGTCATAGCCGCCCATCACCAGCACCAGCTCATCGGCCGCGGGGCGTAGCCGGGGTGGATCCACCACCAGCAACCCGAACAATCCCTTGCCGACATGCCGCACCACCGGCGAGACATGGCAGTGATAGGGATACAGGCCAGCCCGGGGCAGGTCGAACTCATAGATGGCCGTGCGGCCGCGCAGCACCGGTTCGATGCCATCCATCGCCTCCGGATGGATGCCGTGGAAATGGAGGCTGTGGGAGGTGCTGTCGTCGTTGCGGAACAGCACCCGGATGCGCTCACCCTCCCGGGCCCGCAGGTTGGGGCCCGGCACCCGGCCGTTGAGGGTCCAGGCCTTGAACAGCACCCCGGCCCCCAGGGGCAGGGTGATGCTGCGGGCCGCCACCTCGAACTGCCTCAGCCGGCGGCCTCCCTCCTCGATCAGCCGCCCCGTGTCGAAACGGCGCAGGCATTCCTGGGGATCAAAGGGCAGGGCCGTGTCCACCTGGGCCTTGGCCCCCATGGCTCCCATCGCCTCCATCGCCGCCGCCCGCGGCTGGCGCGCCAGGGCCAGCAGGCCGCTGCCCCCGAGGGCCAGGCCGCCGGCGGTGAGCAGTTGGCGACGGCTGAAGGCAGGCTGCGGGGGGGTCATGGCGGAACGTCAGCCTTCGCCGCCTTCGCCGCCCTCGCCGCCCTCGCCGCCTTCGCCGCCCTCATCGCCCTTCTTGCCGTCAGGGGCGGGGCTGGCGGGCTGGGTGAGCGTCTTGGGTTCCATCTCGTCTTGGTCGCCGCCCTTCTCGCCGTCATCCTGGCCGGCCCCGCAGCCCGCCACTCCACCCGCCAGGGCGATGGTGCTGAGAAACAGGGCGATCGAGCGGCGCTTCATCGGTGGGGCTCAGGTGGAAGACTTCGGAATCATGCCGGAGCGGTTCCCCGCCCATCGCGCAGACGTCACGCCCGGCTGTGCCATCCGTAACACCCATCATGGCCGTGTTGATCGAACCGCTGCTCTCCGCCGAGCAGACCCTGGCCATCGCCGGCCCGTTGCGGCAGGCGCCAGCTGAGCAGTGGCGCTCCGGTTCGGAAACGGCCGGCTGGCACGCCCGCGCCGTCAAGCACAACCACCAGCTCGATCGCCGCAGTGCCCTGCACCAGGAGCTCAGCACCGGCCTGATCGAGGAGCTGCGGCGCCATCCGCTGGTGCAGGCCACCGCCTTCCCCCGCCAGATCCATGGCCTGCTGTTCAGCCGCAGCGGCGTGGGCGAGGGCTACGGCCGCCATGTGGACAACGCCTGGATGGCCGGTGGTCGCAGCGATCTTTCCTTCACCCTCTGGCTCAGCGATCCAGACCGCTACGACGGCGGTGCCCTGGTGCTGGAGACCGCTGGCGGCGAGGAGAGCTACCGGCTGCCGGCGGGTCACGCCCTGCTCTACCCCAGCACCCTGCTGCATCGGGTGGAGCCCGTGACCGGGGGGGAGCGGTTGGTGGCGGTGGGCTGGATCGAGAGCCGGATCCGCCATGAGGAGCAGCGCGAGCTGTTGTTCGAGCTCGATACGGCCCGCCGCGCCCTGTTCGAGCGCAGCGGCAAGGACGAGATCTTCGATCTGATCAGCCGCAGCTACAGCAACCTGCTGCGCCATTGGGATCACTGAGCGGATCGCGGCGGCACAGCAAAGCCCCCGGCCGGGGCCTGGGGCTGGCTGGGAGCTGGGCGCTGGGCGCTGGGGCGCCTCAGCCCTCGACCTTCACCGTGACGGTGCTCAGCGTCTGGGCCTTGGGGGCGGTGACGGTGAGCAGTCCATCGCGGTAGACGGCCTGCAGCTGCTCGCGCTCGATCGGCTGGGGGAAGCGGAAGCGGCGGCCCCAGCTGCCGTAGCGGAACTCGCTGAGCAGCACCCCCCGGCTGCCGGCGGCCGGAGCCGGTGCGGCGGGTACCGCCTCGCCCGGAGCCTGGCCCTGGACGTCATCAACGCCGGCCGGCTGGCCAGCCGCCGCATCGGGATGGCGGCGCTCGGCGCTGATCACCAGGGTGCGCTCCGTGGCCTGAACCGCGATGGCGTCCCTGTCGACACCGGGCAGTTCCAGCACCAGCTCATAGGCCTCGGCGGTTTCATGCACCTCGGCGGCGGGAACCCGCTCGGCGCTGTGCAGTTGCTGGCTGAGTTGCTGCTCGAGGCGATCAAACAGATCGAAGGCGGAGGACGAGCGAAGGATGCGCATGGTTCGGATGGCGAAGGGTGAAGGTCGGGGTCGTGGTTCGCCCCCGGTGCGCTCACTGTCGCCGCGGCATCCGGAAGCCCGGGAGGTGAGCACCGAACCGATGGCTTCGGACCTCACCACCGCGGTTCGGCTCACACCACCGGCCTGGGGGGAGAACCGACGATGACCCCTGTTTGGGGGCATCGCCAGGCCGCCACCGATCAGAGACTGAGCCCATCCATGACGCAAAGGTCCGCCATGCCGGACACCAGCTCCATCCCCTGGGTTGCTGCACCCGTTGTGGGCGACGGCCTGGGCCGCACCTGCCTGAAGATGCAGCGGCTGGCCCATGGGGATCCGGAGGTGACGGCCCTGCAGGAGAGCACCCCGGACGGTTCAGGAGTCAGCCATGTCCGACGGCCAGCAGCCGAACCGCTCCGCTCCCATGGCGCAACCTGAGCGACAGAGCGGTGCCTGGCATCTGATCAGCCAGGCGTTCATGAGGGTGCCGTAAACGTGGCGATGACAGAAAGGATCGCGTCCAGCAGGCTGCTGGCAGTGCCTTGGGCTTCACAAGCCGAGACGGCATTGTGGTGATCGAGAAGACCACCACCCTGGCCGACGGAACCATCATTGAGGAGCCTGGCTGAACAGCGCGTAGCGCGTGTTCAGCACCGTGCTTGCCCCCGGTGTCAGCTCGATCTTGCGGTCACCGCTCAGCAGCGCCTGGCGAGGGCCGCTCCAGGGTTCGATGCAGACCATCGGACGGGGAGGTTCGGTCCACAGCACCACCAAATCGAACGGGTGGCTGAGCTGCAATTCGAGGCTGGCAGCAGCCGCCTCATCCACCAGGCGCACCGGGCCCGAGGGGCGCACCAGCAGATCGACGCCATCCTCCAATCGCTGCATCTGCTCAGCAGTGGAAGCTGGAGCCATGGTCAGATGGTTCAGGCAGTCGTCCGGCAAACCCTCGAAGCGCACCCCGCCCAGGCTGGAGAGATTGAAGTAGGGATGCAGCCCGAAGCTGAACGGCATCGGCGAACCACTGCGGTTGGTCACGGTGGTGCTGATCTCCAGGGCACCAGGCGCCAAGCGCACCTCCATGCTGAGCAGGAACTCAAACGGGTAGGCCTTCAGGGTGTCCGGCGTGTCCGAGAGCTGCAGCAGAACGCCGCGCCCATCGTCCAAAGGTTCCATGTGCCAGGGCAGCTGCCGCGCGAAGCCATGCTGGGCGAGCGTGAACGTGCCCTGGGGCAGCGGCAGCTGGTTGTCCGGCAGGCCACCGGTGATCGGGAACAGCACCGGAAAGCCGCCACGCACCGACTGGGCGGGATCGAGAAAGCGCTCCAGATCCAGGTACACCACCTCCCGATCACCGCAGCGCCAGCCACTGATCAAGCCACCGCGCTCAGGCACCACCCGCAGCAGATCACCGCTGCTGGCATCGCTGAACTCCCAGTGGGGATAGGGAGCGTCTCGCTGGATCAGAGGCATGGACGAGCTGAGCGTCTGGTGATCTCCTCACTCTGCTGCAGGGATGGTGCCGGCGATGCCCCCAGGCGGGAACAAAGGCTGACCCTGGCGGCCAGCCCGAGCGCGCCGGTCATCGCCACCAGCGCCACCAGGGTCTGGGCGGCGGGGTGCCATGGCGGCCGTCGCAGAGGGGATAGCGGTGGGAGCGGCGGCAGCGGCAGAGCAGCACCGTGGCCGGCGCCTCCAGCCGCAGCTCGTAGAACACCCGGCCGCGGCCGAGGTGGGCGCCATCGCAGAACCAGCCGTGGCGGCTGAGGCCGCAGCCGCAGAGCTGGTGCACCCCGGCGGGCAGGTCCAGGAGGTCCGGGCCTGCGCTGCCGGGGGGTGCCGGAGCATCGGACCTGGCGGTGGTGGCGTCGGGGTCCGTCATCGGGGGCCAGCTCGGCGCTGGGCTGCTGCTCCAGTCTGGGTGGTGGACTGTGGTGCGGCAGCGCCAACCCAACGCACTGGCTGGGCGGCGATGGCCAATCAGTGGGCGATGTCTTGAGCGTCGGGGTAGGGCCGAGCAGCAGCAAATGCTTCTGCCTACTGAAAACCAAACCAATCGAGCCGCTGCGCCTCACCGGCGGGGTTGGCTTGCACGAGTTCAATCCCCTTGACGGTGCCATCATTGCGGTACCAGGGATCCTGGCAAAGGCTGCCGAAGGCCTGGCGCGCTTCGTCGAGAGAGGGGAAATCGGCGATCTTGAGAACACCCCAGGAATCGTGGGTGTAAAGGCTGTAGGTCACGCCATCCCTGCCGGCTGGCCAGAGCCTAAACCGTTCGCCCCAGACGGAGCCGCGAGCAGGGCGGCGGAACCGGTTCCGCGCTGGGCGCCGCAGGGCCGCCAGGGCAGGAGAATCGGCCCTGCCCGACAGTCCTGCCCTGGCAGCATCCACCCCAGTCCTGCAGATCAGGCCCTGCCAACCGGCCGACTGGCCGGCGGTGTGGGCCATCCTGGAGCCGGTGTTCCGCGCCGGTGACACCTTCCCCCACGACCCGGCCATCGGCGAGGCCGAGGCGCGAACCCTGTGGGTGGAGCAGAGCCAGGTGGTGATGGTGGCCGTCGTGGGCGGCGCCTCGGTGATCGGCACCTATTACCTCCGGCCCAACAGCCTCTGCCTCGGCGCCCATGTGGCCAATGCCGGTTTCGTGGTGGCCGAGCAGGGCCGCCGGCAGGGGATCGGCAGCCTGCTCTGCCAGCACGCGCTGCAGGAGGCCCGGCGGTTGGGGTTTCGGTCGCTGCAGTTCAACCTGGTGGTGAGTACCAACACCGCCAGCATCCGTTGCTGGCAACGCAACGGCTTTCGGATCGTCGGCACCCTGCCGGGTGCATTCCGCCACCGGCGCCTGGGCTTCGTTGATGCCCTGGTGATGGTTCAGAGCCTGGTGGAGGAGCCCCAGGCCCAGGCGGGTCCCGAGCCCATGGGGTGGCCTCAGGGAGGAAAAGAGCCCAAGCCCGGAATGGGGCCGGAGCCATGACGGTGGAGCTGGGTCTACGACCGGCGTAGGCGTTTCAACGGGCACCGGATCCGATCACCGGCTTGGACGGGTTGCGAACCGGTAGCTTGCCGCACGCTTCCTTCCCGCCGCGTTGAACACCGACCGCTGGTTTTACGGGGTGTTCCAGTCCGCGCCGGATCTGATCCGTTGGCTGGCGGCATCCCCCGACGGCAACCCGCCCTGCGGCGCCGTGCCCATGGAGCTCGACCGCCA
>JBIKKX010000020.1:0-57666 GCA_044360135.1 Cyanobium sp.
GGATTCATCGTGGCTACAAGAGGTGCATCTGCACCTCCGGAATGACAGCCCGTCATTCCACCCTGTTCACCCTCTGATCAGGGCATTCGGGCCTCGGGTTTTACACCACGGGAAGGGACGCGGCCTCTGCGGGGCTGGCAACACCGCTGAGCATGCCGTCGACACGGCGTTGCAACAGATCGCTGAGCTGGGCATAGAGGGGGGTCAGCGGTCGCACCAGAGGGCCCTGCTCCAGGGCCTGGCGTTGCACCGCCAGCAGGGGATGGCGGTGCTGCAGGTCGGGATCGGCGTAGAGGGCGGCCCAGGTGGGCGCATAGCCCTGATCGAGCACCAGGGCCTTTTGAACCTCGGGGCCCGTGAACCAGCGGATCACCGCCGCCGCCTCGCGAGGGTGGGCGCTGCCCTGGAGCAGCGACAGCCCCCAGGTGCCAAGGGTGCCACCGGAGCGCTGGCCTGGGGCGCTCACCACCGTGCTCACCCCCACCTTGCCGACCACGGGCCCGCCGCCCCTTTCGATCTCACGCCAGGCGTAGGGCCAGTTGCGCAGGAAGGCAGCGTCGCCGGCGGCAAAGACCTGCAGAGCCTCGTTCTCAGCAAAATCAGCGACGGCCGAGGGGCTGATGCCCCGCTGGACCAGCCCATCGAGCCAGCGGGCGGCGCGGATCGCAGCACCGGAAGCGAGGGCGGTCCTGCCTCCACTGGCGTCGTCTGCGGGGATCCACCAATGCCCGCCGAAGGCATGGATCGTTTCAAGCATCACGCAGCTCAGGCCTTCGTACTGCCGGCCCTGCCAGACGTAGCCCCAGCGGACTCGCCCCCGAGCCTGCAACTGGCTGGCGATCCGCTCCAGCTCCTCGGTGGTCCGGGGCGGACGGGCCATCAGGTCGGTGCGCCAGTAAAGAAGCCCGGTGTCCGCCGACAGGGGCATGCGCCAGAGGTGACCGCCGAAGGCGTTGCCGAGCCTGGCCCCTGGAACCATGGCGTCGAGGGCGTCAGCACCGAGCCAGCTCTCCAGGGGCAGGAGCCAGCCTGCGGCCACGTAGCGGGCCGTCCAGCTGACATCCATCATCAGCAGGTCGTAGGGGCTTGAGCCCAACAGCAGGCTGCTGCTGGCCAGATCGGAGATGGCCTCGGTGTCGAGGGGGCCGCGGTCGACGGCGATCTGCAGATCCCGGTGCTCGCGGTTGAACGCAGCCACCAGAGGGGCGGTGGCATCGGCGAAGGGCGAGGGCATCAGCACCCGCACCGTGGTGGACGGCGGTGGGGGGGACGGCGCTGGGGACTTGGCCAGGAGCCGGCCGGGCAGCAACGCCAGCCCCAGGCTCAGACCGAGGGCCAGCAGAAGGGTGAGGCCCTGGGCCAGGCGGCTGGCGTGAAGACCGGGCAAAGCATTGGAGCCTGGTTGGCTTGACCCTAGAAACGGCCTGGCAGGGAGGCAATCGCGACAGAGCGATCGCCCCCCGGGCCGCGATCGGGACCCGCTGCAGGGATCCCTCCCTGAGGGCAGAGGCCCCCCGGCGGCCGAGCGCCACCCTGGTCAGGGGGCCATTCCCCGTGGCTCGCTCAGCCCAGCTTTTCGAGCAGGCGACCGATCAGGTCGCTGCTGCGCTGCTGGAAGCCGGCCAGCTGGTTGGGCTCCAGCCCCCCCACCGCAAGGCGGGCCAGGTCGTAGAGATGGCGGCTGAGCTCGCCGGCGAGTTGTTCGCTGGGGGATTCACCACCGTCGCTGGTGACGATGGCGCCGCTGGCAAGCCGAAGCAGACCGGCCACGAGCGGATGGCGGCGGTTGATCAGCAGCACATGGTGATCGGGCAGACCCGGCAGGCGCTGCTCCATCAGGGCACCGAAATCATTGATCCGGCGCATCTGCTCGGGCAGCAGGATCAGGGCTGCTGGGGCCTGATCTCCCTTGAGGGACTGCACCTGAAGGGTGATCTTGTCGTTGGCGAGGGCCCTGGCGAACAGCTGACGCAGTTTGTCGCCGGCATCCTGACCATCGGCGTCGCTGATCTCGCTCTCCTTTTCCTGAAGGGAGTCATCGAGCTCACTGTCAACCCGCTGGAACGTCAAATCCTGGTGGCGGCTCTCCAGCCAGGGGATGAACTGGGTGTCGATGAAGCTGTCAGCCAGCAGCACCTCTGCCCCCTGACCTTTCCAAAGTGCCAGAGCGCCCGCCTGGCCGGCCTCATCGGTGCAGTAGAGGATGCGTTTGTCGTTGTCCGCGCCCAGGCGAGAGCGGTAGTTGGCCAGGGTGGTGAAGGCCTTGCCCTCGGGGCCAGGGATCGGGTCGAGGCTCTGGCCCTCGCCCGGCGCCTCCTGGATCGCGGCGGCGGTGGTGCCGAACAGGACCAGATCGGCCACCTGATCGGCAAACTTTCCATCCTCCAGTGCGCCGATCTTGATGAACGGGGCCAGCGCCTCCCAGATCTCGCCGTAGCGACGCGGGTCATCGCGCAACAGATCGCGCAGTCGGTCGGCCACCTTCTTGGCCACGAAACCACCGATCGAGCGCACGCGACGATCGGTCTGGAGGGCCGAGCGGCTGACGTTGAGCGGGATGTCGGGGGAATCGAGCACACCGCGCAGGGGCAGCAGGAAGCGGGGCACGACCTCCTTGATCGAATCGCTGACGAAGACCTGATTGCAATAAAGCTTGATCTCGCCCTTCTCCCAATCGGCGCGGCCACTCAGCTTGGGAAAGAAAAGGATGCCCTGTAGCGTATAGGGATAGTCGGTGTTGAGGTGCACCCAAAGCAGGGGATCTCCCTGGAAGGGATAGAGGTAGCGGTAAAGCTCGATGTAGTCGTTATCAGTGAGCTCGCGAGGGCTCTTGCGCCAGGGCGCTTCGCGTTTGTTCACCGTCTCACCCTCCAGCTGCACCTCCACCGGAAGGAAGTCGCAGTAGGTGGTAATCAGAGTGCGGATCCGGGCAGGTTCAATGTATTCGATCTCCTCCTCCATCAAATGGAGGATCACATCAGTACCCGCCTCGCTCCGCTCGGCGGCCTCGAGGCTGAAATTCGGCGAGCCATCGCAGCTCCAGCGGACCGCCTCGCTTCCTTCTCGGGCACTGAGGCTGACCAGCTCGACGCGAGAGGCGACCATGAAGCTCGAATAGAAGCCGAGCCCGAAATGGCCAATAATGGCGTCGCTCTCGCTCTTGTAGCGCTCCAGGAATTCCTCGGCACTGGAGAAGGCCACCTGATTGATGTAGCGCTTGACTTCATCGACGCTCATGCCGATGCCGTTATCGGAGATGGTCAGCGTTTTGGCTTCGCGGTCGATGCGGATGCTGATCCTGCCCTCCGGGCCCTCGCTGCAGTCGCCAGCCATGGCTGCCATGCGGCGTTTGCTGATCGCATCAACGCCATTGCTGACCAGCTCACGCAGAAAGACTTCATGGCCGCTGTAGACAGCCTTCTTGATGATCGGGAAGATGTTTTCGGTGTGGATCTGAATCTGACCCTGTTCAGTCTGCAGCACGGTGCCAATCCTGGCGATTCCATCCCAGAATCCCCCCTCGACCGGGTGGTTGCCAACCGTCGCGATGGGCAGGAAACCGACCTCGACGCCAATCAAGTCCCCCTCGGACTCGGCAAGGGACTGTTAACAGTGGGCCTTGGAGTCCAGGGCTCCATCCAGCCAGGCAGAAGGGGCTTCACCATGGCGTGGAGGGTCAGGGCCCCCCAACCCGCCGCTTGGTCGGTGCGAGGGCTCAGGCGCTGCGCTGCAGTTCCGGCTTCTCCTCAGGCACGATCGCTCCGCTGACGGGGCAGACCTGCAGGCAGATGCCGCAATCGATGCAGGTGTCGACGTCGATCCAATAGAACGGTGTGCCCTTGCTGTTGGCACCGCTACCTGGGTGAATGCAGGCCACAGGGCAGGCATCGACGCAGTCGGCCACGCCCTCGCAGATGTCGGTGACGATCGTGTGGGCCATGGCAGGGGGTGGTAGCGGCCGGATCCTAGGCAGAGCCCCCGCCCTGGCGGGAGCGGTCGCAGCGGAGCTCAGGCCTCCAGCCAGTCGACGCCACAACAGCCCCGCTCCCGGGCGATGGCCTCGGCCTGGTCGCGATCGTCGCAGGGCTGCAGGCAGAGTTCGGCCGCATCGCCACGGCGGTGATGCTCGGCCTGGCGGCTGAGGCAGCGGGCAGGATCAACGCCAGCGGCTGCGGCGACCAACCAGGCCCCCTGCAGGGGGGCAGCGGCGCTGTCGCCTTCGAGCAGCTCCCGGATCGACTCGATCGCGAAGGCAAAGCCGGTGCCGGCGGCGCGGTCGCCATCGTTGTCAAAGCGACCCACCAGCGCGTCGTAACGCCCGCCGCTGGCAATCGCCACCGGGGCGTCGGCCCCCTGGCAGACCAGTCGGAACACCAGACCGTCGTAGAGGTCGAAGTGGGGCTCAAAGGTGGGATCAAACTGCAGACGAACACCCAGCGCGGTGGCGGCTGGCTGCAGACCGGCCAGGAGAGCAGCGAGGCTGCGGAGCAGAGGCGTGGGTCCGAGCCATTGCTCCAGCTGGTAGAGAACCTGGCTGGGCTCGCCGCGCAGTCCGAGCAGGGTGCGGTAGCGGTGGCGCTCCGCCTCCCCAAGGCCGAGCTGCTCCAAGGCCAGGGGGTCGAACCCGGTGAGCGCCTGGCGCACCCTGCCCCGCCCTTCCGCCGGCAGCGGTGCCAACAGCGCGTCGAGCAGACCGTGATGGCCCACCAACAGCGTCGGCTGGTGCTGCGGGCGCAGGCCCAGGGTGGCGGCGGCGGAGAGCAGCAGATGCATCAGCTCGTTATCCGCCGCCCAGGAGGCCACCCCCAGCAACTCCACGCCGCTCTGGAGCGCTTCGCTGATCCGTTGATCGCCACCATCACCCACGACGCTGCGGAAGGTGGTGCCACAGGCCCACAGCCGCAGGGGTCGGGGTCGATCGGGCATGCGGGTGGAGGCGGCCCGGGCGATCGGGGCGGTGAGCTCGGGCCGCAGGCCCAGGGGCTCGTCGCTGGCGAGGCGCAGGATCTCCCGCGGATTGATCGCGCCGCCGGCCTCGAGGGAATCGAGCCGTTCGATCGTGGGCGGTGCCACCTCCTGATACCCCCAGAGGCGGTAAACGCTGGCCAGGAGCTCCGCCAGGCGGCGATTGGTCTCTACCGCGTCGGGATGGAGATCCCTGGCGCCGGCGGCGGGTTGGAGAGCCATGGAATCGGGGAATGGGGCCGCGCTGCAGGATCCTATGGAGCGATGGCATCGAGCTCGGGTGCGCCGAAACTCGCGCCCTGGAGGGGCCGGCACTGGGCCAGCCCAGCCAGGATCTCGCCGTGCAGCTCGGGCCCCGAAGCCACGATGCGGCCGCTGAGCAGGTCGAGCGGACCGCCGTCATAGCCGCTGACCACACCGCCGGCCTGCTCCACCAGCACCACCCCGGCGGCCAGATCCCAGGGGGAAAGGCCCCGTTCCCAGTAACCATCGAGGCGGCCGGCGGCCACGTAGGCCAGGTCGGCCGCCGCCGCTCCGGCCCGGCGGACGCCATGACTGCGATGGGTGAACCAGGCGAATTCGGCGTAATTGTTGTCGAGACGGCTGATGCGGTCGTAAGCGAAACCGGTGGCCAGCAGCGACTCGGCCACGCTGGCGCAGGGGCTCACCGCCATCGGCTGGCCATTGCACCAGGCCCCCAGTCCGGGTGCGGCCCAGAACAGCTGATCGAGGGCGGGCATCGCAAAGGCACCGAGCAGGGGCATGCCCTGCCAGGTGAGGCCCACCGACGTTCCGAAGAAGGGGAACCCATGGGCGTAGTTGGTGGTGCCATCGAGGGGATCCACACACCACTGCAGAGCGCCGCTGCCGTCGCGGCGACCGCTCTCCTCGGCCAGCACGCCCACCTCCGGCGTTTCGGAGGCAAGCAGCGCCAGCACCGCAGCCTCAGCGGCGTGATCGGCCTCGGTGACCAGATTTCCGGCAGCCCCCTTGATGTCGATCCTCACCTCTTGGCGGAACATCCGGCGCAGGGGCTCCGCCCCCGCCAGGGAGGCGCGGCGGGCCAGATCGAGGAGGCTGCGCAGTTCGGCCTCCGAAAGGCCACTGGCCCGGGCTGCTGCGTCGGAGATGCGGGTGGGAGTGGGGGTCATTCGTCGTCCAGGGGGAGACCGCTGCGGATCCGGCCGCGCCCGAAATGGCGGCCGAACTGGAGGTCATAGACCTCATCCTCGTCCTGGGTCTCCACCTCGAGATCGCCACTGGCGCGGGCCACGCAGAGCAGGCCATAGCCACGGCTGCGCAGCTCCCGGGACAGGCCGAGGGCCTCGGTCTGGTCGATCGTGCCGGCGAGGACCCGCACCGCACAGGCGGTGCAGCAGCCGTTGCGGCAGCTGAAGGGAAGCGGATCGCCCTGCTCCTCGAAGCTGCGCAGGATGTAGGCCCCATCCTCAACCTGATGGCTGATCACCCGGCCCTGCTGGCGCCAGTGCACGGTGATGCGATGGCGGATCGGCTCGTAGGAGGGCTGAAGGGCGTCGGGGGTGGGCGGAGCGGCGGAAGGGGGCACGGGCAGGCTGCTAAGGTACTGAAGGCACAATTGTGCCGCTGGAGAGGTGGCCGAGTGGTCGAAGGCGCAGCACTGGAAATGCTGTATAGGGGCAACTCTATCGAGGGTTCGAATCCCTCCCTCTCCGTTGGTTCACACCGGTCTTCCCAACCGGTCCCTGGAACAGCCCCACACTGAATCCAGTGTCCGAGGGCCAGCACCCTCAGTTCCGCGGCAGTCGGCATCATCCAGGCCGATGACTCCAATCGGTTGTTCTAAGTCCGGGTCAAACCATTCGCCTCGGACGATGGGGACATCGGTCGGATTCTCAGGCAGGTTCCAAAGCTCGGAAGTGCAGCAGGGAAGCTTCCGGCGGCAGGGCTTGGATGGCACGCCTCTGAACATGGCGGCCGAGGCTTTGGATCTCTCGAGGCCGCCAAGCTCAGGAGGGGCGGCAAGGGGCCACAGGATCAGCCGAAACGACCGCTGACGTAGTCCTGGGTGGCCTGCTGGCTGGGGGCGTTGAAAATGGTTTCGGTGCGATCGAATTCCACCAGGTAGCCGACCTTGCCGCTGCCCCCATCCACCGCTTCGGCATTGAAGAAAGCGGTCATGTCGGCAACCCGAACCGCCTGTTGCATGTTGTGGGTGACAATGATGATGGTATAGCTGCGCTTAAGTTCATGCATCGTTTCCTCGATCTTAAGGGTAGAGATTGGATCCAACGCTGAACAGGGTTCATCCATCAAAATTACCTCGGGTTCGGTGGCGATCGCCCGGGCGATACAGAGGCGCTGCTGCTGGCCACCAGAGAGGGCTAGACCGCTCTCTTGAAGCTTGTCTTTGCACTCATCCCAGACCGCTGCCTTGCGCAGGGAGCGCTCGACAAGCTCATCCATATCACCGCGATAGCCGTTGATGCGCGCGCCAAAGGCAATGTTCTCGTAGATCGTTTTCGGAAAAGGATTGGGTTTTTGGAACACCATGCCGATCCGCCGTCTCACCTCTACGGGATCGACACGTGGGTCATAAAGATCATGGTTATCGAAGATCACGCGGCCCTTGAGGCTGCAGCCAGGAATCAGATCATTCATCCGATTCAGGGCACGCAGCACCGTGGACTTACCACAGCCCGAGGGGCCGATGAAGGAGGTGACGCGGCCGCGCGGAATCGAGAGGAAGACATTGCGCACCGCCTCGAAGCTGCCATAGGAAATGGTCACATTTTCCAAGTCCATGCAGGTGGTGGTACTGCTGGCTTGGCTGCTGCTTCGAGTGGCGATCATGGTGGATGACAGAACGGTGGAATCGGTTGGGTGGGTGCGTGGAGTGGCCGAGGGAGAGGGGCGAGAGTCGAGAGCTGGGGGACCAGGAGCAGGGCTGGAGCCAGCGGATCAGGGATGGCTGAGGCGCGTGATCCAGCGTGCCAGGAGATTGGCGGCGAGGATCATCAGCACCAGCACAAAGGAAGCGGCCCAGGCCAGCTGGTTCTGGGGGGCGTAGGGCATGATGGCAAAGTTATAGATCAACACCGACATGCTGGCAATCGGGTTGAACAGACCCTCAGGCCAGAACTGGGAGAACAGGGCTGTAAAGATCAACGGCGCTGTTTCGCCGGCCGCCCGGGCGATCGCCAGCACAATGCCGGTGGCGATCGGCGTCAAGGCTGCGGGCAGGACCACCCGCAGGATCGTGACCACTTGAGAGGCGCCGACCCCGTAGGCACCCCAGCGCAGCTCCTGGGGCACCAGCTTGAGGCCTTCATCGGTGGTCTTGATCACGGTCGGCAGCATCAACACAGCCAGGGCGATGCCGCCGGCGACGGCGCTGTAGCTCTGACCAAAGAAGATGCGGGTCGCCACAATCAGGCCGTAAACGAAAACGCCGCTGATGATTGAGGGGACCCCCGCAAGCACATCGTTGGCGAAGCGCACCACCTGGGCAAAGCGGCCCTGGCGGTTGTATTCGGAGAGATAGATCCCACCTCCCACCCCAATTGGGATCGCCAACAGCGAGGCGATCAGGGTCACGATCACCGTACCCACCATGGCGTTGCCAATCCCTCCGCCCTCCAGCCCAGGTGCCGGCGGCAGTTGTGTGAACAGGGAGGGGGTGATCAAGCTGCCGCCTTTGATCAGCACATAGACCAGCACCAACAACAGCGGCAGGACCGCGATCGTGGCGAACAGCCCAGCAATGGTGGTGCAGATGCTGTTGAAGCGGTTGCGCAACAGGGAGGGGTTGAAGTCCAGTGAGCCCCGATCGAACTGTGGCGAATAATGGGCGGTGGAGGCTTCGGGAGACATCGGAAAGATCAGGAGACTGGAAATATCAATAACGGAGACTGAGTCGTCGCACGATCCACTGAGCCACCACATTAACTGAGAATGTGAGCAACATCAGGATCAAGGCGGCATACATCAGTGCCGAAACCTGAATGCCATCAGCTTCGCCGAACTGATTGGCAAGCATCGAAGATATGGTGTTGCCTGGAGCAAGGAGGGAGAGACTGAAGTTGAGGCTGTTCCCGATGATCATCGTCACAGCCATCGTTTCTCCCATCGCCCGGCCCAGGGCAAGCATCACCCCACCGATGATGGCCGAAATGGCAGCGGGGAGAATGATGTTGAAGATCGCTCCCCAGCGTGTCGTACCAATGCCGTAGGCCCCGAGCCGAAGCTCGATCGGGACCTGCAGCAGGGCATCGCGAGAGATCGCTGTGATGATCGGCAGGATCATCACCACAAGGATCAGGATCGCGGGAGCCATGCCAGGTCCCTGGGGCTGGCTGGAAAACAGAGGAATCCAGCCCAACAGCTGGTGGACCAGCTGCAGGGCTGGCCGCAGGGCCGGCTCCATCACGAAGATGGCCCACAGACCCAGGACAACCGAGGGGATTGCCGCCAGCAACTCGACCATCAGGCCGATCGCTTCACGAACCGGGCGGGGGATGATGTCCTCGGTGATGAAGATCGCCGTGCCCACCCCGAGGGGAACCGCCAGGGCCAGTGCCAGGAGCGAGCTCACCAGGGTCCCATAAATGGCGGTGAAGGCCCCATAGGAGTTGTTCACCGGATCCCAGCCCGAACTGGTGAGGAAACGCAGGCCGAAGCTGGCGATCGCCTCCCGTGCGCCGCTGAACACCGTCATCAGGATGCCCAGCAGCAGAGTGGCCACCAGGCCGGCCAGCAGCATGGTGAAGTTGCGAAAGCTGCTGTCGAGCAGCTTCTCGGCCAGCGGGCGACGGCGGAGGGTGTATGGATCGTCCGGTGGTGACGCCGTGGGCAGGGTCAGGGGGCTCGTCATCGGCGGTCGGAGCGGTGAAGGGGTGAGGGCACCTGGTGAGGCTCACGGAGATCCGCTGTGGTCAATTTAAGAACCCTCGGGCGCCGCATCGATTAAGCACGGTTTAACGTTCCGGCCCGGGCCGTTAGTTTGGGGCGATCAGGGATCCGGCCCCGGCCCGGTCCACAGGACGCAGCTTCATGGGTCGCATCGTTGGCATCGATCTGGGCACCACCAACTCGGTGGTGGCCGTGCTCGAGGGTGGCCGACCACAGGTGATCGCCAACGCGGAGGGCGGCCGGACCACCCCATCGGTGGTCGGCTTCAGCCGCGAGCAGGAGCTGCTGGTGGGCCAGCTGGCCCGCCGCCAGCTGGTGTTGAACCCGCGCAACACCTTCGCCAACCTCAAGCGTTTCGTGGGACGGGCTTGGGATGAGCTCGACGAGGCCAGCCTCGGAGTGCCCTACACGGTGCGGGCCAACGATCAGGGCAATGTGCGTGTGGTCTGTCCGGTCACCGAGCGCGAATACGCGCCGGAGGAGCTGGTGGCCAGCATCCTGCGCAAGCTCGTCGACGACGCCTCCACCTACCTCGGGGAACCCGTGGAGGCGGCGGTGATCACCGTGCCGGCCTATTTCAACGATGCCCAACGCCAGGCCACCCGCGATGCCGGGCGCCTGGCCGGGCTGCAGGTGGAGCGCATCCTCAACGAACCCACCGCCGCCGCCCTCGCCTACGGCTTCGACCGCAGCACGGTCAAGCGGGTGCTCGTCTTCGACCTTGGGGGCGGCACCTTCGATGTCTCGGTGCTGCGGATCGCCAACGGGGTCTTCGATGTCAAGGCCACCAGCGGCGACACCCAGCTCGGAGGAAACGACTGGGACCGGCGCATTGTCGACTGGCTGGCGGAGGCCTTCCAGCGCGAGCACGGCATCGATCTGCGCCGAGACCGCCAGGCCCTGCAGCGCCTCAGTGAGGCCGCTGAGAAGGCCAAAATCGAGCTCTCCGGAGTGCGCAGCACACCGATTTCGCTGCCGTTCATCGCCACGGCTGAGGCCGGTCCTCTCCACATCGAGACCACCCTGGAGCGGAGCGTTTTTGAATCCCTCTGTCCCGATCTGCTCGACCGGCTGCTGCGGCCTGTGCAGGGGGCCCTGCGGGACTCGGGCTTTGCCGCCGAGGCGATCGACGACGTCGTGCTGGTGGGGGGCGCCACCCGCATGCCCATGGTGCAGGAGATGGTCCGCACCCTGATTCCGCGCGAGCCCTGCCAATCGGTCAACCCCGACGAGGTGGTGGCGATCGGGGCGGCGGTGCAGGCCGGCATCCTCACCGGCGAGCTGCGCGATCTGATGCTCAATGACGTCACGCCCCTCTCCCTGGGCCTGGAGACGATCGGCGGTGTGATGAAGGTGCTGATCCCGCGGAACACGCCGATTCCGGTGCGCAAAAGCGATGTCTTCAGCACCTCGGAGGCCAACCAGAACGCCGTCGAGATCCATGTGCTCCAGGGTGAGCGGCAGATGGCGGATGGCAACAAGTCGCTCGGCCGCTTCCGCCTCTCCGGAATCCCACCGGCGCCTCGGGGCGTGCCCCAGGTGCAGGTCTCCTTCGACATCGACGCCAACGGCCTGCTTCAGGTCTCAGCTACCGATCGCACCACCGGTCGTCAGCAGAGCGTCTCGATCCAGGGGGGCACCAACCTCAGCGAGGAGGAGATCACGCGGCTGCTTGAGGAGGCCGAACGCAAGGCCACCGAAGACCGGCGACGGCGGGTTGCGATCGACCGCCGCAACCGCGCCCAGACCCTGGTGTCCCAGGCCGAGCGGCGGCTGCGGGACGCGGCCCTGGAGCTGGGTCCCTATGGGGCGGAGCGCCAGCAGCGAGCGGTGGAGCTGGCACTGCGCGATGTTCAGGAGCTGCTGGGCGAGGCTGAAAGCCCGGAGCTGGAGCTGGCCGTCAGCCAGCTGCAGGAGGCCCTGTTCGGTCTGAACCGACGGCTGCTGAGCGAACGCCGCGCCGAAGCAGGCCCGCTGCAAGGGATCAAGAACACCCTGGGCACCCTGCGGGATGAGCTGTTCTCCGACGATGACTGGGACGACTGGGATCGCGATGGCCGTGGCGACCCCTGGGGAACCCCGCCGCGGCGTCCTTCGATGGAGCGCTTCGGCGAAGGCCCGCTCGGCGGTCCCCCCACCGGTCTGGGCCGCGGTGGTCTGGAAAGTTACGGACGTTCCGCCCGCGATCGGGAGGATGAGCGACGATTCGGGGCCGGAGGCCCCAATCGCTTCGCCGGCGATGGCGGCGGCTACGGCAACCCCGGTGGTGGCTATGGCGGCTCGGACTACGCCAGCGGTGGCGATGGCGGCAGCCGCTTCGCCGGCGATGGCAGCAGCGGCTACGACGCCCGCTATGGAGGCGGCTATGGCGCAAGCCGCTACGGCGATGCCGCGTTTGGCGGAGCTGGTGCCGCCAGCCGCAACCGGAATGAGGCTCCGCTCAGCGACGGCCGAACCGGCCCGTACCCTCGGGACAGCAGCGAGATCGCCCGCTCCGACTGGGCCGTGACCCCCGACTCAGGCGCAGGCGAACCAGACCGTGGGCGCGGCGATCGGGCTCCAGGGGCCCGCGACAGCTCCTGGCCCGAGTCGGATCAGGAGCCCCGGCAACCGCGGCGGCGCCCCGCCCTGGATCCCGATGACCCCTGGGCTGATGGCTGAGACCCTCCGCGGCACCGACTACTGGGCCATCCTGGGGCTGGAACCCGGCGCGGATGCCAGCTCCCTGAAACGGGCTTTCCGGGAGAAGGCTCGGCGCTGGCACCCCGATCTGAACGGCAGCGATCCTGTCGCCGAAGAGCGCTTCAAGCAGGTCAACGAGGCCTATGCGGTCCTTTCCGATCCGCGCCGACGCAGGGCCTGGGAGAACGGCGAGCAGGCCGGGGCGGCCCAGTCCCCCCCCCCCGACCCCTTTGCCAGCGGCTTCCCGAGCTTCGAGACCTACCTCGATCGGCTGTTCGGCCGGGAGCCCGCCCCACAGGCCGATGCCCCTGTCTCTGAACCGGGCTGGGGGGATGGGGAGGAGAGGCCCCCATGGAGGGAAACAGCCGGCCGCCAGGGCCGTGGCGCCTCCAGCGTGACCGCAGCGCCAGCACCACCACCGCCCGTGCGCGCCAGTGTCGACAGCGAGAGCCTGGTGGAGCTGACCCCGGAGCAGGCTCTGAACGGTGCCCGGGTCGAATTGGAGCTCCCCGATGGCCTGGTGGTGGAGGTGACCACCCCACCGCTGGCGGGCGATGGCTGGCGGTTGCGCCTCGCCGGGGTCACCCCTGGCGGGGGGGACCATTTCCTCCAGCTGCGGGTTCGCACCCCGGAGGGACTGCGGATCGATGGGCTGCGGGTGACCTACCCCCTGGAACTCAGTCCCGCCGATGCGGCCCTGGGCTGCCAGGTGATCGTGCCGACCCTCGAGGGTGAGGTGCGGCTGCGGATCCCTGCTGGGTCCTCCAGCGGCAGGTTGCTGCGGCTGCGCGGGCGTGGTTTGGCCAGCGGCGAGCAGCGCGGGGATCAGCTGGTCGAGGTGCGGATTGTGGTGCCCGCCCGGCTCGATGAGGCGGAGGAGGCCCTCTATGGGCGACTGCGTCAGCTGGCCCAGGAGCGTGACGGGGAGGATGGCAGCGCCGGCGACGGATGACACACTGGCGCCAGCGTTGCTGCAGGCGGATGGCCGGGATTCCCTCCCCGATGCGGGTGCATGTGCTGCTCTTTGACGCCGGAAGCGATCAGGAGGGCATTCACTCGATCGAACTTCAGGGGCGCACGGTGGTGCTGCTGTTCGAGGACCCCGACGACGCCGAGCGCTATGCCGGCCTGCTCGAGGCCCAGGATTTCCCGGTACCCACCGTTGAGGCCCTCGACCGCCAGGAGATCGAGCTGTTCTGTGACGAGGCCGGTTACGAGGCCCGCTTCGTGCCGGCCGGCTTCCTGCCCCGCAGCGACGAGGACCGCCTGCTGATCGCACCACCGGAACGCAACATGGACGTCAGTCACTGGAAGGACCAGAACGACCCCGCCGCCGCAGGCCGCCTCGGGGACGACGACGGCGAGGCCGATCCGGAGTTGGAAGCCTTTCGCCGACGCCTGGAGGGTCTGCTGTGAGCCTTGCAGATTCTTCTCGCGACCGGGGCCATCTGCTCACCGAACAGGCCAATCCGGCCAGTGAGGAGCTTGACCGGCTGGACACCGCCGCCCTGGTGCAGCTGTTCTGTGAGAACGACCTGGAGCCCCAGCGGGCCGTGGCGGCAGCGGCCCCGGCCCTGACCGCGGCTGTGGACGCCATCGCCGACCGCCTGGTCCGGGGTGGTCGGCTGTTTTATCTGGGTGCCGGCACCTCCGGGCGGCTCGGGGTTCTCGATGCGGCGGAGTGCCCGCCCACCTTCTGCACCCCCCCTGAGCTGGTGCAGGGTGTGCTGGCCGGAGGGGCGCCGGCGCTGCTGCGCAGCTCCGAGGGCCTGGAGGATCGTTTCGACAGCGGCCGCACCGACCTGGAGGAACGCGGTTTCGACTCAGCCGACTGCCTGGTGGGGATCGCCGCCGGCGGCACCACCCCCTACGTGCTGGGGGGGCTCAGCCACGCCTGCGCGATCGGTGCCCTGGCGATCGCCATGGCCTGCGTGCCCGCCGAGCAAGCGCCGATGCCCTGCGCCATCGACATCCGCTTGCTCACAGGCCCCGAGCTGGTCACCGGCTCCACCCGCCTGAAGGCTGGAACCGCCACCAAAATGGCCCTCAACATCCTCTCCACCGGAGTGATGGTGCGCCTGGGCAAGGTCTACGGCAACCGGATGGTCGATGTGGCCGTGACCAACAGCAAGCTGGAGGACCGGGCCCTCCGCATCCTGAGGGACCTGCGGGGGATCGACCGGGTCGAGGGGGCCTCCCTGCTCAGCGCCGCCGGCGGCTCGGTGAAACTCGCCCTGCTGATGCACGCCACTGGTCTCGATGGGGCCGGCGCCAGCCGCCACCTGGCCGAGCATGGCCCGTCCCTGCGCCGAGCGCTGGCGGCTCCACCCCAGAGCGGAACGCCGCTGCCGGCGGTCTGAGGGCTGGCTGACGCGGCCTGAGCTCTCCTGCTCAGACCTGCACCCCTCAAGGGTGCAGCCCGAGAGGCGTCTCAGGCTCGCCGAGCCATCTTGATGCGGGTCGTTGTCTGCGCCCGTCTGGCTCGGGGCCAGCTCCAGAGCCGTCCGGGGGGCCGTCCCTGTTCCGGGACATCGGCCCTGCTCACCCATCCAGCCGCTCCGCCGGCACCACGATCCAGAGCCGGGGGGCGTTGCCGCCACGCTGCGGAGCTCCGAGGCCGCTGTAGACCGCCACCCAACCGTTGCTGCCGTGTTTGCAGAGGCCGGGGCGATAGCCGTGGCGAGCGCCGTGATTGGCGAGACTGGCAGCGGAGCGGAGGCCAAGGGCGCTGGCGGCGGCGCTGCTGGGGCGGGGCGTCTCCGATGCGAGGAGGCTGGCCAGGTGCCTGGCGCTGAGCTGCTCAACGCTGCTGCCAAGGGGTGGTGCATGGCCTGCTGGGGCATGCTGACCCCGCCGCTGGGCCTTTGCTTTGGCGGTGGATCCCCCTTTGGCGATCGCCAGGGGGGTAGAGGAGCCGTTGGCCCTGGCAGGAGAGCGGCGCTGGAGTTTCGAGGAGGGCGCCGGGGCGCCGCCGCCAACCCCCCGCTCCTGCAGAGCGAGCTCCAGGGCGGCGAGCCGGGCCTGCAGGGTCTCCAGCAGCGGCGTCGTCTGCGGCAGAGCAACGGGCGGCGCAATGGGCGGAGTCTCTGAGGGCGGGGCGGCTGCTGGAGCTGGCTCTGCGGTCGCTGCAGTCCCAGCAACCGCAGACGCTGCGGCCACTGGCCGGGCATCAGGGTGCTGGGAGGCAGCGAGGGTGGTGGTGGCGGGTCCGGAAGTGCGCGCCAGGCGGCGTCGGAAGAACAGCATCGAGAGGGCGCCCACCGGGAACAGACCGATCAACTCCCAGCCCTGAGCTCCGTGGCCGTTGAGAAAGGTCTGGAGCTGCTGGGCTGGGTGGAGGGCCTGGCCTGGCTGGCTGGGGCCGACGGGGGACGCGCCGTCTGGCCGAGCCTCATAGAACTGGGGAAACTCCTTTTTGAGAAACGCATCCGAGAACACCGGCCGGCTGTTTGCGCTGTCCTCCGCGGCAGCCCCGTCCGCCTCACGGGGCGGAATTTGGCTCGCCTGGGTCGGTCCTGGCTCAACGTTGAGGTGGATCACCCTGTACTCCCAGAGCTCGGCAATGGTGGCGGCGTTGCAGTCCATGGCTCACCCGCCAGCGGTGTCAGCCTCCGTCCCCGTTCCCCCCCAGTAGGGGGTGGTGAACAGGGCGGTGCGGCGCAGGGTCTCAGGAGGGACCGCCTCCTGGGGGGTCATCAGGGCATGGCGCAGGGCATGGTGCGCGCCGCTGGGGGGCCGCAGCGCGGCGATCCGCTCCGCGGCCATCGCCACGATCTGCTGGGCCAGATCGGCATTGGAGTGCAGGTTGGCGATCACCATCTCCACCGTCACGGCATCGTGCTCTTGGTGCCAGCAGTCGTAGTCGGTGACCATGGCCAGGGTGGAGTAAGCCATCTCCGCCTCCCGGGCCAGACGGGCCTCGGTGTGGTTGGTCATGCCGATGACGGCGCAACCCCAGGAGCGATACAGCTCCGATTCGGCCCTGGTCGAGAAGGCCGGACCCTCCATGCAGAGATAGGTGCCCCCGCGGTGCAGGCTGCGTCCCTCGGGCATCAGGCTCTCCCCCACATCGGCCAGGATGCGGCTGAGAACCGGGCAGAAGGGATCGGCCACACCCACGTGAGCCACCAGACCATCGCCAAAAAAGCTGAGCGGTCGCTGATGGGTGCGATCAATGAACTGATCCGGCACCACCATGTCGAGGGGGCGGAATCGCTCCTGCAGCGACCCCACCGCCGACACCGAAAGGATCCAGCGCACACCCAGGGAGCGCAGGGCCCAGAGGTTGGCGCGGTAGGGAACTTCCGTGGGCGTGAACACGTGGTGGCGCCCGTGGCGGGCCAGGAAGACCACCTCCAGATCACCGATCCGCCCCAGTCGCAGCCGGTCTGAGGGGCTGCCGTAGGGGGTGTCGACCACGATCTCGCGCACATCGTCCAGCCCCTCCATGGCGTAGAGACCACTTCCGCCCAACACGCCGAGGCGAGCCCGGGCGAGATCGGACGCGTTACTGCTGCTCATTGGCGACGTCTGGAGGCGTCTAACCGGTCTACAACAGGAACTTCACAGGACCAGCCGCCCCCGCCGCGGCCCGGGGCCTCCGCCCTTCCGGGGGCCTCTGCCAGGATTGGCGCAGTTCAACGGCACGCCATGACCACGGCCCTGATGGAAACCGACGCGGGCACCATCACCCTCGAACTCTTCGACGCCGACGCCCCGGGGACTGTGGCCAATTTCGTGAAGCTGGCCAAGGATGGCTTCTACGACGGCCTTGCCTTTCACCGGGTGATTGATGGCTTCATGGCCCAGGGGGGCTGCCCCAACAGCCGCGAGGGTGCCCGCGGCATGGCCGGCACCGGTGGTCCCGGCTACACCATCCCTTGTGAGATCAACCGCAATCTCCACCAGGCCGGATCCCTCTCGATGGCCCATGCCGGCCCCAACACCGGTGGCAGCCAGTTCTTTCTCTGCCATGGAGCCCAGCCCCACCTCGATGGGAAGCACACGGTCTTCGGCCACACCGGGGACATGGACGTGGTGCTGAAGCTGCGCAATGGCAGCCGCATCCAGAAGGTCACGGTCCAGGAGTGAGGGGGAGGGTCACTCCCCGGCCATGACCCCATGACCACCGCCATCGCCCTCACCATCGGCGGCAGCGATTCCGGTGGTGGGGCAGGCATTCAGGCCGATCTCAAGACGTTCACCGCCCTGGGGGTGCACGGCTGTTCAGCCCTCAGCTGCGTCACCGCCCAGAACACCCTCGGCGTCAGCCGTGTCGATGCCCTGCCCGCGGCGGCACTCACGGCCCAGATCGATGCCGTGATCAGCGATCTGGCCGTGAGTGCGGTGAAGACCGGCATGCTGCTCAACCGGGAGCTGATCGAGGCCACCGCCGCTGCCCTGGCCCCCCTGACACTGGCCAAGCTGATTGATCCGGTGATGGTGTCGCGGGCCGGAGCCGTGCTGCTGGAGCCGGGGGCGATCGAGGCCTATCGGCACAGCCTGCTTCCCCAGGCTGAATTGCTCACCCCCAACCTCCATGAGGCCCGGCTGCTGGTCGATCATCCGATCCAGGACCGGGCCGGAGTAGAGCTGGCCGCGCAGATGCTGCTGGCGATGGGGCCGGGGGCGGTGCTGATCAAGGGGGGCGGGCTGGCGGAGCTGCGGGGTTGGGATTACCTGCTCAGCGGTGCTGAGGCTGGGCGCTGGCTGAGCCACGCACCGATCTCCACCCCCCACAGCCACGGGAGTGGCTGCACCCTGGGGGCCGCGATCACGGCCGGTCGAGCCCGTGGTCTGGCGCTTCAGGAGGCGGTGGAGCAAGCCAAGCGCTTCGTGGAGGGGGGCTTGCGCCGATCCCTGGCGATCGGTCACGGCCAAGGGCCGCTCTGTCACTGGTTTCCGCTCACGGACGCGGCGGCGATCGGCGCTGGCGACAGCGACGCCGCCGTGACGTCGGCGATGTGAGGCCTGGGACCGGGCCCAGTGTGTAGATGTTGCGTCGCCAGGCCCAACGCTGGGCTGAGCCGCACGGGCCAGAGCGCCCCTGTCCGGCCGGGACCGGCCTGGCAGCACCGCCGGACAGGGGAGCAGGCCCATGGGGCCAGCAGAGAATTCGCGGCAATCTCCAGGCCCAAACAGGCTGCAAGCTCATTACATTTAGCCGCTTTCCACAGCACCTCCCTTGGTCGTCCACACAACACGATCCCTGATCCAGGCTGGTTTCGCCATCGGCTTCAGCGCTTTGGCCAGCCAGCCGGCCCTGAGCAACCCGCTGACGCTGCCAGTACCCACCACGGCACCGGCAGCGGCCATCCAGGCCCCAACCCCTGCAACGGCAGCAGCGCCAGCCGACTCGGTGCAGCGGATGGACACCACCATCGGCGAGGCGGAGATCCTCAAGGCGCAGCAGGTCTGGTGCAACGCCCTGCTCGGAATCAGCAAGGCTTACCGCAGCGGTGGCGATAAGGCCGCCCGGGCCGCCGCCATCTCCGCCCTGGATAGCGCCTATGGCTATGCCTACGGAGCCGTGGCCTTCAAACCCACCCTGACCACGGGCAAGCAGACCTTCCGCCCCACCAAGACTGGGGCCCTGGCCTACTTCGTGGGCGGAGATCCCCGCTATCCGCTGGACAAGGGTTTCGCGATCAAACCTTGGACCAGCTGCAGCATTCGCAACCAAGTGATCCAACGTCACGGCCAGATTGCGATCTCGATGGGAAATGTTGATTTGATCGACAGCAGCGGCAAGCTGACCACGGTGGACAAGACCTGGGGCTTTTTGCGGGAGCCGGATGGAGAGATCCGCATCGTGCTGCACCACTCCTCCCTCCCCTACGCGCCAGCGCCCTGACGCCTTGGGCTGATCCGGGGGCAGGCGGCGGTTGGGCGCTGGCTTGCGGCGGCTGGCCATGACTGGAGCTCGCGCGATGATCCAGGCCTCCGCCCCTGCCCCCATGAGCGCCAGCGGCCTCCGCCCACTCCGGTTCGCCACCGCTCTGCAGCTGGCCCTGCTGCTGCTGCTGGCCCTGCTCGTGCTGCTTCCCCTGCTCTGGCTGGTGAGCACCTCGCTGAAGGGACCCAGCGAGAACATCTTCACCAGCCCGCCGGCCCTGTTGCCGCGCCAGCCAGATCTGGCGGCCTACCGCCAGCTGTTCGCTTCCCAGCCGATGGCGACCTACCTGCGCAACAGCGCCATTGTCAGTGGCCTGGCGGTGCTGGCCAACCTGCTCTTCTGCTCCCTGGCCGCCTATCCCCTGGCCAGGCTTCGCTTCAGGGGGCGGGGACCGGTGCTGGCCCTGGTCGTGGCCACGATTCTGATCCCCTTCCAGGTTGTGATGATCCCGCTCTATCTGCTGATGGTGCAGATCGGTCTACGCAACAGCCTCTGGGCCTTGATCCTGCCCCAGGCAGCCACCGCCTTCGGCATCTTCCTGCTGCGTCAGAGCTTCCAGGCGGTACCCGTGGAGCTGGAGGAAGCCGCCCGCATCGATGGCTGCACGCCCCTGGGGGAGTGGTGGAACGTGATGGTGCCGGCGGCGCAGGCAGACCTGATCACGCTGGCCACGTTTGTCTTCATCGGCACTTGGAGCGATTTCCTCTGGCCGCTGATCATCATCGACGATCCGTCGCTTTACACCTTGCCGATCGGTCTGCAACAACTGGCGAGTAGCTTCTCCCTCGACTGGCGCTTGGTGGCAGCTGGTTCGGTGGTGTCGATCCTGCCAGTGCTGCTGTTGTTTGTGATGTTGCAACGCTATATCGTTCCCAGCGCCACCGCCGATGCCGTCAAGGGCTAGGACTGCCGATCGATCCCCAGGGCTGAATCGGTGCAGTCTTGGCATCAAGACACCATCGGGAATCCGGCCGTGGCGGCTCAGCAAGGCCATAGCCACCCCCAGGCCAACCCTGCGGCACCAGGGCTGGCTTGCCCCCCTGCCGTCCAGTCCTGCTGGGCTGCTGCAACACAGACGATGCCCACCCCTCAGGGGAGTTGCGGCGGCGGCCGCAGCGGCATCGTGCCGGCGGCGGGAGCCTGGGAAGCCCCCTGGAGGCGCGGTGCCACCGCCGGGGTCGGCATCGGCACCTGGGGCGCGATGCCGGGGGTGAGGCGTCCGGGCCTGGGGTTGGTGTGCAGCTCCAGAAGCTGCTGCTCCAGCCGTTGCCGCTCCCGCTCGGAGGCCTGCAGACGCCGGGAGACCACCTCTTCCAGGGTCTGCACCCGGCCAATCACCGATTGGATCTGCTGGTCCTGAGCCGCACTGCGATCAAAACTTCGACTGGCCTCCAGCAGCCTGATCCGCTGCCGCAGTCGCTGGGTCTCGATGCTCTGCTCGCGGCTGCGAACCAGGCTCACCGCCAACAGAACCGCCAGCATCGTGGTCAGGCCCACCTGAAGCCAGGTCAACCAGGGGGGCGCTCCAGGGGGAGCGACAAAGCCCATCGGCATCTGTTGCCGACCGGGGCCGGGGCCGATCATCGAACCCAGAGGCAGCCGTCCTGGGCCGTCGGCCTCCTCCGTGGCCCGTGGGTCGAAGGGAGAGCGCATGGCCTTGGAGAGGATGGGGTGCTGCCCTGAATCTTGGCTCGCCCTTCCCCTCCGACGCCAGATCGAGGTGCGCCTTGCTGCAAGCTGGTGCCAGTGGTCCGCGGTATCCATGGCTCCTCCAGCAGGCTCTCCCGTGTCTCTGTTGGGGTATGCGGCCGCCACCCTCACCACCGCAAGCTTCTTCCCCCAGGCGTTCAAAACCCTGCGGGGAGCCGATGTGAGCGGCATCTCGCTGCGCACCTATGGCCTGCTCACCGTGGGGATCGCCACCTGGGCTGTTTATGGACTGCTGCTGCGGGATGGTCCCCTGATCGCCGCGAATCTGGTGACCCTGGTGCCCGCCTCGGTGGTGCTGCAGCGACGCCTGGCTCTGGAATGGCAACGGCGCCGGCCCACGACAGCGGCTCAGCGCATCCCCCCTAGGCGCTGAAGGCCCGGCGAGGGGAGATCGGATAAGGGATTCGACGGTGGCGCATCCGGCGCCAGACCCGCACGAAGGCCTGGATCACCAATTCCAGTTCGGCCCGGCCGATGCCACTGTCCGCCAGCTGGCCATCGCTGCGACGCGCCTCGACGATCCGGCGCACGGTGGAACGGGCCTCGTCCTCGCTCGTGCCCGGTGGCAGGGCGCGCAGGGCGGCCTCGCAGCCATCGGCCAGCATCAGAATCGCCGTCTCGCGGCTGCGCGGCACTGGCCCGAGATAGCGGAACCGCTGCTCGGGGATCGAGGGGTCGCGCTGACGAGCCTGATGGAAAAAGTACCCCATTTTCAGGGTGCCCTGATGCTCAGGGATGAAATCAGCCAGGGGGCGAGGCAGGCGATAGCGCCGTGCCAACTTCAACCCGTGATCCACGTGGGCCTGAAGGATCGCAGCGCTCTGGAGGGGATCGTCGAGTTGCTCGTGGGGATTGGCACCCTCGTCCTGGTTTTCGATGAACCACTGGGGACCATGCAACTTGCCGACATCGTGATACAGAGCCCCGGTACGGATCAGATCCACATCGGCCTGGATCGCCCGCGCACCCTCCTCCGCCAATCCGCAGATCATCAGGGTGTGCTCGAAGGTTCCGGGGGCTTCGGTGGAAAGCCGCCGCAGCAAGGGCCGCTCCAGGTCGGCCAGCTCCATCAGCCGGGCGCGGGTGAGCAGGCCGAAGGAGATCTCCACCAGCGGCGCCAGCAGCAACCCGGCCAGGAGCAGCCCGGCCACCAGCAACGCCTCTCCGAACAGATCGACCCCAGCGGCTGGGGAGCCCCCGACCGGCCCCGACGGCCATCCCGGCAGGTGGCGCACAACCGCCTGCAGCAGGACGGCCCCGAGAGGAAGCAGCAGGGCGAGCTGCAGCAGCTGGGCCCGGTTGCGTTGGCGCGCCGCCAACAACGCCGCGTAGGCCGCCACCAGGGCGGCCACGAGCAGGCGAAGCTCCAGGCCGGCCCCCAGGGGATAGGGCCACAACAGGCTGGCCACCGCCAGCCAGGCCAGGGCCGCTGGCGTTCCCAACCCCTGGGCCAGCAATAGCGTCGGGGGAAGCAGCAGCGCCATTGGGCTGACGTGGTCCCCCAGCCAGAGCTTGCAGGCCTGCACGACCAGCAGCATCGCCAGGGCAAGGAGGGCCTGACGAGGTTCCAGGCTGGCTCGCCAGCGCCGCATCACCAGCAGCATCACCCCGCAGGCGGCCAGGGCCTCCAGCAGCTGCACCAGCCACGGAAAGAGCAGGGGGCGCCGGTTGATCAGGGAGAAATGGTCGAGCACATCGAAGGCCTGGGAGCTGATTGGTTCCCCCTGGCGGGTGATCAGCTCCCCCTGGCGTACGCGCAGGCTGGGCAGACCCTGCATCGTCAACAACTCCTCGATCCGCCGCTGGCTGAGGGAAGGATCGTTGCGCAAGTTGCTGCGCCCCTGCAGGCCCTCGGTGATCAGGCGGCTGCCCAGACTCCTGGCCTGGGGCGGTTGATCAGCCAGCTGCAGGGCGGCGGCGTTGAGGAGCTGCTCCTCCGCCACCGTGGCGATCACCCCCTGGCTCAGCATCCGCAGCTGGGCCTGCCGCACAGCCTGCTCCCAGCCGAGCAGCTGCAGGGGCGTCAGAGCCGCCAGCCAGCGACGCTCATCGGCCGTGAGGTTGAGGGAATCGACCCGCTGCAGATCAAGGCCATGGCGTTCGCGCACCTCCGCCAGGCGGCGTCCGAGATCGGCCTGAAAGGCCTGACTGGCCTGGTCATCCACCACCTGCACCTGGGCCCGGGGGACGATCCGGCTGCGCCGACGCTCCAAGGCGGCGCTATCGATCACCAGGGCATCCGTCGGGGCACGGACCGTGAAGGGGGCGGAGACGCCGGGACGCAGGCTGGGCTCCACCAGCAGCGGCCAACTGGACAGCAGCGCCACCAGCACACAGAGCAGCAGCACCGAGAGGGTGCCCAGGCCCCGCCAGGGCACCAGGGCCTGGCGGGGGCGCTCCAGCCGTAGCAGGGCCCGGCCTAGCTGCCGCAAGGTTGCCGGCAGGACAGGCCAGGCACGCAGACGGCTCAGTGACGGCAGACCCAGCCGCACCTGCTGCCCGAGCCCCTCGCTCCCTTGCGCCATCAGGCCACGCTAGCTCCGTACCGTCCTTGGCCTCCCGGGGTGGCGCCCGTTGCAGCCTTCGCCATGCTGGAGCGAGTTGCTGCGCGGGCATGGCCACGCTGCTGGACGGCCGCACCCTGGCCGCCACCATCGAAGGGCGCCTGGCTCAGGTGATCCAGGCCGGGCTGGCCAGGGCCGGGCGCCCCCCGGGTCTGGCGGTGCTGCGGGTCGGGGACGATCCGGCCAGCGGCGTGTACGTGGCTAATAAGGAAAAGGCCTGCCAGCGGGTTGGCATCCGCAGCCTGGGGGCCCACCTGGCTGCCGACACCCCGGCGGCGGCGCTGCAGACCACGATCGAGCATCTCAATGCCGATCCGGAGGTCGATGGCATCCTCCTGCAGCTGCCTCTGCCGCCAGGCCTGGATGAAGCCCCCCTGCTGGCCGCCATCGATCCCGAGAAGGACGCCGATGGCCTGCACACCCTCAATCTCGGTCGGTTGCTCAAGGGGGAGGCGGGACCCCGCAGCTGCACCCCCGCCGGCGTGATGGCCCTGCTGGCCGCCGCCGGCATCGAGCTGTCGGGGAAGCGGGCGGTGGTGGTGGGCCGGAGCATCCTGGTGGGCCAGCCCATGGCCCTGATGCTCCAGGCCGCCGATGCCACTGTGAGCGTGGCCCATTCCCGCACCCGTGACCTGGCCGACCTCACCCGCCAGGCCGAGGTGCTGGTGGTCGCTGCCGGCCGGCCGCGGCTGATCGGAGCTGAGCACGTTCGCCCCGGGGCGGTGGTGGTGGATGTGGGCATTCATCGGCTGGATCCCGATCCCGCCGATGGGCCCGGCGCCCGCGGCAGGCTCTGCGGTGACGTGCGCTTCGAGGAGGTGGAGCCGATCGCGGCCGCCCTCTCGCCGGTTCCCGGCGGCGTCGGGCCGATGACGGTGACCATGCTGCTGGTCAATGCGGTGACCGCCTGGTGCCATCGCCACGGACTGGCGGCCCCGACCCTCACGGATCTGCGGGGGTAGGGCCCCGCATCTGCAGCGCCACCCGATCGCGGCCGCCACGGCTACTGAGGCTGGATGGAGGGAACGGCCTGGAGGAAAGGCAATGATGATCGAGACAACGAACCCCCTGCGCCACCCCGGTGTGTTGCTCGGGCATCGGGAGGCCAGCCCCGAGAAGGGCGCCCCGATGGCGGCCGCGATTCTGTGGGTCGACAACGCCGCAACGCGCATCTACTGGATCAACGATCAGGGGCTCAGCGGTGAAGGGGCCCAGTCGATCAGCCACTGGCTCAACGGTGAGATCACCCTGCACAGGGAGAGCAACGCCACCCCCTATCTGGCCAGGATCGTGGCGATGCTGGAACGCATCGAGCGGGCTCTGCTGATCGGCCGGCGCTCGGAGGGGGAACGGGCGGCTCCCCAGCAAGCCGCCAATGGCCATGGCAACGGCAACGGCGGCGCTGCACCGACCCGGGAATGGGAGCTGCGGCGGGTGCCCGATCAGCACGAGGGGGGTCGGCGATCGCTGCTGGTGCCTGCGGGGACGGGAGGGCTGGAGCGCCTCACCCGCCTGTTGGAGCGCGACCGCCCGGACCTGCACCGGCGGGTGGTGGCGATCCTGGCCCTGGAGACGGAGCATCTCGATGACGCCCTGCTGTTCGCCCTGGCCCGCCGCTATCTCCATCCCCAGCCGGGCACGGGCCGCCGCTGATCCGCCGCGGCCGGCGGCCTGAGAGAATCCGGCCAGCGCGTAGGCATCCATGACCGCGGCGGTGACGACAGCCCAGCACCCGGTTCCCGGCTCATTCGATTTCGCCGCCTATCTGGAGGCGGCCAGGCTTCGGGTGGAGGCCGCCCTCGACGCCTCCCTCGCTCCGGAACGTCCGGAATCCCTGCGGGAAGCGATGCGCTATTCCCTGCTGGCCGGTGGCAAGCGGCTACGGCCGATCCTCTGCCTGGCGGCCTGCGAGCTGGCCGGCGGCAACGACGAGCAGGCGATGGCCACGGCGGTGGCCCTGGAGATGATTCATACGATGTCGTTGATCCATGACGATCTCCCCGCCATGGACAACGACGACCTGCGCCGCGGCCAGCCCACCAACCACAAAGTGTTCGGCGAGGCGAACGCCATCCTGGCCGGCGATGCCCTGCTCACCCGCGCTTTCGAGATGGTGGCCCTGCGCAGCCCGGGGGTTCCCCCCGAACGGCTGCTGAGGGTCGTGGGGGAGCTGGCTCTGGCCTCCGGAGCGCCGGGATTGGTGGGCGGTCAGGTGGTGGATCTGGAATGCGAGGGTCAATCCGTCGATCTGGACACCCTCGAATACATCCACCTCCACAAGACCGGCGCCCTGCTGCGGGCCTCTGTGATCAGCGGTGCCCTGATCGCCGGGGCCCCTGAGCCCCTGCTCGATGCCCTGGGCATCTATGCCCGGGGTATCGGTCTGGCCTTTCAGATCATCGACGACATCCTCGATGTCACCGCCAGCAGTGAGGTGCTGGGCAAAACCGCCGGCAAGGATCTCACCGCCGACAAGACCACCTATCCCAAATTGATGGGACTGGAGGAATCGCGCCGTCGCGCCGATGGCCTGGTGCTCGAGGCGAAGAACAGCCTGGAGCCCTGGCGGGAGCGGGCCGCCCCCCTGCTGGCCCTTGCCGACTACATCATCAGCCGCGACCGATGACCCCTTCTGTCTCTTCCGATTCCGGCCACCTCCTGCTGATGCTTCGGGATGTTGCTGACAACGCCGTGCTCTGGTGGGGCTTGGCGGCCTGCGGTGTCGCCCAGCTCTCCAAGCTTGTGGTGGAGGCGGTGGTGCATCGTCGTTGGAATCCGGCCGTGTTGGTGGAGACCGGCGGCATGCCCTCCAGCCATTCGGCCCTGATGACCGGCACCGCGGCCGGTGTGGGCTGGTACCAGGGGTTCCAGCATCCCCTTTTTGCCCTGGCAGCGGCCGTGGCCTTCGTGGTGCTCTATGACGCCAGTGGGGTTCGCCGCGCCAGCGGTGAGACCGCGGCACGGCTCAATGCCCTGGTCCAGGCCCAGCCCACCTCGGCGGCTGCGATGCCATCCCGATGGGCCACCCCGCTCAAGGAAAACATCGGCCACACCCGCCTGGAGGTGCTGGTGGGGGCCCTGCTTGGCCCCTTGGTGGCCCTCCCCGGGCTGGCCCTGGTCGGGTCGCCCCTTCACCTGGTCCAGCGCCTCAGCCACACCCTGCCTGCGGCCCTGGGGTGAGCCCCGATCCACCGGCTCTATCCCCAGGCGGAAGCCACCCCGGGGCCCCAGTCCTCACCGCAGACCAGTGCAGCGCCGCCAGCGCCTTTGCCCTTTGGCTGGCATCACCTGAGGATGGCGCCCCCTTCGTGATGAGCGGCTACGCCGGTACCGGCAAAACGTTCCTCAGCATGCACCTGCTGGCCCAGGTGGAGGCCGCCGGTCTCTGCTGGACCGTGGTGGCTCCGACCCACAAGGCGGTGGGGGTGCTTCGCTTCCATCTGGCGCTGGCGGGACTGCGGCCAAGCTGGTATCCCTCCACGATCCATCGCCTGCTGCGGCTGAAGCTGAAGCGAGACCGGGATCGGGAGCGGTGCGAGGTGACCGAGCAGACCGCCCTGGCCCTGGAGCATCTGGCCCTGGTGCTGATCGACGAGAGCTCGATGGTCGACAGCACCCTGCTGGAGATCACCTTGCGCTGCGCCCATCCCTTCCGAACCAGGCTGGTGTTCGTGGGGGATCCAGCCCAGTTGCCACCCGTGGGTGAGGAGCGCTCACCGGTGTTTGACCTGGCCCGGGCCCGCCGCGTGGCGCTGCATCAGGTGGTGCGCCACCAGGGCCCTGTGTTGCGCCTGGCCACCGGCCTACGCCAGGGAACCCTGCCCCTGCGGCCTCCGCCGGTGCTCCATCCCCTGCGGACGCCGCAGGGGATGGTGTGCGCCCTCGATCGCTCCCGCTGGCTGGAGGCCGCCCAGGACGCCCTGAGGCGCAGCGCCAGCACCGACAATCCCGATCTGGCCCGCATCCTCTGTTACACCAATCGCTCCCTTGAGCAGCTGGTGCCGATCGCCCGCCGCGCCCTGCATGGGGCGATGGCTGATCAGATGCCGGTGTTGCCGGGGGAGGTGCTGATCAGCCGCAGTGCTGTGATGGCTCCGGCCTGCAGCGGCGGCAAAGAGGGGGCCGAGGAGCCGGACATGGTGCTGGGCTCCAACCGCGAGCTGGTGGTGCGGGATGTGATGAGCGAGCGCTGCGACCTGGCCGACTTCGGCCTCAGTCCCGTCGACCTCGGTGGTCGGGAGGTGCCCAGGATCGATACCCTGGCCGTTGTCGTGGATGGCGGCGAGAGTCCGCTGACCCTGCGACTGCTGCCTCCCCTCGGCAGTGCAGCCCGGGACTCGCTGGAGGTGGTGCTGCGGCAGCTGCGCCAAAGGGCGCGGGAAGCCCCGAAACAGGAGGGACGGAGCCTGTGGCGGCGCTTCTTCCTGCTGCGCGACGCCTTCGCGTGGCTGGGCCCGGCCGCCGTGCTCACGGTGCATCGGAGCCAGGGAAGCACCTTCGCTGAGGTGTTCGTGGATAGCGACGTGTTCTGGGCGAAGGATCCGCTGCTGCGCCGACAGTTGATCTATGTGGCGGTGAGCCGGGCCAGTCGGGCGGTGACTCTGGTGGCCGGGGCGGGCGGTGAGCGGGAGCGGTTCCTCTGGCAGGAGGTTCTCCGTGATGGTCAGACAGGGGCAGGGGCTGGGCCGACGCCCTGATCAGAGCGGCCAGGAGGTGGTGATGCCCCTCCCATGGCCACGGATGAAAGTGTCCAAAGGGCGTCCCCGCCTGGTGAAGCGGGATATCTCAGGGGCGGATCTCGAACCAGTCATCCCCGCGTCCGGGGATCTGGGTGAATTCCACGGCCGTCACCTGGGCCTTGAGGGGACCGCTCTCGCACCAGAGCCGGAACTCCGCCAGCTGCTGCGGCGCACCCTCCGCCTCCACCTCCACACAGCCGTCGGGACGATTGCGCACCCAGCCGCCGACCCCGAGCTCCTTGGCGCGATGGCAGCAGCTGGCGCGATAGCCCACACCCTGAACCCTGCCCCTTACCAGCAGGCGCCAGCGTTCCTTGGGCGGTCCCGGGCGACTCTCGCTGGGCTGCAGAAAACGGCGTTCGTCGGCGGCAAGCCTCCGGGCCCGCAGGCGCCGGGTCGGGCCGAGGCCATCACCCGGCATGCCTCCCAAGGGACTGTCGGCCAGGCGGCGGGAGCGCTCGCTGCTGTCCATAGGATTAATTTCTAGACTCTTGCAAGCTGGCACAGGAGCGGCCTCCTCGCCAGGGTCGGCGGCGGAGAAGGGACAACCCCATTGCTGAGCTGAAGCGATCCGAGGTGAAGCGATCCGAGGTGAAGCGATCCGAGCCAACCTTCTTCACCCCCCGCTACGGAAGAACAGCTAGGCTATAATGAATTTATGGCAGGGTAGGCAATGGTGGCTACGCTCGAGGCTAGTCATCGAGCGCCCTGGTTGTCCAAAGGCCGGAGGTTAAGCGCCATGTCATCTTCTCCCCTGCATCTCGGTGCCACTTTCCGTGCCAGGCTTAATCTCTCGGGCCTGCATGCTCTCCACCACAGTGGTGAAACCAGGTTTGTTTCGCCTGTCCTGAAGCGCCTGCTGACCACCTCCCGTGGATCGATTCTGGATTCCTCCATCCGGCATGGCCTCCTGAGTGTCAGCCCTGGCCGGCGCCCGAGCATCTTGAGGACCATGGCCCTGCTCCCCAACCGGTCCCCCCAGCTCTGCTGGGTTTCGTCACGGCTTACCTCCTCGCCAAGTCGTGACGCGACAGGATTGTTCAGATACGCAGCAATTGCGACTGTTGCAGCCCTGGTCAGCGGCCTGAGCCATCCGTCTTTTGCCAGCCCCCTGTCGACCCCCGCCCCGTCCTGGGCCATTTGGACGCCGCAGGTCACCCTGATCGTCGCAACTGCCGCTTCATTGCTGCTTTGGTGGAAGCGTGCTTGGCTTAACGCCTGGTTGCGTTGGTTGAGGGGACTGTTCCGCGACCTGGGAGCTGCGCTGGGAACCAGGCACCACGTGATCCACGACCGCCGCTACCTCGAGGAGATCATCAAGGCCGAGCTCGAAAGCGGACCGGAGGCCTTGAGTAAGGGGCAGGGTTCCCGTCCGTCTCCAGGCCCCGACGATCCCAGCCCCCCCCGTCCCTCGTCCCGATCCCTGCTTCGACAAGACTCGCGGCGGCGGCGGTAGCCCGTATCATTCCCTCTGCGCAGCGACCCAGAGCCGGGCGGCCTGAGCCAGGCGGCTCACCATCTCCGGTACTCCAGACCAGTGAAGATGCAGCCAGCTGGCATGGAGCTGGCGGCTCCCCCATCCCTCCTGCCGACCGGGACTTCCCCAGCCCTCCAGCTGCCAGAGGGGCGCCAGCGGTTCCACCACTCCTCCATCCCGTTCCTCCACCCCTGCAACCGCTGGGGTGCTCAGCTGCCAGCGGTGAAATTCATGGCCGGGATAGCGTTCGCCCGCTCGCACCAGCAGACCATCGCTGGTGGGGCTCGCCTGGCGATAGCCAAGGCTCAGCTCACCCCGTGCCGCATGGAAGGGCAGAACGCCCGCCATAGGATGGGCCCGGCCTTCGCCATCCTCCAGGCTTGTGCCCAGCAGCAGCAGGCCCCCACACTCAGCCACCAGCGGCACCCCCCGTGCCGCCGCCTCCGCCAGGCTGCCGAGACTGCGGCGGCACTGACCCAGCCATTCGGCATG
The DNA here is from genome assembly GCA_044360135.1 of Cyanobium sp. Taxonomy (GTDB): domain Bacteria; phylum Cyanobacteriota; class Cyanobacteriia; order PCC-6307; family Cyanobiaceae; genus Cyanobium. The sequence goes on from JBIKKX010000020.1 coordinate 30,415, forward strand.
GAGTTCCGGGTAGCCCCCCGGTAGAACCACGGCCCCGGAGCCGGCCGGCAGGGGACGGTCGGCCAGGGGGCTCCAGGGGATGGGCTCCAGACCCACCGCCTCCAGAAGCTCGGCGGTTTCGGGGTAGCGGAAATGGAGGGCGGCATCGCCGGCTAGCGCCACCGGAACCCGAGGCCCGAAGGCGGTCTCGCCGAAGAGGGTGCGCACCGGGTCGAGCCCGGCGGAATCTGGTGGGGGTGGAGCCAGCAGAGGCCAGAGGATCTCAAGGTCGAGGTGGCGCTCCGCCAGATCGGCCCAGATGGCCTGACGCTCGCCCAGGTCCGCCAGCTCGGCGGCGGGAAGCAGACCGAGGTGACGAGAGGGAAGAACCAGGGAAGGGTGGTGGGGCAGCACCCCGAGCAGGGGTACGTCGATCGAGGCCAGGGCTTCCGCCAGAAGCTGCTGGTGGCGCCCACTGCCGACCCGGTTGAGCACCACCCCCGCCAACCGCACCTGCGGCGGGCCATGGTCGCGGAATCCCCGCACCAGCGCCGCCAGGGATCCCGCTTGGCGGGAGGCCTCCACCACGAGCACCACGGGCAGGTCCAGCAGGGAGGCCACGGCGGCGGAACTGCCTTCGCTGCTCGACCCACGGCCGTCAAAGAGGCCCATCACACCTTCCACCAGCACCCGCTCAGCCCGGCCCCCATGCCAGCGGAAACTGCGCTCCAGCCAGTTCTCACCACAGAGAATCGGATCGAGGTTGCGGCAGGGGCGCCCCGCCACCGCTGCCAGCAGCTGGGGATCCAGGTAGTCCGGACCCACCTTGAAGGGCTGCAGCGTCTCGCCGCGGCGCCGGGCCAGGGCGGCAAGGCAAAGACTGAGCAGGGTCTTGCCGCTGCCGCTGCAGGGCGCGGCGATCAGACAGGCCATTGGATCCGGGCCGCCGCAGGCAGGAGACCCTGCAGCTTGCCAGCCGGACCCACCCTGCAGGCTGCTGCTGAGAGCAGGCTCCTGCAGAGACTGGCTCCGGACACGGCTCAGCCAGCGACGGGGGTGGGGTCGGGCAGAAGCTCCGCCGCCAGGGGGGCGGCGGCGGCCAGGAGCGGGTTGGTGGAATCGTGGCCGCCCGAGAGCAGACGCGCCATCTCCATCTCCTCGTTCTCCTCCGGCAAGGGAACCAGCTCCTCGGCCAGCTCCAGGGAGGCCATCCCCCCCGATTCCAGGCGCATGCAGCCCCCTGATTCGGAACAAAGAATCACGCAGAGCGGAGGTCGGCTGGCGGGCTCGCAGATCAGCCGTAGGCCGACGATCGCGCCGGGATGCTGCTTTGGCACCCCGACCGGCACCGTCATCAGCCGGAACCGCACGGTGGCCCCGTCGCCGCGTTCGAATTCGGCGGCGATGCCTCCGTCGCTTCCCCCCGGCTCAGGGGGAATGGCCGTGCTGGCGACACGATGCCAGCCGAGACGGTCGGCGATCCAGGCGGCCAACAACAGCCCCTTGACCGGGTGATCCCCCTCCACGTCGATGTCGAGCTGCACCACATGGGCCAAAGCATCGCGACGGGAGGGGGGATCGAAGACCATGGCTAGGGATTCCCGCCAGCTGCGCAACCGCAGCCAGTTGAGGTCGTTCACGGCCTGACCGGCCCTGATCCGCTCCACCAGAACATCGAGACAGCGGCGGGGTTCACCGAGGGAGGTGTCGATCACCAGCCGCCTCGGAATCGGAGCCAGGGCCTCCAGCATGTCGTGGGGCTCATCCAGGCTGCTGTTCCACCACACCCAGCAGGGAAGTTCATCCCCCACCAACGGCTGGATCAGGTGCAGGTTCTGCTGCAGGGCTCCCATGCCACCGCGCAGCACCACGGCATCGCCGCAGGCATCACCGGCGCCACCCTCCTCCGGCAAAGGACAGTAGGCCGCCACCATCGTTTCCAAGGGCCTGACTGCATCGATGGTCGGTGCGAGGGTGATCAGCCGGCGGGGCCGGTGGACACTGATCGCACTCTCCACGAACTGGCCCCTCAGGTCGACGCTGGGGCGATCGCCGGGGCGCTGACCCAGGGCCCAGGCCAGACGGGGATCGCAAGGGGCGGTGCTGAACGGAAGGCCACAATCGCTCACCGCCTGGCGAGCGGCGGCCATCACATCCTCCCGGTCCAGCCCCCGGATCGGGCCCTCCACCAGGCCGGTGCGCACCATTTGCTGTTCCAGCCAGGAGGGCTCCCAGACCAGCAGGGTGAAGGTGGCCGCTCCGGTCGAGCCCTCCAAGGCCCCCTGCCAGAGGCGATCGAGGTAAGGGCTGACCTCACTGGGCGGCACCTCCTGAGGGGCCTGAAGGGTGAGCTGGGCGGCCATGGCGATCGGGCGAAAGGGCGGGTAGGGAAGGGGGGCGGGGGCGCTGTGACGTCAGGGACGCCGCCAGATCAGACCGTCTTCGGCCAGCAGGTTGTCGGCGGCGGCCGGGCCCCAGGTGCGGGCCTCATAGGGATGAACCGGGAGCTGCCAGGGGGCTTCCTCGATCAGCTCCAGCAGGGGGGTGTAGAGCCTCCAGGCGGCCTCCACCTCATCGCTCCGGGTGTAGAGGGTGGGATCGCCGAGCATGGCGTCAGCCAGCAGACGCACATACCCCTCGTCGGAGGGTTCGCCGAAGGATTCGTCATAGGAGAAGGCCATGTCGACAGGTCGGCTGCGCATGCCGGATCCGGGTGCCTTGACTTCGAACTTGATCTCCGCCCCCTCATCGGGCTGGATGCGCAGAATCAATTGGTTCGGCGTAGGGGCGCCGCCGGCGGCATCGAAAAGGTGCACTGGGGCCTCGCGGAAGGTGAGCACCACCTCTGAGATCCGCTTAGGAAGCCGCTTACCGCTGCGCAGATAGAAGGGCACTCCCTGCCAGCGCCAGTTGTCGATGAAGAGCTTCATCGCCACATAGGTCTCGGTGGTGCTGGTGGGATTGACACCCGGCTCCTGGCGGTAGCCAGGCAGGGGCCGGCTGGCGCTGCCACCTGGGCCGTACTGGCCGCGCACGCAGCAATGCCAGGGCTCCTGTTCATCCGCGAGGCGGGCGGCCTGCAACACCTTGGCCTTCTCGTTGCGAATCGCCTCGGCATCGAAGCGACCGGGAGGCTCCATCGCCGTCAGGGCAAGGATCTGGGTGAGGTGGTTCTGCACCATGTCCCGCAGGGCACCGGAGCTCTCGTAGTAGCCAGCCCGATCCTCAACCCCGACCGTCTCCGCGGCCGTGATCTGAACATTGGCGATGTAGTTGCGGTTCCAGATCGGCTCGAAGATGGTGTTGGCGAACCGCATCACCAGGATGTTCTGGACGGTCTCCTTGCCGAGGTAGTGGTCGATCCGGAACACCTGGCTCTCCTTGGCGCAGGCCTGCACCACCTTGTTGAGGGCCTGGGCGCTGCCGTAATTGCGGCCGAAGGGTTTCTCGATCACAACCCTGCTGCGCTCTGAATCGGCCAGTAGCCCGGCTGCGGCAAGGGCGCGGCAGCCGCTGCCGTAAAACTCAGGCGCCACCGAGAGATAAAAGGTTCGGTTGCCGCGGGTGGCCCGCTGGCGGTCGATGCCTTCGAGCCGGCCGGCCAGGCGCACCAAGTGGTCGCTCTGTTGCAAGTCGACCGGTTCGTAGAAGAGGCCCTGACTGAACTGCTCCCAGGCACCGGGGTGGTCCGCGATCTCGCTGGCCAGGGAGTCGGCCATGCGACGGCGGAACTCCTCATCGCTCCAGGGTCGTCTGGCACATCCCAGAACGGCGAATTCGCTGGGTAGGCGCCGCTGCCGAAACAGCTCGAACAGGGCCGGCACCAGCTTGCGGTGGGTGAGATCGCCGCTGGCACCGAAGATCACGATGCACTGGGGCGAGATCACCCGCTCCTGCCGCAGCCCCACCCTGAGGGGATTGGTGAGCAGGCTTGTCATTGGAAAGATCGGCAGCCGTGTAAGCCCGGTTTAACGACGGCCGGAGCTCTTGGCTGCAGGTCGGGGTGATGGGCTCCGCCTCTGTGAGGGATCGCCCATCGCCCGCGTTGCTATTGGCTGGTCAGTAGGTCTCCACGTGCCAGCGCTCGGCCTTCTTCAGCTGGGGCCGCAGCTCACTCCAATTGAGCCCCTTGGCGGCGGCAGCGGCGGTCATGGCCTCATCGATGCCGGGCTCCATGCCACGCAGACCACACATGTAGACATGGGTGCGGGGATCTTCGATCAGGGCGAAGATCTCTTCGGCGTGCTCAAGAACCCGATCCTGGATATACATGCGACCACCCTTGCTGTTCTGCTGCTCGCGGCTGATCGCCTTGGTGTAGCGGAAGTTTTCAGGGTATTCAGCCTCGTAACGGTTGAAGTCGTCGTCATAGAGGAGGTTGGCGGTCTTCGGTGCCCCCATGAACAGCCAGGCTTTGCCACGGAATTTCCAGCCATTGGCCTCGCGCTCCGTCGGCTCAAACATGCGACGGAGGTAGGTGCGCATCGGCGCGATGCCAGTCCCGGTGGCCAGCATGATGATGTTGGCCTCCTCGTCATCGGGAAGCAGCATCTCCTTGCCGACAGGGCCGGTGATCTTCACCTTGGCGCCTGCCTGGATGTCACAGAGGAAGGTGGAGCAGACGCCATAAATCGTCTGACCATCCTTTTCGTACTCAAGCTGGCGCACACACAGGGAAACGGTGTGGTCCGCCATGTTGTCGCCGTGGCGGGTGCTGGCAATCGAATAGAGGCGGAGCTTATGGGGCTTGCCGGCGGCATCGGTACCATCGGGGATAATGCCGATGCTTTGACCCTCGACGTAGTGGAGCTGGGGGTCACCACCGGCCAGGTCGAAGGTGATGTGGTTCACTCGGCCGATGGCTCCGTCGGCCAACAGGCTGTAGTTATCAACGACCGTGCCGATGAAGGGATCCTTCGGCTTATAGAGATTGACGGGGACGTCGGCGTGGCTCACGGGGGCTTTGGCGGCAGGCTTGGTGGGGGCGGATTGGACCGCGGCGGCCTCGGGGGGGGTGGTCGGCGCTGGAGCTCCGGCCTGCTCAGCGCCGCCGCCGGGGGCGGATGCATCAGCAGGAAGGGCCTCGTGGCTGACCACCCGGATTCGACCACCGCTGCGGGCGATGGTCTGCATCAGGGGCTGGAGCTGGGAGAAGGGGACGTTGAAACGACGCTCGGCCCGCCGCTGGACGCCGGTCCCCATGGACTCCACCACAACGGTGAAGACGCGGTCGTCGGCGCCGGATGCCTTGGCAGTGGTGACGCGCATCGCTTCTAGAGGTCCCGGACAGGCGCCGATCATAGACATCGACTGCCAGCCGCGAATCCGGTGGCACCCCCGCTAGGTTGTGGCGTGGTTAACAGCCCCCGTCGCTCCGGCTCTGTCCCCCCACTTGGCGCAGCTTCTGAGCTCCTTTCCCTCCACTCTTCCCGACCGTTCCCCCGAGCGCCCGGGTCGTTCCGCCTGCGGCTTGGACACGATCCAGCAAGCCATGGAACGACTGCCCCAGGGGGTTCGGCGCTTGGCGGTGCAGCTCCGTCTGGACCTCGACCCGACCTGGTTGTGGACCGTGCTCACCGATTACGAGCACCTGCACGACTTCATTCCCAATCTGGCCAGCTCCCGCCTGCTCTGGCGCCACCAGCGTCAAGTGGCTGTCGAGCAGGTGGGAAGCCAGCAATTCTGCGGCCTGCGCTTCTCGGCCCGGGTTCAGCTGGAGATCACCGAGCAGCCCGAGCAGGGCCGGTTGCTGTTCCGGATGCTCGATGGGGACTTTCGGTGTTTCGAGGGCTCTTGGTGGGTGGGAGCGGATGCGGTGAGCACCTGGCTTCTCTATGAATTGACGGTGCAGGGCAAACCGGGAATGCCGCTCGGTCTGATTGAGCAGCGCCTGCAGCAGGATCTGGCCTCGAATCTCAGGGGGGTTCAGCAAGAGGCCCTGCGTCGTTCAGGCCGCCAACGTTGACGTTGGCCCCTAGCGGGCTTGATCGTCCATCCGGCTGAACGGCCCTGGCCGCCCCTTCAGCCTTGCCAACCATGGCGGAGGGCCGTCTGGGCGGTTCAGGGGATGGCAAACGGATGGGCCTGTGCGCCTGTACTCAAAGCGGCATGGCCGCAGCCGTGACCCGCCCAGGGTGGGTAGCGGGACAAGACCGAACCGATCGCGCAGGGTCCGCGTCAGTGCGGACAACGGGCCGATGGGCAAGATCACAAAAATCGGACTTCGAGTGGGATCAACCACTCTGGTGTCATGGGTGTGGTCGGCACACCCTCCAATACCCCCAAGGGGATTCGAACCCCTGTCGCCTCCGTGAAAGGGAGGTGTCCTAGGCCTCTAGACGATGGGGGCGAGGCCGTCGGAATCGCGGTTCCGACGTAAGGGAAGCTACGGGTCAGCCCCGCCCTTCGTCAAGGAGGCCAGACCCCTGGGAGCGGCTGAGGGGTGCGCCGGGCAGCTCGGTGGAGGGGCTGCTCTGGCCACTCCAGACGGGGACGGTGAAATGGAAGCAGGCCCCTTCGCCGGGTTCGGACGCCACCCAGATGCGCCCGCCGTGGACCTCGGTGATCCGGCGGCAGACCGACAGGCCAACCCCGAATCCCGATGTGCTGCCGGACGTCTGGGGCAGTCGCACCCGGTCCTGGAAGATGCGCTGGTGCTCCTGGCGGGGGATTCCAGGGCCGCTGTCGCAGACGCTCACCTGCACCCATTGGCTGGTGCGGTGCAGCAGGGTGAGGCTGACGCGGCCTCCGTCGGACGTGAACTTGAGGGCGTTCTCGATCAGATTCAGCAGCACCTGACGCATGCGGCGCTGGTCGGCATAGACGTCGGGCAGGTCAGCCGGGATGTCGGTGACGAGCTCCAGCTGGCGACCGACCCAGAGCTTCTCGAGTTCGAGGATCGCCTCGGCCGCAACCCGACCCAGGGCCAGGCGCTGTGGGTTGAACAGGGCCTCCCAGCGGGTGGTGCCCACCTCGAGCAGATCGAGGGAGAGGGCTTCGATGTCGTCGAGGCGGCGGTTGAGCACGTCGCGGAAGCGGCTCTCGTCGATCTGGCCGAGGCCGTGGCTCTGCAGCGCCAGCTTGGCGGCGGTGAGCGGGGTGCGCAGCTCGTGGGCCACCATCCGCAGCAGCCGCTCCTGCACCCCGAGGCGCTCGATCAAGGTCTCGTTCTCCTGACGCAACACCAGCAGCTGGTCCTCGAGCTGCAGCTCCCGCTGGTTGCGACCACCATCGATCTGCACGGGCCGCATCCGTAGCCCCAGACTGCTGACCACCTCCATCTGCTTCCAGCGGGGCAGCCAACTGCGCAGCTGCTGGGTGAGGGTGGTGCCGGCAAAGACCTGGCGCGGGGCGGGTTCCAGCTTCACCAGCGATGGAGTGGCCACCAGCCGATGAAGCTCGAGCAGCTCGGGACGGCGCGCCGGATCAGCGATCTCCAGCATCACCTGAAAGCCGCAATCCTCAGCGTTGAGAAAGGCCAGCAGCTGGCGCAGATCCGGATTGGCAAGGTGATGGGTGGCTGCGATCAGCAGCAGCTTCAGAGCCGGGCGGGGGGGCGCCGGCTCAGGAGTGTCCGGGCGGGGCCCGGAGCGGTTGGGGTTGGGGTTGGGGTTGGGCCCTGCGGCGGGCACGGCATCGATCGCACGTCTCGCCACCCTATGGGCAGTTTGGGCATCCCGCAGCAGAGATGGCTATGACAAGGGCGTTGCCCCGCTCCCTGGCCGCCCTGCGCCATGACCCTCCCGATGCCGCAGGACAGGTCGATGCCCAGCTCACCGCCCCTGCCGGGCCACAGCCCCTCGCCGGTGACCCGGCCCGGCGCAGGTCCCTCAAGCCGGATCCAGCTCGATAACAGCCTGCGGCGCTGGTTTTCACGCAACCTGGGGCTCTGGCGCTCGCGGCGCCTCTATTTCTTCCCCGACGAGGAGCCGATTCGGGTCGACATGCTGTTGCGAGTTGAGAGCTTCAGCGAACCGATCGAAGGAGAGGCGGCCTATCGCTTCACTTGGTGGCCAGAGAAGGAATACGATTTCTTCGATCGCAAACCACGCTACGTGCGCGAAGGCGTCATGGAGGCCTATCTCTGCGGTCACCAGCTGCGCCGGAGTCGCGGCTACCTGTGCGGCTCACCGACCAAGAGCCAGATCCGCCAAGTGGATGAGCACGAAATGATCTTTGAATCCCATTATCTAGAGTGGGACATCCTTGAGCAGATCCGCCTGGTGGATCAGGATCGCTTCCGATCGCGCTCGATCTATTCCTGGCGCAATGGCGAGCTCGACCTGGCCGAAGTACACCACGAGATCCGACTTGAGGGCCCCGCCGGCCACGGTGATGCGGTGGCCTGAGAAGCGACTGGCACAGGGGTAAGCCGTCGCTCTGGAAAGCGAAAGATCAACTGCAGCACCTGTGGCAGAATGGGGGCCCAAAACGGAAATGCTTTGATCCGCTTTCGAACCGTCGCGGCCCTCTCCACCGTTTGCATTGCCCTGGCCTGCGCGGAAACATCCCTTGCTCCGGTGTATGCGCAGACGGCTCCTCCCCCTGTCACCAATCGCAATCAGCAGCCTGCAGGCAAAGGTCCCAGCGCAGGCTCACAACAACCCCCTGCAACGCTAGTTACCCTGGTCAATCTCCAAGTCGCGGGCTTCGTGATGGCTTGCGATGTTGCCATCACCCACAAAGTACCCCTTAACAAGGCTATCTCTTCCGCATTGGCTGGTCAGCTTGCCAGCCTCAGCATGGTCAACAATTTGACCATCCAAGGCATTGGTCAAGTCCCCCTGATGTCAGCCCAGGAGGAAATGGCGATCCGCACCATCAAGTCGGTCAAAGAATCGAAGGAATGTTATTCCAAGCTTCCTGATAGTGATCGGAAGTGGCTGGACGGCGAAATTGTCAAGATCGATCAAGCCATCAAGGCCAGAAAAGAAGCCCAGAAGGGCAAGTGATCCCGGGACGGGCCCCGACCGTCCTGTGCTAACCAGGCGCAATCAATCCGCCGCTCCCGAAGCCATCCATCGGGTAGCTCCTTGGTTCGCCTGGTCAACGTATCGAGCGAGCTACTGTTGATGCCATCGCTATGGCCTTGACAAGATGGCTGCCGTCCGCCTTGCCGATTACCGGCCGGCTCCGTTTCTGATCGATCGCACTGACCTGACAGTGCGCCTCCATTCCGATCACACTCTGGTTGAGGCGAGCCTGGCCTTCCGTCCCAATCCGGCGGCTCCCCCAGACGACCCCCAGGTCCTGGAGCTGATGGGCAGTGATCTGGAGCTTGAGGCCCTGAGTCTGGATGGCCGTCCCCTTGAGCCGCCGGCCTACCGCCTCGAATCCGACCGGCTCCTGCTGGTGGACCCTCCCCAGCGACCATTCCGGCTGGAGAGCCGGGTGCGCCTTCATCCCGAGGCCAACACCAGCCTGGAAGGGCTCTATGTGAGCGGAGGGCTGTTCACCACGCAGTGCGAGGCCGAGGGCTTCCGGCGAATCACGTTCCACCCGGATCGACCTGATCTGCTCAGCCGTTTCCGGGTGCGCCTTGAGGCTGATCGCACCCACTGTCCGGTGCTGCTTTCCAATGGAAACTGCATCGAGACAGGGGCACTGCCGGACGAATCAGGGGATGGACGCCATTACGCCATCTGGGACGATCCCTTCCCGAAGCCCTCCTATCTGTTCGCCCTGGTGGCTGGCGACCTCGAGGAGGTGCGCGGCAGCTTCACCACCGTCTCGGGGCGCGATGTTGCCCTGCGATTGCATGTTGAGCATGGCGATGCCGCCAGCACCACCCATGCCCTGGCCAGCCTGAAACGGTGCATGGCCTGGGATGAACAGGTCTACGGATTGGAATACGATCTGGATGAATACAATATTGTTGCGGTGCGCCACTTTAACATGGGCGCAATGGAGAACAAAAGCCTCAATATCTTTAATTCCAAGCTCGTCCTGGCTGACGCCGAAACGGCCACCGATGCAGAGCTTGAGAGGGTGGAAAGCGTGATCGCCCATGAATATTTTCACAACTGGACCGGAAATCGCATCACTTGCCGCGATTGGTTTCAACTCTCCCTGAAGGAAGGGCTGACCGTGTTCCGCGACCAGTCTTTCAGTGCTGATCTGCATGGCCAGGCGCTAAACCGCATCGACAATGTCGCCGTATTACGCAACAGCCAGTTTCGTGAAGACGCTGGTCCAACAGCCCACCCGGTTCAGCCCTCCAGTTATGAGGCGATTGATAATTTCTATACCACGACCATCTATGAGAAGGGTTCTGAAGTCATACGAGTCCTCCACACCTTGCTGGGGGAGGAAACCTTCCAGCGCGGCATGGCCCTCTATGTGCAACGCCACGACGGCAGCGCCGCCACCTGCGAGCAGTTCGTGCAGGCGATGCAGGATGCGACCGAGGGGGTGCTTGCAGCGGGCTCCGGCCTTGCAATCTCGGCGCAGGGTGGGGGGCGAACGGGGGGTGATGCGGCTGACGATCAAGGAAGCCGCGGTAACCGTGGTCCACACCGGTTTGATTTCGAACGCTTCCGCCGCTGGTACCACCAGGCCGGCACCCCGCAGCTGCGCATCCAGCGCCACTGGGAGGCCGACACCGGCCGGCTGGAGCTGAGAATTGAGCAATTCATCCCTCCAACCCCCGGTCAGGACAGCAAGGAACCGATGGTGATTCCCCTGGCCCTGGGTCTGTTGGATCGCTCCGGTTCGGCCCTGCTGCCCCAGTTGGAAGGGGAATCGATCGAACAAGCTAAGGCGGCCACCCTGGAGCCACAGCGCTGGGGTCAGCGGACCCGGCTCCTGGTGCTGCAGGAGCAACAGCAGCGGCTGGTGTTCGACGGTCTGCCCCGGCAGGCCCACCCACCGGCAATGTCGCTGTTGCGTCACTTCTCGGCTCCGGTCCGTGTGGAGATGGGACGACCGGTGAGTGAGCTGGTGCATCTGGTGGCCCATGACAGCGATGCCGTGGCCCGTTGGGATGCTGCCCAGATGCTGCTCCGGGAGGCCATCCTGGCCCGAGCCAATGGCAGTCCCCGCGCCGAGCTGGAGGAGGAGCTCATTGATGCCTTTGGCCGCATCCTGGCCGATCCCTCCCTGGCCGAAGCCAGCCGGGCCGCGCTGCTCAGCCTGCCTGGGTTGGCGGAGCTCGAGGAAGCGATGGCGGCCAGTGGGCCGCCCGATCCGCCGGCCCTGTTCGAGGCCCAGCAGGCCCTGCGGCGTCGCTTCGGCGAGGCCCTCGCCTCCCCACTGGCGGCGGCCCTGGAGCGGATCACACCCCAGTGGCCCTTGGCCTGGCCCGATGGAGTCGGCGACCGCAGCCTCACAGGCACCATCTGGCGCTGGCGGGTCGCTGCGGACGACCGGAGCGCCATCGCCGCCGCCCTGGCCGCCGTGGAGGGCAGCTCGATGACCCTGGCACGGGCCGGGCTGCGCGCCTTGCAATGCCATCCGATCCCGGAACGTCAAGCGGCCATGGATGCCTTTTATGAGCGCTGGCAGGAGCGACCCGTGATCCTCGATTCCTGGTTCGCCCTCGAAGCCTCCGCCCCCTTCGCTGACGGGTTGGAACGGGTGGAGCGGCTGTTAGGCCACCCACGCTTTGATCCGATGGCGCCCAATGCCGTTCGGGCCGTGCTGGGCGGACTGGCCGGCAACCCGCCGGTGTTCCACGCCGCCGATGGCAGCGGCTACCGCTTCCTGGCCAGCCGCATTGTCGAACTCGATCGTCGCAATCCGATCACCGCCTCGCGGTTGGCCAAGGTGTTCAGCCGCTGGCGCAGCTATGGGCCCGAGCGATCAGCGCAGATGCATGGTGCGCTTGAGCGCCTAGCCACGGCACCGCTCTCGACCAACAGCCGAGAGGTGGTCGGGCAGTGCTTGGGGGTGTAAGCCGCACGGGGATCAAGCTGCGGAAGGCTGCATCAAGGCTGTGCCAGTGAGCCAGATCAACAGCGGCCCTGACTCAAACAGAGTCGCTGTCGATCATGAGGTTTAGCGTCGCTAAGATTGCCCAGATTCCGTGCAGACATCCGTGACCGAATGGATCTTCAGTCCATTCCATAAATCAGTGTTCAGAGCATCGGGACTCTGTTTATTGACGATCTATCTGATCACCTCATTGAGCACGCTTTATCCGCGCCCGAACCTGCAGCAACCGACCACGGTCCTGGCGCTCATTGATCAGATCCTTGCGCAGAGTCCGCTGCTTTGCCTTGGCCTGCTGCTGCTGTTGCTCTCCCTGACGGATCATGTGCTGGGCCTCGGGAGTCCTGGAGACCGGGCTCGGCAGGGGATGCGCGATCGGATGCTGGTGCGTGGTAGAGCGCTGGTGGGGCTGGCGGCTTTGCTATACCTGGCGCTGATCCCAATCACGCTGATCCAAACACAAGCGCTGAAAAATATGAGTGATCGTGCGCTGAACCAGAGAATTCGAATTGTCGAGAGCCAGATAACACCGATCAGCGAACAGCTTAACCGGAGTTCAGAGCCGCCATCTCTAGCCACACTAAAACAACAGTATCCTTGGATCAGTAAAGCTGAGATTCAGAATCTTGATATGTTGAGACTCGCCATGAAGAAGATTCAAGCCAACGCCAGGATCTACCAGGACGTTCTCCGCAGATCTGGGCATCGCAAGCTGCTGGTCCGAAGCTTGCGGCTCTGCTCCCTTGGGGGCCTTTACGCCGCTCTAATCGGGTATCTCTGGTTTCACTGGCCCAAGCCAGGTCTTGCAAGCGAGATCAGTCGGAAGAGCAAAGACCCTGGTCTTGGCTTCGAATTCTGAGCGCAAGCCAATCCAAGACACGGGATCCGTTCAAGCCTGCTCGATCCTGCGGCGTCAACCGTGGGGGCGGGCGGGCTGATTGGATGATCTGGGAATCGGATGCTGCTCAGCCATCATTGAATCGGGCTATATCCTCGAATACAAGCGAGGCCATCGCATGCAGTAAAGCGAAGCAGAGCTGAACCATTCTCGCTTTATCTGGCAAATACTTTGGTGGGCTCTAATTAGGTTGTCGGAGTCCACAAAGACTCCCCTCTGATGACACCTTCATCCGTTCAACCTTGGACCAGAGTCTTCGCAAAGCCTCGTTGGCGCAGACGACTCCTGGCCACCTTTGCCGCATCCTCCGCTGTCATGGCCTCCCCGGCGATGGCGGCCACAAATTACGATAAAATCACTTTGACCTATCAATGGCTGGTTGGCGATCCGGGCTCCGTTCCCCTTCCCTATGTGACGGAACCGAACGGAATCGGCGACCTTCAGGACGTGATGAGTGCCTACTTGGAGAACATCGATGGCGATAACGGCGTTAGCGTTACCCTGACGCCATTGTGGTCAGCTCCGAGCGATCAGAACGTGACACAAGTCGCCTTTCAGCTCTACGAGTACGACGACCAGGATGTCGCCCAGAAATTTGTTGATGGTGATGTTAGCTACTCCTCTACCACGGGATGCCTGCCATCACCCTCTGGTTCGGTCCAATGCTCGCTGACAAGTATTGCCTTCGACAAAAAAATCAATGGAGCGGGCACCAACGACGTCAAGAATCTCAACTTCTTGATTGACTTGCCGCCTGGTGGCGGTGGCGGCGGCGGTGGAGGAGGCGGTGGTGGCGGAGGCGGCGGCATCGCCCCGAGACTCACCGCGGGTGAAAGCCTGACACTGTTGCTTTATGGCGCTCAGGGCAAGAATCTTCGTGTTGACAACTTTATGACACCGGCAATCACCAACCCATCTGAGCCGCCTCCCTACTACAGCTGCGCCCACATTCAGAGCATCAGCTCAGGCGGTGGCGGCAATGAGGGTAGCCGCTCTGTTTGCGCCACACAGTTTGAGGAGGGTGAAACACCCAGAGAAGATGTGCCCTCTCCGCTTGGCGTCCTGGGCGTTGCGGCCGCCCTGCGCAGCAGCCGCCAACTGCGCAAGCGTCTGGGGAAGCGCAAGCTGGAGGAGGGCACACGCGCCATGGCTGAGCGGATCTGACTCCACGAGCTCCGGATCCTGCCTGACCTCGCCACAACTCCCGGCTGGACAGCTTGCAGGGCATCTCGGCGGCCCCGCCTACAGGCGGGGCCTTTTGGGCGAGTGACGCAACAGCTGGGATGGCGCCAGATCAAATTCGCGGCGGAAGTCGGCACTGAACCTGGCGGCATTGCGGTAACCGCTCGCGGCGGCGATGGCGGCCACCGTGTCATCCGGAAGCGGATGTTCCAACCGGCGCCGGGCCTGCTGAAGCCGTTCCCGGCGCAGCCACTGCATCGGCGTGCAGCCGAGGCGATCGCGGAACACCACCTGCAGCTCCCGACGTGAACGCTGCGCCCAGGTCTCCAGAACGCCCAGGTCGATGGGCTCGGCCAGGTGGGCGCGAATGCGGGCGAGCAGGGCTGCAAACGCGTCGTCAAAAGGTGAACTGGCAGCAACGGCCCCCGTCAGAGCCAGACCCTCGAGGCCGGCGGCAGCCGCCACCAGCAACGTGGCCAGCAGGCGCTCCAACAGCTGGTCCAGCTGCAGAAGCACCACCAGCCTGGGATCGACACTCCGAATCCGCACAAACAGGCTGAGCAGGCTTTCCATGGCGCCCACCAGGCCGCTGACCAGGGGAGGGCCGGACGGTCCACAGAGCAGGGGGCATCGCACCAGCTCTCGCCATCCCCCCACGGCATCCACGGGGGCTGCGAGATTGTGAACCTGCACCTCCAGCCGACGCGGTTCAAGGGCGATCGCCACCAGGGAGCAGTTGCCGCAACGGAGGCGATAGCCACCCCGACAGAGAACCAGCAGCCAACCGGCTGGAAGCGTCCGAAATCGGCCCTCGCTTTCCCACTCCACCGTGCCGCCCTGGGGCAGCAGCAGGGTTGGGGGTCCATGAGGGCCCGCCACGATGTCCACGGCAGTCCCCACCCAGGCGGCGACCTGATGGGGCCCAAGCCAGTCAAGGCTGAGCTGGTGGGCGGCGGCATGGCCGGGGACGCGGGAGGTGATCGAGCCGATCCCGAACGGCTGGGCGAGCCGATGCTCCAGGCCCGCCGTATCGAGCACGGCTGACTGGTGGCCCCATGGGAAGGGATGGAGCAATCCGGCGAGGCGCAGCTGGCCATGGGGGGTGCGGGCCTTGGCTGGGGCAGGAGCCATTCCGGAGGGGACGCCGCGCTGGGCCCCTGGCTGTGACACTCGGGCGGCTGGCATCTACCGACGCTCTACCCAGGCCCGCTGGGATCGATGGATGCACCAGTGGATCCGGGCAAAATCTGCCCCGTGGCCGGGGCAGCGGACGCCACCGTTCAGGCTGCGGCCCAGAGGGAGCGAGCCAGCATCTGCCCAACCTCGCCGGAAGCAGAGGGGACAGCAAGCCAAGGTTGATCGGCGAGCAGCCCGGAGTGGACGCTGGCTGGCGGAGAGCCCAACGGAGCTGGGATGGTTGCCATGGGACTCGCTGACTGGAGCGGCGCCGCTGCTGCGAGGGAGGGGGCGATCAAGCTGCCGGCGAACAGGGGGGAAGCCAGGAGGGAGTCATCAAGCGGGGTGAGGGCTGTGGCTGTTACGCCACCGGAGCCAGTGAGGGCATCGGAGGCGCTGGCAAGGGTTGAAAGCGAGCGAGATGACGGGGCCTGGAGCCGATCCGCAGCCGAGAAAAGCGTTGCAGCACTGGTGGCTGCATTCGTGGCTGGGCTGATCAAGGACAGGCTGGTGGATGTGGTCAGCGGCGTGGAGGTGGTCGTTGTGGTCGTGGTGCTGAGCTGGGTGGTGACGGCGGCGGCGCCGATGATCGTGCCGCTGATGAAGTAGTTGCCGATGCTGCCGTAATCGCTGTAGCCCGTCGGGGGATTGATGGTTGGATTGCCGCTGCCGACACCATCGAGGCGAATCACATAGCCGCCGGCCGTCAGGTTGGACCAGTTCAGGCTGGTGGCCAGGCCAGGACCATTGACACTGCCGAGCAGTGTGCCGCTGTCGCTAAACAGGGAGACGGCAAGGTCGAGATTGGTGCCGCTGTCGGCATAGGGGGTGGCGGTGTTGCCATCGCTGACTGGAGCGGTGTACTCCAGGCTGCTTCCACCCCAGAGGCCATCACGGTCGACAAAAGCGCGATACCAGTAAGGGTCAAACTTGAGATTCAGTGATCCAGTGGTCTGCAGCGCAAATGAATAGTAATCGCTGTCAAGTGCTGTCTCGATTCGGCCGAACTGCGCAACTTGTCCACCTGTGATCACCAGCGGCGTAGCTGTCGCGATTCCGTTCCCCACTACATCGGGCTGGTAACCGAAGCCGTTATAGCCGGTGATCACGGCCAGATCATTGGGCCCACGTCCATAATTGGCCGTCGATGATTTATTGTTGCTACCGTAATAGGTGCCATTGTCAAACTGGGTGACATTCTTGTTGTAGCCAACCCCCATGATCGGCGCCCAGCTTGTTTCGCCGCTGCCATGGCCATAATAATAGGAACCAGTGCTGGTGCCGTCATGGGAAAGCCCGAGGGTATGCCCCACCTCATGACTGATCGCTTCCGCCACGCCGGTGAGCGACTTATTATAGACAAAACAGGGTGTATCGGTCGATGCTGTGAACGTGTTGATCCTGGCGATGCCTCCGGCCGTTGAAGAGGAGGGACCGAAACTGGTGATTACCACTCGCATGCCGTAGTTGGGATCTGTTGATCCACTTCTCATCAGCCAATCCGTAGGGGGAGCCTGGGTGGTGACATCCACATTGAAGGGTGCGTAATCTGCAGCCACCCGTTGCCAGATCTGCTGGATACGGCTCAGTTCCTCTTTGCTGAAACTGGCGGGGTTGCCATCGATGTCATAGGCAGGAGAGTAAAACGAAGCGCCCATGCTGGCATTCCAGCTTGTGCCGGTCGTGGTGTGGCCGTCGAAATCCAGGTAGATCACCTTGCTGGCTGAGGGCGAGGAATGGAGCTGGAAGGTCCAGGCCAGATCCATCAGCGGCAGGGTGCTGATCTGATTCGAACCATCCACCAGAATGGCTTCCTGCAGATGGCAGTCATCCACTTCGCCATGATCATCAACCCCCACGGTCTGGTGATCGGGGTCGTGACCTGGATCGCCAGCCTTGGCGGGGGAAGATTCGCCGGCTGGTGACAGTGCGGCGCCGCTCGCCTGCTGGAGCAGCGCGGAATGCGTCACGGATTCGGCGCGCCCGAATTGAGCCCCTTTCTCCGGCCGGTTCGTTAGCGAGGCATCGGCCATGGCGAGGCCGGATCGGCGCATCGAGACTGCACGGGTGAAGTTGCTCAGTGGCGCTTTGTCGCCAAACGGAGCGACGGTGGCCGTTGCCTCCTGGGACTGCTCTTCCGGCGCCTCAGCCTGCCCCTGGTCCAATCCCTGTCGCGCTGCGGGGACGCCAGCCAGGGGGGATGGAGCGGAGGGTGCTGGGGTCAGGGGATCGCCCGACCAGCGACGCCCACTGATGGATGGCAGCCCGGCCCATGGCAAACCGGTGGCTGACAAACCGCCCACACTCTCCAGGCGATGATCTACAGGCAATGGACGACTTGTGTTGGCCAAGGGACGTGCTGTGAACCGACTGCACTGTTGAACCGGGCATGCAGCGGATCAGAGGCTTGCCCGCGCTTTCTTTGCTGCACACGAATTCCATACGCCGGCAGTTTTTATTGGCAAGTGGTGGGCCGATGGTCTCGTGGTGGCGGCGCTGTTGCGGAGAATCGGCTCGCTGACGGGGAGGGCAGATCTCGCGGGTCCGTCGCTTCTGGCGACCGATGAACGGATTCGCGGCGTTTTTTGTTCCTTCCTGACCTCGGATAGTCCCGCCCACCCCTGGACGTCGCTCCGAAGGGGGCTACCGCTCGGTGGCTGTCAGCGGGAACGATCGCGATGGCGCATCAGGGATCGAGGCCGGGCCGGCCTGACGGTGAACCACCGGATCGCGTGGGGCCACAGCCTCCAAACCTGCGCTCGACACCAACCGTCAGGGCAAGGGCGGCAGGGCGGGCGGCGACTGGGGGCGCGGTGTCAGGGGGGTGGCGGCTTCGGGCCCGCTGGCCGCTGGTGGCTCGATCCCGGGCGGCAGCGGGGGCAGCGGCGGCGGTGGTGCTGGCTGGGCCAGCAGTGGCGGAGCTAGCGAGGGGGCCAGAACAGGGCTTTCGGTGGCAGGAACCCGGGCAGGCGCCGGGGCCGGGGCCGCGGTTGGCGGGGCGCTCGCAGGGACGGTGCGAAAGGAGGGCAGACGGCCGCTGGCCCCCTCCTCGAAGAGGGCGGCGTGGAGATCGGCGAAGGCGGCCCGGCGGTAGGGGCCCCCCTCCCGGCCGGCGTGGCTGCCCCAGAGCCCCTCCCAATAGAAATAGATCACCCCATGGCCGCGCTGGGCGGCGAGTTGCACCTTGCGGCTGAGGATGTCCATGGTCGGGGTGCGGGCCCCGAAACCAGCCAGCACGCCAATCTCAACCGGAATGCCCCAGGTGCGCGCCTTGATCAGGGCCGGTTGATCCAGGTCGCGGGCGAAGCCCTGCAGGGAGTAGGCGTAGTTCTGCACCACCAGGTCGTCGATCAGGCCGCCAAGGGCCCACAGCTCCCAGTCCTGCAGCCACTGGTTGAAGGCGAAGCGAAACGGACCCGGCGACAGGCTGATCACCAGGCGACGCTGGCCGGAAATCCTGTTCAGCTGGGTCCGCAGTTCCCGCAGGAGGCTGGTGAGCTGCTGGCGACGCCAGCGCATCCAGAAGCGGTCATTCACATCCGCCGGCGGCTCCTGGCCGGTCTCGCGGCGGTAGAGGTCGCGGGTGGTGTCGTCATAGCCGAGATCGACAGGCCAGGCGAAGTGGTCGTCGAGCTGGATGCCATCAACACCACAGCGTTGGACGATCTCACTGATCAGCCCGATGAAGCGGGCTCTGACTCCGGGGTGGGCGGGATTGAGCCAGACCCGCAGGTCCCGCAGGGGCGAGGTGCTGAGGTTGGCACCGTGCATCGCATAGAGGGCGCTGCCATCGGCGCGCCGCAACACCCAGTCCGGGTGCTGGCGGACCACCTCGGCATCGCCAGGCTCCATCAGGCCGTACTCGAACCAGGGCACCACCTGCATGCCGTGGCGGCGGGCCTCCCGGCTGAAGCTGCAGATTGGATCGAGGTCGGGGTTGCGCTCGGCCAGAACGGGCTCAATCGGGGCCCAGCGGCTGCGGTGGAAGGTGGCACCGCGGCTCCAGACATTGGGATAGAGGGTGTTGAAGCCACTGGCGGCCAGGGCATCGACCGCCGCCCGGATGCGGCCGGCGTCGTAGTAGAGGGTGCTGGGGCTGTTGGTGAGCCACACACCAACGCGCCGCTCCGGCGACTGGGTGGCAGCGGGGGTGGCGGATCGCACCCGCTCGCGGGCGCTACCGAGGCTTCCCGCCAGCTGTAGCAGGGTGGTGAGCGCCAGGGTGAGGCTCACCGGCAACAGGCGCTTGAGGTGGGCCCGCCGCGGCAACGGTGCCAGCGGCAGCGGCGCTGATGGGAGATCGGCCTGGGGCAGGGTCACGCGACCCTCAGCGGAACATCGAACTCACGGAGCTCTCCTGATGGATCCGCCAGATGGCCTCGCCGAGCATGTTGGCCACGGAGAGCACCCGAAGCTGTGGAAAGCGACGCTCCGGAGCCAGGGGGATGCTGTTGGTGACCACCACTTCTTCGAACAATCCAGGTTCGGCAAGGCGCTCCACGGCCGGTGGCGAGAACACGGCGTGGGTGGCGCAGGCCAGCACTCGGGCGGCACCGCGGGCGCGCAGCAGTTTGGCGCCTTGGCAGATGGTGCCTCCGGTGTCGATCATGTCATCGATCAAGATCGCCGTGCGACCGCTCACATCACCGATCACGGTGAGGCTTTCCGCCACATTGTGACCGGAGCGGCGCTTGTCGATGATGGCCAGAGGGGCATCCTTCATTTGCTTGGCGAAAGCCCGGGCCCGGGCGACGCCACCCACGTCCGGGGAGACCACCACAACATCACCGAGATCGCGGCTGCTGAGGTAATCGACCAACACCGGAGAGCCGTAGATATGGTCGCAGGGGATGTCGAAATAGCCCTGGATCTGTGAGGAGTGAAGATCCATCGCCAACACCCGGTCAACGCCTGATTTCACCAGCAGGTTGGCGACAAGCTTGGCGGTGATCGATTCCCGGCCAGCCGTCTTGCGATCAGCTCGGGCATAGCCGTAGTAGGGGATCACGGCGGTGACCAGGCGGGCCGAGGCGCGCCGGCAGGCATCGACCATGATCAGCAGCTCCATCAGATGGTCGTTGACCGGAGCGCAGGTGGGCTGGATCAGAAAGACATCACAGCCGCGGATTGATTCCTGAATCTGGATGTAGAGCTCGCCATCAGCGAAGCGCTTGATCACCCGAGGGCCATCGGGGATGCCGAGGTAAACGCCGATCTCCCGCGCCAGGCCTTGATTGGACGTGCCGCTGAACAGGCGCAGGCGGCGGGTGTCATTGACCTGAGCACCCTGTCCGGGTCCCGCAGCGAGCCGCGTCGTCAGGCTGGGGCTGTCGGCCGGCATGGACCTGGCTGGGGCAGAGGACCGGTCGGCAGTCGAGGACATGTCGGCGGTCGAGGACATGGTCACGGCGGTCGCGGGCGCAGTGGCGCTTGAACGATGGTAGAAGCGAGCCGCCCCCCCGGCCGATGCGGCCCGTCTCCTTGACCCACCCCCCGCTGCCAGCCCTGGTGCTGCTCACCCTGGGGTCCACCCAGGACCCGACCGGTCCGGCCCAGCTGCTGCCGGCGGTGGCCACCCGGCTGGGCGGCCTGACGGGCCTGCCCCTGGCCACGATCTCCGACCCCAGCCACGCCCCCGTCGCCCTGGCCCGGCTGACGGCCCAGCCAGGGCCCTGGCTGGCGCCCCTGCCCCTCGATCCGGGCCTGTGGTTGCCCGGCGGCAGCTGGGTGGAGTCACTGGGAGCCTGGCGCCAGCCCTGCCTGCTGGCCTTCGCCGCCAGCCAGCTGGCCACGGGACTGCCCGCCGCAGCCACCGCCCTGCTGGAGCGCTGGAGCGTGCCCCTGGTGGGGTTGATCCAATGGGAGGGGGAGTGGGATGGGGCCTGCCGGCGGGCCGATGGCCTGCCCTGGCTGGGGCGCCTGGGGGCCGATGCCCTTGGCGAGGCGACAGCGATGGATGCGGTGATCGGAGCGATCGAGGCAGCCGGCTCGGATGGCGAAGGGCTCGATCACCAGGACGAGGCCCTGGCCCTGTGGGCGGCCCTGCAGCGCCGTTGCGCCAGGCTGCTGGCCGACCTGGCGGAACCGCCCCTGGCTTGAGTCTTCTGGCTTGGTCTCCTGGCCCCGTCGTTCAGCGGTCGGCCCAGATCGCCTTGCCCGGCGGCAGGGGCTCCAGCTGCCAGAGGCCGGCTGTGGGGGATTTGGGCGGGCTGTCGGCGCCGCCCTGCACCAGCTCTTCGGGCAGAGGCTCGGGCTTCGGCGGCGGACGCAGGGGCAGGGTGGCGAACTGAATCGGCCGAGGATCATCGAGCCCCGCTGCCAGCAGGCTGAGACTCTCGGCGGCGGTGAGGTTGGTCTCCACCTGCCCCTGCAGGCTGCGCAGCAGGTCCGGGAGCAGCAGCAGCTGATCGGGCCGGCCGAACCGCTCCCGCAATCCCGTCTGCACCAGCTGGTGATCGCGCCGGCGGGCCGATTCGCCGAGGCCTGGATCGCGATAGCGCACCAGCTGCTCCACCTGGCGACCGTCGAGTCGCTGCAGGCCGCTCTGCAGATCGATGCTGTACTTCTGGGCCTTGTCGCGATAGCGCATCACCCGCGGCGGGCTGATCTCCAGACCACCGACGGCGTCGACGATCCGACGCATCGCCGAGCGGGAGAGCACCAGAAAACGGTCCGGACGTGGAGGCTCCAGCCCTGTCAGCTCCCGGGCCAGCTCGGCGGTCAGGGCCGCGCCGCCCCGTTGATACACGGCACCGAGGCTGATCGGGTGGGATTCCCCAGGCAGATTGACCGCAGCCTCGATCGGCAGATTCAGAACCTGCAGGGGCCCCTTGGGATTGACGCGCACCAGCATCAGGGCATCGGCGTTGGCCCGGCCTGCGGGCGCTGCCTGGTTGGCCCCTTCGCCGAACCGCTCGGCATCGAGCCCGATCACCAGCACCGTGATCGGCCGGGAGGGCTTCAACGCCAGGGTGGCTGGGCTGGTGACGGTGGTGGCCAGGGCACCGGGGTCGGGGTTGCGCCACACCAGATCCAACAGGCTGCCGCCGATCAGGAGTCCCAGCAGCAGCAGCCCGGCGCGGCCCAGGTCCTGGAGGGTGGGGCGGGGCAGGGGGGGCAGCGATGGCAGGGATGGCAGGGTCAGGCCCTTGCGACGACTGCGGCGGCTCCGCCGGGGGCTGGCGGGGCTGGAGGGATTGGGGGATTGGTCCCGGCGAGGGGGCATGGAAGCCGCTGACACCTAGGGCAGCACTCTGAACCAGAAACGATCGCCCCTGGCCGATAGCTTGAACCGCACGGCGTGACGATGCCCCCTTTGACCACCGCCCAGCCCTCACCGCTGCCCCACGAGCGGGCCCGCCCCCTGCGGCCCGGCAGCACCTATCCCGCCCGGGACCTCTGCAGCCAGTGCGGGCTTTGCGACAGCCGCTGGGTGGCCTATGTGCGCCGGGCCTGCGCCTTTCTGGAGCAGCGCTTCGAGGCGATGGAAACTGACGCCCACGGCCGCAGCCGCGATCTCGACAACGAGGACGAGCTTTATTTCGGCGTTCACCAGCGCATGCTCACCGCCCGGCTGCAGCAGCCGATCGCCGGCGCCCAGTGGACAGGCATCGTCAGCCGCATCGGGGTCCGGGCTCTGGAGAGCGGTCTGGTGGATGCGGTGCTCTGCGTCCAGCAGGACCCTGAGGACCGCTTCACCCCGGTCCCGGTGCTGGCCCGCACCCCGGAGGAGGTGCTGGCGGCGCGGGTCAACAAACCCACCCTTTCCCCCAACCTGCGGGTGCTGGAACAGCTTGAGGGCAGCGGCATCCGGCGGTTGCTGGCGATCGCCGTAGGGTGTCAGGTGCAGGCCCTGAGGGCCGTGCAGGCCACCCTGCCCCTCGACAGCCTGCATGTGCTCGGGCTTCCCTGTGTCGACAACGTCAGCCGTGAGGGCCTGAACACCTTCCTGAACAGCGCCAGCCGCTCTCCCGATACGGTCGTTCACTACGAGTTCATGCAGGATTTCCGGATCCACTTCCGCCACAGCGATGGCAGCGAGGAGACCGTTCCCTTTTTCGGCCTCGACACCCCGGCCCTCAAGAACGTGTTTGCCCCCAGCTGCCTGAGCTGCTTCGATTACACCAATGCCGGCGCCGACCTGGTGGTGGGATACATGGGTGCCGAGTTCGGGCGCCAGTGGCTCACGGTTCGCAACCCCCGCGGCCAGGAGCTGCTCGATCTGGTGGAAGCCGAACTGGACACGGCGCCGGTGACCAGTCGCGGCGACCGCCGCGCTGCGGTGCAGCAGGGGATCGAGGCCTATGACAAGGCCGTCAGGCTTCCGCGCTGGCTGGCCGAGCTGGTGGGGCTGGTGGTGCAGCGCATCGGTCCGAAGGGACTGGAATACGGCCGCTTTTCGATCGATTCCCACTTCACCCGCAACGCCCTCTGGCTGCGGCGCCAGTATCCAGACATGGCCCAGCGTCACATCCCCGCCTTCGCGCGGCGGATCGTGGAGCGCTACAAGCTCCCCAACCCGTGAACCACCCCACCCGCGACAGCGGCGTCCTGCTCCATCCCACCAGCTTCCCGTCCCATCCGGGCAGCGGCAGCTTCGGGGCCGACGCCCGCGACTGGATTGCCCTGCTGGGAAAGGAGGGGGTAGGGGTCTGGCAGCTGCTGCCCCTCGCCCCCACCGATGGCACCGGCTCCCCCTACAGCTCCCCCAGCGGCTCGGCCCTCAACCCCTGGCTGATCGATCCCGATGACCTGGTGAGCGCCGGCCTGATCAGCGCGGCGGACCGGGACAGCCTGCCCAGCGGGCCCAGCGGCCGTCTCGACCCGGAGCTGGCCGCCCGGCGGTCCGAGGCGATCGCCCGCGCCCTCGGACGCCGCTGGTCGGACCAGCCAGCGGCACGCCAGCAGGCCTTCCAGCGCTGGAGCCGCAGCCAGGCCCACTGGCTGCGGGGCCACTGCCTGTTCATGGTGCTGCGCCGCCTGGAACAGGGGCGGCCCTGGTGGCAATGGCCCGCCCCTCTGGCCCGCCGCGAGGGGCGCGCCCTGGCCCTGTTGGAACGGGAACAGCGCCAGGCCCTGCTCGAGGAATCGCTGCTGCAATGGCAACTTCAGGAGCAGTGGCAGGCCCTGCGTCGAGACGCCCAGGCCCACGGGGTGCTGCTCCTGGGCGATCTGCCGTTCTATGTGGCCCATGACAGCGCCGATGTCTGGTGCCATCCCCATCTCTTCTCCTTGGGCCAGGGGGGCGAGCTGATCAGCCAGAGCGGTGTGCCGCCGGACTACTTCTCGGCCACCGGCCAGCTCTGGGGAACACCGGTCTACACGTGGCGTCGGCACTGGTTCAGTGTCTTCCGCTGGTGGCTGGCGCGGCTGGAGCGCCAGCTTGAGCTGTTCGACCGGCTGAGGCTCGACCACTTTCGCGCCCTCGAGGCCTACTGGTGCGTGCCCGGTGGCGACAGCACCGCCGAGAACGGCCATTGGCGCCCCTCACCCGGGGGGGTGCTGCTCAGTCTGTTGCGGCGCCGCTGCCGCCGCCAAGGGCTGCTCCTCGACGATGGGCGGCTGCCGCTGATCGCCGAGGACCTGGGTGTGATCACGGAGCCGGTGGAAGCCCTGCGGGATCGCTTCGGCCTCCCGGGCATGAAGGTGCTCCAGTTCGCCTTCGACGGCGCCGACGACAACCCCTACCTGCCGGCCAACTTCCAGGGCAGCCGCTGGGTTGTCTATACCGGCACCCACGACAATGCTACCAGCCTCGGCTGGTGGCACATCCTCGACCACGGCGGCCGTGAACGGCTGGAGCGCCTGGTGGGCGGGGCGATCACCGCCCCGAGCTGGCAACTGCTGGAAGTGGCCCTGGCCTCCGAGGCGGAGCTGGCGGTGGTTCCCCTCCAGGACCTGCTTGAACTGGGCGATGAGGCCCGCTTCAACACCCCTGGCACGGTGGGCGGCAACTGGAGCTGGCGGCTGGATCGGCCGGTGTCCTCCCTGGCCGGTCCGGTGCATGGCTTCGGGGCGATGGCAGGCCGCTACCGCCGCGGCGCCTCCGCCGCACCGGCCGGAACGGCCGTGCCGACGGGAGGTGTGGCCGGCGGCGGATAGACGTAGGCCCCTGGGCTGCCAGCCGTCGGGGTGAGGGGGGCGCCGCGCCAGCGGACCGCCTCAGCGGCAGGAGGGGGGGTGAGCTCCAGCCGGAAGGGTGGCAGTACAGGCAGGCTGAGCTGGCCCTGCACCGCCTCCAGGCTGATGGCGCTGGCCCGGGGACTGCGGACCTCCACCCGGGTGGGTTCCTCAAGACGCAGCTGCAGCTCCCCGAGGCTGAGATCGGGCCCTGGCCCCATGGCGCTCTTGCGCAGTTGGACCAGCCCCTGACCGGCAGCGGCTTTGCTGAGGGGGCGGAGGTCGGGATAGGCCTCCAGCACAGCCCCCTGGGTGGCGGTAAGCGGTGCGGCGGTCCGATCCAGGGCCGACAGGGGCCGCGTGCTGAGCAGGCCGCGACTGGCGATCCGGAACATCTGCAGGTTGAGCAGCTGGATCAGGCCAAGGGTCACCAGGGCATAGAGCACCGTGCCCTGCCATGTGGTGAAGACATCGATCGAGCCCGGGGTGAAGCGGCGCAGCAGGGGCTCGCGACCACTGCCTCGCACCTCACGGCGGCGGGGCGGCAGGGCGGCGTCGAGGCTGCCGGCCGCCAGCCCGAGGTGGCGT
This sequence comes from Cyanobium sp., assembly GCA_044360135.1. Classification (GTDB taxonomy): domain Bacteria; phylum Cyanobacteriota; class Cyanobacteriia; order PCC-6307; family Cyanobiaceae; genus Cyanobium. The sequence goes on from JBIKKX010000020.1 coordinate 56,285, forward strand.
TCGAGCAGGGGCAGCATCGCCCGCAGGTAGGCCGGTTCGGGCAGCCGGTCGCGCCAGCCCCGCTCCAGGGCCTCGATCACCGCCGTGCTGATCCGGGTGTCTTGGGCGAGTTGGCGCAACCCCAGGCCTCGCTGCTCGCGGGCCCGCCGCAGCAGCTGGCCCGCCTCCTGGAGGGGATCGGCCTCGGGATCCGCTCCCTTCCCCTGGGGGGAGGGAGCGCGATCGGCACGGAACCAACGCTGCCCGAGCCAGCGGGAGGCCGCGGAAGGGAAGGAGAAAACCTGGCGGATGGCGGGGAAGCCTCAACCGGCGGGCGATGGGCCGACCCATTCTCCGCCAAGGAGCTCAACGGCGTTGACCTGGCGCCAACGTCCCTCCGGCAGATCGGCGAGCCGCAGGGGGCCGATCGCCACCCGAAGCAGATCCTGCACCGGGTGGCCGAGCAGGGCTGCCGTGCGACGGATCTGACGGTTGCGGCCCTCGCGCATCACCAGCTCAAGGCGCGTGGCCGCGGGGCGGCGGCCGATCACCCGCAGCTCAACCGGCTGGCTGGGGAGGCCTTCCAGCGGCAGGCCAGCGGCCCAACGCTCCAGGCTGCTGGGGCTGGGATGGCCCTCCACCCACACCCGGTAGGTGCGGCGATGGCCGAAGCGCGGATGGGTGAGCCTCAGGGTGAGGGCGCCGTCGTTGGAGAGGAGCAGGGCCCCGCGGCTGTCGGCGTCGAGGCGCCCCACCGGATGGAGCCCGGAGCCCCGTCGCAGGGATGGGGGCAGCAGATCGAGCACCGTCGGCCGGCCCTGGGGATCGCGGCAGGTGCAGACCACACCGATCGGCTTGTGCAGCAGCAGGGTGAGGGGGGCGACGGCGGCGGCGAGGGGGCGCCCATCGATCTCGATGCTGTCGCAGCGGGGATCGACCCGCTCCCCCAGCTGGGCCGGCCGACCGTTGACCCGCACCCGGCCCTGGCGAATCAGCTCCTCGGCGCCGCGACGGGAGGCCAGCCCGGCCGCGGCGATCAGCTTCTGAAGCCGCTCGCCCGGGCCTTTGGCCGGGACAGGGGAGGGAGCCATCGGGACGGGGAAAGCCGCGCAGCGTGGTCGGGACCACTCTCCTGCGCCGAGCGTCGGCGCAAGGGGCAACCCGGAGCGAGTCCGGGAAAGAATGGTAGTGTTACGAAACGACTTGGTTTCGTAACCCACCTCCTCGCAACCATGCCCTCCCTCACCCTGACCGGATCCGCCGATCACACCCCCACCGGCGACCTGGTGCGCTCCTACCTGCGCGACATCGGTCGGGTGCCTCTGCTGAGCCATGAGCAGGAGATCACCCTGGGCCGCCAGGTCCAGGAGCTGATGGCGATCGAGGAGCTGCGCGAGGAACTC
>JBIKKX010000021.1:0-56627 GCA_044360135.1 Cyanobium sp.
TCGAGACTGAAGGCAGCGTTGGAGTTGGCATCAATCAGGCCGCTGGAGCTGAGCCAGCGCCAGCTGCTGTCGACCGTCCAGGTGTGTAGCGAGGAGGAGGGATTGTGGCGCCAAAGGATGGTATTGACGCCATTGATCGTCTCAGCCCCAAGAATTTGCCAGGTTTCGGCCGGACCGCCAGCGCTGACATCCCAGGGCGCTGTGAGCTGCTGGCGGCTGCCATTGACCTCCACGTACACCTGGCCGCTGTTCGTGCGCAGCAGCTTGGCGTTGCCGTTGGCTTCAAGGGCCGTGAACGGCGAGCCGATGATCACATCGCCATTGAAATCGCCGTTAAAAGCTACTTCGAGACTGAAGGCAGCGTTGGAGTTGGCATCAATCAGGCCGCTGGAGCTGAGCCAGCGCCAGCTGCTGTCGACCGTCCAGGTGTGTAGCGAGGAGGAGGGATTGTGGCGCCAAAGGATGGTATTGAGGCCATTGATCGTCTCAGCCCCAAGAATTTGCCAGGTTTCGGCCGGACCGCCAGCGCTGACATCCCAGGGCGCTGTGACCTGCTGGCGGCTGCCATTGACCTCCACAAACACCTGGCCACTGTTCGTGCGCAGGAGCGTGGCGTTGCCGTTGGCTTCAAGGGCCGTGAACGGCGAGCCGATGATCACATCGCCATTAAAATCGCCGTTAAAAGCTACTTCGAGACTGAAGGCAGCGTTGGAGTTGGCATCAATCAGGCCGCTGGAGCTGAGCCAGCGCCAGCTGCTGTCGACCGTCCAGGTGTGCAGCGAGGAGGAGGGATTGTGGCGCCAGAGGATGGTATTGAGGCCATTGATCGTCTCAGCCCCAAGAATTTGCCAGGTTTCGGCCGGACCGCCAGCGCTGACATTCCAGGGCGCTGTGAGCTGCTGGCGGCTGCCATTGACCTCCACGTACACCTGGCCGCTGTTCGTGCGCAGCAGCTTGGCGTTGCCGTTGGCTTCGAGGGCCGTGAACGGCGAGCCGATGATCACATCGCCATTAAAATCACTGTTAAACGCTACTTCGAGACTGAAGGCAGCGTTGGAGTTGGCATCAATCAGGCCGCTGGAGCTGAGCCAGCGCCAGCTGCTGTCGACCGTCCAGGTGTGCAGCGAGGAGGAGGGATTGTGGCGCCAGAGGATGGTATTGAGGCCATTGATCGTCTCAGCCCCAAGAATTTGCCAGGTTTCGGCCGGACCGCCAGCGCTGACATTCCAGGGCGCTGTGAGCTGCTGGCGGCTGCCATTGACCTCCACAAACACCTGGCCACTGTTCGTGCGCAGCAGCCTGGTGTTACCTTGACTCTCCAGGTAGGTGTAGATCATGCCAATGCTTGCATCAGCATTGAGATCGACATTGAGACTGACTTCGGCGCTGAATAGCTGTGCAGGCGAGAGCAGCTCTGCTGAGACATAGTTACCGTTGGCATCCAAATCCCAGCGAGTCACGGCGTTATCGTTGCTGTTGCGCCAATACAGGCTGTAGCCGCTGCCTGAAGAGGCTGGGGCAGCAGCGACGGCCAGGATTCCGTTGCCTGGATTGGTTGGCGAGGCGTTGCCGCCGGAGACTGTCACCTGAATAGGGATGCCACTCCCCATCCGTAGGGCATAACCTAAAGCTGTGGAACCAAGATTGACACCAGCAACGGTATTGGGTCCAGGAATGTAGATCAGATCGTCATTGAGGATGCTGCCACTGGCACTGGTATTAACCGACAAGCCATAACCGTTGCCATTGATCAGCGTCACAGCCACCGACTCATCGGGCTCGACAAGTCCATCCTTGCGGGGATCAAGACTCAGCGTGACCGAGGAAGAGCCAGCCGCGAAGCCGATCGTCTTGCCGCTGCCTGGGGTGGCGCCGCTGTAGTCAGAGGCATCGGCTGTACCGGCAATGACGTACTGAACGCTCAACGCAGATGTATCCGGCCCCGTGCGGGTGAACACGAAATCAAGGGTTCCATCCCCATCTTCTGCGATCGCTGTGGTGGCCAATGCCACACTGATCAGAGGCAGGTCGTCATTGCTGATGATGGCAGTCACGCTGCTGCCTGCAGGCTCAATGCTGGCACCAGCCGGCTCAAACAGGCTGACGCTGAAGCTTTCATCGCCTTCCGCCGTGCTGTCTCCAGCCACGGCCACCGTGATCTCCTGCAGATACTCACCAGCGCCGAAGGCCAGCGTGCCCGAGCCGAACACGCCACCGCTGAAATCCTGCGAGCTGGCAGCAGCGGCGCCACCAGTGCTGACGGCCCAGTGCACGCTGCTTGCCGCGGACAGATCTCCCTGGCGGCGCACGAAGAAGCGGAAGATCGTGCTACCGGCATTGCCCTCGCTCTGGTGGGACTGTTCAGCCTGGATGGACAGGCTGGGAAGGGCTGCCGCACTCGCGATCACCACAGGATCGACAATGACCCCATTGGCCAGGCCATCGCGGTCACCGCGCCCGCCATCGCGGACCCACAGCACCACACGATCGGGGCTGCCATCCCCGTTGTCGTCGTGAAATTCAGCGCCGGTGCCGCTGGCGCTGTCGTAGTCGAAGGGCAACCAGGTCCCAGCGGCCGTCTGTTTGAACAGAACTGGCTGGCGCAGTCCTGCTTCCGGAAGCTCCAGCTCCAGCTGTTGCAAACTGCCCGGAGCGATGCCCCCCAGATTGAAGGCGAGCTGACCGAACTGGGGATGGCGACCCGGCGCCAGATCTCCGATCGCCTGGCGCGCTGCCGATCCGACCGCCGTGAGGCTGAGGTCCGCGATCTGGGCGACGGCTGGCGCGTGCAGCAGGATGGCACCAGCGGCCTGCTGGGCCGGGCCGGCATCATTGAGCTCCGCAGGCAACAGGGCCCAGGCCCTGTCGGATAGGCGCAACACACCGGCTTCAGAGGGCATGAGTGTTGCCAGATCCAGGCGGATCCTGTCGCCATTGCTGCCCTGCAGGCTGATGGTTGGATCACTGCTGTAGCGACGCTGCAGCAGGGCCCTGGCATCAAGCAGGTGCGGCACCCCCTGGGCCGACACCAGCACGGCTCCAGCAAGCCCCGCCTCCACCTGCAGGCCATCGCCACTGCCAGCCACCAGCGAGGCCAGCTCCTCCAGGAACGGCAGACGGATTGGCGCTTGCCAGGACTCGTTGATCCAGCGCAGCAGCTGATCTTCGCCAGCGCTTGCCTGCAGGCGGATTGTTGGACTGCTGGAGCTGGCCGGCCGATCCAGGTGCAGCCGGGCGAGGCGCACGCTGGTCGCCGATGGCCAGGCCGCCGCCAATGGATCGCTCCAGCGCAGTTGCAACTCACCGTTGCTTCGGGTCTCGCCCACCCAGCCGCTCAGGAACACGTCGCTGAGGCTGGCCCCAGCCAACAGGTTGCCACCGCTGGGATCGCTGATGTTGATCACCAGGCCGCTGCCACGGGCCCCGAGGGCTCCTGGCTCGTAGTGGAGCTCCAGCTCCCGATCGCTCAGCCAGCGACTGGTCAGCAGCAGCGGAGTGCTGTCGTTGTCGAGCAGCAGCAGCGCCGCCGGTTGAGACGGAAGCTGAACGGACGCGGTATCGCCATCCAGCCAGAGCTCCAGCTCCTGGTCGCCCAGCAGCAGGTCGTCGTCAAGGCTGGACAGGTTGAGCATCGCCCTGTCGGCCCCTGCAGGAATGCGCAGCAGCCCGCTGCGGTTCGGCAGCAGTTCGGTTGTGGATCCATCGCGGGGCAGCAGCGACCAGGAAAGGCTGATCTCCCTGCTGACGGGCTTGTCGAGCAGCAGCTCCAGGTCAAATGCTGAGCCCTCTTCCACCCGTCCCTTGCCAGCCAGCTTCAACGCCGGCAGGACGGATCTCACGGCCGGTGCCACCACGAGTGAGGTCACGGCTTCAACGAACGGACGCTCCGGCCCGTCGCTGGCGCCCAGACGCAGCGAATAGGTTCCCGCCGGTGTGCTCGGCTCCACCACCAACCGGCCACCCTCCAGGCGGATGCCGGCAGGCAAGGTTCCGACGCCACCGTTGGCCAGGCGGAAGCTCAGCGCATCGCCGTTGACGTCGAGTAGCCATCGCTGCGCCTGCGGATCCCACTGGGCCGGCTGTGAGCCATCGGCTTGGAGCGTCGTCGGCAGGTTCCAGACCGGAGGCAGGTTGCGCTCTCGCACCGTGATCTCAAAGGTCAGCGATACGGCCGTGTCGGGATTGCCCTCACTGGCCACCACCGTGATCCTGTGAGTGCCGATCGCGGAGTGGGGCAGCGACCCGATCGACAGGCTGGCTGTGGCAGCGTCAAAGCTGATGCCTGCCGGCGGTGGAGCCCCCTCCAGGCTGAAGACAAGAGGGGTTCCATCGGGATCGACCACCAAGGAACGCAGGTCGATCAGCTCCGGACTCACTCCCGGCCGGGGCCCCGTTTCCAACAGCAGCCGCAGGGAACTCTCCTGGCCCGGCACCCGCCGCGGCGCATCGGGTGTGTTCAGCACCAGCAGCGGCAGGGTGACGCTGGACTGACCGCGGCCATTGGCGTAGTTGAACTGGAGCGGCAGGGAGCCCTGCAGATCCAGGTCGGGGCGCAGCACCCAGGCCCCCACCAGGCGGCGCATGGAGCCGCTGCCCACAGGCAACTCAATGCGCTGGAGCTGCAATGGATGAGCGCCGGGCTGGGCGGCGCGGATGGCCTCCAGCATGGTGTTGCCGCCATCGCGGGCGTTGGCAGCAGGAATCAGGCCCAGATCGGCCAGGCTGAGCAGGCCGGAGGAATAGGGGCTCGCCGCAGTGCCCTCGTAGCCGAGGATCTGCAGTTGGAGCTGGATCGCCCCACCGCTCTCAGCTGTGGCCAGCGCCGCGACGGCATCCGCGTAGCTGAGATCCTCCAGCAGCAGCAGGCCGCGTCCCTCCTGGAAGGACAGGGCTCCGGCTGGGGCGCTGAGGTTGGGTGTGGGCGCCACGGGGGCGGCGACGGCGCTGGTACTGACCTGGAAAAGCAGTTGTTGCTCAAACAGCCGCAGGCTGCCCGGCAACACGCTTCCCAGGCCAGCGCCGTCCAGGGTTTCCTGCAGTTCCAGCTGCAGCCGCAGCGGTCCTGGCGCCGTGGGGTTCAGCGCGAAGGCCGTCAGCAGCTCCGACAGAACCCGGGCGGTGCCCCGCTGGCGCAGCAGCACCTTGGCGGGCACCCCCTCCTCCAGCACGGTCAGTTCCAGCTGGCGATCACCGCTGGCCGCGATCACCGCCTCGGGAAGGGCCAGGCCGCTGATCCGATTGCTGGTGCCGGATTGCAGGACCGGCCGGTAGAAGGCCGTGTGGCGGCTGGCGCTGGCGCCGCTGCCACCGCTGCTGAGCAGTAGCCAGCGGGAGGCGCCCAGGCGCTCGGCCACAGCCGCGGCGCTGAGATCCTCCGTCTGGTAGGCCGTGAAGCTGGCTCCGCTCCCGGAGGGAGCCGTCACCGGCGCCAGGCGCAGGTCATCGCTGCTGACCAGGGCATCGGCTGAGAGTTGCAGCACCGTGCGTTGAATGGCGGTCAGCGAGGGGTCGAGGCCGGGATCCAGCCGCAGCAGGCTGCTGCCAGCGCCCACCCCCGGCAGTTGGGCCGCTGGGGAAGCGAGCGACTCCACGTCGGCGCGACTGGGCAGCCAGGGCGCTGTTGTGGGGGCTGGTGGCGTCCAGTCGAAGGGCGCTGAGGCGCCGTTGACGCCGCCCAGGTCGATCCCAATCCGCAGGGAGCCGGCCTGCAGGCCGGTGGGCAGCTGGAACGACCCCACGGCGGTGGTGGCGGAGGCCACCCCATCGGCCTGGAAGCGGAGCTCTCCCAGCCCCAGCGGCTCCAGGCCGCCGCTGCGCAGCAGCACGACCCGTGTCGAACCGACATCGTCGGAGCGGAGGGGTCGGCCGCTCACGCTCAAGATCGCTTCCACCAGGACGGCGCCGCTGCTGGGATCGGGACCCTCCAGCAGGCTCACAGCCAGGGCCGGCCGGCTGTCGTCGTTGATCAGGGTGATGGAGCTGCTGAGCGTTCCCGGGCGGATGGCGTCGTTGCCGCTGAACTGAAGCAGGAAGCTTTCCTGAGCCGATTCGGCGCGGGCATCGCCCTGGCCGAACTGGCCAGGGCTGATGCCATCGCCGCGCAGGGGAACCGTCACCCGGGTCCAGCTGGCTCCGGAAGACCAGCTGGCAGCCTCGGCGGGATAGCCGAGGTCGATGCCGGGCAAGTTCCCGGCCAGGAGACCGGGCACCCCAAGGCTGATGGCCGCAGTGGTTTCGGTGGCCGAAGCGGCAGGGCTGCTCAGGCCCACGGGCAACACCAGCTGGTGGTCGGATCCGATGCCGGCGCTGCGGTCGAGATGGGCGATCACCGCCTCCGGCGCGCCGCTCTCCACGAACAGCAGACGGCTGTAGGCGCTGAGGTCACTGCCGTCGGCAGCGTTGAAATGGAGCCGGTAGGCCTGGTAACTGCCCTTCGCCGGGGTGTGCACCAGGCTGGCTCCCGCGGTCACCGAAATGCCGTTGAGGCGGGAGCGATCGGCCTCGGCATCGGCTGCACTGGCATAGGCCACGAAGCCGCCGCTGCGGCTGTTGCCGTCGTCGAGGCTTTCCCAGCGCAGCCAGAGCTGGGCGGGGGCGGGGTTGCCGTTGAGGAGGATGCCATTGGCCTGCACCGCGATCACCCTGTCGGCACTGTGCAGATCGACGCCGAACAGGGCCCCGTCGGAGAGGACGCGCGAATAGCTGCCGGCAGGATCGCTGACGCTCTGCACGCTGGCCGGCGCCACTGCCAGGCTGCGGGCCACCGGCAATGCCGGCAGGGAGGGCAGGTCAAGCCGCAGGTGCATCCCGCTGTTGGTGAGCACCGAGCTCTCGGCAGCGGCGCCGTCGAGGCGGCTGAGGCTGACGCCGCTGAGGCCGCTGGCAAGGCTGAAGGGAATCGCCAGATCGCGGTCGGACTGCACGCGCAGGGGCAGCAGGGCCACCCGGCCGATGGCATCGCCGCTGGCGGCCAGGCCGGCCCTGAGGCCGAGCAGGTCGCGGCCGTCGCCGGCGAGGTTGGCATCGAGCTGCAGCGGCTGCGCCAGCGTCTGCACGCCGAGGTCCACGGCCGGGCTCAGCGTCTGCTCCAGCACCGCCAGGCTGACGCGGGTGATGCGGCTGGGGCTCTCGGCGGGGGTGGCGGGCTTCCAGCGGAGCACCATCCGCGCGGTGTTGGCCGGATCGGCTTCCAGGCTGAAGGGAAGGGCCGCGTAGTCGCCATCGGCCATCAGGCCGGCGCGCAGCTCCGCCACAGTGGGATCACCATCGGCAACGGTCTCAAGCACCCGGGTCTCGCTGGTGGTCGAGGCAGGCGAGCCAGCGGTGACAGTGGTGGTCACCACGAGCCGGTAGGTGCGGCCAGCCGTCAGCGGTGGCGTGAGCTGCCGCTCCTCGCTCAGCAGGGCGGTGGCCCGCTGGCTGATCCGGGCCTCCTGCACCGGCGTGTGGGCCAGGCGCAGGCTGCGGCCGGCGAGGGCATCGGCGTTGATGATCTGCAGGCCATCGATCAGGGTGCGGGCCTGGCTGCCGCTGACGCTCAGGCGGATGACCGGCTGACCGTCCTCGGTGGCGCTGCTGGCGGCGAGACGCAGATCGCTGCTGCTCACACCGTCGCCGAAGCGCTCCTGCCAGCCGGGTAGCAGGGTTTCGGCCAGGGTGGTGCCGAAGGCGGCGGCGGCGAAGCTGCGGCCGCTCACCCCATCCACCAGCTGGGCGGAGGCGGGCAGGGTGAGGCTCCAGACATCCAGCGGGCCACTGGCCGTGCTGATGCTGGAGGTGGCGGGGATGCGGTCCGCCCCGTCGCGGAAGCGCAGCTCCAGGGGCTGGGTCAGCTCAACCGGCACGGGGCTGGTCGTGAAGCCCTGCTGCCATTGCAGCGAGAGCGGCGCCCGGCCGCTGGCCTCGCGGCTGGCCACAAAGGCGAGCCGCTGCAGCTGGTCGGCCTGCAGGGGAATCGCCCGCAGATCGGCACCCTCCGTCACCATCACGGCCGCCGGAGCGGCGACGGAGCTGCCATCGGGATTGCGCAGCATAAAGGACCCCACCGTGAGCAGCCAGTCGGGCAGAAGCAGCCGGATCGTGGTGGCTGCGGCCAGGCTCCCGGCGGCGCCGGGGTCCACCGCCTCCAGCCGCTGGCGCAGCTGCAGGGGGAGCAGGTCGCTGCCGCGATGCTGCAGGCTGTCGCCCTCGCGCAGGCGGATGCCGCTGACCCCGATCAGCGAGGGACGGGTCTCCACTGCCGGCAGGGCCGGCACGCTGAGGGAGGCCTGAGCGGAAAGCGCCTCCCGGTCGCCGGCATCCACCACCCGCAGCTCAAGGCGCAGGCTGGTGCCTGGCTGCAGGGCATCGGCCAGCCCGGCCGTCTGCAGCAGCGACTGCCCGAGCAGGAAAGCCCCTTCAGAGCCGGCCGGCACGTCCTGCCAGGGGCCGACGGCAGCGGCATCAGGCGTACGCAGGCGCCACTGATGGCGCAGCTGGGAGGCTGGCGATTCGGCATCGCTGCCGGGCTCCCACAGCACCCGCAGGGCGGGTGCTGCGTCGCTGCCTGCCCGTTCGAGGCCGAGCAGCCGCGGGGCGGTGGGGTCCTGGTTGCCACGCACCGAGTGGTTGGGCACCACGGCGAAGGCCTGCGGTGCAGGACCATCCAGCAGCGCCTCGCTCCACCCCACCAGCAGGTCGGGACGGCCATCGCCGAGATCCTGCAGGCGCAGGCGATAGCTGGCGGGTCCGCCGCCGACGGCGGGGACGAGGTTGAGGGTGATGTCGCCGGCGGTGGCCCGATCGGGCTGGGCGAACAGGAAGCGCAGGGCGCCGCTGCGGGCGTCCTCCAGGGTGAAGCTGAGGTTGGCGTGCTGCTGGACGCCCTCATGGAGCCCTGCAGGCCCGCGCACATCCTTGCCATTGAGCAGCAAGGTCACGTCGCTGGGAACATCCGCCAGCCGGTAGCGCTGACGGGTGAGCAGATCGCCTGCCAGATCGAGCTCCGTGCTGAGCGGATCGCCGCTGCGGAAGCTGGCGATCACCTGCTCGGCGTTGCTGCCGGCGCCATCGAGATCCACCGTCAGGGTCCAGCGGCCTGCGGCGGAGTCGGCGATGAAACTCCGGTCGATCGCCACCAGGGTCACAGCGGCGGCAGCCGGCGGCAGGGTCGCCAGGAGGCGGGGCTGGCCGGGGATCAGGGCGCCGGTGGGGCCGAGGAACGGCCGCAGCTCGCTGCCATCAGTGCCGTGACCCTGGGCCACCAGCACGCGTCGGCCGAGCGGGTCATAGCTGATGTGATCGCGGAGGCCGTCGCTGTCGAGGTCGATCGACCGTGCATCCGCGGCAGCAACGGCGGGATGCACAAGGGCCGAACCGGCAAGGGCATCGCCGAGATCGGCACTGCCCCGTCCCAGGGGACCGTCGAACAGCAGGCGGCCGTCCCTCAGGGCCAGGGCCAGGCTGGTGCCGATCTCCCGATCCGCCATCACCGCCAGGCGGTCGGCCGGGGTGGGGGTGGTGACAAGCGCCACGCTGCCTTGGCTCACAAACGGGTCGGCGTCGCCCGTGGGCAGGACGATCACCTTGAGCCGGTCATTCGAGCCGCCGAGCAGCGCCACACCCTCGCCGACCGTGAGGCCGCGACCGAGATTGGGCACGGTCAGCTCCCGCGACGGCAGGCTGGCGGCGGTGGGATCGGCCAGTTCAACCAGGCTGAAGCGGCTGTCTTCCCGGTCGGTGAGGTGCAGCTGCAGCGGGCCGCTGCCGTTGCGGCGGGCCAGGGCCAGGCTGATGTCTGCCCCATCGAGGGACGAGGTGGCCAGGGCGCTGCGGAACTTGCTCGGATCGCCATCGATTGCGCCGGTGGCCAGCAGCTCGGGGGTGGTGCCGCTGATGTTGAACAGGGAGATGCGGGCCGCCGCCGTCGCGGGTTGGCCCACCACGGCCAGCAGACCGTCGCTGACAGCGAAGCTGCGGATCGCACCGGTGCTGGCCGGTAGGGCCATCACACTCCAGTTGGCGGGATCGAGCAGGGTCGAGATGCCCAGGCGTCCGTCATCGAGCTGCCGCAGCAGCCGGTCGCCATCGATCGCCAGATCGCTGATCGGCAGGCCGGTGCTTGCCGACAGGGCGAGTCGGGGCTGGTTGAGGTCGGCGAGCGACACCACCCTCAGACCGGCGTCGGTGGCCAGGAAGGCACGGGGATTGCTGCCGCCGCTCACCACCACATCGCGGATCGGGCCGCCATCGGCGCCGATCGGCTCCTTGAGTGCCAGGGCCTCCAGCCCGAGGGAGCTCAGGGTCTGGGGAGCCTCCGGAGTGGTGAGGCGGTCGATGACAATGCCGCGGCGATCGGCCGCCACCCGCACGGCGATCGGCACGCCACCGCTGACGCCGGTCGCCAGCGGCCGCACGGCGAGCGCCTGAGGGGCGTCGTCGACCAGCGGCTGGCCCAGCAGCTCGGGACTGGTCGGCGAGAGCAGCTGCGGCTGCAGCGGCTGGATCGTGAAGTCCTGACCGTCGACCCAGAGGGAGCTGCGGAAGCCCTTGTCGATCGCCTGCAGCGACCAGTGGTAGGTCTCACCGGGAACACCGGCGCTGAACAGGCCGCGGTTGTGGAAGCCCTGGTTGCCTGCGGCGGCCACCCGCCGCTCGCCGCTGAGGGGATCGGCCAGCGGCGCGATCTGGTCGAACACCAGGCCCTGGCCGGGGGCCACCCGGTCGCTGCCCGTGCGGGGAGCACGACCGATGCCGAGGTTGTAGGTGTACGGGGCGTCGTCGTTGAGCAGGTGGCTGAAGCTCCAGCTCAGCTGCACGGCGTTCTGATCGCCGTTCCAGACCACCTCGTTCGCGTCGGGCCTGTCGGGACGGCGGTTGAGGATGCCGGCAAAGGGAGGCTCGCCCTCGCCGGGAGCGCTGAGGCGCTGGCTGGTGGTGTTGCGGAAGATCTGCAGGTAAGGCAGTTCGGCGCTGCCCTGCACGCCGCTGACCGCCAGATCGAGATCGCCGTCGAGGTCGAGGTCTCCCCAGCTGGCCACGGCCCGCTGCAGGCCGGGCAGGGCGATCGAGAGCCGCTCGAAGCTGCTGCCGCCACCCACGAGCGGGTTGCGCAGCAGCTGGCTGGTGAGCAGGCCGGTGCTGGCGTCGAGGCCGCTGAGCAGCAGGTCGACATCGCCGTCGTTGTCGACGTCGGCCCAGGTCGCTGAGCCCTCCTGCAGGGCAGGGGTGTCAATGATCCCCACCTGCAGACGGAAGGCGCTCTCTCCGAGCACCGCACGGGCGGTGGCGAGGCTGGTGGCATCGGCGAAGTTGATCGCCGGTGCCACCCGCAGCCGGGCAGTGGCCAGCTTCTCGCTCCAGGTGAACGTGAGCCGATCGGTGTCGCGGCTGGCGCCGTTGGTCAACTGGTTGTCGTCGTCCTGGAGACGATCGATCAGGCGGCCTTGGCCATCGAGGATCTGCAACCGCATGGCCAGAGGCGTGCCCGGCGTGAGCGTTCCCCACTGGGCGGTGAAGGCGGCGATGGCCTGGATCTGATAGGTGCGCCCCTCGATCGGGGTGCCGATCAGCTCGGCGAGGCTGAACTCGCGATCAACGATCGTGTTGCCGCGGTCGAGGGTGCTGACCCCCAGAGGACCGGGCAGGAGCGGGTTGCGACGATCGGCGGAGAGGTTGGCCAGGGTGGCGCGCTGCAGGCCCTCCTCGCTCAGGGGATGGATGGCGTCGTGGAGAGTCACCATCGCCAGCGACGGCAGGGCGCTGCGGGCCGCCTCGGTCATCTCCGGCAGGGCGAACACCGGGTCGTAGGCGACCATGCCGGCCCGGGTTCCACCGAGGTAGAGGTCGGTGAGCGGACCGCCGAGATCCACATCGCCGAAGGCCGCCAGGGTGGCATCGGGGAAAAGGGAGCCCTCGGCCAGCTCCAGGACGGCCGAAACCGGATCCGGGGCCAGGGCGGCGGTGTTGCGCAACACCTCCAGCGGCGACTCCACCGGCTTGAGCAACAGCTGCACCGCCGCATCGAAGCTGTGGATGTCATCGATCAGGCCGATGTCGGTGGGCCTGAGGATGAGATCGCGGCTCAGCAGATCTTTGAGCACGCTGGCGCTGTAGGTGGGAGCCACCACGGGCTCGCCCTCAAACAGCTGGGAACGGCCGAGCGCGATCAGCTCGGCGAAGCTGACACCGGCCAGATCCACCGATTCATTGCCGAGCACCTGCACCAGCTGCTGCAGCGCGACGCGATCGGAGCTGAGGCCCTTGAGCACCGCCGTGTCGAGATGGAGGCGGGCCTGGGCAGGGATGGGGCCCATCTCCTGGATCGTTGCTCCGCTGAGATCGCGATCAAGGTTGAAGGGTGCATTGCCCTGGGCCGTTGTGAAGAGCAGATCGCTGATCCCCAGCACATGGGAGAGCGTGGCCGACGTTTTGAGGAGACTGGACGAGGCGGTGGCAACCGCCCTGAACTCGATGGATTGAACCGGGCGGTTCAGAGCGTTCAGCAGGGTCGTGCGGGCGCTGTTGGCGAAGCTGAGGCTGCCGTTGAACTGCAGCGGGATCGTGGCCGTTGAAGCGTCGTAATAACGGACGAAAGCGTTGTAGGAACCGCGGCTGCTGCCGGTGAAGGTGATCGAATCCAGGCTGAAGGCCTCGCCCGAGCCCTTGCTGAGCGTCAGCAGGGGAAGGGGAAGCTGCGGCAGCCCGACCGCCGTGGCCACCAGCGAACCGCCGCTGGTGGCCACGGTGGCCTCGCCGAGGCTGAAACCGTTGGTCTGCGTGCCGTGGTACCCAGACACGCGCAGATCAGACTGCGGCAGGAGGTAGGTGTTGTATTTGAGGGAATGATTATCCGTGGTCGTGACAGATTCGGCCACATTGACGTCGTCAATCGAGAGCCGCAAGCCGACCCCCTTCTGACCAAAGACAAGTGGCTGGGTGTTGAAAGTGCTGCCGTACTGATAATAGGGGGTGAAGCTGACAACATCGGCAACACCTGCGTAGAAATCAGTATAAATCTGATTGCCTTGCAGCCAGGCAATCTGACTATTGACTTCCTCGTAAGCCAGGCCTTCTTTGCCATTCTTTGCTTGGCGATATTGGGTGATACGGAAGGGATGGGAAGCCAGCGAGACGAACGCATCCTTGGCACCCGAATCCGAAAGCGATCCCTGATAGAAGGAAACCTCAAGATTGACGCTATGCAGATCAGTCGCCTCAGGGAAGGAGATCGAGATCATGCCTGCAAAGGGATCTGTCGTTGAGGATTTGAGGCTGTAGTCGTTGAACTTTGCCTCATTAGAGCCCAGCAACCAGGCCCATTCCGTCTGGCTGATGGTGTTCTTACCTTCGCCCTGCGGCGTCGGCATCCAGTAGGCGGTGTAGACCGGCGAGGCCTTGACTTCGTTCGGATCGAGCTGCAGCTCTTCCGTCGGATAGGTCACATAGGCAGCCACACCATTGCCAGGACCAAAACCCAGAATCGGCGAGCTAAAAACAACCTTATTTTTCGCGTTGAGCAGCACACGCTCCACCGTTGTCTTGGCAGAGGCCTCGGTGAAGCCAGGCAGTTGGATCGCCGCGATGGACGATGGCTGGCCATCCCAGCTGGACGTAATGGTCTGTTGCTCCAGCTCCCGGCTCGTTTCGCTGATCAGCTGGAAGTCGCTGACGGCGGGCAATGGCTGATCAAAGCCCTCATTGACCTGACTGGCATCCGGACGATCGGCCCGCAGTTGCAGCAGACGTTTATCGATCACCGCATTGAGCAGATCGAGATTCAGCTCAGCAGCGGGGAAGAAGTCGGTGGGTAGCAAGATGGTCTGCAGAGCGACCGATGGCAGCTGACCGTAGATGGGGCCATATTGATAATCAAATGCGTCGCCAATCCCGATGCCGTTGATGGCCTCAACCATGCCACCGCGGTTGTCAGCCAGAACAGCGGTTGTCGTGATCTGTTCGGAGTTGATGTCAGCGTTCTCCGCCAGGGATGACGCCTCCATCTGGGCCAGAGGTTCAGAGGTCGCCACTACCGGTGTGAACTTATGCAGAATGCTGCTCAGCAGCTGACTATCGAAGCTGTAGGAGCTTGAGCGGGTGCGCACCAACGAGGCATCGATCGTCGTGGCGTTGCCGTTGTCGTCGAGCAGCAGCGGACTGCTGAGGCTGTCGGCAAAGGATTCCAGCCAGTCCTCAAGGCTGTTGCCAGCCAGCACCCCTGTGATCGGGTTGCCCTGGGCGTCCACAGCGGTGCTCAGGTGGAACAGCTCGGCGATGAAGCGGCGACCGGCTTCATACAGCGCCCCATCGGCGCCACTGACACGCGGCAGCGGCTTGTCGTAAATGATCGGGCCCGTCTCATTGGGTCCGGTCAGCTCGCTGAGGTCAAAGGGTGCGTTGAAGCGATCGCTGCGCGGGTTGTCGCGCACATCGATCAGGGAATCGTCGATGCCCAGGACGTAGACGAAGTTCGGATCGTGGCGGAAGGTCAGCGGCGTCTGGTTGAAGGCGCCGTTGCCCAGCAGCTGCCACTGATCCTGGTGCTCGAGCAGGAAGGCATCCAGGGCCGAACCGGCCCCCTGGCGTGCCAGCTGAATTGCGGTCGCCTGATTGGCCGGGGCGGTTTCCTGGACGCCGTTGGCCGCGTTGAAGCTGCCATCGAACACACTGCGGGGCAGGCGGAACAGGGCGTAGGAGGCCTCGAAGCTGCCACGTCCCAGCTGCAGCTCCACCAGGGTGCGCAGATCCAGTCGGTTGTTGCTCAGCAGGCCGGGAGTCAACTCCTCGCTGCCCGGCAGCTGATCCTCGAGATCGGCGAGGAAGGAATCGAGCACCAGCAGGTCCTGGGGCACATCGAACAGGGTGCTGTCCGACCGCCAGAAGCTCAGATCCGCCTTGCGGGAGATCTGCTCGTAGTCGATGCCCTGCCAGCTGCGGTTCACGGCGATGTCCATGCCGCTCGCCAGACGGGCGGTGGGATTCAGCGGGTCACGGTCGCCACTGCCGTGCTCGCCCTGCTCGGTGTCGAAATAGCCGAACTGCAGGCGGGTGCCGTTCATGCCGGCCAGCAGCTCCTGCTCAAAGGGCTCGTCGGCGTTGCCCGGCAGCACCAGCAGGGTGTCGCGGTCGCCGCTCGAAACCGCCACATCAAGGCGACCGTCAGCATCGAGGTCGCCCCAGGCGGCCCGCAGGATCGCCTTGGGATCGTTCTCCCAGGTATCCAGCTCCTCCGCCCAGTGGATCGGCGTGACCACCCGGAAGCCGATGCCGCCGTCGTTCTGCAGCACCTCCACCACGTTGCGGCGCTGGAAGTCGCTGCCGGTGCGCTGGCCGCTGACCAGCAGATCGATCCAGCCGTCACGGTTCCAGTCGCCCCATTCGGCCTGGTGGATCTGATCGAAGACGGGCAGATCGAAGCTGGCGTTGAAACTGCGCCTGCCGCTGGCATCGAGGTCGTTGATCAGGATCTGGGCCTCGCCGTTGCCGAGGCTGTCGAAGCCCCAGTGCAGCAGGTCGAGATCGGTATCGTTGTCGATGTCGCCCCAGGCGACACCGCTCTCCCAGGCTTCGGTCTCGCCGGAGAAGAGCTCACGGCTGAGCTGGGGCACCAGCAGGTCGGTGCTGCCGAGCACATCCAGTGAGGTGACCGTGACGCCGGTGCGCAGGGCGTCGGTGCCGATCGTCTCGAAGGCACTGCCGTTGAGGCTCCATTCGAGCTTGACGGCATGGTCACCCGAGCTGCCGTTCACCGCTGGATCCCGCCAGCGCAGCTCCAGATCCACAGCCCGATCGGCCCGCAGCCGCAGCTGCTCGGCAGGGTTGTCGATCTTTTCGCCATCGACAAACAGCTCCCAGGCGTCTGTGCGGCCGCCATCGGCGCTGACCCGGAACTGGTAGTAGCCCTCAGCCGAGGGCTGGAGCTGGCCGCGCCAGCGCGCGGAGAGCGCTCCGGTCCAGTCGGCCGGCAATCCCTTGGCGTTGTCGCGATCAGCCCCGGTGGGCAGCAGATAACCCCAGTCGAAGTCGATCGTGGCGTCGACGCGCCGCAGGAAGCGCTGCTCGAAATCGGCCCCGAAGTAGTAGTCACCGATCAGGCCGTACTGGCGGATGGCGCTGATCGCGCCGGCGCCGCTGCCATCGCCGTCGAAGTAGTTCTCGATCGTAAGATCGCGGGCGGGGTTGACCACACCGTCGGCATCGAGGTCGATGATCAGGTCGGAGTTACCGCTGCGGCCCGTGCCGTTGCCGCGCACGAAGCCGATGCTGCCGGCCTGCACGCCATCGAGGCTGAGCAGATAGGGCAGCTCCAGGGTGAGTTCGTCCTCAGCCCCGGTCAGGCCGCCCTCGTCGCGGATCACGGTGCCACCGGCGGTGAGCCGCAGCCAGCCGATGCTGTCGTCGGCGGCGGCACGGCGATAGAGCAGCTGGTCGGGGGCGAAGCCGAGGCGCTCGTATTGCTGCCACTGCACCTCGCCCTTCCAGCGGCGCGGATCGGCCCAGAGACGGAATTTCTCCCAGCCGATCACCTCACCATCGATCTCCACCGGCTTGAGGGAGGTGGGATCGCCGCCAAGGCTGCGGAAGGCCTCCTCAAGGGTGAGCAGCGGCGTGTGCAGGCTGTAGCGGTCATCGCCGGCGCCGCCCGCCAGCAGGTCCATGCCGCCGCCGCCCTCAAGAACATCGCTGCCTTCTCCACCGAAGATCCGGTCGCGGCCGGTGCCGCCATCGAGCACGTCGTTGCCCCGGTCGCCGACGAGCACGTCGTGACCGCTGCCGCCGCGGATGGTGTTGTGCTGGTTGTCACCCAGCAGCACATCGCTGAAGGCCGAACCCTCGATGTTCTCGATCTGGGAGAGCACGCCGCTGAGCGCCTCGGCCACCGCCCGGCTGCTGAGATCGGCGGGCTGTTCGCTGGCGATGGCGCGGGCGAAGGCATTGAGCCACACCTCCAGATCGCCGCTGCGGCCCGCCTCGATCAGGGCATCGCTGCTGGCCGCGCTGAAGCTGGTCAGCAGCTGGCTGTGGCGCAGATCAGCCAGCGGCGTGCCCGGCAGGGGAAGGGTGTTGTTGGCGATCGCAGCCTGCTGGGTCTGCCATTCCTGCTGGAGCTGCAGGGCCAGATCGCGCAGGGTGTTGCTGGGCACCGCCAGCAGCCTGGCGGCATCGCGCGCCAGGGCAGCTTCGGCGACGGTGGTGCCGGGAAGGTCATGCAGCGCGGTCTGCAGGCGGTCACTGTCGCCCCAGCCGTCACGGCTGGCATAGGCATCCACCGATGTGGCGATCACCTTGAGGCTGCCAGGGTCGAGCAGCTGGCTGGAGGCCGCCAAGCGGCTGGCCTCGGCAACGCTGAGGGTGGAGCGGGGCGTGACGCCCCTGCGCAGTAACGCGGTTTCGATCCGTTCGCGCACGGCCGGCTCGACCTCGCGGAGCAGACCATCGCGATCGAGGCGCACCAGCTCAGCCGCAGGATCGGAGGGGATCCAGAGGATCGGGTTGGTGGCGGTCACATCCGCCAGTTCGGGCAGCAGGGCGTCCTCGCCCCGGGTGAGATCGCCGAGCAGGTCGCTGAGCGTGGACAGGGGATCGAAGCGCCGGAAGCCGCGGCTGGCCATCGGGGTGAGCAGCCCCAGGAGCTCCGGCGGCAGGTCCTGCAGCAGGGTGTCGGGGGCGAGCTGGCGGGCATCGCCGCTGGCGGGCAGCAGGATCACCGGCTGCCGGCGCCAGGCCAGGTTCACCTCGGCCGGCCCCGGATCCTCGCCATGGCTGACCAGGTCGAAGCCTTCGCCGCCGATCAGCAGGTCCTTGCCGCTGCCGCCCAGAAGCACGTCATTGTTGAAGCCACCCTGGATGGTGTCCTGGCCGCTGCCGCCCTCGATCCGATTCGGACCGCGCAGGCCGGCGATCAGGTCATCACCCTCCTGGCCAAGCAGGATGTCGTAGTAGCTATCAACATCACTGCCATAGAGGCGGTCGTTGCCGAGGCCACCATCGAGGTAAACCACCGGCACCGCAGTGGCGGCGGTGCTGCCGCGCAGCACATCGTTGCCGTCACCGCCGGTGAGCAGACCGAAGAACTCCGGCAGAGCCTCGAATTCGTTCTCCAGCCAGTCGCCGAGCAGGGAGCGGCGGAAGGGAACGCGGTAGGCATCGTTCTGGCTGAGAATGTCATCGCTATCGCTGCCATTGCTGGAGACGATGAAGCGCAGCTGCCGGCGGGCCTGATCATCGGCGGAGGCGAAGCGGATGCGACCTTCGTTGAAGCTGGTCTGGAAGTGGAGCAGATCCTGATCGATGCCTTCAAAGAAGACCAGGGTCTCTGGTCCGCGTACACCATCAACGATCTGATTGATGCGCAGCACCGCGCCACGGAGCGCCAGATTGACGGCGGGGTCGGAGTAATCGAAAGGACGAAACTCCTGGACCACATAGCTGTAGCTGACCTCACGGCCGTAGCTGTCGAGGATCGGCTGGCTCAGGAACCGTTCAGCGGCACGCTCATTGCCGCCCTCATCGCTCGCCAGCACCCGGTCCTTGAAGCCGCCAGAGGGAGCTGAGGGGGATTCTGGATCCTTGCGGTAGAGGATCTGATCCCAGACAAAGCTGGCATCCTCGGGCAGATACAGCTCAACGGTGTCGAGGAAGGGGTTGAAATCATCGATCACCACGATCGTGCCCTTGGCATTAGCCGTGAGCGGAGCGCCGTAGAGATTGAGATGGCTGTCGCCGATCCGGAACTCGTCCTGCACGGGGGTGCCCTTGAGCACCTCAAGCAGGTCGTAATTGCGGATCTCCTTGAGCCGCTGATCCTCGGCAAAGGCGGAAGCCAGGCTGCCGAAACTGAGCGTGGGCAGGCTCGAGATCAGCGCCAGATACGCATCGCCAAGAATCGGAACGATGTTGGACTGGAGGCTGTAGAAGCTGCCGGATGGTGTCCAGGCATCGTTACCAGCGACGTCCTCGACATCGAAGCCAGCGGGATCGTTGGTCAGCAGCGCCGCTTCGTTGGGCGTCTGGGTGTACTCGGGCTCCGCAAAGATGCGCTGCATCGCCAGCAGCGTTCCCCGCGCCAGCTGCTGCTTGAACTGATCCACCGTCAGCGAGGCGCCGGTGCTCAGGGCGATGCTGCCCTTGTAGAGGGTGGTGTCGGGCTGGGTGTAGGGCAGCAGACTTTCGACGCCGGCTCGGCGGTGGTCGGTGGCATGCAGCTCGAGCTCGTACAGACCCGCCAGCGAACCGGCGCCAGGGGTGGGGCTGAGGCTGAGCAGATCGATGGGGTAGTAACGGGGGCCTGCCGGCACCGCCGTCAGGAAGGATCCGGCCGTGATCGAGGTGGCTTCCAGCTGATTGCCCAACGCCTGGAGGTCCTGGCGCAGGGCCGCCTGCAGCGGCGCCAGGGCGTCGGTGCGGCTGTAATCGGTGCGGCCATCGGGCGTGGCCAGGCCGATGTAGCGGAGCTTGGAATAGGAGGTTTGCTGCTGACTCGTGAAACTGGGTACGAAGCTGAACCTCTGGCTCAGTTCATCGCCATCCCGAATGGAGGGCGAGGCAGTGGAAAGATCGACATTCACCTGAACAGTCGATGCTTCAAACACACCCAGCACCACCTCCTGTTCCCCCATTCCGTTTGCAGGCGAAGCCGGCGCCAGGGTGAGCGCAAAGTAGCTGCGGGCCGGATCGAACTGGAAAGTCTGGGAGAGCCAATCCCCTTTGAGTGCGTCACCATCGGCCAGATCCAGGCCGAATTCAAGCTTGTTCAGCACGCCCCCATTGCCGAAGTGCTTGAACAGCAGCTGACCCTTGCCCGAAAGATTGAGCTGGGCGAGCCTTGCCTGGATCTCGGACCGGTTGAGGATGGCCTGCAGACCGGGCAACTGGCCGGCGAGGAGGGCGGCGAAGCCGTCGGCGCGGCTGGTGAGACCGCTGCCGAAGCTGGTGGGGCTGGTGCGCAGGGAGTCGTAGTAGGCGCGCAGCTGGCTGTTGAGGCTGGTGTCGGCAAGGACGGCATTGATGTTGCTGGCAGCCAGCACTGCCGTCTGGCCGCTGAGCGAGGTGGTGACGGCACTGCCGAGCTGCAGGCCGCTGAGGCCAACCGAGGAGCTGTTGGAGCTGAAACTCAGGCCCGGCAGGATCGTGGCCAGTTCGCTGGCATCAAAGGCGTAATCAAAGTTGGCCCAGCGCTGATCGTTGTCGTTGCGCTTGAAGATGGCATTGTCGAAAGCCAGATGGCCGAGGCTGCCTTCGGCGCTACGGGTTTCCTCGATCAGATTGCGGTAGATGAGGGTGACGGGATTGCCGCCGCCCTGGGCCGAATCGGCCAGGTTGTTCTCACTGTTGGGCAGGGCGAAGAAGTCCTCACCGTTGAGCAATAGATCAAGGTCACCATCGCCGTCGATGTCGCCGCTGTTGATCGTGCCGTTGGCCAGCCCATAGAGATCGAGATCCGTGTCCTGGAGGATCGGCGTGCCATCGGCACGGGTGCCCTCATAAGGGAAATCGGCAAGGGTGCCCTTGTACAAGAAAAGATTGGTCTGCGGAATCGCCAGGGTGTTGCCATCGGCGGCGCGGCGGGTGGCGGTGCCGAAGCCGATCGTGGCCAGATCCCCCCTGCCGTCGAGATCGGCGTCGAAAACATGCAGGTCTCCGGCATAGACGCCGAAGGGACGCAGCTCGTCGTCGATGATCAGGCCGTCGTCGTCGGCATCGCGCCAGATCAGCGGCGTGATCCCGCGCCAGCCGCCGAGGGCCGCGGGATCCTCCTGCAGCAGGGCGAGCAGGGGATCGGCCTGGCGGGGGCTGGGGCTGTCGCTGGTGTTGCCCGCCAACAGCAGGCTGAGCGGCGCCGTGCTGGTGCCGCTGCTGGTTTCGCGGAAGCCGCTGAGGGAGTCGAAGCGCACCCACAGGGCGCTGGCCTCGGCCAGGCTGGCGCCGCGGGGCACTGCGATGCCCCGGCTGGTGGTGAGGCCTTCCAGGCTGACCGTGAGGTCGAGGTCGAAGCGGAAGCTGCCGGGGGCGGCATCAACGCCGCCGGCCGTGCGCAGCAGCAGCAGCGGGCGCTCCTGCACGGCGCCGGCGATCACCGGGTCGGGACTCTCGATCACCCCCTGCAGCAGCAGGGATTCCTCGCTGCCGTTGCCGTCGCGGTCGGCGGCGGCGAGGCGACGAACCACCACCGTCTCGCCGCTGGCGAGCGGCAGGCTGTCGGGATCGCTGACATCGAGCTGCACCAGCTGGCGATCCTGCGCCGGGCCGGTGACCAGATCAAGGCGGGTCACCAGGGTTGCGGCGGCGGCGACACCCAGGCCGGGCACCCGCTGGAGCTGGGCCGCCAGCACTGGCTCACCATCGACGAGGTCGCTCAGGGCATGGCGCTGGCGGATCCAGGCCAGGGAGAGGGCAGAGGGCGCCGAGTCCTCAGCGGCTGGCGCGCTGAGGCCAGCGCCGAACAGGCTGGAGGCCTCGAAGCGCAGCAGCTCAAGGGAGCCATCGGGGCGGCGGCTGATCGCCTGACCGTCGTCGCTGATCTGCAGGAGGGTGCCGTAGGCCTCGGGAACCAGCCATTGCCGCGAGCCCGCGAGCAGCAGCTGGCGGGACGGCTGATCGCGATCCTGCACCACCAGGGCGCCGGGGATCGCCGCCAGCAGGGCCGGGGACTCCAGGCTGCGCAGCCGTTCGGGGGTGAGGTCCGCGGCCGTGGTGGCCTCGATCACCACCCGGCCGCTGGCCGGATCGAGGCGCAGCAGCTCCTTGAGGGGGATGGGGTCGGGGTTGGCGCCCGGGATCGAGGGCCTGGTGATGCCGGAAGCGCTCCTCCAGACCACCAGCAGCGGTGGGGCGCCGGCAGCCAGCAGCTCGCCGTAAACCTCGAAGCCATCGGGATCGAGGGGATCGGGGTGGATCACCCGCAGACCGCGAGCCTGCATGCCGGCGGGGGTCTGGAGCTGGGCGGCCAGGGTGGTGCCGTCGTAGTAGCTGGAGGGGGCGGTGCTGCCGCCGGAGACGAAGCCTTCGGCCGCTTCACTGCTGTACAGCCAGGAGCCGGAGACTCCGCGCCCGCCGCCGACCGCCAGAACCACCCCATCGCCTGAGAGGGTGAGGTCGCGCGCCGTCAAACGACCCACGTCAACGATCGATCGGCTGAGCTGCTCTGCGCGGGCAGCCACCTGGCCGGTGGAGCGCCACGCCTCCAGCTGGCTGACGGCAGGAAGCTCCAAGGTCCAGAGCGACAGGCTGCTGCCTTCTTCGCCGTAGTAAGAACGGCGGCGCCCGAACGCCGTGAAACCGCCGGACGCAGCGCTGGGATGGGCCAGCAGGCCCTCCACAGACAACCCAGGCGCCTGAGTGTTGCCATCCGCGAAGGATTCGGCCGCAGTCTCGTAGCGCGATCCCCCCAGCGGAATCACCAGGGTGCGGCTTGCCGTGATCGTGAAGGGGTCCTTGCCGGCGGCGTCCACCAGCTTGCCGGGACTGAGCGGCAGCCACTGGAGGACCAGCTTCGCCGGGTTGTAGTACGACGATTCAGATCCAGCGTGGCCGGCGATCAGCACCCCATCGGCGCCGATCGACACCCCATACAGCCTCTGCAGCGGTGGATCATTGGCCAACAGCAGCCGCACCGGAGCGCCGAAGCTGAGGCTGTCCGGCTGAAGCGCAGCCAGCTCGATCCCTACCAGCCGCAGGCCCCCCTCGGCGTCGGCATCCGCCTCCTGAACCACCTCCACCCGCCAGCTGGTGCCCTTTGGATCCTGAATCCAGTGGAAGAATGGATGCTTGAGCACCTGCTCCTGATCGTAAAGATCCAGCAGCGTCAGCTGCGGATTGGCCTGCTGAGCGGTGGGGGAGAGCAGCAGGCTGAGGCCTGCCAGCTCGCCGGTCTTGATCAGCCCGGCCAGATCGGCGGAGGTGGTGTGATCGAGCGTCTGCAGCCAGGCGGGTGGCACGAACGGGCCGACCTTGCTGAGCCCGAGTCCATAGACCTGCAGATCACCGCCAACGCCATTGCTGTAAGCAACGGCTTGGAGTCCAACCCGCTTACCCAGGTCCACCAGGGCCAGGGAACGGCCATCGAGATTATCGGGCAGATGCACCTCTGCCGCTTCCGAGCTGCCCTTGGCCCAGTGCAGCAAGCGGGCAGGGTTGGGCTGGTAGGGGCTACCGGTGGCCAGCAGCAGCAGACCGCCATCGCCATCGTCGGCGACGCTGAGGCTGCCGTCGAAGGAGGCATAGGGATTGCCAGATAGCTCACCGCTGTAAGTGAGGGGAGTGAGGCTGCCGGGGAAGGCGTGCTGAAGGTCAAGCCGCCAGAGGCGATTCTCGGCATGACTCTTGAAAGAGCCGTTGTTGCTGTCGTAGGAGACAATGGCCTGAAGCACCACCAGCTGCTGATCAAGCACATGGAGCTTGAAGCTGCTGCTTCCATCGCCGAACAGCTGGCTGCCCTTCAGGGTGAGCTGCTTGGTGCCGCTGGAGGTGAGGACCAGCAGCCGATCGCCGCTGACGTCGCGATCGATGAACACCACCCCATCCTTGAAGGGTGCCATCGCCAGGCCCGCCAGACTCTGGAAGCTTTCGATCGGGGTGGCGAGGGCGTAGGCGTTGCTCACCGCCCCATCGGGGTCCACATGTACGAGCCGGGTGCCCTGGAAGCCCGATCCCGTGCTGCCATCGAGCACCAGGAAGCCGCCATCGGCAAGGGGCTGCACCGCCGCCCCCAACGACTGGGAAGCGATCGGCTTGAGCCTGTCACTGAGCGGCACGATCTTGAACGTGCCGTCCTGGTCAATGCCGAGTCGCAGGCTGGCCTCCTGCTTGCCCGGGTCGGCGCCATAGAGCAGCAGGGCCGTCCTGCCATCGATCGCGACACCGGCCACCGCATCAGCGAGATAGGGGGATACTCCGTCGAAGGGCAGCGTCGAGAAGCTGGCCAGGGGGGTGGGCGACGCTCCCGGCTTGGCGGGCAGGCGCATCAGCTCCACCAGATCGTTACCGCTGTAGCTGTCGTCATCCAGCACAAACAGACCGCCGGATTTCGGCAGGGACTTCAGCCAGCTGCCGCCGTCGCCGTCGCCGCTCTCCTCGGTCTGCACCCGCTGCCCTGGCTTGAGTTCGAGCAGTCGCTCGGGCTTGTCAGCGGCGACACGGCGCCAGATCGTCTGGTTGGCCTGATCGCTGCCGGTCTCGTAGCGGCTGCTGATCCAGTAGAGGGATTGGCCGCTGACGGCAAGGCTGTTGTGGTCGATCCACTCAGCCGCTGCCAATTCGAGGGCCAGCGTCTGCAGCGAACCGTCGGGGCCGAGCAGCGCCAGGGA
Organism: Cyanobium sp.; assembly: GCA_044360135.1. Taxonomy (GTDB): domain Bacteria; phylum Cyanobacteriota; class Cyanobacteriia; order PCC-6307; family Cyanobiaceae; genus Cyanobium. The sequence continues at coordinate 24,282 of JBIKKX010000021.1, forward strand.
GTCCGGGCCGCTGATCGTGACGCGGCTGCCGTCGGCCAGGGTGACCTGACCACCGCGGGTGTCCAGTCCCAGGGGCCGGGCGAAGCCCGTCTCCGTGGCCAGGTCCCCCAAGGTGGTGCTGCCATCGAGCCTGAGTTCGGGGACCTGATCGCCTTCGGCCTGCAGCGGTGCGAAGGGCAGTGACAGCAGAAGCCCCTCCTTGGTGGCCTGCACGATGCCTTGCTCGGCACCGCTGAGCAGGCCGTTGCTCGAGGGCAACATGGCCAGCGGCTTGGCGATCAGCAGGACGTCGCCGCCGGTGCTGTCCTCAAGACTGATGCTCCAGAGCTGGAGGTCATCGCGGCCGTTCTGAAGCAGAGCCCAGGCCTGCTTGTCGCTCCACCAGCCCAGCTCCACTGCGGTATGGATGCCTGGCAGGGCCAGGCGCCCCAGCAGCAGACCCCGTTGATCGGCGAGCAGCAGTTCGCCATCACCGGCCTTGCTGACGCCGGCGATCAGCACATGATCAGCGGAGGCGGCGACGCGCTGGTGCTCGAAGCCGCTGGCCTCAAGGTTCTGCAGCCGGTTGAAGGCGCCGGTGGCGCGGATCACACCGAGGCCTGCCGCCAGGTCGTTGACCTGCAGAGCGATCACATCGCTGCTGGTCTGCGGGGTGATCGCCCACTCGAGCTCAGCGGCCCGATAGCTGCCCGGGTAGGTCTCCTGGCCGCCATCGGCGGCATCGATCCGGCTGAAGCTGTCCTGGTCGCCATCGCTGGCGGCGCTGTTGTAGGCCCAGAGGGGGGTGCTGCCGCCCAATGGCCAGCCGCTGCTCTCCAGCACCACCGAACCCCAGTCGGGCTGCAACGGTGAGTCGGGGCCCTGCTCGGTGTGAAGGGCGGGGGCCGTGGCCACCAGTTGCTCCGGGTAGACCAGACCGATGGCGGAACCTGGATCGAGCCAGCGCCAGTTGCCCACCAGCAGATCGGGCTGATCGTTGCCGTTCTGGAAACTCCAGACCGGCGTCAGGCTGCTGTCCTCGCGCCAGTCAGGGGCGGCGGAGGGGATCATCAGCGGCAGCGCCCGGGCCGAGGTGCCGGTGAGGTCCACGACCCGCCCCGCGGCATCGGTGAAGGCCTGCAGGTTGTAACCCCAGGCTTCGAAGCTCAGGGTGCCGGCCCCATTGCTGCGCCAGCCCGCCTGCAGCAACGCATGGCTGAGCTGGGAATCGGCCGGGATGAGGGTGAAGCTGGGATTGAGCTGGGCCTTGAGGCCGCCGGGGTAGCGGAGATCGCGGGAGGGGTCGCCGCCCACCACCTGCGGACTGGAGGCGGAGGCGACGCCATCGCTGAGCACCGTGATCTCGCGGAAGCCGGTGCCGGCCTCATCGAATCGGGCCTCACCGTCACCGTCGAGATCCTCGGCGCGGGTGGTGTTGAGATAGAGCGCGCTGCCGGGGATGTTGGCGTTGATGCTCACCACCACCCGGCCGGTGGAGGCCTCGTTGGTGGGTTCCCCGGCATAGAAGAGCTCCTCCACCAGCTCCCAGCCACCGGCCGCCACCACGTCGCCCACGGTGCTGAGCGAACGGATCTGCGAAACCGGCACACCGTTGAGCGCCGCGGCGTCATCAAGGCAGATGAAGTCGAAGGGACCGGCGGGCTCCTGGTTGGGCAACGTGCCGGTGAGGCGGTTGGTGAGCGGCAGGGTGAGGCGGCCATCCTGGTCACGGTCAACCCAGACCAGATCATTGCGCCAGCTGTAGGTGCCGGCGGCAACGGTGTAACCGAGCGGGTTCGGGGCGTTGACGGTCCAGGGGGCACTGAGGGTCACCGCCATCGGCATCTCGGCGGCGATCACCAGCTCGTTCTGGTAAGCCGGCAGCAGACCGTTGGGATCGCGGATCTGCAGGGCGGCGGCGCCGTAGACGCCGTTGGAGCCGAGCAGGCCGTCGCCGTCGAGGTTGACGCCCCAGATCGGCAGGGCCTGGTCGATCCGCTCCTGGATCGTGCCGCCCGAGGTGATCAGCAACTCCAGGCCGTCGGAACGGTTGCCGTTCAGATCGAACCACTGGCTGGTGCCGGAGCGGGTGCCCAGCAGCCCCACACCGCGCCAGTTCTCCCAGGTGCCGGTGGCAGCGCCGTCGGCGGCGATCGCCGTGATCCGGCGGATCTGGGCCTCGATCGCCGCCAGATCGGTGGCGCCGTTGGGGTCGCGGGCCATGCCCTCGGGCACGGTGACGCGCTCGCTGGCGGAGAAGGCGGCCTTGCCCGGTTCGGCCACGAGCCGGTCGGGCGGCACGTTCTGCTCATCGATGTTGTGACGCCCGATCGCGTCCTCGCTGACATTGAGGAAGCGGGCCAGCACCTGATCGGTGTCGCGATCGATCAGCGACATCACGCCAACGCTGGTGTTGAACAGCTGGTTGGGGGCGTAGGACTGGCTGAGGGCGGTCCAGAGTTCGTTGCGGATCAGCGGATCGCTGAGCAGGTCGGCGTTGTCGTCTGGATCCTCGGAGCTGAACAGGGGGCCATTGGTGAAGCTCCAGTCGAGAGGGTCTCCATCGATACCGCTGCCTGTTGCGGCGCTGGTGGGCAGGCTGTCGCCCAGCCGGCTGACGTACTGACGGAAAAGGTTGATCGCCTGGGAGGTGCCCAGATCACTCACCAGCTGGCTGGTGAGATCAGCGATCGACCAGCTGCGCCATTGCAGGTCGATCGAACCGAAACTGAGACCGGCGGTGAGGTACACCACGTCGGTCTCGATCGGGTTGATGTCGAGGTCGAAGCTGATGTCCGTGCCGCCATCCACCAACGGCACCTCGGAGACCGTGAGATCGAGGCCGTACAGCTCGCCGGTCACGGCGGTGTTGCCATCCCCCAGGCGACGGCGGGTGCCGTCGTGGTCTCCGGCGTAGAAGTTCCAGACCAGGTCGGTGCCGGTGCCGGGCGCCAGTTCCACCACCACACCATCGGTGCTGCGGCGGTTGAGGACGAAGCCGCGGCTGCCGGTGGCCAGCACACCGAAGCTGTCGAGGTCGGTGAGGGCGGGGATCAGGGAGGCGGGGGTATCGGCAACGGGGTTGCCGTCCTGATCCAGATCACCGAGGGACTGGCCACTCCAGCTCAGCAGGGCATTGCGCAGAGCGAGCTCACTGACCGGCCGCAGGCGGTGGCCCACCAGGATGTCGCTGTCGATGCCGCCCACCAGCCGGTCGAAGCCGAGCGAGCGGATGGTGGTGGGGGTGTTGTTGAGGGCGAGCAGGAAGTCGTAAGCGGAGGGGTTGCCTGGCTCTGAGCCGAACAGGCGGAAGCTGTCGGCCGCGTCGACGCCGCGGTCGGCGCGCTCTTGGCCCTCGCCGGCGAACAGCACATCGGTGCCGAGGGCGCCAAAGACGGTGTCGTTGCCGCTGCCGCCGGCCAGCACATCGAGGCCGACATAGTTCTGACCCGGCCGGGCCCGGGTGATCAGGATCGGATCGTCGGAGTCATCGCCGACGAGCTTGTCGTTGCCCCGGCCACCGGCAAGGAAGTCGTTGCCGATGCCACCCCAGAGCTCGTCGTTGCCGTCACCGCCGTAAAGGGCGTCATCGCCATCGAGGAACTGCTCCACGAGATTGAGGGTGGCCTGATAGCCGTAGAGCACGTCGTTGCCGCTGCCGCCAAGCAGCAGGTCGCCGTCGAAACCGCCCTCCAGCAGATCAGGACCGCTGCCTCCGAACAGCCAGTCGTTGCCGGCCCGCCCCTGCAGCCGGTCCTCATTGAGCGCACTGACCAGAGCGGGACGGCCGCTGGGATCGTCGTCAAGGATGCGAAGCAGGGCCCACTGGGCGTCGCTGAGCTCGCTCCAGTGGTCCACCTCCAGCTTCGCCTGCAGCCAGCGCAGGCCCGCAGGCTCGCCGGCGGCCGGGGTGCCGGACAGCACGAATCCGGTGGCCGACGACCCGAAGACCTCGGTGAGGTCGAACGGCTCAGCGGCGGCGAAGGGGACGGAGCCAGAGGGGCTGCCGCTGCGGTGTTCGAACAGGACCGCAAACCCGGCCAGCGACTCCGACAGGTCGTAAAGGTCGCCGAACAGCCAGTCGGCACCGTCCTCACCCACCAGCTGATCCTTGCCGGATCCGCCGATCAGCAGGTCATCCCCCGTGCCGCCGAACAGCTCGTCGGGCCCCTGGGAGCCGGAGAGCTGATCATCGCCCTCATCACCGCGCAGCTCATCGCTGGCGGCGCCGCCTTCGAGCTGATCGTTGCCGCTGCCGCCGCGGAGCAGGTCGGCGCCAGCGCCGCCGATGGCGCGGTCATGGCCGCCGTTGCCCTCGACCAGATCGTCGCCCTCATCCGCGAACAGCCAGTCGGCCCCGTCGCCGCCGAGCAGGTGGTCGTCGTCGACCCCACCCATCAGCAGGTCGGACTCCGTGCCCCCCTCCAGGCGATCGGCGCCGGCAGCACCTTCCAGGGTGTCGATGCCGCTGTCGCCATGGAGCTGATCGTCGCCGGTCTCGCCGCGCAGCAGGTCGGCGCCCTCGTTGCCGTGGAGGGTGTCGGCACCGCTGCCGCCATCAAGGCTGTCGGCCTCCGTACCACCGCCCAGCTGGTCGTTGCCCACCCCGCCATCGAGGCTGTCGCTGCCGCTGCCACCTTCCAGCACGTCGTTACCCTCTTCACCCTGCAGGCGGTCGTTGCCGGCATCGCCGCGCAGCTGGTCGGCACCGGTGCCCCCCTGGACAAGGTCGTTGCCGAGATCACCGGTCAGGGAGTCATCGCCGCTGCCACCCTCAAGCGTGTCGTTGGCATCGTCGCCATCGAGGTTGTCGTTGCCTGTACCGCCCCTCAGCAGGTCCGCATCGGCACCGCCCTGGAGCTGATCGGCCCCGTCTCCTCCCTCGAGCGTGTCGGTGCCCTTGTCGCCGAAGAGGCGGTCGTTGCCGGCATCGCCGTAGACGCGGTCGCCGTCGTCGCCGCCGTGGATCTGATCGTCACCCTCATTACCGCGCAGCGTGTCGGCACCGGCTTCGCCGTGGAGGACGTCATCTCCCGCGCCGCCCTCGACGCTGTCGGTGCCGGCGCCGGCGGCCACGGTATCGCTGCCACCTTCGCCGGAGATGCTGTTGGGGCCGGCATTGCCGACCAGCAGATCGTTGCCGTCGCCACCGCGCAGGGTGTCGGGATCGAAGCCGAGCACGGCAACGGCATTGCCGCTGCGGAAATCGTTCAGCGGCAGGGGCGTGCCAGGCGCGGTGGCACCGGCGACCAGCACGTCGTCACCGGCGTTGCCCTCCAGCTGGTCGGCGCCGGCGTCACCGATCACCGTGTCATCGCCATCGCCGCCGCGGGCCGTGTCGTTGCCGGCACCGGCTTCGAGGCGGTCGTTGCCGGCGTTGCCCTCCAGCAGGTCGGTGCCCTGGTCGCCGACCAGGGTGTCGCTGCCGGCACCGCCCTGCAGGGTGTCATTGCCGAGGCCGCCATCGGCGCTGTCATCGCCGTCGCCGCCCTCCAGCCGATCGGCGCCGGCACCACCCAGCAGGGTGTCGTTGCCGGCGTCGCCGTTGAGGCGATCGTCGCCCTCCTGACCCTCGAGCCTGTCATTGCCGTCGCCGCCTTCGAGGGTGTCGTTGCCGACGCCGCCCTGCGCCGTGTCGGCACCGCCATGGCCGCGCAGCAGGTCGTTGCCCTCATCGCCTTGCAGCAAATCGTTGGCGCTGCCGCCGCTGAGACTGTCGTTGCCGTCCTTGCCGCGCAGCTCCAGGCTCCGGCTCACCAGGGTGGCGTTGATCGCATCGGCAGCGGCACCGGAATCGCCCTTGATGGTCTGGATGCCGGCGAAGCTCTCGCTCTGACCACCGGGTCCGTCGATCACGACGTTCTGGCCCTCCATGCGCAGCGTCATCGTCTCAGCGCCGTCGCTGGGGTCGATGTTGCGTTCCTCGGCCCGCGGTCCGATGTTCAGCAGCAGGACACTGGCGTCGTCAGGGGCGGAGGCGTAGTAGGGCTTGGGCGGCGCACCACCGGGAATCTCAACACTGAACAGCTCGAATTCCGGTGTTTCGTAGATGGTGAACGACACGGAGAAGGGGTCGATGCCGGCCTCGACACCGATCGAGGCGGAAAGCGCCACCCGGATGGCGGCATCGAAGATCGCCAGGGGGTTGTAGCTGAAGTTGTCGAACAACTCCTGGAAACGAACCCGGCCATCGCCGTTGGGATCGTTGAGCTCGATCTCGAGCGTGCCGCGGATGTGGGCGTCGCCGCGCACCTTGAGGATCGGCAGACCGACGCTGACGCCACCGCTGACCTCCATGCGGATCTCGGCGCCGGCACCGGGGTACTGGCTGCCGTTGACAATGTTGTCGGGTTCGTCGTCGAGGACATAGAAGCCATCGGCGAGCGCCATCAGCTCACCGGTCTCGATCAGGCCGGCCAGACCGGTGAGGTCGTAGCCGAGGATCGTGGGCCGGATGTAGGGGGTGATGCTGGCACCCACCTCCAGATTCACTGGCGGTGGCGCAAAGATCGGGCCGATCGTCTGGTTGAAGCCCCAGCTGGTGGAGAAGCCCTGGATCTGCAGGCGGATCAGATCGAGCTCGTAGCGGCTGGCGGGGTCGGTACCCATCAGCAGGTTGACGAGTCGCGAGGAGGTGTAGGCGAAATCAAGGAAGGGGAAGGTGACCTCCGTCTTGCCGAGATCGGGGGAGCTGAAATCGTCGGTGTGCAGGCCCACGGCGCCGCCCTGGCCCATGGCACCGCTGAGCAGGTTCACCGCGTTCTGCAAAATTCCCTGCGGCGAACCTGGATTGGGGGTGCTGGCGCCGCGGGTTTCGTTATTGATCGCCTGGGTGCGGAAAATGTTGGGGTTCGGTCCGCTGAAGGCAGGACCGGCAACGATGGTGTGCAGGTCGTCCGGCAGGAAGAGCCAGGAGGGAATGGTAATTTGATCGGAATCCTGGAGCCGGGCTACAGCATCAACAACGGAATTAATGCCCTTATAGAGATTCACCCACTGCGTGACGGCACCATTGGGGTTGCCGTCAACACCCATATCGATCAGGTTGTGCAGCTTGCCGTCGCCAAGCAGGTTGAGACCGGCAATCGAAAACTCCGTCTCGAGAAGATCGACAAGGGGGCTCAGTGGTTCGAGGAAGTAGTCATTAAGGAACTGGGCGATCTTGACGAATGGGCCGCTGGCGGCCACCAGCTCTTCGCCAAGACTGAGGTTGATGTTTCCGGGTCGGAAGACAAAGGGCGTAGGTGAGAAACTGGCACCGGAAGAAGTGATCTCGCCGTAACCACCGAACAGCATCTCGCCATCGATGCTGATGACATTGCCCAGCGATGCAGTGATCTGGGGATCGATCTCGAAGCCCAGCTTCGCGAAAGGTTCGATCGAGAGCTGGCCGATGTCGGCCAGCGGCACCAGACCATTGCCTGGACCTTCGAGATCAAGGCCGAGCAGCAGGGCGCCGCTGAGGAAGGGATCGTCGGCGGGGGCCAGGGAGGGGCTGTCGCCTTCGGGGGCCGAGCCCAGACCGAGCACGTTCTGATCGGAACTTTCGGCTCTGAGCTCCAGGAAGCCGAGACGGCCGCGCAGCGGTTCGGTGCTCTCCAGGCTGGCGCCGATCAGCAGCTCAGGGCTGCCGCTGGCGTTGACGCCAAGCAGCAGGGCCATGTCATCGGGTAACCGATCCCCCAGGTTCTGGCTGACGCCGGCGGCGGTATTGAGCAGGAAGGTGGAGCCAAGATCCGGCGCATTGGCGTCGAAAGCGAAGCCGATCGAGCCTTCGGCAAACAGATTGAGGTCGAAGCCGCCACTGAGTTCGAGAATGCCGGCCAGGCTGGTGTTGAAGTCGAGGTCGAGGGTGGTGGAGAGACCTTCGAGCGACAGGGCAAAGCGGTAATAATCAGGGGCATATTCACCACGACGATTGGGATCGGCGCGGACATCGGTGAGATAATCCTTCAGCGCTGTCAGGCGATCTGCCGAATTGTTGCCAAGCCGCTCGAAGCTGCCGAGCTGGGTGACAACGTTGTCGCCGGTGAACGCGCGATCGTCTGTATTGGCAGCATTGCGGATCTGATTGGCCGCCAAGGCGCTACCATCCAGGCGCTCGAGTATCAGCAGGTGCTCGTGTCCGCTGACCGGATCGAGGCGCTGCAGAATGGTGAACGGTTGAGAGAAATTCTCAGCGGGGACAACCTTCTTATAGCCATCCGGGAGAAAAGCCTTGTCAACATCCCGCAGGAAGATATGAGTCGTCCTGTCCTGACCCTCGAGATCGAAATCAGCCGGAAGGGTGTAGTTAATACCCAATGCCGAGGCGTTGGCGTAACGGGCACTCGTATCAAGCCGGATCTGCTTGTCACCTGAATCGCCAACGCAGAAATAGGCATCGAAGATTGGCCGCGCATTCAACTTGAGGCTGAGCACATCCGGCAGAATCGCATCGATACTGGGGATCAGATTCCAGGGCAGGATCTGCTCGCCAAGTCCGCGCAGGTCGGCGAGTGCCTTCTCGGCAACATCGAAGCTGCCGGTGAACTGCTTGATGTCCGCGCCCAGATCGGGCGCGAAGATCGTCATCAGCGGGTTGTCGGCAACGCCAGCCTCAATCGCGTGCTGCACGTTGTCGACCGTCTGCTCCAGCTGGGCCAGGATGAACAGCACCTGCTGCAGCCCAAAGCCGCTGCAGTTGAGCAGATCGCCCACATCTTCGATCGACTGGGCACCTTCCTCGTAGGCCTCCTGGAAGGGCTCGAGCGTCTCGAGAGCCTCCTCACCGAGTTGTTCGGCGAGCTGTAGCAGCAGTTCGGGGTTGAACTGCACATCGGCATCGAAGCCGCTGGCCACCCCCAGCACACCGCCATTGATCGCATGGCCGATGTCCACCAGCTCCGGCCGCAGGTAGCTGGTGCCGTTGCTGCCCTGCACCTGCAGATCCAGACCGGCGGCGATGCCGGCCTGCAGCAGCGATTCACCAGCAGCACTGCGGGCGGTGAAGCCCCCAAGGGTGGCCTGCAGATCCGACACATCAAGCCACGCTCTGGCGAACAGTTCGGTGCCATTGGCGTCGAGATCGCCGAAAGCGCCGGGATCCAGGCCGGCTGGCAGGGTGAAGGGGGTGCCGCCAGGGGCGGTGTCAAGAACCAGAAATTCACCAACTGAGCGGGCATCGAGATCGAAACCGAAGCCAAGACGGGCATCGACATCGATGCCGATGCTCCAGTCGGCACTCAGATCGAGCAGTGCCGTGGGAATATCAATACCGACCAGATCGTTGATCAGCGCCACCAAGCTCTCGTCCTGTCCGCCGGCGCTCCAGTCGAGACCGTCGCCGAAATCAAGCTCAAACAGATAGAGCAGCGGCGTGCGCACCGCCGGGTCGTGCTCCGGGCACTCCCCGGCGAAGGCATCGGGCGTCGCCCGCTCCACCAGGGTGAGGGTGATGTCGCCGAGGCCGGCCGCATCCATCGCCTGGTTGAAGCGGTTGGCCCACTCATCGGGCGGCAGGATGTGGTCGGTGAAGCTGCGCACCGTGTCGGCCACGGTGGTGAAGCCGGCGCCGAGGTCGTCGAAGCTGAAGCCGAGGGCACCGGCCAGGCCGCTGATCACCGGATCGCCGCCGAGATTGCCCACCAGGGCATCGCGCAGATCCTCGATCCGGTCCGCCAGGCCGGTGAGCATGGCCAGCCAGTTGGCGGGAGTGAGGGCCCCCTCATCGAGGCCGCAGAGCGCCTCATCCACGGCGTCGGTGACGGCATCAACCGCATCGCTGATCGCATCGGCCGTTGAACCGAGCGGATTGCCGGCGAGCAGGAAATCGAGAAGTTGTTCGGGCTGCAGCCGCAGGCTGCCGGCGGCGTTGGCCGCGATCTCGACCTGGCTCAGGGGCACCAACCCCTGTGCAGCCGCATCGGTGAGTGAGGTGTGGTAGAGCTCCAGGGACGCTGCGGCTTCAAGGCCAAGCAGGGCCCGGGCATCGGGCAGCTCGATCAGGGCGGTGGCGCGCAGATCGGCCGCATTCACATTCGCCCGCAGTTGCAACCCGGCGGGCAGGCTGGCGCGGTAGACCGGCGTGGCGGGCACCGAGCGATCAAGCCGCAGGTCGATGCTGACGCGATCGGTGACCGGAGCCCAGCTGATGCCGGCCCCCCGCTCGAACAGATGGCCGCCCGCGCCAGCCTGCTGCAGCTGCAGGCTGAACCGCTCGGGCAGAACACCGCCATCCTTGAACACCTCCAGATCGCCGAGAGGGTTGGCTTCAGCGCCGTCGGCAAGGGAGAAGGTGAGAACGCCCCCGGCCGCGTTCACCCAGCCGGCGGGCAGATCGGCGCTGGTGAGCTTGAAGCGATCGGGCCGCTGCAGGCGGTCGAGGCCGCCATCAAGGAGCAGCAGCGCCTCGGCGTAAACCGGGTCGTAGCCGCTGGGGGCGGTGTCGAAGCTCCAGAGGTCATCGGGATTGCGCTCCACCCAGTCGGCGAAGGGCAGCACGCCGCGGGTGTCGGTGTAGAGCAGATTGGAGAGCGAGCTGGTGCGGGTGTCGTAGCCGGCCACCAGGCCGCCATTGAGCCCGAAGCTGTAGCTGAACTGTGCCTCATAGCCCTCAGCCACCGAGCCGAGGGCATGAACCAGCGGGCTGTCGCCGAGTCCCTCGCCGAGCAGGTCCACCAGATCGGTGAGCCGCAGGGTGGTGCTATCGCTGACGCTGAGGCCGTCGCCGAAGTCGAGGCGGTAGACGTAAAGATCGGGCGGGCAGTCGAGGCTGGGCGGAGTGATGGCCAGCCCCCCCTGCACCGGCTCCTCGCCCACGAAGGAGACCGCCACGAAGCGGTTGGTGTCCACATCGAGACGGGGGTCGCCTGGAGGCGCGCCGGCCACGCTGGGCTGGTAGAGGTTGCGGGGATCGTTCTCGGGCAGCAGCCGGATGCGCAGGTCGAAATCGAGCGCGCCGACGTGGTCGTTGCTGAACTGATCGCTCAGCTCCGCGGCGATCAGGCCGAAGGTGGTCGGTGAGGCGGGCTGGTTGTAGGTGAGGCGGTTGCCGGCGGTGGCCGCATCAAACACGGCGAAACCACTGCGGCTGGCATCCCACTCCAGCCAGACGGTGTTGCCGTTGGTCGGCACCGCCGGCGTGAACAGATTCTCCCGATCGAAGCTCACCGCCACCCGCTGGCGGGAGAAGGTGCCGGCGGGGCCGAGATTGTCACCGAAGCTGTTGGCGGGAATCCGGATCACCCACTGGCCATTGACAAGAGCCGGGGCCTCCCCTGTGCCGGCGGTGGCGGGGATGGACCGAACAGGCGTGTCGCCGTAGTAGGCGGCGAAAGCCTGCAGCTGGGCATCGCTGAGGATGCCCTCGTCGAGCAGGGTCTGCAGGGCACCGCCGAGGCGCAGCTTGGCCAGGGTGATGTTGGCGGCATCGTGCAGCTGGGCAGGGGTGAGGGCGGAGGCGCGCTCGTAGCGCTCGACCGGGAGATTCGCCTCATTCAGGCCGCCGCCATCGCTGATCTCCATCGCGTTGGTGGCGAGCTGCCATTCCCGTTCGGCACGCCGCAGCAGGGTGGCGATCGCCTGCTTGGTAGCGGTGCCGGTGGTCATCGCCGCCAGATCGGCGGCCATGCGGGCCTCAAGCTCAGGCCTGATCGACTGGTCATCGGTGGAGGCGATCAGCTCGATCGCCCGCAGCTCGGGCGGGGCACCACCGCCGCCGCTGGGGGTGGCAAACCTGTCCCAGGCCCTGGTGATCCGACTCACCGTCGCGGAGTTGAGCTCATAACGGCCGCTGGCGAAATCGACCCGGTCGGCCACCTCGGCCTGCTCGACCGTGAGGGTGCCAGCCGTAGCCCGGAAGAACTGCAGCGGCTGCGTGCGGGCGGCGTCGCTGAACAGGCGCAACTTGCCGGGTCCGCTTTGGGCGCCGGGGCTGTCGGGTTCGACGGAATAGAAGTAGTAGCCGCTGATCGGCTGGCCGCTGGTGCTCTGCAGGGGCCGCGCCGGATCCAGCTGCGCCACCTGCACCCGCAGGGCATTAACGATGTCGGCACCGGTGACGGCGATGCCGATGCTGCCGCCGCCCGGGGCAAGGGTGGCGCTCAGGCGCGAGCCACCGCTGGCGGCGTTGTAAAGGGCGAAGCCGGTGCGCTCCTCGTCCCAGGCCAGCCAGATCGCGTTTTCGTCGGCGACGGCATTGGTGCTGGTGCGCAGGGTGAGGGCGTTGGCCGCATCGCTGATCGCGGCGCGGAAGCGACCGCCGGCATAGCCGAAATTGCCATCGGCGAGCTTGATCACCCAGGCCTGGCTGCCGCCCGCCTCCACCTGGCTGAAGCGCTCCAGGGCAACGGTGAGGTTGATGTCTTCCGAGGCGGGCCGGAAGGTGCTGATGTCGTCGACCCGGATCCAGGAGCCCTCGGCGCCGGAGGCGAAGTCTTCATCGCGGGTGAGGAACACCTGCGGCTTGATCTGCAGACCGTCTTCGTCGCAGCAGGTGTTGGAGGGGTTGGTAGGCCGCGCCAGCAGGCTGAGGTGGATGTCGAGATCGTTGGCGCTGAAGATCTCGTTGATGCTGCTCACAAAGCCATCGGCCGTGAGCCAGCGATCGCGGAAAGCGGCGACGTCGTCGGTGATCGAATTGAAGCGGTCCGCCAGGTCGGAGGCGTCGGCAAGCCAGGCGGTGGGCACCCAGTCGGGAAGGGCATCGGCGCGGGTCTCAAGGGCCTCGATCTGGCTGGAGAGCTGACCGGCCAGTCTGTCGATGGTGTCGATGAAGCCATTGACGAAGGCGAACCAGCCGGCGGTGCACTCCGGCAAAGCCAGGTCGCCGAATCCATCAAGGGCCGACTGGATCTGCCCCGCCAGCGCCAGGCCGGCATCGCGGGCGTCGTCGGCCACCGCACCGGCCAGCGCAAGGATGGCGGTCTCGGAGAGATCGAGGCTCACCCCGCCCTGCAGCGACGGCGCCGAAAGCTCGCCCAGGGCAGCCTGGTCGCCGGGCAGAGTCTCGGCGATCAGGTCAAGGCCCAGGCCCAGACGCAGACCGAAGGTGGCGGCCGGGTCACCGAAGTCGCTGAGGCGGTACAGGCGGAGATCGCCGAACTCATCGAGCAGCAGCGGCGTCGAGAACGTGAGTTCGCTCAACCGCAGGCCGGCGGCGATCGCCAGCTCCTGGTCGGTCGGCAGCGGCGTGGTTCCGCTGGGCAGAGCCAGGGAGAAGAAGTGCTCCTGCGCCAGGTCGGGCCAGAGCCCCGCCGGCAGCGTCACCGAAGTGTCGAGCAGGCGAACGCCGTCGTCGCAGGATTCGAGGATCCCGAGGCTGCCGTCGGCGGCCAGCTGGAACTGGAAGGTGGCGGCCAGATCGCCGATCACCAGCGAGAGGATGTCGGAGAGCACGCTGCCCACCTCGCTGCCCTGCCCCGCCAGGGCGGCGGCGAAGCCGGCGGCATCGAGGCTGATCGTGCGGCTGATCTGCAGATCGGCCGAGGGGCGCAGCTCGTAGCGATCCTCCGCATCGACTCCGACCCCGACGCTGCTGTGGCTGAGCAGCAGGGGGATGTCGGCGCTGCGGAAGAGGGCGTTGACCCGATCCACCAGGGCGGCGGGATCGAGGAAGGTGTCCTGGAAGCTGCGGATCGCCGCGCTGATGCTGACCAGCCCGTCGCCGAGGTCGCCGAGCAGGGAGGCGGGCTCGCTGGGCAGCCAGTCGGGGAGGCGCTCAAGCAGATCCTCGCCGGCTTGGAACCGGCTCCCCACCGACGCCACCAGATCGGCGATCGCCGGCAGCAGGGTGCGCCAGCAGGCCAGTTCCTCGGCGCTGGGCAGCTCAAGACCGCTGAACAGGTCGTCGACCTGATTCAGCACGGCATCGCCGAGGTCGCTGGCCAGGTCGGAAACAAGAGCGAGCAGCGGATCAACCGCCAGATCCAGATCAAGCTTCAGACCTGCCGCCAGGGACAGGGAGGGGTCGCCCACCAGCACCAGGGCATCGCTCAGCTGGGTGGTGGTGCCGGGGGTGCGGCGCTGCAGGTCGACGGCGGCGCCGGCGTTGAGGCGCAGCACCTCGGCGGGGTTCTCCAGCCGGGCCGTCTGGGGGGCGGTGAGGCCAGGCACCGAAGCGCTGATCTGCAGGTCCTCCAGCTGCAGCTGCAGCTGGGCGGTGAGCTCAGCGTGGGTGGGATCGAGCGCATCGCCGACGCTGAAGCTCAGGGTGTGGCCAGCGGCGGGGTCTCCATCGGGCCAATCGCCACGGGAGCGGTTGAGGCCGATGGTGTCGACGTAGAGGAAGCGATCGAAGCTGGTGGCGCGGCTGTCGTAGCCGAACACCAGGCGGCCGTCGATGCCGACATCGAGGCCGAAGCTGGCCTGAAGGCTGCCGTCCACCAGCGAGAGGGCGGTTTCCAGGGCCGCACCCAGCCCGCCGCTCAGTCCGCCGAGCAGCTCGGCGATGTCGCTGCTGCCGACGTCGAAGCGGCCGGCGATCTCGCTGCCCTCGGCGAAGGCGAGCTCATAGACGTAGAGCGCCGGATCGCAACCGACGGGCGCCGGTGGCTCCACCAGCAGCTCGCTGCCGCCGGCGGGGCGGAAGCCCAGATCCACCTCCACGAAGCGATGCCGATCTCGGGGCTGACCGGTGCTGCCGGGTTCGTTCTCCGGCAGCAGCCGCAGGCAGAGGCCATCGACCGTGTGGTCGCCGAGCAGCAGCAGGTTGCCCGGTCGGTCGGTGCCGTCGGGGTTGCGGAAGCGGGCGATCGCGGCATCGAGATCAGTGCCGCTGAGCGCGCCGGTGCTGAGCAGGTCGCGCAGGGCCGAAAGGGCGCGGGCCTGGGCCAGCTGGCGATTGGCCGCATCGCCCTGGGCACCGCTCTCCTCTCCGGGGATGAGGGTCTGGTCCCACTCGAGCAGAGCCCGCTGCAGCAGGGTGTGCAGGCGTGCATCGATGCTGCCAGCAGGAGCAGCAGCCAGGCCGCCGATCAAGGCGGCGAGGCGGGTGGTGAGGCCATCAGAAACCCCCTGGTCGTCGGTGGAGGCGGTGACCAGCACGCGCCGGCCAGCGGCAGGGAGCTGGGCGAAAGGCAGCAGGAGGGCGTTGAGCTCGGCTTTGGAGGGTGGTGCCAGCTCATAGGCGCCACTGTCGAAGTCGCAGCGCACCTCCGGCAGGTTCACCGGATCCGTGGTGCGCCGCAGCCGCACGTTCTGGGCGCCGCTGCGCAGCTGGATCTCGGCCGGCTGGCCGCCGCCGGCGGGTACCGCCACAAACCCGAAGCTTTCGCTGGCCGCGAACGGCAGCCAGGTGCCGCCTCCATCGCGGCTGACCTGCAGATCACCGCCGGCCGCGAGGTAGGAGACGCGGCCGCTCTGGCCGCTGCGCAGACTGCCAGCCGGCAGCTGCAGCACCAGGGTGGTGGGCGCGCCGGGCTTGAAGCTCACCTGCTCGGGCAGCACCAGCCGGTCGTCCACGAGCACGGCGAAGCGCCCCGGATCCAGGGCGCTGCGGGCGGGATCGAGACCGGCCACGCTGAGCTCCAGCCGCTGGCCGCCGACAGCGGTGGCGATGCTGTTGAGGAAGGGGTTCAGGGCGTTGCCGCCGGCATCGCGCAGGGCAGCGGCATCGAGCCGATGCACCACCAGGGTTTCGCTGGGGTCCAGGCCGGCGGGGAGGGTCACCCGCAGGGTGCCATCGGCGCCGATGCTGCTGGCGGGATCCTGAAGGTTCCCCGTGCGCAGCAGGCTTGGCGCCGGCACCTCGACGGGCGGGGTGTCGCAGCAACCGGCGGGATCGGCGGAGGGGCGCGCCAGCAGCCGCAGGCGCAGGCTGAGACCGGCATCGGCGAACAGGCCGTTGACCAGACCGACGAAGTTCTCGGCGCTCAGCACCTGGGAGCGGAAGCGGTCCATCTGGCCCACAACCGTGCGCAGGCCATCGGACAGACCGGAGACGGCATCGCGGGCCTCCTCGGGCAGCCAGGCCGGCAGGGCCGGCAGGGCGTCGAGCCGATCCGAGAGGCTGTCGACCAGGCCGATGAAGCGATCCACGAAGGCGAGCCATTCGGCCGGGCACTGACCCGGGGTGCCGACACCGAGCAGGTCGTTGCCGAGCGCCTCGAGCTCGTCGCTGACGGCCTGGCTGAAGCTCTCGAACATCTCCGCCAGATCGCCATCGCGGGCGAGGCGAAGGTTGAGGGCCGCGTCGCCGCGCACCTGCAGGGACTCGCCGGCTTCAGCCAGGGGCAGGATGCCGGGTCCGAGGCGCGGGTCCGCCGCGAGGCTCACCAGATCGAGGTAGGCGGCGCCGTCGAGACGCACCAGCTGGGTGAGATCGATGCCCGTGAGCCAAGCGGGCAGGGTTTCGCCCGCGGCCAGGGAGAGGGTGGCGCTGAAGCCAGCAAGCAGCTCCGCCTGCTGACCATCGAAACCCGCGAGGCGTGGCAGCAGGGCCTGCCAGTCGATCGCCGGATCGGGGGCAGAGGGCACGAGCGTGGCAGTGCCAGGCAGGCCGTTGGTGTCGAGCAGCAGGGCGTGATCGCTGACGGCGCTGCCCAGGTCGATGCCGAAGCGCAGCGCACCGTGCAGCTCGGCCGTGAGCTCGGCGCTGAGGGTCGGCAGATCGGGAGGGGCGATGCCGAGGGCTGCGGTGAGCAGGGCCTCGATCGGCAGGGGCAGGGAGACGCTGGTGCGAAGACCGCTGAGATCGAGCTCCAGCCAGTAGGGGCCGGCGGCGGCGGTCTCGAGGGCCGCCAGGGTGGGAAGGCTGCCGCGCACCTCCACGCGCTGGTCGCCCGCCAGGCCGAGGGGGGTGTTGATCGTCTGATCGAGCAGGGTCTGAAGCTGGCCCAGGAGCTGTTGCGGCAGCACCGGACCGAGCTCCAGCAGACCACTCTGCAGATCGCGCAGGGGCTGGCTGAGCAGGGCTGCATAGCGCTCGCGGTCGGCCTCGCTGAGCAGCGGCGCGAGCACGGCCGAATCGAGCAGGCCGCTCTCCAGCTGATCCGCCACGGCGTCGGCGAGCATCACCAGGCCGCTGAGCACGCAGTGGAGGGTGGAGAGATCCCAGCTGGTCAGGCCGGCGAGGGCCTGGCTGTCGCCATCGCGGATCGCCTCCAGCACGCCGCGCCCGTAGGCGTCGAAATCAAAACGACGGATCGCGGTCCAGACCCGCGGGCTGAGATCGGCGAGCTGCTGCCACTGGTCGAGATCGCTGCTGCTGAAGGCGGCGAGAATCGGCCAGGCGTCAGGGTCCAGGCGCAGGATCCGGTCCGACTGGGCGCGGTTGAGATCGGCGAACCAGCTGGCCAGCTCCTGACTGCCGGCGAGCAGGTGGGCGGCGGTGGAACGAGCGGCCGGATCGGCCAGCAGCGGCGGCAGACCATCGACCAGATCGACAGCGCAGACCAGATCGCAGAGATCGAGATGGAGGTCGGTGCGCTCGGCAAGGTTGTAGAGGTCGAGCAGCACCCCGGGCACCGCCGCCAGGGCGGCGGCACTGGCGATGCTGTTGCCGATGCTGTTGAAGCGGAAGCCATCCTCAGGGGCCAGCCAGATCGGCAGCAGCGACACCGCCGGATCGCTGAGAGCCGCAAGCACCTCGCCGCTGATGCCGGTGATCGCGCCGCTGCGCACGGCCTCGGCGGCCTCGCGGCTGGAGAGCGCCTCCCGCACCAGGGGCTCCAGGGCCGGGATGCGATCGAGGATGCGGGTGACCATGCCCCGGTCGCCGGCGGCCTGCTCGGCGTTGTCGAAACCCCAGAGCAGCAGCCCGGCCGCCAGGGCCTCACCGCTGCTGCCCTCCCAGAACGGCGTGTCAGCGGCGGCGCCCTGCTCGGACTCCGGAAAGAGCAGGCCGAACAGAACCCGCAGGTCCTCCACCCCGTAGGAGGCGGTGAAACGGCAGAGCAGATCGCCCAGATCAAGCCGCAGGCGCTGCGGCCCCCCGGAGACCGTCGTCTCGCCAGCGCTGGTCCAGCGGGTCTGGAGCGTGCCGCCGCCGGCCAGGCGGCGCTCCACCGCGAAGCTGGCTTCCACGAAGCGGGCGGCGGGATCCCGCGGCGCGCTGCCCTGCTCCCAGGCAAGGGTGTAGGTGGCGTCGCTGTAGCGGCGCTGGCCCGCATTGGCCTCCGGCAGGCGGGGCACCGGCGGCAGCAGCGTGCTGAGTGGTTCCTGGCTGAGGGCCGGCAGGGCCGCTAGACGCTCCAGCAGGTAGCTGCGCACCGCGTCGGCACGGGCCACCGCCAGGCCGCGATTGCTGCCCTCGTAGCCCAGCGAGCGCAGCTGATCGCGCAGGGTGGTGGTGAGCGGTTCGGGATCG
Source organism: Cyanobium sp. (assembly GCA_044360135.1). Taxonomy (GTDB): domain Bacteria; phylum Cyanobacteriota; class Cyanobacteriia; order PCC-6307; family Cyanobiaceae; genus Cyanobium. The sequence continues at coordinate 42,547 of JBIKKX010000021.1, forward strand.
GTGGAGGCGCTGATGCGCAGATCGGCGATGGTCTGATTGCCGGCGGCGATCGCCGCCACCAGGCTGTCGAGTTCGGCCCGCTCGCTGGCCGGCAGCCGGAAGGCGCCTGATTCGTAAAGGTTGTTGAAATCCCGCTGCGCGTGGACCACGGTCTCCTGGTCTGTCCTCAGATCGAGGCGGCCGACGGGGCGGCCACCCGCATCGGTGCCGGCGTAGACCTCAAAGCGATCGCTGCCGGGCGCCACCGGACGCAGGACCAGCGACTGGGGGCGGCCCTCGTTCCAACCGCGGGGCACGGTGCTGCCGGGCTCAAGACCGGGCAGGCGCGTGCCTGGGGTGAGGGTGAAGGCGAGCGTGCGGCCGGAGCCGATGTGGGCCCGCAGGGCCGCATCGTCGATGCGGATCAGATCGGTGCCGGTCTGGAAGGCCCCGAGATCGATCGTGGCCTGGTGACTGGTGGTCTCGCCGCCGCCCGCGGCAGCGCTGGCGGGCGGTTCCATCAGGCTGCGCAGCAGGCCGAGGAAGTCGTCGACCATGCCCACCACGTGCAAGATCTGCTGGCGGTGCAGCAGCCAGTTGAGGTCGCCGCTGTCATCGAAGTTGCCCTCGCCGCTGCCGAAGCCGGCCAGCAGCGGTGCGGTGGGGTCTTCGGCGGCCGTGGCGGCGACGCCGAAGCGCTGCACACCCTGGGCCGCGGGACCCGGGAGCGGCAGGGTTTGCAGGCGCATCGGCTGCTGGTTGTCGCTCAGGTGGATCAGCTGCTCGCCGGCCCCCTCCGCCAGACCGGTCAGGGCGGTGAGGCCCACCGGGTGATAGGCGAGGTTGCTGTGCAGATTGACCAGACCGCTCAGCAGGGCATCGAGGTCGCGGGGCAGGTCGGGGTGGCTGCTGAGGGGGTTGAAGCCGCGGAAGCTGACCTCACCAGGCAGATGGCGATCGCCCGCCAGAGCCACCACATCGCCGATGGAGAGCAGGAAGGAGACATCGCCGATCACTTGGCTGTCCCAGGGAGCGGTGAGCGCTTCAAACTGCCAGTCCTGAATGCCGGGGGCGTGCAAGGGCACCAGCCGGTACACCGGCAGCCCGACACCGTCGACGACGGCGCGGCCATCGACGGCGGCGGCCGTGAGATTGGCGATGGCCACGGCGTAGCCCTGCAGGCTCGCCACCAGATCGCTGCCGAGATCGGCGAGCTGATCGCTCAGGCCAGGCTCGGCGCCACCGCCGGCGGCATCGGCGGCATCGCCGTTGCGGCTGAGCAGATCGGTGAGCAGGGCGAGATTGAGGCCGCCGCCCAGAAGGGAGAGCCAGTTGCTGTCGGTGATCGGCTGGCTCGCCAGGTTCTGCAGGGCGGTGGAGAGATCGCTGAGGGGATCGCTGAGCAGGTTCTGCTCGATCCCGTGCAGGGTCCCGATCGGATCGAGGGCGGTGAGGGTGAACTGCTGGGCCAGGGCGGCGCCGAGGCTGTTGCCGGTGAAGCTGGGGGGCGCCACGCTGCCGTCCGCCAGGCCGGGGAGGCTGAAGGCGGTGAGATCGGCCAGGATCTGGCCGATATTGGTGAGGTATTGCACGATGCCAACACCGGCGGGGTTGGCGTCATCGAGCACGCCGGCGATGTTGTCGGTGCCCTGAAAGGCCAGGATCGGGTAAGAGCTGGCCGGCCGCACGCTGGCCGAGAGCCAGAAGCTGGGATCAACCGGCAGAGCTGCACCGCTGGGGCTGAGCACCCCGGTGCCCTCAAGCACCGCGTGGGTGGCCATGAAGCCGCTGGCGGAGGTCTCGCCGAAGCGATCGCCCGCCGCCGTGCGCTCGGCTTCGGCGGTCACGCCATAGATGGCCTCGATCTGCAGATGCTCGCGAATGGTCTCGGACTGCCAGCCCCAGAGCCCATAGAGGCGATCGGCGTTCAGCACCAGCCGGTCAGCCCCCTCGTTGGTTCCGGTGCCCTCTTCAAGGCGGAGGGCGGCGGCGGCGGCCGTGTCGATGACGGCCTGCACCGGGGTGGAGGCCGTCAGGGCGCGGAACAACGCGAGGGCGTCACCGGCGGTTTCGAACAGCTTGTAGCCCTGCAGCCGACCGGCACTGGCGGCGCTCCAGAACGGCACGGCATAGAGGCGGGGCGGGGCGATCCCGGGGCCCACCACAGGCGTTCCATCGGCCCGGCGCATCGTGACCGGAGCGGCGGCACCATTGTTGATGCGCTGCAGATCCAGCACCAGCGGCTGGGAGATGGTGGTGCGGTTGTCGCGGTCGAGGGCGAAGCCGAAATCATTGAGATCCCAGCTGCCGGGAGCGGCCATCTGGCCGGCCGAGCCCACCGGCGTCAGCCGCAACAGGTGGCTGACGGGATCGATCTGAGCAGCGCTGAGGACGACCTGTTCGTCGCGGGCGTAGACGCCGCTGCCGCCAGCGGCGACCCTGTCGGCATAGGACTCGCGCTGAACGGCGGGGGAAGCATTGATCAGGCCGGTGGCGCTGAAGCCGAAAGCGGCTTCCACCACCTCGGCGGTGGCTCCGCTGAGATCGAGCAGGGGAACCTCACCGTTGGCCAGCAGACGGGTGATGCGCTCGAAGAACTGATCGCTGAGCTCTCCCAGCTCGAGGCTGCGCAGCGGAGCTGCGCCGGCGGTGGGTCCGAACAGATAGCCGCTGTCGTTGCGCAGTCGCAGGGCTTCGACGGTGCCCTGCGGCACCACAGATGGGGCATCCTCCGCCACCAGATTGGTCACCAGGCGAATCACGCCCTCAGCGAAGATGCGCCCCTCATCACCGCCTGGCTCGGGTAGGCCGAGCGCCTCCTGCAGCCAGTGGCCGGCCTGCTCGAGCAGCATCTCGACCAAATCGAGCACGGTTGCCTGCTCGGCCCAGGCACGATTGAGCAGCAGCGTGCCGCCTCCCGATCCGTCGCCGCTCCAGCCGGAGGTAAAGCCGGAGAAACGATCCTCAAACAACCGATCAAATCCGAGCACCGCCGGCTCCCCCGGCTCTGCCGGCAGCTCCGGGAAGATCGACTCCAGCCCCACGGGCCGGCCCACCAGGGAATGGGATCCGAGAGCACCGCCGCTGCCGAACGCCGCCGGCAGGGAGATGGCGAGTGTGGTCTCGAAGCCACCGGCACCACCACGGCTGAGCTGGCGTAGCAAGGCGCCTGGCGGCTGACCGCCTGAATCGAGATCGAAGGCCTCGGTGAGCAGCAGCTCCAGATCGCCGGAGCGCTCAGTCCACAGGGACTGGATCCAATCTCGAGCCAGCAACCTGGCCTGGGCCAGACGGGAACCCAGGCTGCTCGGGGCTGGGAGGCTGGTGGTCATGGCAGGACCTGAGGGAGCTAAGGGGCAGTGCGGAACGGGGCAGACGGCTCAGCGAGCTGATCGTGCTGGTTGATCCGGCGGGGGATCAGGGAGAGGGGAGATCGGACACAGAAAGCCTGTGGAAGGCCAGTGGTTCAGCCCTGGTTGCCGGTCTCACTGGCGGCTTCAGGGTTCTGGAGACGCTGAAAAGCCTCAGGGTTTTCAACGGCCAGGCGCAGCTGGGCCACCAGGGCACGACGACCAACATCCATGAGCGCCAGCTGGTTGCGGATGCTTTTCATCTCTTCTTCGGAGGCGCGAATGGCGGCCACAAGCTGACGAGCAGGCTCCGAAAGACTGTCGAAGGCATACTGCTTGCCAGCGAGAGTAATGGAGGGCTGCTGGCCTGCATTCGAATCGGCGGACGGATTCACGTAAGGTTCCACGGAGGCCATTGGCAGGACAAACACATAAAGTGTATCCCCAATGCGCCTCCAGACGAGCGGGAAAAGCGGCCAAAAGGTTAAGATTTATTGAGGGTTCCGGTCGACCCCGCCCTGGCGCCAGGCGGGGTCGATCTTAGCGTTTCTTGTCGGGACATAAAGTCCAGGGAAACACCAGAGAATCCAGGGAAATGTTGCTTGAAGTAGATTAGAACCGCTGGCCCGAATGCACTGATTCCATGCTGTACAACAGACTGTTCAGCTAGCTGAACAGCTAGCTGACCAGCTGGCTGGACAGCTGATTTAACGGCTTCGGATGAAACGTGGGCATGGCCAGTTATCGGCAGCGGCCGGCTAAGGAAAGCCTGGACCCTCCCATCCTTCTCCTGACACATGCGTCGTCCATAAGTCTTGAAGATGCCGCTCTGGGCCAAGGCCGATACCAGAGATGCCACTCAGAGCTTCTGAATCATCGCGATACCGTTGGCCCTGGTCGTGGCAGAGCAGACCATGATCAGATCAGCGCTGATAGGCTTGCAAAAGTATCTCTCATCGCGCTGAACGATGGGTGGCAAGAGAATCGAACTCACAACCAATCGCTTCAACGCCGAAGACGATTGCTGGAGATGATCTGGAGAGGTCTCAGTCATGGGTTCTGAGGGGCAACTGAGGTACGGCAGCCAACATCTGATAACCTGCCGTCATGCTGTTGAGTCCTCGCCGCCACCCTCCTCGGGAACCACCTCTGCAAGCACGGTCTGTGGGCTCCTGGCGTTATCGGACACGATTGCATCTCAGTTCATAATCCCTGAACTGTGTGTGGTCACCCGTGCAGCTAAACATCTAGCCGGATGATCAGGGAGATCCGCCACCAGAGCATCATTTCTGAACGGAGAGTCTGGTTCCTTGTCGCCATCTGCGTGACGATCGAGGATCTGAAGCGATCGAATGCCGTGCGCTGAGGGAGTCGGAGGAATGCCTTGAGTCGTCGATTGCATGGCAGCCCATCCGCCCTCCTGCTCTATCGAGAGGATCCAAACTCGATGGACGCTGACACCTGCCGGCCAGCCGTTGAAACGGGGGTTACGAGGCTTCGGTGTAGCCAACGCAGTCGCGGGCGGCATCGCGGTCGAGCAGGCCGATGATCACAGCCTCGGGCACTGCTGCGGCGATGGCCGCGGCGGCGACGACCCGGCCCAGGGAATGGCGGATCGGAGCAAGGGGCGGGTCAGCGAGACCGCAGGTCGGTTCCGCGGCCCTGAGCGTGAAGAAGGGCTGATCAGCTCAGCCGCGCGCTGCTGCGCTCAAGCCCGTTGTTGCCGGTCAGACGACATCGACAACTGGAAAGCATGCGGCAACTCGCAAACTGAGCCACCTGGAGGACGAGCAACCGCCACCAGCGACCGCAGACAGGGTGATCGGGGCGGAGACGGACACGGCGATGCCATCCACTGCCAGCTGTCGGCATGGTTCAGATCCGCGACCAGCAGGTGCTGAACCGCAAGGGCGGCTGGATCGTGACCTGCCAAACCCGACAGGCGGCAAATCAGCGCTGCCATCAGATGGTTTCCGGCCACTGGGCCGGACTGGTGCCGGTGCGGGCGATCGAGGCCGACCAGGCAGGCAACGGCCCGGGTGATGCGATGGTGCTGGAATCGGTGCGGGGCTCCTCACCGTCGCGCCGTTGAGACACCATGCGGCCGTGGTGGCGGAGCTGGGCTGATGGCAGGCCTGAGGCCACCGGCAACGGCGAGCGTGGCCTTCCCCCTTCCCCGCCGCTGCGGCGATCGCTCGCTGAACAGGTGGAGGATCCCGATGGAATGGTCAGCCGTCTGCGGCTGGGAGGGATCGGCGAACAGCTCGCTTCCCTGCCGAGCGCCAGCACCTGAGCAGGAAAACACGCAGGCTCCAGGTGCTCCCCTGCCTGTGAGACCCCCAAGGGCCCGGCGTCTCGGACCGCCGCCCTGGGGGGCGAAGCAGAAACCAATGGCCTGCACTGGAAGCAGATGCCAACAACACATCCGGGTTCGAACGTGAACCTTGACATCTGATTCGTTGCGATTCATGGTGGGGCTAAAGTAGATTTTCTGCTTCTCTGGAATGACTGCCCGACATTCCACCCTGTTCATCCTGTGATCAGGACATCTGGGGCTCAGACTTTTCACCAAGCAAAGGGATCCTTCCCATCATGTCCCTCGGCTGGCAGTTAGGCCCATATGAGCTTCATCGAGATGGCCGTCTCATGCTCAACGGTGAACGGGTTTATACCAAGCCGCTGCAGTGTCAGATCCTTTTGCTGCTTGTGCAGGAGCAAGGCGGCATCCTCACACATCAGCATTTGAAAGAAACTCTCTGGCATGGCTCCCCGCCCCATGACCCCGGGGCGCTCTCCCAATTGGTCCATGGTTTACGTCGTCTTCTGGAACGGGGACCACTTGGAGGCAAAGTGATTCGCACATTCTACGGCCAAGGCTATGCCTACATCGGCCCAATGCGCGAGCTGCCATTGCCACCAAGCCCGATCATTCAGGCCGAGGAACAGGTCGTCCGTCTCCCCGTCTCCTCCGTTTCAGCACCATTGCTGCGCAAGGAGGCATGGGCCCGCTGGCGCTATGGCAATCCGCTGGATCTCCCTGAGGTGGTGCGTATGTTGAAGGACAGTCTGGCCATCGAATCACAAAACGCAGAAGCATTGCTGGATCTCTGCCATGGGCTATTGGTCATGGCCAGCTGGGGCATGGTTCCACCCCAGCCTGCGGCAGCTGAGGTTCAGTCACTGCTGAAGCAGGCAAGTGAGCTGAAGGTTGACGTCAACTCCCTGGGCGCCATTCAGGCTGAGATGCTATCTTTATTGTGCTGGCAACCAGGCCGTTCCGATATCTTGTTTGCATCCTGGCTACCCGAGAAGCTAGGGCTGGATCGTCCATTGTTGAGCTGGGTTCGACATCTCGTCTTCAGCGGGCAGTGTCGGACGGCCCTGAAACTTCTGGATCCTAAACTACAGATTGACCTCCCACAGGGTTGGGGCTTGAAGGCCCACGCTCACATTCAGTTAAGGGAATTGCCCCAGGCGGAAACTGCTCTGCGGCAACAAATGGCGGCAGGGGGTTCGTCCTTCAGTCTGCCGGTGCAACTGGCCGTGATCCTGGCACTTCAAGGCCACAGCCAGCAGGCAGCGGAGCTCGTGGAGCAGGCCAGGATTCTGGACGAAGGCGAACTCTCGGGCCTCCATGCGATGGCGGCCTTTTCGCTTATCCATGGTCCGCACCGGGAAACAGCGGAACATCTTCAGGAGCGTGTGGTGGTGCAACGCTGGGCCGAGGAGCGTTGGACCGGGGCCCTGAGCGTGTGGGGACTTGTGGCCCTGGGCCTAGGGAAATCAGGGTTGGCAACTCAGTTGTTGGTGACAGCGGTGAAGGAACGCTGCACCTTGGCACCCGTTCTCCTGCATGGACCACTGCTGGACGCCTATCGCCATGAGCCGGCGGTTGGAGTGTTTCAACGCAAGATGGCCCAGTCCTATTTCTGATACCTATGGGACCCGAGGTGGGATTCGCAATTTTTCACCAAGATTTGGTTGGCGGTCCTCTGCCGGCGATGATTTAGCATTCGAATAGTTTTCGAAGGTCGCCCTTTGCGGCCATTTGTTTGATTTCAATTTCTGGGTGCCAGTCTGAGGACTAGAGCCCAGCTCTGGATCACTGAACTGATTCCCCGTCTGCATCATTCTTTCAATCATGCTCGAACCCGAAACCTGCTGCCCCACACTCCAGTGCGAGGGTTTGCGCTCGCCGATGGCGCCCTGGTTCGAGGGAAACTCGCCTGCTGATGCCTGGGCCCATGGGGATCTTTCCGTTGAGGGGGCAGCTTGGGGATCAGCACCGGCATCGCTCTATGATCTGGGCCCTATCGCGACTCCTTCGCTTCTATCTTCGCCGGTCAATGACGACGGTGATCTCTATGTGATTGCCTCCACGGATGCCTCCGTGGTTGAACTTGGTGATCGTCTCCGCGACAGGGGTGCCCACACCCTGGCCCTGGGGGCCGGCTAAGGGCTGTTGGATCTGGTGCATCATCTGAAGGAGCTGCGTCCGGCTGGGGGCTGGGATCGCCTGCATCTGCTCAGCCACGGCAGTGATGGGGCTCTGCAAATCGGCAATCAAGTGCTCACCAGCCGCAATCTCTGGCGCCAGCGGGAGCAAATCCAACAGCTGGGTAGTCTGTTATCGAGCGACGGCGATCTACTGATTTATGGCTGTGAGCTCGCCGCCAGCCCCGCCGGGGAGCGCCTGGTGAACAAGCTCGCCGACTACAGCGGGGCCGATGTGGCCGCCTCTGACAATCCCAGCGGTTCAGCCACCCTCTGCAGCAGGGACTGGCGGCTGGAATACCAGGTGGGAAATGTGAATCTAGGCGGCGTCGATCTGCTCACGGGCCTCAATTGGGATGGCAAGCTGGGTGGTTCCGCCAGCTATGCCAATGGGGTGCTCAGCATCAGTTCCGCCAGCGACACCATCGCCATCAGCGGCAGCAATGATTACAGCTCCGGTGCCAATGTGATGATCAGCGGCCTGGATAGCCCCTGGAGCCGGAATCTCGCTGGTCTGAGCGCCATCACAATCGATGGAGACAGCTATACGATTGGCGGCATTGACCTGGAAAGTTCCAGCACCAATTCCGGTTCTTCTGCCGCTCTTCCCTACTCCGTAGCAATCACCGGTGCCGTCACCATCAGCGGCGATGTGTACACCTATGGGGGGGATTTCAGCGTCACCGTTCAGCCGCGGGCCAAGGCCCGCGAGCACGATGGGATCACGATCGGTCCGGATGGCGGCGTCACGATCAGCACGTCGTCCCTCGGGGATGCGGCCGATGCGATGGCCAGCTATGGCGCCATCACCCTAAAGAGCCAAAGCCAGGCGGTGGATGTGCCCCTGGATTTCTGGTTTCCGCTCACCAAAAGCACGATCAGCATTGGCTCGGCCACGGGACCAGCAACCAGCTTGATCGGCGGTGTGGTCACCATTTCCAGTGAGGCCATCCTGGAGCCCTGGCAGGACTCGTTCCACGTGAGCAAGTTATTGCTACCCGCCGGTAACTACAGCACAATCAGCGATGCATACAAAAGTTTCTTTTCTTCCATTTTCGATGGGGTTGCCGATCTCGCGATTCACGTCGGGGAATCCTTAACGGACAAAGTGGCTGCTGGGCTCCAGGATGCCATCCTCCCCCTATCGGTGAAGACATCCACCGCCAAGGATGCCATAGCCGTGGCCAACAGCATCATCCAGGCCAATGGAGGCAGCAATGATCTTTCGATCACGTCCACTGCCAAGACTGTCCTGGATGTGGAGGCTTACACCATCAACGGTGCCAACCTGGTGGGGGCTGTAACACCTAACTGGGTGCCCAATCTGGCGGCAACCATCGGCCTCTCCACGGCCACCAGCCAGGTGAACATCACAGCCAGCAGCAGCCTCAGCGCCGCTGGCAACGTGACGATCAGCAGTGATTCAACAAATCACCTATCCACTAAGTCGGAGGTGGCAAAATATGTGCTCACCACCGACGGCGTCGGGGGGCCTGGCTTTGCGCCCAACGCCGACAAGCCGGGTTTAGCGGTGGCGGTCGGTGACACCCAGACAGAATCGCTGTTTCAACTCGATCCCAGCTCCACGATCACGGCCGGTGGCACGGTAACGATTGGGTCCCAGGCCACACCGGATACCGATGTCGAAGCGGTCAGCAAGACCTACCGCGACGGCCATGTCACCACCGGTGTGGCCGTCGGTGTGGATCACACCACCTCGGCGATCAGCATCGAAGGCAGCATCACCCAGGGGGATGCCCTGGGCCCAGCGGCCGCCAGCACTGGCGCGCCCCTGGCCAAGAGCCTGGCCCTCCCCACCAGTGGCTCGCCGCTGATGGCGCCCCAGCCCAGCGACGACTTCGCCGAGCCACCGACGGCCCTCAATGCCGTGCCGGTGGCCAATGGCCAGTCCTTCGCCGTGGGGGATCGGGTGAGCTTCCAGCAGCTGGCTTCCCCGGCGGATCTGATCGCCTCGGTGGATGCCGACGGCCTGGTGACGCTGGAAAATCCCACAGGCGAGGTGCTGGCCACCAGTGCTGGCGGCAGCTTCAGCGTGGCTCCGGGCCAACTGCTCGGTTGGACCGACGGCACCATCCTCGAGTACCGGGGCAGCACCAGCCGCAGCCTGGGCGTCAACGAGATCGACCTGACCAGCCCCGACTGGCAGCCGGTGACCGTGGCCCGGCCGGGGGCCAGCTATGTGGTCACCGCCATCAACGGCGATGGCTCCAGCCCCAGCGATGGCAGCGCCCAGCTGACCCTGGCCGAGGCCGCGCCGCTGCAGCTGGACGGCCGCGGTGCCACCGGCCACCAGCACGCCATCTACCAGGTGCAGACGGTGCCGATCAGCGCCAGCAGCAGCGGCGTCGATCTGATCAACGACGAGCTGATCCTCGGCGGCGAGCCCTCCCAGTGGCCGGCGGCGGGCCAGCTGGTGCAGTACTACGCGATGGACCAGGGGGGCGATGACGACAACTCCGCCGCCATCGGCGGCCTCAGCCCCGGCGGGGACTATTTCGTGATCCCCCGGGGGTCCGGCCGCATCGCCCTGGCGATCAGCCCCCAGGAGGCCCTGGCCAACCAGGCGGTGGATTTGGAGAGCATCGGCGCCGGTCCGGAGCACTTTCTGAGGTTCCAGCAGGGGCAGACCCCCACCGTGGCGGTGACCCTGGAGCCCCTGGCCAGCGGCGATCAGGTGGCCTCGATGGCCACCCAGGCCCAGCAGGTGCTGATCCTGTTCGGACCAGGCGACGCCGACGTCGACATCCAGACCCTCACCCTCACGCTCCTCAACCAGGCACCCCATTCCGACACCCAATTCGTATCGGAGCTGCTCACGGCGGACGACGTCACCAATCCCAGCGGCCTGCGGGACCGCTTTCTGAATGCCATCAACGCCACCGCCGGCCTCACCCAGGGGGAGGGGGCCGAGGTGGGCTCGGTGGCCTATCTCACGGCGGTGGCCAGTGGCGATTACGGCATCCTGCTCACCGCCACCAGCCCAGGTGTTGGATTCGGGGCCTTACTGACCGGCACCTCCAACGAGGATGATCTGGTCACCAACCTGCCGGCCAGCCTCAGCGAAACGGTGGCCAACGGGGAGGCGATCAACGGCCTCAACTGGCAGCTGGCGCCGGCCAGCGGCAGTGCGGCGCCCCTGCACGGCCAGATGGTGCAGTGGACCAGTGGCCTGTTGCAGCAGAGCGATGGGGGCCTGTTGGGGGCCGCTGCCTTCCTCACGGCTGCGGGCCAGTTGATCGGTGCCGACGGCGCCTCAGCAGCGCAGGTGAGCCTCACGAACGGCTCGATCGTTTATCGGGAGCAGGCCGGCCCGGGCGGTGCCATCAGCGGTGCCTACCTGCGCTACCTGGGCGGCACGGGCCCCCTGGACGCTGCGGGGCTGGCCGCCTCCCTGGCGGATGCCAGCCAGTGGTTGCCGGGGGCTGGACCGCTGCTGGAGGTGTTCAATCCGGAGCAATCGACCACCAGCTTCCGGTTGCTCAGCAGTGCCGCGGCCCCCTGGCAACTGCCCGGGGCGGTGCTGAGTTCCCTCAGTGCGGCTCCGGTGCTGCTCACGCTGGATGCCCCGTGGATGAGCTTTGATCCCAGCAGCGCCGTGAATGCCACCAACGACAGCCTGTATCTGCCGGGCCTTAACGCCAGCACCGGAGCTGTGATTGGCTACTACGTAGATCCCACACCCTACCTGGATGACAACAGCCAACTGCTGTTGCCCGTGGATCCCACCACGGCGGTGGCGGGCAGCAATGTGTGGGCTAATCTGAGCATTGATCCCGGCCTGCAGGCCGATGCGCCCATGGTGAATGGGGCCCCCTTGATCAGTGCTCGCTATTTCTCCGGTTATCAAAGCTTGCTGAAATCAGGTCAAGCTTTACCCACGTCTTCGATCGCGCAACTGCATCAGGGCCAGACGATCTATCTGCGCCCCAGTGCCGATAACAATTCCGTGCAGGTGTTCACCGACGCCGCCGCTGAGCAGCCGTTGCTGTTCACAACCACCAGCGCAACGGGTCAGGATGGCCTGCTGCTGAATACACCGGCCACGCAGCGGCAAAACACGCCTGTGCATGGTCTGCATAACGGCGATGAACTGCAGCTGATCAGCCTGGGCAACGACCACTATCAGCTCACCCAGGGCGGAATTGAGCAAGCACGGGCCCTACCCCAGCAGCTGCTGCCGGGCCAGATCAGCCAGCAAACCAGCCTGGCCCTGCAGACCCCAGGGTCGCCGGCCACCCCTGGTGAGGCTGTTCCCAGCCAATTTCAAAGTTCAACTCAGGCAGCACCCTCGGCCAGCAGAGCCGCTGTAGCCGATGGCGCCGTATCGAACTTTCAGACCAGCCCAGCCGGCACAATTGGTACAGACAACACAGACTATTCAGCCACATCAGCCAGCAGTGCTGCGGTCGCTGGAGTTGCATTAAATTCAACAATAGATGGCCGCAATCGGGCCTATGTGCTCAGCCGTTCCGAGCGCTTGCCGACGCCCTACGCGCAAGACGAGTGGGTCGATGGATTTGTAGAGAAACTCAAAGCACACAAGGACCGTAGCACCCTGATTACCGGGCAAGTTGGCGCCAAGCTTGTCACCGCGCTGCGAGACAAATACCCAAATTTAGACAAAACAGTTCAAACCACCAACGCCACCTTCGGCATCACCGGGGCCATCACTGTAAACATAGCCGACCAACAATCAATTATATCTATTGGCCAGAATGCCCAGATTGACGCCAGTGGCGACGTCGATATTAACAATAAGGTGTTTGAACTTTATCATAGTGCCGCGATCGGCGAGACAATGCTTGAAACGGTCAAGCTTTCGGCGGTTGTAGCCGTTGTCGAAAGCGCGATCGACAACCAGGCAACGAACGACATCGGCGGCACGATCAACACGCCTGGCTCGGTGAACCCTGTCGCCACGGTTGTGGAGCCCAACGCAACGCGCTTCCCATTCATCAGCCTGGGCTCTGCCTACAGCCAGCCCACACCGACAGACAGTGAAAATAAAAGCAAAAGAGCAGAAGAAACCACGGTCAAAACCGTCGCGGCCGTAGCGGCTGAAGGTTCTGCCATATGGAAGAATCTCGAAGACAAACTATTCCCCCAGCTTCTAAACTCTTTTAGCAATATCCGCAACCGGGGCCACCTCACCGAGCTGTCCAAGGTCCAAGACACGACCCCGGCAGCGGGTGAAAAGGATCGCTATGGCAACCAGAAACTAAATACGAAATGGACCAGGATAGACAATGGAGCTGACTTGGAAGGTGATGGCGCAGATCTAGGCAAAGAAGAGGTCTTTTATTCGCCTTGGTATAGGAGGATTATTGGCAAAAAAACATCAGCACAAAAGATAAAAGCCAATCCAGTCTGGAAGAAAGATGAAAATGGCAATCCTGTTACCACCAATTTAGCGGTTTCTTTTGGCCTATCGCTGACGGCCAATTCGCAGCAGCGCCGGCGCTCGGCCACCAACTACTTTACTGGCACTATCAATGCAGCAAATCTAAGCCCACTCAGCTATGATCTTGCCAATGATTATGCTGGCGCAGGGGTATTTCAGTTTCGAATTGGCATAAAAAATATTAAGGACCAGCGGAAGGGCTTGGATCTTGCCAAGACCAATCTCGGCGCTTCTAAAGAGATGTTCAACTATGGCACCGTGAGCCAGCAAGGAGTTGGGGCGGCGTTGAATGTCAACACCTCATCCCACCAAGTGAGCAATACATTTGCATCCCAGTTTATTGCCAATCTCAGCGGCGCTCTCAACGCCCGGGCGGAGCGCGGCGGCCTGGAAGTGATGGTGTCTCTCGGCACCGGCAAATCGGAGCACTGGGGTATCAGTGGCGCCCTCAATATCAGCTCGCCCAGCAGCAGCGGCGCCCTCACCAACACCGTTAGTAATTCAATCGAGGATGATGCCACGATTAACGCCTACAGCCTTAGCTTGGCAGCATTTGAGGGCAGAGTTGATGGCATCCAGGATGTGGACAGGCCCTACGACAGCAAGGGCAATCAAACTTTCAGAAACTATCGATCTCTGAAGCTGGATGTGGCCGGCGATGTGCAGAATAGCAACTCGATCGGCATTGGCGCATCTTTTATCGTAAATGGGGACTCCTGAAAAATGTTTCACGAGCCTGGGTCAAGCGCAGCAGTGGACCAGGGGTGAAGGCAGGTCGAAATCGCGGTTATGCAGCAACCAGCGATTCGACTGTCTCAAGCTGGCAGATGTTCCTG
>JBIKKX010000045.1:0-20402 GCA_044360135.1 Cyanobium sp.
CTCGGGGAACTCCTCAACGATCTGGAGTGTCTGGGTGCCGATCGAGCCGGTGGACCCGAGAACGCTGAGGGCTTTCATGCCCGACCTGATCGGAGGGAGGGCCAGTCTCCCATCGGAACCTGTCGGGACCGCTCGGCAGGATGGAGCGTTGGTCTCCCACCGCCGGCCCTCGCGATGCCCCGGCTGATCCATGCCGATCCATGGCTGCTGGTGGTGGACAAACCGGCCGGCCTGCTGAGTCAGCCTGGGCTGGGTCCCGATCAGGCCGATTCTCTGATCAGCCGTGCCCAGCGATGCTGGCCTGAGGCGCGGCTGGTTCACCGGCTGGATCGCGACACCTCCGGTCTGATCCTGCTGGCCCGTGACGCCGAGACCCACCGCCGCCTGAGCGCGGCCTTCGCGGAGCGCCGCGTGCGCAAGACCTATCTGGCCCGGGTGCATGGGGTGCCCGCGGCCCGGGGGGGCCTGATCGATCAGCCGATCGCTCGCATCGCCACCCGTCCACCCCGCTATGGGGTGGTGCCCGTCGACCTCGGCGGTCGGCGCTCCCTCACCCGCTGGCGAAGGCTGGCGGATCCAGCCGCCCAGCCCACACGCCCGCCCCTCTCCTGTTGCCCGCTGCTGTTGCAACCCCTCACCGGGCGCTCCCATCAATTGCGGGTGCATCTGGCCTGGCTTGGCCATCCGTTGCTCGGCGATCCCCTCTATGCCGAGCCGGAGCCAGGAGCGGCGGCGGTGGTTCCGCGTCTGCAGCTGCAGGCCGTTGGCCTGCGGCTGCGGCATCCGGTGACAGGACGGCCGCTGCGCTTTCGCAGGCCAGGCGCCGATCCAGGGGCGGATCCCCTTAACTGAACGGACCGTTGATCGTGCCGCGATGGTCGCCCTGCCCCGATTCCTGCAACGCTGGAACTTCATCGAGCGGGCCCGGCTGGAGCGGGAGCTCTGGGACGCCTTCGAACGCGGCGAGGACCTGGAGGCCCTGGTGGCCTCCACCGACCAGGAGGCCGGGGCAGATCCGGGGGCGGCCAGCCTCCGTCAGGAGGTGTGGCGGCAGACGCTGGTGCGCATCCGTCGCATTGAGGCGGCGATGAAACAGGCCAAACCCCCTGTTAGCTCAGAGGAGAGTTAGGGCGTTGATTCGGGCTGGCTGGCAGGATCGAAACTCACAACCTCACGAAGATCGCCACCATTGGCGAAGGTCACGCCCCCGGGTTTGTCGTAGATCTCGACCTTGAACCTGCCAATCAGCTCCTGGCGCAGTTGATCCGCTAAGGAATAGTTTTTTTCGGCTTTGGCCTGGGCTCGGCGGCGCAGCAGCTCGTAGACAGCCTCCGCGATCTGCCGGTCGGCGTCGCCATCGGTCGGCGCGGTCGACACGGCTCCGGTCGGGGCTGGTTGGCCCTCCGATTGCTCCGCCGATCCTGCCCCCTCAACGTTGGAATCACCGCTGCGGCGCAGCCCGAGAACCTGCTCGCTGAGCTCAACCAGCAGCTGCCAGCGGTTCTGGAGGTCGGTGGCCCGGGCACTGTCGATGCCCTCACCGCTGCGTAATCTCCCGGCCAATCCGCGCAGGGGGCGGGCGAGCTCAAACAGCTCCGCCAGGGCGGCTGAGGTGTTGAGATCATCATCCATGGCGGCCACGAACCGTGAGCGCAGGGTCTGCAGCTCCTCCGCCAGATCGGCTCGGTTGCCCCCAAAAGAGGCTGCTGCCGCGCTCCAGCCCAACCGCTCCCCCACCTCCAGGGCGGCCCGCAGACCTTCCCAGCCCGCCGCGGCGGCCCGCAGGGCATCAGCGCTGAAATCGAGGGGCTTGCGGTAATGGGCCTGGAGCACGAATAGCCGCAGGGTCATCGGGCTGATGCCCGAGTCGAGTAGGGCCCGGATGGTGGTGAAGTTGCCGAGGGACTTGCTCATCTTCTCCCCCTCCACGTTGACCATGCCGTTGTGCAGCCACCAGCGGGCCAGGGGCTGGCCCGTGGCCGCCTCCGACTGGGCGATTTCGTTTTCGTGGTGGGGGAAGATCAGATCGGCGCCACCGAGGTGGATGTCGATCGTGTCGCCCAGCTCTTCGCGCACCATCGCCGAGCATTCGATGTGCCAACCGGGCCGGCCTGGCCCCCAGGGCGAGCTAAAGCTGGGCTCGCCGGGTTTGGCCGCTTTCCAGAGGGCGAAATCAAACGGGTGTCGCTTGCGCGACTCCTCCTGATCACTGACCCGTCCGGCCGCATTGTCCTGCTGCTCACCAAGGTCGCGGCCAGAAAGTTTGCCGTAGCCCTGGTGCTTCAGCACGGCGAAGTAGACATCGCCATCGGCGCTGTAGGCGGCGCCGCGAGACTCCAGCTCCGCGATCAGCGATCGGATCGCCTCCAGGCTGCCGGTGGCCCTGGGCATGCGATCGGCGGGCAGGATGTTGAGGGCGGCCATGTCGGCCACGAAGGCGGCGATGTTGCGCTCACTCACCGCTGCCATCGTGCTGCCCTCGGCGGCGGCGCGGGCGAGGATCTTGTCGTCGATGTCGGTGTAGTTCTGCACGAAGGTCACCTGATACCCCCGCCAGATCAGGTAGCGGCGCAACACGTCCCAGGCGATGTAGCTGCGGGCGTGGCCGAGGTGGCAGAGGTCGTAGACCGTGACCCCGCAGCAGTAGATCGAGACCTTGCCCTCCTGCAGCGGCACGAAGGGGCCCTTGGTGCGGGTGAGGGTGTTGGTGAGCCGCAGGGTCAAGCGGGGATCGGGCCGGGGGCCGTGGGCAGACGGATCGCTTGCACCGTAAGGCTTGAACAGTCGTGGTCGATCAGCCCTGGCCAATCCGCTCGCCGCCGTAGCCGGCCCGTTGCCGCACCGCCTGGCACCAGTCGCGGTTGGCGAGATACCAGTCGACGGTGGCGGCCAGGCCCTGTTCGAAGTTGTGGCGGGGCTGCCAACCCAGCTCGGTGCTGATCCGGGTCGGATCGATGGCGTAGCGGCGGTCGTGGCCGGGCCGGTCCGTTACCGGTGTGATCAGGGAGCTGTGGGAGCTGCTGCGGCTCAGCCGTTGGTCGAGCAGGGTGCAGATCGCTTCCACCACTTGCTTGTTGGTGCGCTCCCCGTGGCCGCCGACGCAGTAGCTGCGGCCCAGTTCACCCTGGGTGGCCGCCAGCAGCAGGGCGTCAACGTGATCCTCCACGTAGAGCCAGTCGCGCACGTTGGCGCCATCGCCATAGAGGGGGATCGGCTCCCCGGCCGCCGCCTTGAGAATCACCACCGGGATCAGCTTCTCCGGGAACTGCCAGGGGCCGTAGTTGTTGGAGCAGTTGGTCAGCACCACCGGCAGGCCGTAGGTGTGGTGCCAGGCGCTGACCAGGTGGTCGCTGGCCGCCTTGCTGGCCGAGTAGGGGCTGCGCGGGTCGTAGGGGGTGGTTTCCGAGAACCGGCCCGTTTCCCCCAGGGAGCCGAACACCTCATCGGTGCTGATGTGGTGCAGGCGGAACGCCCCACGGCGCTCGTCGCTGAGGCCTTCCCAGTGGGCCCGAACCGCTTGGAGCAGCTGGAAGGTGCCGCTCACGTTGCTCTCGATGAAGGCGCCGGGGCCATCGATCGAGCGGTCCACATGGCTTTCGGCCGCCAGGTGCAGCACCAGGTCGGGGTCGGCGGCCCGCACCGCCGCCGCGGTGGCCTCGCCATCGGCCAGATCGACCTGCAGCAACCGGTGCCGCTCCGCAGCCCCGGGACCCAGCTGTGCCAGCAGCGCTTCGATGCCTTGAAGATCGCTGGCATACCCCATCTTGTCGAGGTTGAACACCGTGGCCGTGCTCCCTGCCAGCAGACGTCGCACCACCGCCCCGCCGATGAAGCCGCCGCCGCCAGTGATCAGCAGGCGCTTTCGGCCGGCCAGCAGGCCCTCCAGGTGGGCATCCGGCGTGGGGGTGGAGGAGGGCGCGGCAGACATCGGTGCAGAAAGGAAGGAGGGAGGGGATCCGTGGACAGGGTGGAGCTGGACCGAGACCTGGGTCGGGAGTTGGACGGGACAGGCCCCCCGGCGCCAAGCCGAGGCCCGCCGCCGTGCTCAGGCCGGCGCCTTGGTGGCGGCCACCTGCCTCAGCACCTCCGCCAGGGCGGTGCGCCAGTGGCAGGCCGGCAGATCGAGGCTGCGGCGGGCGGCTTCGCAGGCCAGCAGGGAGTAGGAGGGCCGGCGGGCCGGGGTCGGGTAGTCGGCGGTGGTGATCGGTCGCATCGCCGCGGCCCGCTGCAGCAGGCCCTGGCTCACCCCCAGCTCACCGATCGCCATGGCGAAGTCGTACCAGCTGGCGGCGCCGGCATCGCTCCAGTGCAGGATCCGCGGCGTGTCGTCCGGGGCGTCGAGGGCGCGCCAGCAGGCCTGGGCCAGGGTATGGGTGGCGGTGGGGCAGCCGATCTGATCGGCCACCACCGCCAGCTCCTCGCCGGCTTCGGCCCGTCGGGCATGGAGCGCCAGCATCGTGAGGCAGAAGTTGCGGCCCACGGGCCCATAGACCCAGCTGGTGCGCAACACCCGGGCGCCGGGCAACGCCAGGGCGGCCCGCTCACCCTCAGCCTTGGTGGCGCCGTACACCCCCAGCGGCTGGATCGCCTGGTCCGGCTGGTAGGGGAAGCCCTGGGAGCCGTCGAAGACGAAATCGGTGCTGACCTGCAGCAGCCGGCCACCGCTGTCCTGCAGGGCTTCGGCGAAGGCGGCCGGGGCGCCGCCGTTCACCGCCATCGCCAGGTCCGGTTCTGATTCGGCCCGGTCGACGGCGGTGTAGGCACCGGCATTGAGCACCCAGTCCGGCCGGTGCTCAGCGACCGCCCGCCGGCAGGCGGCGGCATCGGCCAGATCCAGCTGGTCACGGCTCGTGGCGATCAGCTCCACTGCCGCGGGTGCGGACGCTGCCAGGGCCTGGCCCAGCTGACCGTGGAGGCCGGTAAGCAGCACCTTCATGTCGCCGCTCCGGCGAACACCGAGCCAGCCGCCAGGGCTTCGGCCAGGGTTGGAGCCTCGGCGTCCTTGCTGGTGAGCAGCGGTTCAGTGCCGTCCAGAGCCTCGGTGGGCCAGGCGATGGCGAGCTCGGGATCGTCCCAGCGGATCGCCCGCTCGCAGCTGCGATTCCAGAAGCCGGCGGTCTTGTACAGCACGTCGGCGGTGTCGCTGAGGGTGAGGAAGCCGTGGGCGAAGCCCACCGGCACCCAGAGCTGGCGGTGGTTGGTGCCACTGAGCAGGGCGCCGGTCCACTGGCCGAAGGTGGCGGAATCGCGGCGCAGATCCACCGCTACATCAAAGATCTCACCGGCCATGCAGCGCACCAGCTTGGCCTGGGGTTCGGGCTCCACCTGGTAGTGGAGGCCCCGCAGCACGCCGCGGCAGGAGCGCGACTGGTTGTCCTGCACAAACGGGGGAAGGGCCTCTTCCGCCATGCCGACGGCGGCGGCAAAGCGGCGGTGGTTCCAGCTTTCCAGGAAATAACCGCGGGCGTCGCCGAACACGTCGGGCGTCAGCAACAGGACGCCGGCGAGGGGGGTGGTCTCAACCTGCATGGGGGGTTTCCAGAAGCTGAAGGAGGTAGGAGCCGTAGCCGCTCTTGCGAAGCGGTGCCGCCAGCTGCTCGAGGGAGGCGGCATCGATCCAGCCCATCCGCCAGGCCACCTCCTCGGGGCAGCCCACCTTGAGCCCCTGGCGATGCTCCAGGGTGCGGATGTAACTGGCGGCTTCGTGCAGGGAATCGGGGGTGCCGGTGTCGAGCCAGGCCATGCCACGGCCCAGCAGCTCCACCCGCAGCTGGCCTTCGTCCAGATAGGAGCGGTTGAGGTCGGTGATCTCCAGCTCGCCGCGGGGCGAGGGCTTCACCGCCCGGGCCCTGTCGACGACGCTGGTGTCATAGAGATAGAGGCCGGTGACGGCATAGCGGGAGCGGGGTATGGCCGGTTTTTCTTCGATGCTGAGCACCCGGCCGGAGGGATCAAACTCGACCACCCCATAGCGCTCCGGATCGCTGACCGGATAGGCGAACACCGTGGCGCCTGCGGTCTGGGAGCTGCCCGCCTGCAATTGCTGCACCAGGTCGTGGCCGTGAAACAGGTTGTCGCCCAGCACCAGGGCCGCCGGGTGGTCCGCCAGGAAGTCGGCCCCGATCAGGAAGGCCTGGGCCAGTCCGTCGGGGCTGGGCTGGATGGCGTAATGGATCTCCATCCCCCAGGCGGAGCCGTCGCCCAACAGACGCTCGAAGGCGTTTTGATCGCCAGGGGTGCTGATGATCAGGATCTCCCGGATCCCCGCCAGCATCAAGGTGCTGAGCGGGTAATAGATCATCGGCTTGTCGTACACCGGCATCAGCTGCTTGCTGACTGCTGTGGTCAGGGGGGCTAGCCGGCTTCCCGTTCCCCCCGCAAGGATGATGCCCCTGCGCCTGTTCGCGGGATCCGCACCCATTCGGCATTGGCTGCTAACGCCGCAACAGTTTCTCACAGGCTCCCGCGCTGGCCGCGATCGGGCGCTAGGCCAGCGGTGGCTATTTGGCTTCCATCCAGTTCGGCCCGACGCCGGTTTCGACCACCAGCGGCACCAGGAGCTGCACCGCCTGCTCCATCGTGGTGCGGGTGAGCTCCCGTACTTCAGCGAGGGCGTCAGGGGCGGCCTCGAGCACCAGCTCGTCGTGCACCTGCAGCAGCAGGCGGGCCGGCAGGTCCCGCTCCCTCAGGGCGCGATGCAGGCTCACCATCGCCAGTTTGATGATGTCGGCGCTGGATCCCTGGATCGGCGCGTTCGCCGCCGCCCGCAACTGTTGCGCCTCCAGGCCGCCGCGGCGGGCCGCCTCCAGATCGATCTCCAGGGGATCGCGGCCCAGCAGCCGGCCTAGACCGCCTGGCTCGAAGTGGAAGGGGCGGCGACGCCCCAGGATCGTCTCCACGTAGCCGCGGCTGAGGGCCAGTCGCTCCTGCAGCTCCAGGAAGGTGAACACCCGCGCATAGCGCTGGCGATAGCGGCTCAGGAACTCCTTGGCCTGGGCCTGGCTGACGCCGGTCTCGCGGGCGAAGCGCTGGGCGCCCATGCCGTAGATCACCCCGAAGTTGATCGTTTTGCCGAGCCGCCGCTCCTCAGCGCTCACCTCCTCCTTGTCGAGCAGCAGTCGCGCCGTCAGGGCATGGACGTCGTCGCCGTTGTTGTAGGCCTCCACCAGCACCGGTTCGCCGGAGAGGTGGGCCAGGATCCGCAGCTCGATCTGGGAGTAGTCGGCGCTGAGCAGCGACCACCCCTCCTGGGGCAGGAAGGCCTTGCGGATGCGCCGGGAAAACTCGGTGCGCACCGGGATGTTCTGCAGATTCGGATTGCTGCTGCTCAGCCGCCCGGTGGCGGTGACGGCCTGGTTGAAGTCGGTGTGGACCCGGCCCGTCTCCGGTTCGACCAGGGCTGGCAGCGCCTCCACATAGGTGCTGCGCAGTTTGCTGAGGGTGCGGTGCTCGAGCACCAGCGGCACCACCGGGTGATCGTCCTCCAGCTTTTCGAGCACCGCCGCATCGGTGCTCCAGCCGGTTTTGGTGCGCCGGGATTTGCGCCGATCCAGGCCGAGGGTTTCAAACAGAAGCTCTCCGAGTTGGCGGGGGGAGGCCAGGTTGAAGGTCACGCCGGCCACCTGCCTGGCCCGCGTCTCGAGGTCCGCCAGGGTGGCGGCCAGTTCGCTGGCCAGTTCGGCCAGGTAGGGGATGTCGATGCGGATGCCGGTGGCCTCCATCCGGGCCAGCACCGGCTCAAGCGGCAGTTCCACCTGCGCCAGCAGGGCGGGCAGGGCCGGGCCCATCGCCTCCAGGTCGCGCCGCAGCCGGGCGGTGAGCCGCCAGGTCACATGCACATCCATGGCGCAGTACTGGGCGGCGGCGCTGATCGGAACCTGGGCAAAGGTGGCACCCTTCGGCACCAGGTCGCCATAGCTGGCCGGCGTGAAGCCGAGATTGCGCTCGGCCATGGCCTCCAGGCCGTGGCGATCGCCGGCGTCCCGCAGGTAATCGGCCAGGAGCGTGTCCATCACCACCCCCTCGAGTTCGAGGCCGTGGCGCAGCAGGATCAACCGGTCGTACTTGGCGTTCTGCAGGGTTTTCGGGTGGCCGGCGCTGGCCAGCCAGGGGGCCAGGGCGGTCAGCACCGTTGCCAGGGGCAGTTGCTCCTCGGCTGGGGCTGGGTGGCCGGCGGCGGTCGCTGCAGCAGCCCCGGGGTCGGCCCCGGAGCCAGCGGTGGCCACGGCGAAGCAGCCCTGGCCAGAGGCCTCCGTAGGCGTCGACGCTGGGGCCGAGTCGGTGGCCAGCTGGTGGCCAATCGGGATGTAGGCCAGATCGGCCAGCCCCTCCCCCCAGCAGAGGCCGATGCCGACCAGCTCAGCCTGGAACGGGTTGAGCGAGGTGGTTTCGGTGTCGAGGGCCACGGGCTGGGCCGGATCGGTGGCCGCCAGCAGGCGCTGCAGCAGGTCCCGCAGTTGTTCGGCCGACTGGATCAGCTGCGGCGTCAGCGAGGGGACGGGGGAAGGGCTGGCGGCCGGACCGGGATCCGTAGGCGCGTCGGCGGCACCAGAGGCGCCCTCGAGGGCGGAGGCCCCGGGCCCGGCAGCAGCGGCGTCGCTGGAGGGCGCTGGCAGCGGGGCGGCCGCCCCGGTGGCGGGGGCAGCCTCGGCGGCGGCGGGGGGAGCGGCCGAGAAGATGCGCTCGAACTGCCCCACCTGCTTGACCAGGCTGTAGAGCTCCAGCTCTTGGAGGCTGCGGGCCAGGCCCTCGCTTCGCACGGCGCCGAGCGCCAGTCGCGGTTGGCTGGGCAGCGGCACGTCCACGAGGATTTCGGCCAGCATGCGGGAGCGGAAAGCGCTGTCACGGCCATCGGCCAGCTTCTGGCGCAGGGCCCCTTTGAGCACCCCCTTGCTCGCTTTCTCGCCCACGAGGCTGTCGAGGGCGGCGTAGATGCCGTCGAGGTTGCCGTTCTCCTGCAGCAGGCCGGCGGCGGTCTTGGGCCCGACGCCGCGGACGCCGGGGATGTTGTCCGAGCTGTCGCCGGTCAGGGCCTTGAGATCCACCACGTCCTCGGGCGGCACCCCGAGGCGGGCGATCACCTCCTGGCGCCGCACCTCCACCGGGCCGCTTCCCTTGGCATAGGGGCCGCCGCCCATATAGAGCACGGCGATGTCCTGGGCGTCGTCGACCAGTTGGAACAGATCGCGGTCTCCGGACAGGATGCGCACCCGCCAGCCCTCGCTGGCGGCGCTGCGGGCCAGAGTGCCGAGCACGTCATCGGCCTCGTAGCCCGGGGCTTCGCAGAGGGCCAGGTCGAGATCCTCGGCCAGGATTCGGCGCAGGTTGTCGAGATCGGCGAAGAAGTGCTCCGGCGCCACCTCGCGGTGGGCCTTGTAGGCGGCGTCCGCCTGGTGGCGGAAGGAGGGCTCGGCGGTGTCGAAGGCGATCACCACCCCCTGGGGGGCGAGGCCGCGGCAGTTGTCGAGCAGGGCCTTGAGAAAGCCGTAGGTGACGCTGGTGGGCACCCCTTCCTTGGTGCTGAGGCCCCCCTCGCCGCCCTTGGCGAAGGCGTAGAAACTGCGGAAGGCCAGGGAATGGCCATCGACCAGCAGCAGCATGGGCTGGTCCGTCTTCACGCCGCCCGCTGGGGAGGGGGCCGAGACCTCCGCCCCTGGGGAGGATGGAAGGGGGGCCGGCTCGGCGGCGCCGGCCGCCGCCCTTTCGCCTGTCGCTCGCTTCGCCATGTCCTGTCCGGCCGGCCCCGTCGGTGGCCACAGCCTGCCAGAGGTCGCGCCGGCCGCGGTGGCTCCGCCGTCGACGTCGCCGGCTGCGGCTGCGGCGTTCAGCCCCTGCGGCCGTTACCGCTGGTGGCTGCAGCGCTGCTGGGAGCCCGGCCGGCCGCCGCTGCTGTTCGTGGGGCTCAACCCCTCCCGTGCCGATGGCCGCTGCGATGACCCCACCCTGCGGCGGCTGCTGGGCTACGCCCGCGCCTGGGGGTTCGGCAGCCTGGAGGTGCTGAATCTCTTTGCCCTGGTGGCCCCCAGACCGGCGCTGCTGCGCCGGGCGCTGGACCCGGTGGGCGCCTGCAATGACGCCTGGATCCGCCGGCGGCTGCGGCTCCGGCCCGAGGCGGCGGTGTGGATCGGCTGGGGCAACCAGGGCCGCTGGCGGGGGCGGGACCGCGAGGTGCTCGCCCTGATCGCTTGCGGCGGCCGCAGCCCCCTGGCGTTGGCGACGACGGCGGCGGGGATGCCCCGCCATCCCCTCTATTGCCCAGCGTCCCTGACGCTGCGAGGGTATGGGGCATCCTGAGGCCCGGATCCACCCGCCGCACCATGTCCCGCTCGCTGCGCAGCTTTGCGATCCATCTGATGCTGGAGGGGGGCCACACCCAGGTGGTCGATTTCCGCACCCTCGACGAGTTCCAGGCCTGGTATGGCGGCGTGTTGGCCCCGGCCGCGGCTGAGGCCTTCGTGACCGTGCCGCTGGGGGGGCTGGAGGGGGAGTATCTGGTGGTGCGGGCGGGGGCGGTGCTCGCCATCCGGATCGAGCCGGTCTACGGGGGGAGCCAGTTCTGAGCTCCGGTCGCCGCGGCTCCTGTCGGGGCCGGCGGCGGGCTCAGGCCCGGGCCCTGCCGGATCTGGCCCCACAGCCCGGAGCTGGGTGAAGGCCCGTCGGCGCTGGCCAAGAGGCTGTCGGTGGGCTCAGACCAGTGCGGCCGCCAGCCTGGGCCGATCCTCCGCGCAGCGGTGCAGCAGCAGCCAGGTGGTGATCAGATCCGGCCCCTGCAGGCTGCCGAGCAGGGCGGCCCGCAGGCTCTTCATCACCACCCCTTTCTTGACCCCCGCCGCCCCGGCCGCGGCGGCCAGCAGGGCCTGGGCGGCGTCGGCATCCAGGGGGCCGTCCTCCAGCTGCTCCAGCAGGGCCGTCAGGACCTCCCTGGCCCCGGCCTGGTCCAGTTGCTGGCGGGCGCCGTCGTCGGCGCTGGGGCGGCTGAAGAAGGGGGTGGCCTGCTCCACCCCATCATTCAGGCGGGTGAGGGAAGGACGGAGCAGGGTGCACAGGTCGTGCTGCCAGGCGGGGTCGGCGCCGGGGCCCTGCTCGGCCCAACCCCGCTCCCGCCAGAGGGGAAGCAGCTGCTCCCGCAGGCTGGCGGCGGGGAGCCCGTGCAGCACCTGGCCGTTGAGCCAGTCGAGTTTGTCCCAGTCGAAGCGGGCGCCGGCCCGGTTGACCCGCTCGAAGTCGAAGACGCTGGCGGCCTCCTGCAGGCTGAAGCGCTCCCCCATCCCCTCCGGCGGGGACCAGCCCAGCAGGGTCATGTAGTTGGTGAGCGCCTCGGCCACATAGCCCATCCGCCTGAAGTCCCCCACCGAGGTGACGCCATCGCGCTTGGAGAGCTTGCGGCCCTCCTGGTTGAGGATCAGGGGGGTGTGGGCGAACAGGGGCGCAGGCTTGCCGAGGGCTTCGTAGAGCAGCAGCTGTTTGGCGGTGTTGGCGATGTGGTCTTCACCGCGGATCACATGGCTGATGGCCATGGCGGCGTCGTCGACCACGACCACGAGGTTGTAAAGGGGATCGCCGATCCGGTCGGCCGGGGCGCGGCGGGCGATCACCATGTCGCCGCCCAGATCGCTGCCAGCCCAGCGCATCTCGCCCCGCACCAGATCGCTCCAGGCGATCGTGGCGGCGTCATCGATGCGGAAGCGCACGGTGGCCTGGCGGCCCTCGGCGATGTAGGCCTGCTCCTGGTCGGGGCTGAGATCGCGGTGGCGGTTGTCGTAGCGGGGCGGCAGGTTGCGGGCAGCCTGCTCGTCGCGCATGGCCGCCAGCTCCGCTTCGCTGGCGTAGCAGCGGTAAGCGTGGCCGGAGGCGAGCAGCTGGGCGATGGCGGCCCGATGGGCTTCGACCCGCTCGCTCTGAATCACGGGCTCGCCGTCCCAGTCGAGTCCGAGCCAGGCCAGGCCATCGAGGATGTCGGCGGTGAATTCGGGTTTGCTGCGCTCCCGGTCGGTGTCCTCGATGCGCAGCAGAAACTGGCCGCCGTAGCGCCGGGCGAAGAGCCAGTTGAACACCGCGGTGCGGGCGGTGCCGATGTGGAGAGTGCCGGTGGGGCTGGGGGCCAGTCGAACCCGTACCGGAGCCGCGACTGCCACCCTGCTGTTCTCCTCAGACGCTGATGAAAGAATCCCTGGGAGGGATTACAACGGGACTGACGGGGCTCGAACCCGCAACTTCCGCCGTGACAGGGCGGTGCTCTAACCGATTGAACTACAGTCCCAGACGGGGTTTCGGTGGTTCAGAAAATGAACTGCCGAAGGCTGGATTGGCGACAGGTGTCGACATCACAGCGGGCCGGATGCGGGGAGTGAAAATCTCCGCCGAAAACCGGTTGGGGTGGTGCGGAGGCCTGGTTGCCCGGAGGGGCGGCCAGGGGGTTCACACCTCGACCTCGCGGCCGACTCAGGAAGTATCCACCGCGACCGGTCCCTGCGTCAACGGACCGGCGCGGTGAATGGCTCCGGACGCTGCTGGCGACCAGCCCCCCAGCCTCGATCGGGGGATCGGTGTCGCGCCGCAGGACGGGGATGGACACGCTCCAGCCGGGGCGCGCTGGGGCGTCCCTCGTGGCAGCAGCGTCGGCTGCACCCCACAGGGCAGCACACAGACCAAGGGCACCACACAGACCAAGGCCCCGTCACGGTAGTGACGGGGCCTTGATTGCCCAGATTGGGGGGACGCCTTCGCCGGTGGATCCGGTGAGGGCGTCTGGGATCAGGGTCTGAAACCGGCGGGTTCGATCAGGCGCACCTGATTGCCCCGGGCTGTGAATTCGCGCCCCTGATCGCTCTGAACCACAACGCGACCGCCGGATTTGACACGGATCACGCGAGCCCGCACCCAGCCAAGGGCAGCCGATTCCAGCACCTTGACCACATCACCGGGCTGTAGATCCAACTCCATGTTCGGAACCACGAAACTGCAAGAGGGGCCATCGAACGCGCCGTGGAGGACTTGAACCCCCGACATCAGGTTTTGGAGACCTGCGTTCTACCAACTGAACTAACGGCGCAAGGCGATGGCCCCGGAATGAACGGCTGGACGCAACGGTTGAGCCGAAGAGTCCAGGGACCGCAGAGGCAAGCCTCAGCGGTCGAAGCGCTGCTTCACGCGAGTGGCTTTACCCACTCGGTCGCGCAGGTAGAAGAGCTTCGCCCGACGCACCTTACCGCGCCGCTCAACCTTGATGGAAGCGACCTGGGGACTGTGGACCATGAAGACCCGTTCCACACCGATGCCCTGGAAGATGCGACGCACGGTGATGGTCGCGTTCAAACCGCCATGGCGCATGGCGATCACCACGCCCTCGTAGGGCTGGATCCGCTCCTTGTTGCCCTCACGGATCCGGACTCCCACCTTGACGGTGTCGCCCACATAGATGTCCGGGATCTCGTCCTTGCCCTTGAGCTGCTCCGCCTCGAAGGCGTCCAGCAGCTCCCGGGCGCTCCGCCGTCCCGTGGTGGCCTTCACGGCCGCAGCCGCAGCTGCTGGGGCCTCGGGGCCTGGGGCGACCTCCGGTGTTTCCCTGTCGTCTGCCTCAGCCACGGCGGTTTCCACCACCGGGGTTTCCTCAGAAGTTTGTGCGGGGGTTTCCGCTGCCATCCCAGCTCTCCAGCGCCTGGCCAAACCGAGAGTGTAGACGTTCAGGTGTTCCCCCTCTTCCCCGAGCCTGGCTTGGCCCGTCGCAGCCGCTGGGCCAGCAGGGCGGCGCCGCTGCCCAGCATCCAGACCAGGCCGAGCCCGTTGAGTAGCACATAGACGGTTTCCCCCCCCGAGCCGAACCAGCGGCTCAGCCACTCGCCCTCGTGCAGCACCATCAAGGGATGGGTCTGGTCGCGGCCGAGACCCACCCAGTCCCGCAGCACTCGGTAGGCCACGCCGGTGCTGGCGGTGAGAAGCAGGGGGGCGATCACCCAGGGGGCGAGGCTGGCGTGGGCCTGGCGCAGCCGCAGGGCCAGGGCCGGTTTGGCGGACGGGCTGGGGCGATCCGGGGGCGGTGTGGCCGCTGGGCTGTCGGGCGGGGGATCCATGGCGGAGCGGAGCGGTGGGGGATCCTGAGGGCGGCCCGCCAGGGGATCCGGGGCGCGATGGCGCCGGATCCAGCTGTATACCGGGTCTCGTGCAGGAAGGAGCGGGGGGATCTCCGGCCTGGAGCGCCGGGCGCCGCCGCCGGTCCGGCGGCAATCGCCGGACGCCATTGATAACTTGAAGCACCCACCGGCCGCCGCCCGACCGCGCATGAACCTCTTCGCCGATCTCCTGGCCAGTTCCCAGGCCGGGCGCGGCTCCGGCAGCATCACCGACGCTGGTCCCCGCATCCAGAAGGGGCGGCGCGGTGTGGAGGTGAAGTCTGCCCGTGAGATCGCCGTGATGCGCCAGGCCAGTCGCATCGTGGCCACGGTGCTGCGCGAGGTGATCGCCATGGCCGCCCCGGGTTTGAGCACCGGTGACCTCGACCGCTATGCCGAGAAGCGGATCCGCGAGCTCGGCGCCACCCCCAGCTTCAAGGGCTACCACGGCTTTCCGGCCAGCATCTGCGCCTCGATCAACGACGAGGTGGTGCATGGCATTCCGAGCGGCAAGCGGGTGATCCGCGCCGGCGATCTGGTGAAGATCGACACCGGGGCCTACTTCGAGGGGTACCACGGCGACAGTTGCGTGACGATCTGCGTCGGTGAGGGGGTGCCGGAGCAGGCCCGCACCCTCTGTCGCGTTGCCCAGGAGGCGCTGATGAAGGGGCTGGCCACGGTGCGGGCGGGCAGCACCCTGCTGGAGCTGGCCGGTGCCGTGCAGGACCATGTCGAAGCCCATGGCTTCGCGGTGGTGGAGGACTACACCGGCCACGGCGTCGGTCGCAACCTGCACGAGGAGCCTTCGGTGTTCAACTACCGCACCCGTGATCTCCCCAACGTGACCCTGCGGCCCGGCATGACCCTGGCGGTGGAGCCGATCCTCAATGCCGGCAGCAAGGCCTGTCGCACCCTCAAGGACCGCTGGACGGTGGTGACCGTGGATGGCAGCCTCTCGGCCCAGTGGGAGCACACGATCGTGGTCACCAGCGATGGCTGCGAGATCCTCACCGATCGGGATTTCTGATCCCTCCGTCGCCGATCTCTGGCCCGGCCAGGGATGAGCGGCTGGTGAGGCGCATGTAGGTCCAGCGGCTCAGGGTCGCCAGGGGCATCAGCACGTAGGTGAGCGGGTTGGGGGTGACGATCACCAGGGCGCAGTTCCAGTCGACGGCCTGGCGCAGGATCTGGCCCGCCACCCAGTCCGCCCCCATCAGGCCGATCGGGTTGAGATCGGAGCGGAACGGACCCAGCACCAGCCGCCGCAGCCGCAGCGGCCCGCCGGCCGCGGCGGCCAGATCCAGGCTGCGCAGGCTGAGCAGTTGTCCGATCAGCCGCTTGCTGATCTCATAGAGCGGGCTGACCGCCGCCTGGATCTCCGCCTCCGAGGTGTTGAGCCACAACTCCGGGCGGGGCTGGCCGGGCCGGGCCGGGCGCTCCCGGGCAACGGCGGCGAACAGCTCCAGCAGGCGCCAGGCGCTCAGGGCATTCACCTCCAAGGAGCGCAGCACCGCCTCGGGGGAGCGGTCGCCGTGGACGTTGACGCCATGGTTCAGGACCAACACATCCACCTCCGCCAGCAGGGGCCGCAGGGCGTCCTCCTGACCCACCTGCCAGCGCACCTGGCGCAGGGGGATCGGCCGGCCGTCGCGATCCTGGAGGACGATCGGCGCCTCGGAGCTGCTCAGGGCGATCAACCTGGCGCCGCGCCCGTGCCAGCGGCGCAGCAGGGCCCTGCCGAGGCTGCCCCCGGCGCCGCTGATGGCCACGCAGGGGACTGTGGCGGCCGCTGGGGCGTCGCTGGGGCTGGTGGCGGGGATTGGGGATGGTGGGGCCATCGGGCTCCAGGCGGGGCGAGGCCGGCGGTCGGCGGCGTTCGGGTTCGTGGTCAACAGCCGGCCGGCCGGCGCTCCGCCAGGATGGGCGCTCCAGGCGGGGCGCTACCTAGATTGGCGCCCACGCTGTCCCTTTTGCGATAGCCATGCCCACTCCGCTGCTGATCGGCTCCAGTGAACCCTTCAGTGGCAAGTCGGCGGTGGTCCTCGGTCTGGGCCGGCTGCTGAGCCGCCAGGGTGTGGCGATCGTGTTTGGCAAGCCCCTGGCCACCGATGCGGCCGACTTCCCCCTCGATCCGGATGTCCGCTTCGTGGGCAGCACCCTGGGCCTGGCGGATGACCAGCTGCTCCCCTCCCTGGCGACCCTGGAGACCGGCGCCGCCCAGGCGCGCCTGCTCAGCGGCGACCTCGAGGCCGCCGCCGCCCTCGACGGCCTGCGCCAGCGGATCGCAGCGGAGGCCGATCGGCTGGTGCTGCTGGAGGGGCCCGGCACCCTCAGCGAGGGGTTGCTGTTCGGCCTCTCCCTGCCCCAGCTGGCCCTGGAGCTGGATGCGGCTGTGGTGCTGGTTCATGGCTGGCACGACAGCCGCAGTGTTGAACCGCTGCTGGCGGCCCGCAACCAGCTCGGCGAGCGGCTGGCCGGTGTGGTGCTCAACGGTGTGGAGCCCGATGGCCTGGCGGCGCTGCGGGCTGAGGTGGAGCCGGCCCTGGAGCGGCTGGGGCTACCGGTGCTGGGGGTGATGCCCCGCAGCCCACTGCTCCGCAGCGTGACCGTGGAGGAACTGGGCCGCCGCCTCAACGCCAAGGTGTTGTGCTGCCGTGATCGCCTCGATCTGCTGGTTGAAACCCTCTCGATCGGGGCGATGAATGTGAACTCGGCCATGGAATTCTTCCGCCGCCGCCGCAACATGGCTGTGGTGACCGGGGCCGATCGCACCGACATACAGCTGGCGGCGCTGGAGGCCTCCACCCAGTGCCTGATCCTCACGGGGGTGGGGGAACCGCTGCCCCAGCTGCTGAGCCGCGCCGAGGAGCTGGAGGTGCCCGTGCTCAAGGTCGACCACGACACCCTGACCACGGTGGAGACGATCGAGGCGGCCTTCGGCCACGTCAATCTGCATGAAGCGGTCAAGGCCGGCTATGCGATCCGTCTGGTGGACGAGCACTGTCGCTTCGATCGCCTGTTCGAGAGGCTGCGCTTGCCGGTGCGGGCCTGAGCCGCCTGGCCCGGCGCTGCTAGTTTCGAACCGAAGCTTGCGGGCGACGGGTGACCCGGTCCCTAGACCTTCCGGCATTGGACCGGATCGATACCCTGGCCCAGGAGCTGGCGATGCTCCAGGATCGGGGCAAACGCCGCATCGCCATCCTTGGCAGTCGCCATGTGCCGGTGGTGGCCATCCACCTGGTGGAGCTGGTGGCCCGGGCCCTGGTGCATGAGGGCCACAGCCTGATCACCTCCGGCGCCCAAGGGGTGAATGCGGCCGTGATCCGCAGTGCCCTTGAAGTGGATCCCAGCCGCCTGACCGTGCTGCTTCCCCAGAGCCTGGAGCGCCAGCCGCTGGAATCACGAGAGCAATTGGAACGGGTGCTGCATCTGGTGGAAAAGCCCGAGCACGATGATCTCCCCCTCCCGATGGCCAGCAGCCTCTGCAACCAGGAGATCATCAGCCGCTGCGATCAGCTGATCTGTTATGCCTTCCACGACAGCGAAACCCTGCTGGCCAGCTGCCGCACGGCGGAGGACATGGGCAAGGTGGTCAGCCTGATGTTCTTCGACTGATGGGATCGCGACGGATGGTCTGACGGGTCTTCGTCTGACGGGTTGGTGGTTGGCTCCGTGGTGCCAGCCTCAGCCTCCGCTCTCCGCCTCGCTCGGCAGCACCTGCAGCTGGGTTCCCTGGCGTCCCATCACGGTCACCGGGCTGCCGCAGACCAGAAGCCTGGAGGGATCGAGGTTGCGGGCGGCCCAGCTCTGACCCTGCCAGCGGACCCGTCCCTCCCCCCGCGCATCGAAGGCGGCGATCACCTCGGCCCGCTCGGCGCCGGCCGCCGGCGGGATCGCCCGCTCCCCCTGGCGCCTGGACCAGCGCCGCACCAGGCCGTAGGCGCTGGCCACCAGGGCGGCGAACAGCAGCAGCTGGAGCGGGGCGGCCAGGGCGGGCTGGGCGGCGGCGAGCAGCCCCAGCAGCAGGGCCGCCAGGCCGCCGACGAGCAGCAGGCCGTCGCTGTCGAGGCCGATCAGCACGGCGATCAGCAACAGTCCGGCCAGGGCGAGCCAGAGCGGGGGCAGGGGTGGCATCCGAACGGCCGGCGGCGGTGCGATCGGACCATCCTGCCTACGCTGAGCCCAGCAGCGGAACTGGGATTGGAAGGCGTGTTCGTTCCCGTGCTGATCGTGCTGGCGGCCTTGGGCATCAGCGGCGTCAAGGTGACGAGCAGCAGCCGCTCGATGCTGGTGGAACGGCTGGGGAAATACAACCGCCAGCTCTCGCCCGGCCTGTCGCTGGTGATTCCGGGGCTGGAGCGGGTGGTGAGCCATGAATCGCTGAAGGAGCGGGTGCTGGACATCCCGCCGCAGCAGTGCATCACCCGCGACAACGTCTCGATCGAGGTGGATGCGGTGGTCTATTGGCAGCTGCTGGAGCACGCCCGCGCCTATTACGCCGTCGATAATCTGCAGGCGGCGATGGTGAATCTGGTGCTCACCCAGATCCGCGCCGAGATGGGCAAGCTCGACCTCGATCAGACCTTCACCACCCGCAGTGAGGTCAATGAGGTGCTGCTCAAGGAACTGGATCAGGCCACCGATCCCTGGGGGGTCAAGGTGACGCGGGTGGAGCTGCGCGACATCAAACCCACCCAGGGGGTGCAGCAGGCGATGGAGCAACAGATGACCGCTGAACGGGAGAAGCGAGCGGCGATCCTGCGCTCGGAAGGGGAGAAGGAATCCCAGGTGAATGCGGCCCGGGGTCGGGCCGAAGCCCTGGTGCTTGATGCCCGCGCCAAGCAGGAGGCCTTGCTGCTGGAGGCCGATGCCCAGGCCAAGCAGCAGGTGCTGCTGGCCCAGGCCAGGGCGGCGGCGGCCCAGGAGCTGGCGGCGGTGATCGAGGCCCATCCGGCGGCGGCCGAGAGCCTGCGGCTGCTGCTGGCCAAGGACTGGATGGCGATGGGTGAGAAGCTGGGCAACGCCCCGGCCGGCAGCGTGCTGATGGTGGATCCCCAGAGCCCGGCCAGCCTGCTGGCGGCGCTCAAGGGGCTGCAGGAGAAGGGCTGAACCGAGGCGATCAGCTCCCCAGCACCGCCTTCAGCCCTTCCACATAAAGGATGCCGGTGCAGACCATGCCACCGGCCCAGCAGAGGCCCCGCAGCGGCGGCACGTTGCCGACATAGGCGGGGATGTAAAGCAGGCGCAGGGCCGGGTGTAACCAGGCGGCCAGCGACGCCACCGGGTTGTTGACGCCACCGACCAGGCAGAGCAAGGCGGCGGGGGCGAACAGGGTGAAGGCTTCGAAGCAGTTCTGGTGGCACCAGGCCGCCCGCTTGCCCCAATCGGGCAGGCGATCGAACATCGCCCGCGGCGCAGCCATGTCGGCCATGGTGAAATCAGCCTTGCTGCGGGCTGCACCGAGGGGAACGATCGAAAAGACCACCACAGCTCCGGCCAGACACAGACCCCAGGCAAACGGCGCGGCCATCGGCAAGCAAGAAACGGCCCAGACCCTAGGCCAGCGGGACGTGCTGGCGAGACCAGCCGCGGCAGCCGGTGATGATCGCCCCAGGAGAGCCGCAATCATGCTCTGCCAGATCAAACCGGGCCGAACAAGACTGCCGGCGTGGGTGATACAGGGTCAGGAGCCAATGCCGATCGGCAATCATAACTGAGCCATCAGCTGATGGACAGCGGATGGGCTGGTTTGAGCTGGCCAAGCTGGGCGGGCGACGTCATCGGCTGAACCGTTGGCGCCTTGCCGTGCTCAGCGATGGCGTCGCACTGGCACAGGTACAAGAACCGGTGACATCAGGCCACCGCCGCCATTGTCGTCATCGGAATCGAAGGCGACCCACATCACGTAGCCCAGCAGGCCGAGGGCGGCAGCAGCGAGTAGAAATTCGGTCATGCCGCTCCTTTATTGATTCTCACTCTAGCCAGGCTGATCAAGGAAAGCGTAGCGATGGCTGCATCTGGCGACCCTGCCTCCTCGGCTGGACAAACCTTGCCTGTTGCCTTGATCCCTCCCGGATGGATCGGCGTTGATGGATCGGCAGCCATGGCTGTGGCTCTGATTGGAACCCCTTGATCGCTCCAGGCCATGGTTCCCAGCAAAAAGCCCACGCCGAAGCGGGGGCTGATCCTGCAGCCCGAAGGCTGCGGGGTTTAGAGGCTGAAATCAGCCGATCGCCGGGGCGGTCAGGGCCACGGGGGTGGCTTCTGCAGCGGCCAGGTCGAGGGGGAAGTTGT